>CBFCWH010000004.1:0-275158 GCA_965601585.1 uncultured bacterium
TCTTTTTTTTTCTTTTTTTTCCTTATATTTTTTTTTTTTATTTTTCAAAAATTAAATTTTTTTTTTTTAAAAAAAAATACACACAAAAAAAAAACCACGACTCTAAGAGTCGTTTTTATTTTTTAACTGTAAAACCTAAACATCCAATACTATTATAAGGAACCATTCCAACTGACGCATAAAATTGCTTTGTTTTCTCTGTATCGTCTGTTGCTAAAGATATTTGTCTAACCGATTTATATTTTTCTATAATACCTTTGAGAAGTTTTGTTCCAATACCTCTTCGTTGATACTCTGGTAATACTAATATATCTTGAATGTAAACAATTGTCTTTGCATCTCCTATTGTTCGAATAAGTCCCACCAATAGGTCTTTGTCATATACACCGATACAATCTAAAGAGTTTTTAATCCCCTGAAATAACGATGGTTTATCATTAGTATATGCATACCACTTATTCGTTAAATAAAGGTTTAGAATTGCCTCTTCATTAAAAACCAAATTCTTATACTCTAACACAATTTTCACCTCATTTTTTTTGGACTTGACTAAGAATCACTTCTTCTTTTTGCCATCTTTTTTTATACGATAACGTAGTGTTTTACTACGTTTCTTTATTGTGTTTTTAATATGTCTTTTGAAAGTTGAATTACTATTAACAATATCCTCAAAAGGATAATAGAAACGTTCTTTCCTACTTGATATATACCCTAGAATCAACAATATGCAACCTATTATAAGGTACACATATTGATTTCCTTGAAGTATACTAAGTAAATCAAATCCAGGCATAATCATAGGTAATCCTATGTACAACATCGCACCAACAAGACCTAGAACAACAGCCATTTTAATCACACCAAAAAAAGTTGTAATTAAAATTCTTGTTAGGAATCTTGATGGACTTAATAGACGTAAACTAAAATTAGTGCAGTAGATGCTTTCAATCTTATCCGTAATACTTTTTGGTATCACTTTGTTCTCATAGTCATCTCCGTACTCCTCTTTCAATATCTCTAACACAATTGGATGTGGTTTACGATTTTCAAAAGTCTCTAATAATGCTAGAGCGCGCTCTTTGTCATAATCGTTTGTTGTTAATAATACTTTATTCTTTTCATAATACACGCGCAATAATACGTAGTCGATATACTGCTCGATGTATCTTCTTTTAAATCCTTTGAAATCACTTTTTATATTGGATAAAAAATACGCTTTTTTAATTTCCTCTACTTGATCAATTTTATACTCCGATTCAATCTGTAATGGAATAACGGTTTTCTCAATAACTGCGAAGTTGAGCTTTATTTTCTCTTTTGATACTTGAGCTCCACATCTATCACAGTACAATGTCATCTCGTTCAGTTCCTTAAAACATTCATTACATTTCATTGTCTTCACCTCTCAACTTAATTGAGATTCGTTTGTTTCTCTTTATCTTTTTGTAGTTAATATGAAGGATGACATCATCAATCAAATTTGTGTACTTTTCACTTCGATATAAGCGTTCAAATATAATGGATTCCATAATTCTTTTGCGGTCTAATTTCCTAGTTTTTAGTAGTGCGTCATAAAGATCTACTGTACTTCTAGCCTTCACCTTTGTTAGTAATAGATACATATATTTATCCACACTTGTATTATCTAAGTAAAACAACTCTTGAGCTTTATCCTGCGCTTTGCTGAATTTCTTTTTCTCAAGCAAAGAGTCTAAATCATCATATAACTTATCTGTTAAATCTTTTAGTTCATTAAGATTCGCTTCTCGTTTTTTAAGGACCATCTCATAGTTTTTTAAAAAACGATCTGCATACTCTTTGATATGAGATTTATGATACAATGGATGTGCTTTTAAATCCTCAAAATCATCAAACACATTTTCTAGTTCTTTGATTCTAGATGGATTATCAATAAGAGTATTTACTTCAATATCAGTATTAAGTCCTTTACGTAGTATATTGTCAGCCCACAATGTTAATATATGGTTTGGTAAATACGAATGTAAATAATCTCTTTTTGATTTCTCTGGTAAATTTGGTTTATTGATATACTCCACTACTTGATCATAAAGGAATTTCTCAAATTTCTTTGTATTTAATGCTTCACCTGAATAATCTAAAGGGGCTAGTTTCCCGTATTGCTTATAGGCAACTTTATTATATAAATCAGCCATTTTTGACAATGTTTGCTTCTTTGATATGTACTCGTTAAATGTTTCAGTCGAAACAAAGTTGTTCTCTGCCAAAAACAACAACCACCAAGCATCACTACTTTCAGGATTGATTCCTAGAGCGTCTTTGATTGAGTTGGCTGCATCTTTATAATTGTACCCCATCAACTCCACTTTTGAACGATTCATCTTCCTGATAAAATCACTAGAATCTGAATCATTAGGAGCTTGTTTGTTTTGTGGTTTAGAATCGTGTGTTGTTGTATCTGTTAACATTGTATACACTCTGCGTTTAAGTTCAATTAAAGCGTCTTCCTTATTTTCAGTCGCATCAATCCATTTAATTCCATCAAAGAAATACTTAAATGTTGAGGTATGTCTAGAAGTATCAACCTTGAATTCTATCCGTTTTTTGTTCAACTTACTCGCGATATCAAGCTCTTTTTTTACATCTCTTGAAATCATAGCTTCATTAGAAGAAACTACTATGAATATCCTTGATTTTGTAATCGCATCCTCAATATTTGTCCAATAATTTTCATTATCATTAGGACGTAAGTTCCTTGATGATATCCAACATGTGCTACCATCCTTTTCAAGTGTTTCTAAAACCTCGTTTGCAACTTCAATTTCAGTTGAACGAAATGAGATAAATATATCACGTGGAATTGAAGAGTAGTTTTCCTCGTCAACAAGCTTTCTACTATATCTATCCCGATATCCTTCCAATTTGTCTGGATTATGCCTTGCGATAAAGTTCTCGATTAAACTTTTATCGCGTACATCACTAAACTCAATAATATGATCGATAATTGTATTATACTCATTCTTTATCTGAACAGTTTGATCATAAAAATCGAAGAGGTATCTTCTTGATCCAAAAGAGTAATTCGCATATGCAAAAAAGTAGTTTGCTAAGGCGTCTTTTGGAATTAGTCGTAATATTTCTTTAGAGAAAGCAAGGATATTTTTATGATCGTCAGCTAAGACACTTCGCTTAAGGTTATTTCGAAGTTTTCCAATGCTTCCAATCTCAGTTTCACTCTTTAGTGCGAAATCAATCCCATTCGCAAGTAAAAAAGTATTACCACAATACTCGCACGTTACTGCGTTTGTATCTTCGGTAACATCAAGATTGTTTCCACATGATGTACATACCGCATTAACTATATCCATACCTATACCTCCTCAAAGTAAATAAAAAGCGAACAAATCGCTATTATTTTCTCCCACATAGCTTTGTTATATTTATTCTACTATAAACTCCATTTTTTTAGAAGCCTAGAAAAGAATTTAGTGTGAACATTCACTCGCCATACCAAAAGAGCTTTCTAGAATTAAAAAAGAGTATCTTAATGGATACTCCTTTTACTTCTTTTGCTTTAATAACTCAATTTCTCTCAAAATTCTACCAATTCCAAAAAAGATAGCCGAGACAAGTATACCTGAAGGTATTACAATTATCGCAGCCTCGCCAGAAAGTAGACCCACAACAATTGAAAATACCATTATGATTGCACCTAGACCTGTGTAATTATTCGTAGTTACTCCTTCAACGTGAGACTGTTCGAGATACCTGCATTTTTCTACTAGACTCTCAATTAAATCCTTATTAGAGTAGTCTAATAAATACCCCTTGTTATTCGTGACTTTACAATCATGTTTTTTCGGGAACTTATCAAGCAGAAGATACTGATTTTGTTGTTCATTATAGTACATATCGTATAGAGTGTTACCAATTAGTGTTGTAGACTTCTCAAACCCATCTAATGTCGCGATGTTTGTCTGTTTCAAAATATCTATGTTTATTAAAGTTAACATCTGATTATAAACCTTCTTTAATTCGACTTGTTCCTCTAGTTCTTGATTATAAAATTCTAAGTCACTCATATTTTCCCCATTCATAACATTTCCACCCTTCTAATATTTCACTTTGTATAGATATAACCCACAAGCGGGTGCTATATCTTTAATTATATTTACGTTTTTGAGTTCTAACAACTCATCTATACTGTGCTTTAACTTTCCTTTATTTATTGAAACAAGTGCCCCAACAATATTTCGAACCATATAGCGCAAGAACCCATTTCCTTCAATTGTAATATGGAGGTGATTGTCCTTGATAAATGTTGTTGCATTGTAGATAGTTCTCAAAGTGTCTTGGTCTGTTGTTTTTGTAAACGAGGCGAAATCGTGTGTCCCGATAATTGACTTTAATTCGTCGTTCAATAGTCCTACGTTTAGTTTTTCAACAGTCCATTCATAATTTCTTTGTACTGGATTATACTCATCTAGATTAATAATATACTGATAGACTTTGACAGAGACATCATATCTACTATGATATGTAAAATCGACTTCCTCTACTGTTTTTATGTAAATTGAATCTGGTAAATAGGAGTTCAATACTCTCTTTATGTTCTCTACTTTTATTGTAGAGTTAATATCAAAATGGAAGACTTGGTTTAATGCGTGTACACCTTTATCTGTTCTACCACTTGAATGTATAACAAACTCTTGTTTGAAGATTTTTTGTAAAGCACCTTCAATTTCACCTTGGATTGTTGTAGCGTTTTGTTGTTTTTGATAACCACTATATGGACTTCCGTCGTAAGAGCAGATGCATTTTATTCTTCGATTGTCTGTTTTTATAATCTCGTAGACTTTATATATTCTTTCATCTTTGATTGTAATTTTGGCTAACACTGGTGTGTTGTTGATTGTAAGTTCTAAATTGCATGTTCCATTATTCAACTTGAATGATTCCACTTTCACAGTATCAACGTTGTTACTTGGTAAATACTCTTGAACTTCTTCTATGTTAAAGAACAGTCTTTCCTCATAATTTCGTATTCCATATAAATCCTTGTGCAAAACCTTAGATAATCGATTATAATCCTTTGCTTCCCAGGCCTGATAATACTCATTAATGATTTCTATCATACAACTGTTACCATGACAATTGAACCAGCTATAAAAAGAATCGAAACAATTATCACAAATGTATCCATACTTCTCCATGATAAAACATGGAGTCTTGTTCGTTTATGTCCTGGGATGAAGTTTCTTGCTTCCATTGCGTTTGCAAGGTCATCACTTCGTTTAAAACTAATGATGAACATTGGAACAAGTAAACTTATGACTTGCATTACTTTGTCCTTAACTTTACCTTCTGTAAAATCAACTCCTCGACTTGCTTGTGCCAACATAATTTTGTTTGCTTCATCAAGAAGAGTTGGAATATAACGTAATGCTATTGAGATTATTAGAGCTATTTCCTCTGAATTAATTCTTATAATACTTAATGGTTTTAATAACTGTTCTAACCCCAGTGTTAAATCAGTTGGTTTCGTAGTTAAGGTTAGGATTGTAGATAGAGTTACAATGATGACTAGTCGTATCATTATGAAGAACGCTCCACTAACTCCATCTGTGTACACCATCAAACTCATATTAAATAGTAGGTTACCAGGTGTGATATAAATCATTGTTGAAATAATCGCTGCAACTAGTAATGCAAAGTATAAGATCTTAAATTTCACATATTTTTTTGTGAAAAAGTATCCAAAAACTAAGGCGATTAATATTGGTGCATTGTACATTGTTACATCTAGGACTCTATCATAGAGTAAAGTTCCTGTTTTAACAAAAAGCACTTGGAAAGTAAAAGTGAAAATAATCAGTACCATTATTGGTCGTAATCCTTTGGCGATTCTCCCTACTGGAATACCTCCAAACTTTAGAAGTACTAATACTAAAGACAACATAATTCCGATATGCAATACATCTTGTAGTATAAATGTGGAAATCATCAATAAAACTAAGGCAATTATTTTACTTCGTGGATCCATTTTATATAGAAAACTGTTTCCTGGAACGTATTGTCCAATCACTATATTCTTCATGACAATACCTCCTTCACTCTCTCGTATAAATCATCAATTGTACGAGGTAATGTGGGGAATGTTATCTTTAAATTAGATTCAAGTTGTTTTGTTAATTCTAGAATTTCTGGAAGATCTAAGTTCCATTGCTCTAGATCTTGCTTGGTAAACAAATCTAATGGAGACCCATCAAACTGTAGTTCACCTTTTTTCATAACCAATACTCTTGATGCATATTTATATACTGTGTTCATATCATGAGTGATTATTATGACTGTTTTATTTAACTCCTCATGAATTGATGTGAATAGTTCTAATAAATCGTCTCGTCCTTTTGGATCAAGGCCACTTGTTGGTTCATCTAATACTAAAATATCTGGTTCCATCGCAAGAATTCCTGCGATACTTACTCGTTTTTTCTCTCCTCCAGATAGATTAAATGGAGAACGTTCTAAATAAGACTCATCAAGTCCTACTTGTAGAATAGATTTCCTTGCACGTTCCTCTGCTTCTGCTCTAGAAACACCAAAATTCATTGGTCCAAAAACAATATCCTTTAACACCGTTTCCTCGAATAACTGATACTCAGGGAATTGGAAAACGAGTCCCACTTTTTCTCTTAATGGGTTTAACTTGATATTTTTATTTTTTTTGCGTACGTTTTTATATATTTTTATACCATATATACTTACAGTTCCACTTGTTGGTTCAACTAAAGCATTCATATGTTGTACTAATGTGCTTTTTCCACTTCCAGTTTCACCAATTAATGTAATAAACTCATGAGTATCCTTGATTTCTAAATTGATATTTTGTATTGCATTATAACTACTACCGTCTATACCGATATATGCGTAATTTACTTGTTCAAACTTAATTGCCATAATAAATCCTTCAGTTCTTTATGATTTGTGTTTGATTCATTGAGTTTATATAGTAGTTTTAATGGTAATAGTAGTTCAAGGTTGCTTGAGTTTAAAGTTTCTTTATCATTTAGAATATCTTTAGTATTTCCAGATGCGAGAACTTCTCCATCCTTTAATACAATTATTTTATCGCTATGTACCGCTTCTTTCATATCATGAGTAATTGAGATTACAGTAACACCACTATCATTTATTTCTTTGATCATTTCCATTATGTTGTCTCGTCCTTTTGGATCTAACATGCTTGTTGCCTCATCAAAGATAATGATATCTGTGTTCATTGCAAGAATACCTGCTATTGCGACACGTTGTTTTTGTCCTCCAGAAAGGTTATGAGGTTCCTTTCTTAAGTATTCATTCATATTTACTTTTTGAGAATACTCTTCAATTCGTTTTAACATTTCTTCTCGTTCAAAACATAGGTTTTCCATACCAAAAGCGATATCATCTTCAACTGTAACCCCAACAAACTGATTGTCTGGGTTTTGGAATACAATACCGATTTTTCTCCTTACTTCGTGGACTGTCTCTTCTGTAAGTGTAATACCATCTACAATGATATCCCCTTTGTCCGCCTTTAGTAAGCCAATGATTAACTTAGATAACGTAGATTTACCGCTTCCATTATGTCCTAAAACACTTACCCAAGATCCTTTTTCAATACTTAGGTTTACATCCTTTAGAACCGGTTTATCATCAAGATATCCGAATGATAAATCTTTTATTTCTATGATGTTCATTTTATCAACTCCGTTTAACATATAGATTATAACAAATAGGATTAAAAAAAGCACTAAATATATTTAGGCATATGATACAAGTTTCTCATAAGAGATATTTAATTGTTTTTTTCTTTAATTATCTTAATAGTTTAGTATAATTTAGGTAATACACATCGAGGTGATTTTTTTATGGAGTATTTTGCAATAATCGTTTTATCTTATATGGTAGGGATAATTAACCCTGCACACCTAATCACAAAACATCTGAAAAAGATTGATATTAGAGAAGTAAACAGTAAAAATGCTGGAACAAGTAATGTCGCGATGACACTTGGATTAAAATATGGTGTTCTAGTAGCTATATTTGACATCTTAAAAGGTTTGGTTCCTGTGTTAGTAGTAAGACTACTTTTTCCGGAAAACGATATCCTATGGGTGCTAGCAGGCGTTAGTGCGATAATAGGACACATCTTCCCTTTACATATGGGATTTAAAGGCGGTAAAGGTACTGCGACATTTGGAGGAGTATGCTTTGCGTTATTTCCTATAGTTGCAGCTGTATTATTTGTCTTATTCTTTGTGGTATTAATTATTAGTGATTACATAGTGGTACCTACTGTACTGGCTGTAACCCTAATACCCGCAGGAATGTTCTTTACAAATTTCAGTAAAATAAGTGTTTCATTATTGTTTGTTTTTGCAGTACTTTCAATTTATAAACATCGGAGGAATCTCATTCGGATATACCGTAAAGAAGAAGTTGGATTAAGAGAAGCACTATTCAAAAAAAGCTAGTTCAAATTAATTGAACTAGCTTTTCTTTTGTTTATTTTTGTAATTTCTAAACTAACTATTTACTGTACTTTAAATCTAAGTACAGTTTTTTGTTTTGATGGATCATCTTTATTAGGATTTGATATGTAGATTTCCTTGTGTTGTTTTGATTGTCTTTTTAAACCTATTTCTTTTATGTATTCTTCCATCAACTCGAAAGATTCTACTTCACTATCATATGAACCTTTATGCAGCATTTGACACACTCTGCCTTCTTCTATGCGTTCATACCTTACCTGATTAATGTATTCTGTTTTCTTCTTATTGTATGCTATTTCTTTATATTTATTGAATACATCTTGTGTAATAAAATCAGGCTGTCTAATCATCAGTGTGTACTTCATGAAACTTTTAAGTTCCTTTACTTCTACACCCTCTTTGTAATGTTTCTTTCCTTCGGTATTTAAGTCCCATTGTCCTTCAAGTGGATAAACAGTGTAGTCAATATACCCTTCCACACCCTTATCCTTCTTTAAGGACATTTTTATGGTATATGCTATGGTATATAACGCTTGAATGTGATTGCTAAATGTTTCACTATTGGGATTTCCTTCACCAGTTATGGTAATGAAGTTCATTTGAGGAACATCAATTATTGAAGGTCTCGTTTTTGGAATATATAGATCTTTTTCTTTTTTTCGCCATTCGTGTTTCATTGTTACCACCTCTATTTCTATTATATTCTCTACCATAGTGTTAGAGTCAAGAAAAAAAAACAAGCTAGATGAGCTTGTTTTATTATCTTACTAAGTACAATCTACCTGAAGCGTCTTGAGCCCACAGGTTATTTACACTATCGAAATCAAGTTTAAAATTGTTCCACCAGGTAGTGCTTGGCATTGATGTTGCGTTTACTACAGTTGCGTTTAGCACTCCTGTTGAGGTACTTGGAGTATTCGAAGTTCCAAATAATGCATTTGAGTAGAAACTATCCAATACTGTTGAACTAGATTTTCTTCTACCAATCAATGAACCAAGATTTGTGTATGTTGTTTGGAGTTCTCCTGTAAAGAAAGTATCGTCAAAAGATAGAACTGATGATGTTTGGGTATTTCCAATAAATCCACCAACGTACTTACTTGATGTATATGAAATTGACCCATCCGACAGATTCACAGTGCCTGATGATGTATACTCCACCAGTATTCTTGTGAAACTCATTGTCATATTTTGAACAGTCCCAACTATACCACCAGTATTTGACGTGGCATTATTTGTTGCGACATTACCAATGAAATCGACATCTTCAATTGTAATAGTTCCAGTTCCTTTAATTGCTCTTGATATTAATCCACCAGCTCGTTTTGAATCATTCAACACTGTTAAATCTCTAACTTTTATATTCCTAATTACTATATTGGCATCAGCTTCTGCTTGTCCAATTAAGCCACCGGCTCCAGGTAGTGAATTCGCGATAACTTCTGAGTTATTTATGGTAATATTCTCAAAAGTGTTTCCAACACCTGTCACTTCAGCTGCAAAAATTGCAGATTGATATGTCGTCGAATTATGGAACGAAGTTGTGAATCCCATGTTGAAGTTATCAATAGTAACATTTTCAATGGTACCCCCATTCATTCTTGAAAAGAGACTCATAAATTTTGTTGCTGTATCAGTCGATGTCATAGTGATATTACTCAAAGTATACCCTTGACCATTAAATGTTCCTTGAAACTGATTGGTATTATATGAACTTATATGAATCCATGTAAATCCACTAAAATCAATATCATTATCTAAACAATAGACATCAGTTGTGTTACTTGTAGCTGAGGTCGCAAAATCATAAAATTCTTGTGGTGTAGTAATTAAGTTTGGACAAACATCTCGCCACTCACCAAGTGTAATATTCTCATTTACTCCATCTTGCAATGTATCAAAGTATGCATATGACATACCAACAAAAGACCCTGTGATTGCAAGTACAAGCACGGCCATAAATAGACGTCTAAGGAATATAGATATTTTCATGATTTTCACCTCCGTTTCTACGGTTTGATTCAATTCTATCACATTACATGTGATTAGTGAAAGCAATAGACTTACGAGTTAATAATAAGTTAAGTTTTTAAATTAAAAAAGAGACCGAAGTCTCTTTAATATAAATAATTATTCAACGAATTCAATGATAGCCATAGGAGTTGCATCTCCACGTCTTGGCCCAAGTTTTAATACTCTAGTGTATCCACCGTCTCTGTCTTTGAAACGAGGTGCGATGTCACTGAATAACTTTTGAACTGCGTTTTTACCTTCACCAGCGTCTAAGAAACGTACAGTTTGAGCTGCTTGTCTTCTTGATGCTAATGTATCTTTTTTACCTAGTGTAACCATTTTATCAGCTAGGCGTTGTAATTCTTTTGCTTTAGTTTCAGTAGTTGTGATTCTTTCGTGAATGATTAGTTGTGTAACTAAGTCACGTAACATTGCTTTTCGTTGGTCACTTCTACGGTTCAATTTACTGTATCCTGCCATGTAAATTACCTCCTATTAATGTCTTGCAAGTCCAAGACCAAGTTCATCAAGTTTTTGTTTAACTTCCTTAAGTGATTTCTTACCTAAGTTACGTACTTTCATCATATCTTCTTCTGATTTCTGAGTTAACTCTTCAACAGTATTGATACCAGCACGTTTTAAACAGTTATAACTTCTTACTGACAAGTCTAAGTCTTCTATTTGCATTTCTAAGATTTGAGAATTTTGTTCATCTTCTCTTTCAATCATATATTCTTCTTCTTTAACTTTTTCGCTTAGTTCTACCATTACTTCTAAATGTTCAATCATCATTTTTGAAGCGATTGAGATAGCTTTTTGTGGGTTTACACTTCCATTAGTCCAAATTTCTAATGTTAATTTGTCTTGGTTAGCGTGACCACTTGAAGCTGGTGATACATCGTAGTTTACACGTTTAACTGGTGTGTAAATACTATCGACTGGGATAATTCCAATTTGAGAACGGTTGATATATTCTTTGTTTTGATCTGCATTCATATAACCGATACCGCGTCTAGCAGTCATGATCATACGGAATTTTCCTTCGTTTACTGTACAGATGTATTGATCTTCATTAATAACTGATACTTCATTATCACAAATAATGTCTTTTGCTGTAACAACATGAGGTCCTTCGACATAGATTTCTAAACGTTTTTCTACATTTGAGTCATCGTTATCAATGTCTAATACGACATTTTTTAAGTTTAGTACGATGCTTGTTACATCTTCTTCAACTCCATCAATACTTGAGAATTCATGTTGAACTCCATCGATTTCACAGTTGATGATTGCAGCACCTGGTAAACTTGATAGTAAGATTCTACGTAAGCTATTACCCATTGTAATTCCGTATCCTCTTTCTAATGGTGAGATAACAAATTTCCCGTATGTATTTTCTTCATTGATCACTTCAATTTCGGTACTTGGTTTCTCGAATTTTAAATCTTTCAAATGAACAACCTCCCTTATTTCCTATTTATGTGGTCGTTTTGGTGGACGACATCCGTTATGTGGAATAGGTGTTACGTCTTTAATAGCTGTAATTTCTAATCCAGCAGTTTGTAATGCTCTAATTGCTGCTTCACGTCCAGGTCCTGGACCTTTTACTGAAACTTCTACTTTTTGTACTCCGTGTTCCATTGCGCTTTTCGCACATGCTTCAGAAGCTAATTGTGCTGCGAATGGTGTTGATTTACGGCTACCTTTGTATCCTAAAGCTCCTGCACTGCTCCAAGCAATAGCATTCCCGTTAGGGTCAGTAACTGTAATAATCGTGTTGTTAAAAGTTGAATGGATATGCGCTACTCCTGAAGGAATATTTTTACGCACTTTACGTTTTGTTCTTCTTTTTTGTGCCATTTCTATTTCCTCCTAATTATTTTTTCTTGTTAGCTACAGTTCTACGAGGACCTTTACGTGTACGAGCGTTATTTCTCGTATTTTGTCCACGAGTAGGTAATCCTTTTCTGTGGCGCATTCCTCTGTAACTTCCGATTTCTTGTAATCTTTTAATGTTTAAAGCAACTTCTCTTCGTAAGTCACCTTCAGTTTTAATTTTCGCTACTTCTGTTCTGATACGACCTAATTCGTCTTCAGTTAGGTCTTTAACTCTTGTATCTTCAGAAACTTCTGCAGCTGTTAATACTTCTTGAGCAGTAGATTTTCCGATCCCGAATACGTATGTTAATGCTATAACAACGCGTTTATCTCTTGGGATATCTACACCTGATATACGTGCCATAAGTTCCTCCTATTAACCTTGTCTTTGTTTGTGTCTTGGATTCTCGCAAATTACCATAACTTTACCTTTACGTTTGATAATTTTGCATTTATCACAAATCTTTTTTACACTTGGTCTTACTTTCATTTTTAATTTCCTCCTCTGGAGATGTTTTTCTATTTATGACGATATGTAATTCGCCCACGTGTTAAGTCATATGGCGATAATTCTACCGTTACTCTATCACCTGGTAGAATGCGAATGTAATACATACGGATTTTACCAGAAACGTGAGCCTTTATTCGATGTCCGTTTGCTAGTTCAACGATGAATTCTGTATTTGGTAAGGCTTCAACAACTTTACCTTCTAATTCTAATTTATCTTCTTTAGCCATTAAGATTCCTCCTTTTAGACTGTAGTTAAGATGATAGGTTCATCATCTGTAATTAATATTGAGTGTTCATAATGTGCACTCGGTTTTTTGTCAATTGTCACTGCAGTCCAATTGTCTTTTAATACTTTAACTTCTTTTCGACCCAAGTTTATCATTGGTTCAATTGCTAAGGTCATACCTTTTTTTAGAATTGGACCTCTTCCCGGTAAACCATAGTTAGGGATTTGTGGATCTTCATGAAGTTGTTTTCCTAGTCCGTGCCCTACAAACTCTCTAACCACACTGTATCCAAAACTTTCTGCGTAAGTTTGAATTGCGTGTGAGATATCAGTAAGTCGGTTCCCAGCTTTGGCGTATTTTAAACCTTCAAAGAGTGATTCTTTTGTTACTTGCATTAGTTTAGAGACTTCCTCTGATACTTCGCCGACTTCATATGACCAAGCACTATCTCCATGATATCCTTTGTATTTTGCGCCAATATCAACACTGATCATATCACCAGATTTTAATTTGACTCTTTTACTAGGAATACCATGAACAACTTGTTCATTTACACTCGTGCATGCACTTCCAGGAAATCCACCGTACCCTTTAAACGAAGGGGTAGCGTCATGATCTCTAATAACTTTTTCAACAATTTGATCTAGTTCAAACGTTGTTACGCCGGGTTTAATGTGTTTTTTTACCTCTTGATGAGCGAGGGCAACAATACGCCCCGCTTCCTTCATCAATAAGATTTCGCGTTCTGATTTAATAGTAATCATTTTAAGTCATCTAATACCAAGAAAATGTCATCTGTTACTTTATCAAAAGCTTGCATTCCATTTACGTGATATAAAATTCCCTTCTCACTATAGTAATCTAATAACGGCTTTGTTTTTGTTTCATAGATTTCTAAACGACGTTTCACTGATTCATGTGTATCATCTTCGCGTTGGTATAAATCTCCTCCACATTTGTCACACAGTCCTTCAGCTAAAGGTTGTTTAAATCTTAAGTGATATGTTGTTCCACATTTTTTACAAACCCTACGTTGTTCCATACGTTCAAATAAAACATCGTGTGATGATAAGATATTGATTACTGCGTCTAGTTTAGACCCCATACCATCTAACATCTTATCTAAAGCTGTAGCTTGCGCTACAGTACGAGGGTAACCATCTAGTAAGAAACTAGTAGTAGTATCTTCCTTATGCAATCTTAAACTTACGATATTATTCGTAATTTGATCACTAACGAGGTTCCCATTTTTAATAAATTTCATTGCTTCAATACCGATTGGTTCACCGGCATTGTAAGCGTCTCTGAACATTTGCCCAGTAGAAATACTAGGCATTTCATATTTCTCAATTATACGTGATGCTTGACTACCCTTCCCAGCTCCAGGAGGACCCATTACAAGTATTTTCAATGGTGTCTCCTTATTTAATGAAACCAGAATAGTTTTGTTCTTGCGTCTGTGTTTTTATTTGTTTAGTAGTTTCAATAGCCACACCTACAACGATTAGTAATGATGTTCCACCAACTTGTACATATGCTGGTAATCCGAAGATCATACTAGCAAAGATAGGTAATGAAGCGATTAATACTAAATAAGTTGCACCGATAACTGTTACTTTAAATAGTGTTCTAGAAATATAGTTTTCTGTTTCTACACCTGGGCGTACACCTGGGATGTAGGCATTTTGGTTTTGTAAATTCTTCGCGATTTTCTCAGGATTGATTTGTACAAAACTGTAGAAGAATGCAAATACGAAGATTAGTATTACATATACTGAATATCCTAATGGTCTTTGGTATGTAAATAATTCCTTCATAAATTGTCCAAATCCAGATGATGCTAAATCAGGAATGAAGTTCATCACTGTTAATGGAATACTTAGAATTGTTACTGCAAAGATTACAGGGATTACACCAGCTGAGTTGATCTTGATAGGAATGTTTGATTCATTTCTACCTTGGAACTTCGCTCCTGCTGGACGATTTGAATATTGAATAGGAACCTTTCGTACACTTGCTTGCATTACTGTTACAAAGAAGATTACCGCTATGTAAATTACCATAACTAAAGCAAATACTCCTTCTCCTGCTAAGGTAATACCCTCAGGTGTTACGAATTCTTCTATTAAGCTTGTAATCATACTTGGGAATCCAGATACGATACCAGCAACGATAATCATAGAAGTTCCATTTCCAATTCCGTGCATTGTAATTTGATCACTTAACCATAATAAGAATGCTGTACCAGCAGTCATTAAAATCGCTAAGAATGTATATGTTACAAATGTTACATTTTCAACACCGATATCAAAGATACTATTTCCTGTTAATCGGAAACCATATGTCATAGCTAATGCTTGAATAAATGCTAATCCGATTGCTAAATATCTTGTCAATTGGTTGATTTTTTGTTTACCAGTTTCCCCTTCTTCTTGCCATTCTTTTAGTACTGGAATAATATCCATTTGTAATAATTGAATAACGATAGAAGCAGTAATATAAGGACCGATCCCTAATGCTATAATAGAATAGTTTTTAAGGGCGTTCCCTGTAAAGGCATTGGCGATACCTAGTACACCTGAATCAGCTTGATCAAAAAATGAGCCGATTATTTCAGGATTGATAAGTGGGATATGAATATAAGTTGCTGCTTTGTATACTAGAAATGCAAATAATGTGAAAAGTATTTTCTTCATAACGTCTCTGCTTTTAAATACTGCAACTATATTGTCCATACTAGTTCACCTCTGCGCTTCCACCAGCAGCTTGGATTTTTTCCATAGCTGATTTAGTAAATTTGTCAGCTTTAACTGTTAGTTTAACTGTTAATTCACCATCACCTAAGACTTTTAATCCACTTAACTCTTTACGAATTAGTCTATCTTGTAATAATAATTCTTTGGTTACTACAGTTCCTTCAGCGTATCTATTTAATTCACTTACATTAACTGTTGCATATTCTTTACGGAAGTGATTTGTAAATCCTCTTTTAGGAATACGTTTGAACCATGGAGTTTGTCCACCCTCGAAACCTGGGCGAGTACCTCCACCACTTCTTGAATTTTGTCCTTTAGTTCCTTTACCTGCTGTTTTACCAGTCCCGGTACCTGTACCGCGTCCTAGTCTCTTTTTAGCATGTGTAGAACCCGGAGTTGGTTTTAAATTTGATAAATTCATATCAATTCCTCCTACACTTCTTTTACTTCTACTAAGTGAGCAATAACGTTAACCATTCCTCTTATAGTAGGCGTATCAGATTTTACTACTGTTTTTTGTAATTTAGTTAATCCTAATGCAATTGCAGTTTTCTTTTGTTTTGGGTTCCCAGCTATTGTGCTTCTTACTAATTTAATTTCTAATTGTTTCATTAGTTTAAGATCTCCTCTACAGTTTTTCCGCGAGTTTCGGCTATTTGTTCAGCAGTTCTTAAGTTGTCAATTGCATCGAAAGTTGCACGGATGATGTTGATTGGAGTTGCAGATCCTAAAGATTTACTTAAAATATCTTCATATCCTGCTAATTCAACAACGGCACGAACTGGTCCACCAGCGATGATTCCTGTCCCTGATACTGCAGGTTTTAAGAATACTTCACCAGCTCCAAAACGTCCTGTGATTTCATGTGGGATTGTTTTGTTGTACATAGGTACTTGTACTAAATTACGTTTTGCATCTTCAATTGCTTTTTTGATTGCATCTGGTACTTCTTGTGCTTTACCTGTACCAAATCCAACTTTACCTTTTTTGTCACCGATTACTACTAAAGCAGAGAAACGGAAACGACGTCCACCTTTAACTACTTTTGTAACACGGTTAATATTAACTACTCTCTCTTCGTATAATTTAGGTTCTCTTTTACGACGAGGTCTACGTGGTTTTCTATTTTGTTTGTTTTGATAATTTGATTGTGGTTTGTTTGATTTGTTTGCGTTGTTATTGTTTTCCATAAGTCTACCTCCTAGAATTTTAGCCCAGCTGTACGAGCAGCTTCTGCTAGTGCTTTAACTCTTCCGTGGTAAAGGTAACCACTTCTGTCAAAAACAACTGTTTCAATTTTTGCCTCTAACGCTCTTTCAGCAACTAGTTTACCAACTACTGATCCAGCATCTTTGTTTCCACCGTTTGATAGTTTGTTATCTTTTTCGTTTGATGATGCGCTAGCTAATGTAACACCATTAACATCGTCAATGATTTGAGCATAGATGTGCTTTGCACTTCTAAACACTGCAAGACGAGGTTTTGATGGAGTTCCAACAAGACGATTTCTAATTCTTAAATGTCTCTTTTGACGCATTTCATTTCTACTTTTAGCCATTTATAACTCACTCCTAACTACTTATTAAGCAGTTTTTCCTTCTTTTCTACGTACATGTTCATCTACGTAACGGATTCCTTTACCTAGATAAGGTTCTGGTGGACGAACCCCTCTAATGTTAGCTGAAAATTCACCAACAATTTGCTTGTTGATTCCAGATACGATAATTGTAGTGTTTTTAACAACCTCTACTCCTACACCTTCTGGTAATACCATTTCAACTGGATGAGAGTATCCTGCTTGTAATACAAGTTTAGTTCCTTGCATTGCAGCACGGTACCCAACACCGATCATTTTTAACTCTTTTTTAAATCCTTCTGCTACTCCAACAACCATATTATTAATTAAAGCTCTTGTAGTACCATGGATAGTTCTGTGATTTTTTGATTCGCTAGGTCTAACGATTTCCACTGTATTTTCTTCAACTTTGATAGTTAAGTCTGTATTAAATGTATCAACTAATGTCCCTTTAGGACCTTTTACTGTTACTACGTTTCCTTCTGCTACTGTAACTGTTACATCAGCAGGAACGTTGATTAGTTTTTTTCCTATTCTACTCATATCTTCTTACCAAACATATGCTAAGATCTCTCCGCCCACTTTTTGTTTGCGAGCTTCACGATCTGTCATAATTCCTTTTGAAGTTGAGATAACAGCGATACCTAGACCATTTAATACTTTAGGGATTTCATTATTCTTTGCATATACTCTAAGACCTGGCTTAGAGATTCTTTTTAATCCTTTAACAACTCTTTCGTTGTTAAGATATTTTAAATTTACACGTATAGTGTCTTGTACGTCACCTTTAACTACTTTATAACCAGTCACATATCCTTCAGATTTTAGTAATTCTAAAATCTCTTTTTTAAGCTTAGAAGCTGGAATGTCAACTGTCTCATGTTTCATTTGGTTAGCATTTCTTATACGTGTTAACATATCTGCGATAGGATCTGTCATTACCATAAAATTTTGCCTCCTTCCAATTTCTTGGAAAATTTATTTTTCTACCAACTTGCTTTTTTAACGCCTGGTATTTGTCCTTTATAAGCTAATTCACGGAAACAAATACGGCATAATTTGAATTTTCTATATACAGCGTGTGGTCTCCCGCATCTTTCACAGCGAGTATATTCTCTAGCTGAGAATTTACTTCCACGACGTTGTTTAACTTTCATTGACGTTTTAGCCATTATGTTGCCTCCTTATTTTTTAAACGGCATACCCATTTGACCTAGTAATTCCATACCTTCTAGATCTGTATCAGCCGATGTAACGATAACAATATCCATTCCTCTTACTCTGTTTACTTTATCGTAGTTGATTTCAGGGAAGATTAATTGCTCTTTTACACCTAATGTGTAGTTTCCTCTACCATCAAATGCAGTTTTAGAAACTCCTTGGAAGTCTCTAACACGTGGTAATGATACGTTTACTAATTTATCTAAGAAATCGTACATTCTTTCTCCACGTAAAGTTACTTTACAACCAATTGCCATACCCTCTCTTAATTTGAAGTTCGCGATTGATTTTTTAGCTCTTGTAACTACTGGCTTTTGACCAGTTAATTGTGTCATTTCATTTACTGCGTCATCTAATGCTTTACTATTTGTAATTGCATCTCCAACACCCATATTTACTACTACTTTAGTAATTTTAGGAGCTTGCATAATTGAAGTATAACTAAACTTTTCAATTAAGGCAGGACGCACTGTGTTTTCGTATTTTTCACGTAAGCGATTCATGCTTAAGTCTCCTTTCAATTAGTCTAAAACCTCACCAGATTTTTTAGAATATCTAACTTTTTTGACTACTTCTTGTTTTTTCACTGTTTCAGTGATTGTTTTGTATCCTACTCTAGTAGTTCCTGTTTTCTTTTCAGAAATCATAACGTTTGAAGCATTAAATGGTGCTTCATATTCTAAAATTCCCCCGTCAGGGTTCGATTGAGTAGGTTTAGCATGTTTTTTAATAATGTTTACACCTTCAACAATTACTTTGTTTGTTTTAGGATAAACTTTTAAAACTTTACCTTCTTTACCAAGGCTGGCACCGCTAATAACTTTAACAGTATCTCCTTTTTTGATTTTCATAAGTCTACCTCCTACCCTATAAAACTTCTGGAGCTAAAGATACGATTTTCATAAATCCTGCATCTCTTAACTCTCTAGCTACAGGACCAAAGATACGAGTTCCTACTGGAGATTTGTCATCTTTTACCATTACTGCAGCGTTGTCATCAAATTTAATATAACTTCCATCTTTACGACGGATTTCTTTTTTTGTTCTTACGATTACGGCTCTACGTACGTCACCTTTTTTCACAGTTCCACCAGGAGCTGCTGATTTAACAGTAACTACTACAATATCGCCAACACTAGCGTATTTACGCCCTGTTCCTCCTAAAACCTTAATAGTTAAGACTTCACGAGCTCCAGAGTTATCCGCTACTTTCATTCTAGATTCTTGTTGAATCATAAGTGATAGCCTCCTTTAAGATTTAGATTCTACAACTTCCAATAAACGGAAGCGTTTAGTTTTTGATAATGGACGTGTTTCCATTAATTTTACTACGTCTCCAACTTTAGCTAAATTAGCTTCGTCGTGGGCAGCAAATTTCTTTGTTGATTTTACACGTTTTCCGTATAAACGATGTTTTTTGTAACTAACTACTGAAACAGTGATTGTTTTGTCGTTACCTGCGGCAACAACAGTTCCAGTTAATACTCTTCTATTATTACGTTCCATCTATTTCACCTCTACTCAGCGCGCTCAT
Source organism: uncultured bacterium (assembly GCA_965601585.1). Classification (GTDB taxonomy): domain Bacteria; phylum Bacillota_I; class Bacilli_A; order Izemoplasmatales; family Izemoplasmataceae; genus Xianfuyuplasma. The sequence goes on from CBFCWH010000004.1 coordinate 20,233, forward strand.
TAAGAACTGTTTTCATACGAGCGATTGCTTTTTTTACTTTTCCAATACGAGCTGTATCTTCTAATTGTCCAGTCGCTTGTGAAAAGCGTAGGTCAAATAATTCTTTTTTCAGTTCTATAATTTCAGCGTTGATTTTTGCAGTGTCCCATTCTCTAATTTGATTAGCTTTCATTAGAATCACCACTTTCTCTTTTTACAAATTTTGTTTTTACAGGTAGTTTATGTTGAGCTAAACGTAAAGCTTCTCTCGCAATTTCTTCAGTTACTCCTGCAAGTTCGAACATAACTGTTCCTTCTTTTACTACTGCTACAAATCCGTCTGGAGATCCTTTACCAGATCCCATACGTACTTCTAATGGTTTAGCAGTTTTCGCCATATGTGGGAAAATTCTAATCCATACTTTACCTTGACGTTTCATGTAACGAGTCATCGCAACACGGGCTGCTTCGATTTGACGGTTAGTGATCCATGCACCTTGCATAGACATTAATCCGTAATCACCGAATGAAACTTTAGTTCCACCCTTTGCTTTACCTTCGTATGAAACTCTATGAGGGCGTCTATATTTTGTTCTTTTTGGTGTTAACATTATTTTTTCCCTCCTCTATTTCTTTCAGGTAGGATTTCACCTTTATAAATCCAAACTTTGATACCTAATTTACCATAAGTAGTATCAGCTTCAGCTGCAGCATAATCAATGTCTGCACGTAGAGTATGTAATGGTACATTACCTTCACTATATCCTTCGCTACGAGCCATTTCTGCTCCACCTAAACGTCCACTTACTAATGTTTTACATCCTTTTGCTCCAGCTCTTAATGCTCTTTGAATAGCCATTTTTTGAACTCTACGGAAAGATGCTCTGTTTTCTAATTGTCTTGCGATATTTTCTGCTACTAATTGAGCGTCTACATCAGGTTTTTTAATTTCTCTAATGTTCATATACACTTCTTTATTAGTCAATTGTTGTAATTTAGCAACTACTTCATTTTTAATTGCAGACTCTCTACCGAATACCATACCTGGTTTAGCAGTATGTACAGTAATAATTACTCTACCTTTACTTCTTTCGATTTCGATTCTTGAAACAGCAGCATTTTTATAAAAATCTTGTAATAAAGAACGGATTTTTAAATCTTCATGTAATAAATCAGCAACATCATTTTTATCAGCATACCAACGAGAATCCCAATCTCTGATAATTCCAATTCTTAGACCGACTGGACTTACTTTTTGACCCATGTGATAGCCTCCTATTCTCTTTCAGCCACTACAGCTGTAATGTGGCTAGTTCTTTTTAAAATCTGTGTTGCTCTACCTTGAGCTCTAGGTCTGAATCTTTTCAATGTAGGACCTTCCCCTACATAAATCTCTCTAACAAATAATTTTTCAACTTCCATGTTGTAATTATGTTCTGCATTTGCCACAGCTGACATAATTAATTTTTCAACAACAGGGCTAGCTGCTTTTGGAGTAAGTCTCAAAATTGCTAGTGCTTCTCCAACAGTTTTACCTCTTACTAAATCGATAACTAATTTAACTTTACGAGAAGAGATACGTACCATTTTTGCTTGTGCTTTAGCTTCCATATTCATACTCCTCTACTTTCTTTTAGCTTTCTTATCTTTTTCGTGTCCACGGTTACTTCTAGTAGGAGCGAACTCTCCTAATTTGTGTCCAACCATATCTTCTTGTACATATACTGGTATATGTTCCTTACCGTTATATACTGCGATAGTATGACCGATAAATTCTGGGAAGATTGTAGATCTACGTGACCATGTTTGAATAACTTTTTTCTTACCTTCTGCATTTAACGCTTCTACTTTTTTGTATAAGTGCTCATCTACGAAAGGTCCTTTTTTTACTGAACGTGACATTAGAGTTCCTCCTTTCTATTTGTTACGACGTCTAACGATTAATTTGTCGCTAGCTTTTTTCGTTTTTCTAGTTTTTAATCCTAGTGCTGGTTTACCCCAAGGAGTAACAGGACCTTTTTTACCGATAGGTTGACGTCCTTCTCCACCACCATGTGGATGGTCTACAGGGTTCATTACAGAACCACGTACTGTAGGTTTGATTCCTCTATGTCTGTTTTTACCAGCTTTACCGATATTAACTAAAGAGTAATCGCTATTTCCAACTTCACCAACTGTTGCACGGCAAGTTGCTAAAATTTTTCTTACTTCACCACTAGTTAATCTTACAAGTACGTATCTTTCTTCACGACCTAAGATTTGAGCGCTTGTTCCAGCACTTCTAACTAATTGTCCACCTTTACCAGGTTTTAATTCAATATTATGAATTACTGTCCCTACTGGGATATTAATAATTGGTAATGTGTTTCCTATTAAGATGTCCGCTTTAGCTCCACTCATTACAGTCATTCCAACTTTTAATCCTTTTGGAGCGATGATGTATCTTTTCTCTCCGTCAGCGTAGTTGATTAATGCGATGAATGCACTTCTGTTTGGATCATATTCAATAGTAGCTACTTTACCAGGAATATTATCTTTATTTCTTTTAAAGTCAATAACACGGTATTTTCTCTTGTTACCTCCACCATGATGGCGAACAGTGATTTTACCTTGGTTATTACGTCCTGATCTTTTATTCATTTTCTTAAGTAATGATTTTTCAGGTTTATCAGTAGTTAATTCTGAATAATCAAGACTAGTCATATGACGTAAACCATTTGTCATTGCTTTATATTTCTTTAAAGCCATAACTGTTACCTCCTATTATTAAGCTTCGAAGATTTCAATTTTGTTACCTTCAGCTAATGTAACGATTGCTTTAGTAACTGCTGGTTTGAAACCTTGATGCTGTCCTACTCTTTTTTTCTTTGGTAGAGTATTGATTTTATTAACTTTAACTACCTTAACGTTGAATAATTCTTCAACTGCTTTTTTAATTTGTACTTTGTTTGCTCTTTTATCCACAGAGAAAGTGTATTTGTTTTCTTTTTCAACTAATAACATTGATTTTTCTGTGATGATAGGTTTCTTGATAATTTCTGCTGATAACATTAACCAAGCACCTCCTCATATTTTTTTACTGCATCTGCAGTAACTACTACAGTACCAAAGTTCATTAACTCGTATACACTAGCGTGTGAAACAGTAGTAACTGTAACATTTGGAATGTTTCTAGCTGATAATGCTAAGTTTTCATTGCTTTCGTTTAATACAAATGCAACTTTACCAGTTAGGTTTAAGTTACTTAGTACTTCAACCATTCCTTTAGTTTTTACGTTTTCTAATTCAATTTTGTCTAACACTTTCAAGTTATCGTTAGCTACTTTATCAGATAATACTGATTTCAAAGCTAATCTTCTAACTTTACGGTTTACTTTTAAAATGTATTTTCTTGGGTGAGGTCCAAATACTGTTCCTCCACCTACCCATAACGGTGATCTAGTTGTCCCCGCACGAGCACGACCTGTACCTTTTTGTTTCCATGGTTTACGTCCACCACCGCGAACATCAGTACGAGTCTTAGTTTGATGAGTCCCTTGACGCATTGCAGCTCTTTGAGCTTTTACAACGTCATATACAGCTTGTTGGTTTGGTTCAATTCCGAAAACAGAATCTAATAATTCAACTTCACCAACATTTTGTCCCGATTGGTTCAATAATGCTACTTTTGCCATCTTTAAATTCTCCTTTCGTTACTCAGCAGCTTCTACTGCTTCTGTAGTTTCAGCCACAACGTAATCAGCTGGGTTTAAAGGTTCGATTGATGGGGCTTTCACTCCACGTTTTACAAATACTAATCCTTTTTTAGGACCAGGAATAGAACCTTTAACTAATATTAAATTTCTTTCTAAATCCACTTTAACTATTTCTAAATTTTGAATAGTTACAGTGTCAACACCCATATGTCCAGGTAATTTTTTACCTTTACGTACGTGGTTTGGATCAATTGACCCCATTGATCCGGGAGCTCTGTGGTAATGAGAACCATGTCCCATTGGTCCACGAGATTGATTATGGCGTTTGATGCTACCTTGGAATCCTTTACCTTTAGAAGTTCCTGTTACATCAATTACTTCGCCTTCCTCAAATATATTTACCCTAATCTCTTGACCTACTTCGAAGTTGTATAGTTCTTTACCGTCAACCTCTTTTAAGTAGCGCTTAGGATTTGAGTTACTTTTCGCAAAATGCCCAAGTTCAGGTTTGTTTGCTAATTTAACTCGTTTGTCTTTGAAGCCTAATTGGATCGCTTCATATCCATCATTTTCAATAGTTTTCTTTTGCAGAACAACGTTTGGTTCACAACTAACAACAGTTACAGGTACTAATCTACCCTCTTCGTTGAAGATTTGTGTCATTCCAACTTTTGTCCCTAAGATACCTTTGGCCATGAGTAACCTCCTTGTTTGGTTTTTTTGATTTTATAGTTATTTTAATACAATGTCTACACCAGATGGTAAATCTAAGTGCATTAAGCTATCGATAGTCGCTGGAGTTGGTTCCATGATATCGATTAGACGTTTATGAGTACGTCTTTCGAATTGCTCACGAGATTTCTTATTAACGTGAACACTTCTTAAAATTGTAAAGATTTCCTTTTCCGTTGGTAACGGTACAGGTCCACTGATTTTAGCACCAGTTTTCTTTGCAGTATTTACAATTTTTTGAGCTGATTGATCTAATAATCTGTGATCATAAGATTTCAATCTGATTCTAATTTTTTGATTAGCCATTAATTTTCCTCCTTTCGCCTATATTGATATATAGACTTGCTCGATGAGAATTACCTGAACCCCCAAGACAACGTCTTCGGGTGTGTCAGCAACCTCCCACTTCGTAGCCTGACTCAGGCGTGAGTCTTGAACATAATAACAAAAAAAAATCCCTAATGCAAGGACTTTTCATATTTTTTTTTGGTGGTTGTTTTCTATATAATATATATATGTAAAATGCTCCCCAAATGAGGCTAATTTAATTATAGAAAAAATCTGTAAAAATTTTAATCTTTTTTTTATTTTCGATGAAACTCAGATTATTTGTGATATAATTTCTTTGTAACATTGGTTACGAAAGAGGTGTGAAGATGAGACTTAGAGATGTAGTTTTGTTCAAAAATACAGACATTGATGTGTCCAAAATAGAAGTAAAAGACTTCCCTACAAACTATACAGTCGAGATAGAAGGAGACACTTCTACCTATCTGGGTATAGTTCTAGAAGGAAAAGTAAATGTAATTGCATATAGTTACTCAGGTAAAGAATTTATCATTTCCACATTAGAACCAGGTATGGTATACGGCGATGTTCTACTCTTTGGTACAAAATCTAACGCATATCCAGGGAATATAATAACAAAAGGAAAAACATCTATTGCTTTTCTACACAATAGTCATGTTAAAAGACATCTGGAATCAAGTCCTGATTTTGCAAAGAACTATCTAACCCTATTAAGTGATAAAGTCTATAACATAAACCATCAATATAAACTGTTAACACAGGATAGTATTCGAGACAAAATATTGTTTTTTATTCATCAGGAAATGAGACTTCAAAACTCTAACAGGATTAAATTAAATATGACCAAGGAAGAGCTAGCAAATAGACTTTTCATTCAAAGACCATCGCTATCTAGAGAACTAATTAAAATGCGCGAGGAAGGGCTAATACACTTTGATCGATGGAGTATCACATTGATATAATACGATCTAAAACACATTTACTTCTCTCACTATTATGAGTGCGACAAAATGAGCTACTTTGTGTATTTAAGCTCTTGAGAGAACTTGTTACAATAAGGGTAACAAAAAAGTAAGGAGATACACATGGAAAACTTAAAAAAAATACTAGACACAGAAAAAAAGAAGACTTTTTTGGATATCGGTACTGGTGCAGGTAACTTTATTCAAATCATAAAAAGCATGTATAGTGAATACGATCATATAATTGGTATAGATACGTTCGAACGAGCTATTGATGCTGCTAACAAGAATAACGATGATGAGAAAATCACTTTTGAAGTAATGGATGCTTATGAAATGAGTTATCCCGATGAAGCATTTGACGTAGTTACTTTATCAAACAGTCTACATCATTTAAAAGATATCCCTTCTCTATTCCAAGAAATGGGTAGAGTCCTCAAGAAAGATGGTTTTATCATTATCAATGAGATGATGGCAGATAATTTAGACAAAATGCAAGAATCACATAAACTTGTTCACCATTATTCTGCAAAAATTGATCGTGAACACGGTGATATCCACAATGATACCTTTACAGAAAAAGAAATAATCACCCTGTTGGAAGATAATACAAAACTTAAAGTTGATAAGTCATGGCATATCGAAGTGCCTAGAAGAACTGAAAATTCACAGGAGGAACTTGATTACATCTATAATATTTTAGACCGCATATCATCAAGAGCACCTAAAGACAAGGTCCAAATGTATGAATCAGAAAAAGAGGAAATCAAAACCTACATTAAACATAACGGTTATGATGGATGCACATCTTTACTTGCTATTCTAAAAAAATAAAAGCGCTAAAATTAGCGCTTTTTCTTATCTTAATCGGATATTTATTTCGTTTAATATTTGCTTAGCATCACCAATAATTCCAATATCAGAGATATCAAATATTGGTGCATTCTCATCTTGATTAATCGCAATAATCATTTCAGAGTTATCCATACCCGCAGTGTGTTGAACCGCACCACTAATCCCACATGCTAAATAGATTACAGGACGTACAGTTTTCCCTGTCTGTCCTACTTGAATTGTCTTCGGAGCGAGCCCTTCATCTACCAATGCACGTGAAGCAGCTACTTCACCATTTAAGTTTTTAGCAGTTTCAGACAATAACTCCAGTTCCTTCGAAACACCTCTACCACCAGATACGATAATCTTTGCTTTAGTAATATCTTTCCTGATTATCTCCTTTGTAATACGTTTTGTAATCACAATATCTTTGTTAGGATTAAAATCAAAACTAAATACTTCAATACAGACTTCTCTTGACTCATCTCTGTTTCTCTTTGTAAACACATTTCCTCTTATCGTAGCCATTTGTGGACGATGATTAGGACACACTATTGTCGCGAATAGATTCCCCCCAAAGGCAGGTCTGGTAATCCATAACTCTTTTGAGTTCACATCTTCTGGGTTGAACTCGATACTTGTTGCATCAGCAGTTAAACCTGTTTTTAGTTTTGCACTTATACGTGGAGCTAAATCTCTTCCCAAAATTGTTCCACCAATCAGAAATGCTTCAGGTGAATACTTCTTAATCATTTCACTTATAATCACCGCATAATTTGAAGTGTTATAAACATCTAAATCTTTATGAGTAAATGTTATTACTTTATCTGCGCCATAGAACGCACATTCTTGAGCGATTTCATCCGTTTTTGTTCCAATAACTAATGCGACTACATTAATTTCCATTTCAGGTCTAGAACTTTTTAGCTCATGGGCTTTTGATAGTAGTTCTAAGGATACATCTATTATGAGATTGTTTTCATGCTCTATATATACATAAATATCATTATTCATTCTGTTCACCTCTACATATGTGGATTCAAGGCTCCGATTATTACATCGGCAGCTTCTTGAGGAGTTAGTTTTTGCTTTGCAGTTTTCTTAGTTACTGGCTTTGTAAAAGTCTTTTTCACTCTTGTTGGAGAACCCTTTAAACCAATAATCTCTTTTGGTATATTTAAATCCCCGTTTGATAATACATCTATTTCCTTATCAAACGCTTCCCATAAATCTGTAACATTTCTATATCGAGGCGTATTCGCATCTGACAATGTTGTGATTAGACTTGGAAGAGAACATTCAATAATATAAGAGTAATCTTCCATTTGCTTTGTTACCGTGATTGCCGTTTCACTCAAGTGATTGATTTCTTCAACATATGTTACTTGTGATATTCCTAGCAACTCAGCTATTTGAGGTCCCACTTGTGCAGTATCACCGTCAATAGCTTGTCTACCAGCAATAATCAAATCATATGGATATCTTTTAATCGCTTCACTTAGTATTGTAGAAGTAGCCAAAGTATCGCTTCCAGCGAAAACTCGATCAGACACTAGAACACACTTATCTACTCCTAGACCATAGATTTCTCTGAGCATCATTTCACTATTTTTTGGCCCCATTGTAATAACTGTAATTTGTGCCCCTATTTTATCTTTAAGTTTAAGAGCTTCTTCAATTCCAGCTAAATCATCAGGATTTATAATCGACTCAACACCGTCACGAATCAATGTCCCTGTTTCTTTATTGATTTTGATTTCTGTAGTATTTGGTACTTGTTTCGCTAATACAATTATATTCATCTCTAACACCTACTTAAGCATATAAGAACTAATTACCATTCTTTGAACTTCACTAGTCCCCTCATAGATTTCTGTAATTTTTGCATCTCTCATCATACGTTCAATTGGATACTCTCTTGTATAACCATAACCACCGAACAACTGAAGACATTTTGTAGTAACTTCCATGGCAACTTCTGCAGCATTTAGCTTCGCCATAGCACTTTCTTTCGAGAAGGGTTTACCGCTTTGCTTAAGCATAGCTGCTCTTAACACCAGTAGATAAGCCGCTTCAGTTTTAGTCTGTAAATCCGCTAGCACAAATTGTGTATTTTGAAATTTAGATATACTTCTTCCAAACTGTTTTCTTTCTTTAACATATTTTATTGTTTCCTCTAATGCTCCAAACGCGATTCCAATAGCCTGAGCAGCGATTCCAATTCTACCACCATCAAGTGTACCTAAGGCAACACCAAATCCTTTATTGATTTTTCCAAGCATATTTTCCTTTGGAACCTTAACTTTATCGAAGTGTAACTCACAAGTAGCACTTCCCTTAATACCCATTTTAAGTTCTTTTTTACCTATAGTAAAACCTAGCATATCCTTTTCAAGAATAAATGCACTAATTCCTCTAGTACCTAAAGCCGGTTCTGTTAAGGCAAAAATGATATATATATCTGCATATCCTGCATTCGTAATAAATATTTTTGATCCTGTTATCTCGTAGTAATCACCTTTATCAATTGCTGTTGTTTTTTGACTTGCAGCGTCTGTCCCAGCATCGGGTTCTGTCAAAGCAAAAGCACCTAAGTATTTCCCCGTAGAAAGTTTAGATAAATACCTCTCCTTTTGCTCTTTCGTTCCATAACGTTGAATGGGATCCACACATAAGCTTGTGTGAGCACTTAGTATAACTCCAGTAGTAGCACAAGATTTACTTAATTCAATTACTGCTAGTATATAAGATAAGTAATCCGCTCCACTTCCGTTAAACTCTTTACCAACAGAAATACCGAACATCTTTAAGTCTTTCATCTTCTGAACTGTTTCTAAAGGAAATCTTTCTTCTTCATCAACCTCTTTTGCGATTGGCTTAACTTCCTTCTCCGAAAACTCCCTAAAAAGTTTTCTCAATAATATGTGTTTGTCATCTAATAAAAAATCCAATCTTTTCACCTCTTGTCTGTATCGTTGAGTAACCTAGACTATGTTAGAACATAGTCCGCAGTTTTCCAACATTTCCCCATTAAAAACAGTTAAAAAAATAAAATAACCTACAGCGCCTAATTCTAATCGAAAAACACTTAATTGGGTAATTGTATACCTTCAATCCAAAATAAAAGGTAAAAAGTTTTCACTTTTTACCTTTATTTGAAATTTGGTCAGCCATTTCCACTAGGATAGGTTTCTCTCTATTTGATACTTTTGCAGTTACAATTTTCTGTAGTCGATACTCTAACGTTTCAAAAGCTCCTTTGATTTCAGGTATTTTAGAGATTCCATATGGAGTTAATGAAATATATGAGTATTTTCCATCACTACGACGTACAACAATATCCTTTTCCTGAAGTTTATCAAGGAATCTTGTGGTAGTTGATGGCTTTATATCTAATGTATTAGATATTTGTGTTGGGGATAATTCCTTCCACTCATCAAGTAATAACAGAAGCAATCCATAACTTGGTGGGAGTCCTGTCTTCTTAAATATTTCATCTGAAATACGCTGTATATTCCTATTAAGCCTTGATACTGAAAAATATAACGAATCATTCAAGTAGTCTTGCATCAAATCACCTCACTTGTATATACAAATAATATCAGTTTTCCACATTTTTGTCAAATGAAAAAGGTAATGCAAGTACATCACCTTTTATGCCTCTCATATGCATTTCTGTTTTTTCCACATAATATATAACATTAAAACCTTACTCATTGTGGTTATTTTTTTTCAACTACTTGTTTTTCTCTATATAATCCAAGAACTGTTCTGGTACGTATTCCCCCCATATATCTAACAATTCCACTTCACTAATTTTTCTTTCGTTAAGTAGTTCGTCAAAGTAGTTTTTTACAAATGGGTAGTTTAATCTATTAAGTACACCTAACTCATTAGTACTTAAACCTTTAAATAGTAGGTTATTTGGTAATTGAGAACTCTCATAACCGCTATGATATACATACTCGAAATGTTGACTTATATTGATGAAGCCTTCTAACTTAATCTTCGTGTTCACAAACACTTCACTATTCTCATCCACTAGCTCATTTTCATTTAAATATAGTGCATTTTGGAAATAGTAATCCCAGTTATCTAATTGCGTTATATTGTACCTGTAATCGTATTTGTCCTCCTGATAATTGTCATATCGTTCACCGTAAACAAATCCATCAGAGCGGTATATTTCTTTGTTTAGCTCGTATTTGTCTAGTTCTTGAACATATTCAATGATAGACATCTCATTCGGGTTAATAATATGAAGTTTATACATTGGATTAATATAGTTACTAACATGAAACTCCTCAATGTATCCTGACTGAAAATCTGCTTCTCGTACATTTAACATCCCTTTCATATCATCGTATCTACGGTACTTTGCTTGTACCCCTTTTATACCCTCTTGATAATAGGTATACTCGTAGTTAAAGCTTTTTCCCTCTTTATAGTATGTTAGATGATCGTAAATAAGTTGATTTTCCATAGTGAAGTAAATTCTCGTCACCGTAAACTGAGATCCACTATCATTATGGTATTGCACAAAGTATAAGTAATCATCATTCACATAATACCTCATTTTGTAGTAATCACTTGTTAACTCAAAATCATTCAGTTTTCCTTCTATTGGACTATCATAATACTTCGTAAATAAATCTATTTGAAGAAACGAATCATAAATAAAAGCAAGCTCCAAGGTACCATTATAAGAATCAAATATGTCATATGAGACAATATCACTTCTATATTTTCTTGAGTTGGAATAATAATCTATATACTCCTCTATTCCGGAAATATCAGGAGTAATGGAAGTATTTCTTTCATACACTTTCTCATGAAGATTTTCAATTTTTATATTCGAAGATGCGACATCGTCAACTCCCTCATTACACCTATTCAGAAGCCCTATTTCCACTCCGTTAAATGAGTTGGATTCAAGACTAAAAAAAGGAATTAAGGCCTGATCAACCTCATTGCAGTCGTATTCCATCGTTTTTTCACAAGAAGATAAAGCAAAAACTATAATTGTAATGATAAGGAAAAGGTGTTTTTTCATATGAATCACTCCATAGAATTATTATACCATAATAAAAAAGACACTTTTATAAAGTGTCTTTATTTAGTTATGATAGTTCCTGCTTGTAGCTTAAACGCTTCTTTTGCATTGTTTAATGAAGCGATTATCGAGGTTTTCCCTTTGTTGGCAAATTTCATTGTTGCGTTAATCTTTGGTAGCATACTACCTGGAGCAAAATGTCCTTCTTCAACTAGATTTTGAAGTCTTGTTGTTGTTATGTTCTCTAATTTTTCTTGATTTTCTTTTCCAAAATTAATATACACATTATCAACAGCAGTTAAGATAACAAGATAATCAGCATCAATTAACTCTGCAAGTTTTTCAGATGCATTATCCTTATCAATTACTGCAGCAACACCACGTAGTAATCCTTTGTCCTCTACTACAGGTATTCCTCCACCACCAACTGTGATAACAATATGTCCATCATGGAGTAGTGATTTTACCATCTCTTTTTCTTTTACATCAATCGGCAAAGGTGAAGGAACGACTCTCCTATACCCTCTACCCGAGTCCTCAACCATTGTATATCCCATAGATATTTCTAGTTGATCAGCTTCTTCTTTTGAGTAAAAAGACCCTATTGGCTTTCTTGGATTATTGAAAGCTTCATCGTTTTCATCAACAATTACCTGCGTAACCAATGAAGCAATTGATTTATTAATTCCTTGTCTTGTTAGTTCATTTCCTACTGCATTTTGCATATGGAATCCAATATATCCTTGGCTCATGGCTCCACATTCAGGAAAAGGCATATTAGGCGTAGAATCACTTTCACTGAATGATAAATTTATCATTCCCACTTGAGGTCCATTTCCATGTGCAATAACTACTTCATGACCTTCCTTGATTAACTCAACGATAGGTTGTGCAACCGTCTTAAGAAGATTTTTCTGTTCCTCAGGATTTTTCCCAAGAGCATTTCCTCCAAGACTTACTACATATCTACTCATATTTATCAACTAATGTAGCTAACATTACAGCTTTTATTGTGTGCATTCTGTTTTCCGCTTCTTGGAATACTACTGATTGTTTGCTTTCTATTACTTCATCAGTTACTTCCATTTCACCATTAGCTACAGCGCTAAATTTTTCTCCAAAGTTATTAGCAATGTCTCTACCTACATCTGTGTTTTTACCATGAAATGCTGGTAAACAATGCATAAAGATTGCTGTATTTTTTGCGTTACTCATCATTTCAGCATCTACTTGATAAGGGGCTAATTGCTCTAAACGAGTATTCCACACTTCTTTAGGCTCTCCCATACTTACCCATACATCCGTATAAACAACGTCAGCATTTGTAGTTCCTTCTTTTTTATCTTCAGTAAACTTGATTGTCGAACCATTTGCTTTAGCAATTTCTAAACATTCATCTATCAATGATTGCTCTGGCCAAAGTTCCTTTGGAGCTACTCCTGTGAAGTTCAATCCAAGTTTAGCACTACCAATCATTAAGCTATTACCCATATTGTTTCTTGAATCTCCAACATAAGTAAAATTAATTCCTTTTAACTTACCAAATACTTCTTTTATAGTTAAGAAATCTGCTAGGATTTGAGTCGGATGATATACATCAGTTAATCCATTCCATACTGGTACTCCTGCAAACTCTCCTAATAATTCTACATGCTCTTGCTTGTATCCACGGAACTCAATTCCATCATACATTCTACCTAATACTCGAGCAGTGTCTTTTACTGATTCTTTCTTGTTCATTTGACTTCCATTAGGTCCTAAGTACGTTACACCCATACCTAAATCCATTGCTCCAACTTCGAAAGCACATCTTGTTCTAGTTGAGTCTTTTTGGAATAAAAGAACTACATTCTTATCTGATAGTACTTTATGTGGTGTCCCTTCATATTTCTCTTTTTTTAACCTTGCAGATAGGTCGATTAGATAATTAATTTCCTCTGTTGTAAAATCTAATAATGTAATAAAATTACGGCCTTTTAAATTCATTTTTTTTCTCCTTAAAATTAAATTTTTTCTCTAAATAGCGGCATACTCATACATCTAGGTCCTCCTCGACCACGAGATAGCTCACTTGAAGGGATTTCTAATACTTTTATACCTTCTTTTCTAAGTACTTCATTTGTCACGTGGTTTCGTTGATAAACAACAACCACTCCAGGAGCAATCGCTAATGTATTTGCTCCATCATTCCACTGTTCACGACCAGCAGTAATCATATCGTTACCACCAATATTAATTAGATTTATAGGTCGTTTTAAATGTTTTTCTAATATATCTTCAAGTGTTGTTACCACTTTTGATACCTTAAAATCATTAGTACCCTGTTTAATAACCTCAAAAACAGTTAACTCTTTCATTATTCCCGGATGGATGGTGAATGTTCCATAATCCAACTGAGTAAATACTGTATCTAAATGCATAAATGCTCTTGTTTTAGGAATATTGAATGCAAGAATTGTTTTAAAAGATGTGTTAGCCTCAAACAGTTCTTTAGCAAGTGCTTCAATTGCTCTTGGATCGGTTCTTTTACTGATTCCTACCGCAAGTGTCTTGTCGTTTAACACTAACATATCCCCACCTTCAGATTTATATCTAGTCGTACGTTCTTTGTAATAGGGAATTTTCTCATTCTCAAATCGTGGATGATACAAAAACATATACTCAGATAGCAAGGTCTCTCTTTGTCTTGCATCAGTCATCATATTATTAATAACTACACCATCACCAATCGATGCAAAAGGATCTCTTTGGAATAATATATTAGGCATTGGATCAGTGTAGAATGGATACTCATCTTCTAATAAGTCCATTATGTGAATATGATTTTCAATCTTTACTTCGCTCGTTCTGATACCCTCAATCATTTTCTCAACAAGTTTTTTTGTATCTAGCTTATTAAGGTACTTATATAAAACCTTTTTCACAGTTTTCGACGGAACTCTAGATTCCTCAATGAACTGATTGATAAAATTAGATTTAACTTCAGGATGATTCTCCAGTGCTTCTATTACCATATCCTTAATATATAATACTTCAACACCGTTGTCTCTCAAAGTCTTAGCAAAGGCATCATGCTCTTCCTGAGCGACCTTCAAATAGGGAATATCATCAAATAATAAACGTTCTAAAATATCAGGTGTTAAATTTTCAAGTTCTTTTCCAGGACGATGTAATAACACCGTTTTTAATTGTCCTATTTCTGAATAAACATTAATTTTCATGGTATTCCTCCCTTCTATTTAATATATTTTCTTGGAACACGAGATGTGATTTCACAAATAACTTCATAGTTAATTGTATCTAATCTGTCAGCAACTTCATCGATAGAAACAATACCACCAAATAAAATTACATCATCAGTTTTCCTAATGTTTTCATCTATTCTTATAAACATTTGATCCATACATATCCTACCGATAATAGGATACCTTTTTCCATTTATTTCAACGTAACCATTTTGATTTTTTCTTATAAACCCATCCGCGTAACCAATTGGAAGGATACCAATTAATTCGCTTTCTTTAGCCGTATACGTAGCACCATAACCAATTTTGTCACCAGGCTGTAATGTATTAATTTGTGAAATTCTGGTTCTAAGTTTAAAAGCTGTTTTCAAGAAATTTACATTATCATCTAAAGTCAAACCATATAGACTTATTCCAAGTCGACTATGTGTTGTAAATGGTATTTTATTCTCATACTTAATAGCAGAACTAGAATTACTACAATGAATCATTTTGAAGTCAAAATTAATCATATTTACTACATCTTTAAACCTTTTTAATTGTATGTCGTAATATTCCTTATCACCGTCAGCGGTACTAAAATGAGTGTAAATTCCCTCTAACTCTATAAACTGGTTACTTTTTAAGTATTCTATTGCATTAGTGATTTCATCATCAGTATTAAATCCCAAACGATGCATACCAGTATCAATTTTGACATGTACTTTAAGTTGTTTTTGCAGCTTACTTAAATCTCTCAATTGATCTACGTTACTAATAGTTACCGTAATATTGTTTTCACTAGCAACTAGTAACCCCTTATCCTCAACAATTCCCATCACCAATATATCTATACTTTCAAACTCGTTTCTAAGTTCTAGAGCTTCTTCCAATAAACTAACCGCATATTGGTCAATACCTTTAGATATTAAGTACTTCGTCACAGTCTTTGCTCCATGTCCATAAGCATTGGCTTTTACAACAGGTATGATTTTTCCACTTGCGTTCAGTTTTTGAACATTGCAATAATTGTCATATATATTCCTAAGGTTAATCTCAGCATAAGTTTTCCTAAACAAATCACTCATAATGCTTACTCACATATTTAGATGTCATTAAGCTCAATATAGACCCATAGGTCAACTTGAAGAGCATTGTATTACCAACCTCATAAATGTTATTAGCCTCAGTTATATCAACTATTATATGATCACTACTCGAGCCTATAGGTTTAACAGTATCAAAAGGTTGCAATTCAGTATGATCAACATCCTGTTTTCCAATCGCAATTATAGCTCGTAGAATATCACCTTTGTCTTCGAAAGTAGGAACTTTACCGAAGGCGTTCATACCGATTTGACCTATTGGAACTGAAGGTTTAAGTTTAACCTCGATGATATCAGCCTCAAGTGTAAATACATCATCATAAGTATTATCAATATAGTTACCGAAAGCAGTTTCTCGTCCTAAAACAATGCTTTCTCCTAATCTGATGTTGTTTATCTCACTAGGAATCCCTTTATTCATCAATAAATCAATATTAGACGAATTACCACCAGTAACAATATCTAATACTATATTAAACTTAAGCTCAATTAATTTCTTATATTCGACAAGTTTATTAAGTGTTTTGGTGGTTGGAATGACACCTCCATAGCAGGTAAGATTAACACCTATTCCTTTTAACTCAATATTACTCAGTTTTAGTGTCTCTTCAACAAAAATCAAGAGTTCTTTTGAGTCATAAATACCTTCTCTTAAATCTCCAAGGTCAATCATGACTATAATACCATGTTTAACATTGTTTTTTGCAGCAAAACCATTCAAAACTCTTACAGTGGAGAGCTCAGAATTTAAAGAGATATCAGAACTTAAGACGACTTTTTCTGCCTCACTAATCATTGGTAATCTCAGGAGAACCTTTGGAATATCACATATAATTGATTCTAAATTTTGAATTCTTGAATCAGCTATGTAATCAACCCTCTCCTCCTTCATAATATCAATTAAAGTCTGGTCAGCACAAAAAACCTTCGAAACAGCCATCATAGTCATTCCATTTGAATGACATAAATCAAGCAAATATCTCAAGTTATGTCTGAATTTACTTGTATCAATTATAATTCTAGGGTACATATTATCACTCAATTCTTAACGATTTTTCCAATAACTGTAAAGCCTTCTCTGGGTACTTGAGAGATAGCACACCTGTAGAAGCCATAATATAATCATGATCCCGGTAAATATTTACATTTTTTGATGGCATAAGCTTTGTTTGGTTTCTTTTCAAATACTCATGAACTATTCTCTCAGTATCGTCCAAGTTAACTAACGCTCCACCAGTATATATAACATTTTCAATTTGCGTTAAATCTTTTCCTTCAGGTATTATCTTTTGCCCCGAACTAGTAAACACTCTTCTAAGATCACCAACATGTCTATCTAATGCTAAGTGTGTACATTTCTTTGTTAGTGCAAAAACCAATTCTCTTTGCTTTTTCGTCTTCGGAATGTACGAATAATTATCAATTAGTTCATTTAAAGTCTCTTCATTACATTTAATTTCATCAAATAGTGAGGATTTTTCAAACATATCTAATACATTTTTATGATTAATAAAAACCCCTAAATCGCCTTCAACAGTACGTTTTGAGAGTGGTTCACCCTCTAAATACTCCTTATAATCCTCGCTCGGGATTGCAATTGAGTGTATATCTGTTGTAGCTCCACCAACATCGATTGTCATTAAATTTCCATATTTCCTATATAAATTCATTGTCGATTCCATAACACTACCAGGAGTAGGCATTATTTTCTGGTTAACCATCTCGAATATATGATTCATTCCCTTTGCATGAACAATGTTTTCCTCGAAAGTTTCGTAAATGACTTTTCGTAATGGCAGTATATTTAAATAATCAACTCTTGGATATACATTCTCCACAATTTTTAAAAACTGTACTTTATCAGCTTTTACGAACATGTCATTCACTTCTTCATGATTTTCAATATTTCCTGAATATATCACTGGTATTTCTAAATCAAGTTTTAG
The DNA here is from genome assembly GCA_965601585.1 of uncultured bacterium. Taxonomy (GTDB): domain Bacteria; phylum Bacillota_I; class Bacilli_A; order Izemoplasmatales; family Izemoplasmataceae; genus Xianfuyuplasma. Next base: position 38,073 of record CBFCWH010000004.1, read on the forward strand.
GATAGCCGCAATATTTTGTAAAGCCGTTTCTGTTTCTCCATAATCGGTTCCACCTGCGACTAGTATAATATTTGGTTTCAACTCAATAATTTTCTGTAAATCTCTATCCTTAATTTTTCCAGCAGTAATCAAATGAATATTAGCACCTGCATTTAGAGCCGCTTCTTTAGAAGCACGAACTGTCATCTCGTATACCAATCCATGAACTGACATTTTCAAACCACCCGCTGCACTCGAAGTAGCGAACATCTCATTATAAATAATTTCATCAACATCAAGATTAATTTTTAAATCAGTTATAGCTTCATTCAGACCAATAGTTACATCCGAAGAAACAGTGGTGTTTGCAACACCACGGCCTAAAAACTTCGGTTGTTTTGTATGGATTTGAAAGGCATTTACAATTGTAGTAGTTGAACCAATCTCTGCAACTAATACATCAATATTCAAATTACTTTTCCATTCCCCTGTGTTTATCCAGAATGAAACTTGCTATATGTATACCTTTTGTACCTCTTCCAAATCCCTGATCCATAGAACTACTTCTTGCAATTTCCGGAGTTACCTGAGTTCCTCCCGCTATTAGAATCAATTGATCTCTAACACCTTTTTCAACAGCATAGTTATGTAATTTTTTCATATTTTTATAGTGAATATCATCATGAGAAATAATAGTTGACATCATTATCACTTGTGATTTAGTCTCAATTGCTGCATCAACAAACTTCTCAATTGGAACTGAAGTTCCAAGATATTCATACTTGATTCCATATTTTTCTACTCCACCATGTTTGATATCCAACACTTCCCTTATACCAACTGAGTGTTCATCGTTACCAGCTGTTCCAGCAACAACTCTAAGTGGATTATTCTTAACATACTGTAAAATTTCGTCTTCCGAATGAACCTTAACTTCCTCTGGTAAAACAAGTTGGTCAACATCGATATCAAAATCAAAAGACCCTTTAATTTGAATCCTCGTTCCTTCACTCGGATGTAAAATTTCTTTATGAATTACTTCGACATTACTCAAATTCATTTTCTTACCAGCTAATAGCGCTGCAGCCTCCGCAGCTCTAACATGTGTTGGAAAGAATAAATCAACAGTTACAGTTCCATCACCTAACCACTCAACTTCAGGTTTAAGTAGCTTACCTGAGCGATACTTCTCAGTAGCGTCAAGTCTTAGATATACATTATCTGTTTCATCTAACTCATCGATAAACTTAACTAGTTCAGGTTTCTCAAATGTACAACCTCCGATTAAACTTGAAGGATCATTTTCCGCTTTTTCACTATACTGCCCTACATTATTGTAACCATAATGAGCAGTAACTGGGGCCATGTAGTCAATGTCTCTTTCTACAACAGTTCCAGCTCCAACTCCACCATTCATATCTCTGCTAATTCCATCACCGTTTCTCTCAGGATATTCTCCACTATCTACAAACATTCCTGCTTCAACAGCATTGAAATATCCACCCATTTCAATAATTTCCTCCATCATCAAAATAGATCTCTCTTGAATTTCACGTTTTTTGTCGTACAAATAACCTGTTTCATTGAGACTGACCATGCTAGTCAAATCATCCATTCCTACCATAGCTTGTTTTGCAGTATCCACAGCCTCAATGTTGTAAATATGCCATGGGACATTTCTACCTTCATCAGGTGTAATAGTTGATTGAATATCTGCGCTTGTTAGTCTTGAAATTAATAAATTCAATACGTGTGTTACAGTAGCTTCTCTTGTAGAACTGTCCATGTATTTGGTATTCATTTGAGCTCTCATTTTATAGTCACTTAGGAACTCTCTTAAAGCAACAGCATAAGGAAGATTTAACTTTAAATCTGGTGTTGGAGAGGCTGCTGGTGGTACAGTTGATAGGCAAATATTTTCAGGTTTGATTCCTATCTTCTCACTAAATTTCGAGTTAATAATGTGTTGAACTAATAACTCTGGCATAACTTTCCATGCATCTCTTGCAGTAGCATTTGCATTATGAGCTCCATCAATTTGTGCAATTGATGCATAAGCCATCACCTTTTTACTTTCGGCTGCATCAACAAAACTTCTAATCGCATTAATGTTACGATAAAGAACATTGTATTGAGGATCTTGATGAGCTCCATTAACACCCTCTTCAGTGAATAATACGGCTATTTCTGGACCAGCAACTCCCGATACATAACTGTGGTAATTTATAGGTCGACCTACCTCTTCTTCGATAATGTCTAATGCCTTACGCTGGGCTCTAAGTTGTTTTCTTGTAACTGGAATTCCCCCAATACCTTGTGGAGTTCCTTCAAGCAATCCATCAAAATGTGATTGCCCAGCGGTTCTAATAACCATTATATGATCAGCACCATGATATGCCGCCATTCTCATTCTTCTAATATCATCCTCAAATCTTCCAGATGCAATTTCAGTAGTAATGACTGAATCCGGTTGAGGATCAATATTACCAAGTCCTCTTGCACTTGGCAGTGGTACAAAATTCTTTAAACCAGGACTAGCTTGTTTATATGTAAACTGCCCAATTTCTTGTGGAGAGATATCTCTCCATACCCATCCACGTTTTCGTGGTACATATGTTTCCAGGTCTTTTAGTATTTCTCTAATATCTAATTTCTCATTTGGTTTAATTTTCTTCATTTTTATCAAAATACTCCATTAAGTAGTCGATTTCATCGCCATTTTGAATCATAAGACCTGCTTCATTAATACTAATTTCGTTCTTTTTTGCCACTAAATATACACAGTGACCAGTTCCTTTTCTCAGTAAGTTTTTTTCGTTTAAAACCTCAACAATTCCTTTTGCTTCTAAGCTATTGAATCCCATACGTAATAGAACACTTCGTTCAATTGATTTAGAAGTGTTTTTGTAGGCTAAATCTAGCAAAGGATCGACAAGTTTGTCAGATAGTTCTAGGAAGTAAGCTTTCAACTCTTGATCAGACATATTCTTTAAGTGTTCTCTTCTTACTTCGAAATCATCAATTCTCTCTTTCATATTTCCTCCTATTTTAGTAAGTATTCAACATCTTGACGGCTAATTCTTAGCTCTTCAGCTAAGAAATTGTAGTCCTCTGTTGTTAACTCAGTATCTTTATATCTTTTTAGGTATGATTTACGTAAATCATCCATATTAAGTTCTGTATGCTTTAAGTAACTTCCGTTCTTTGGAAGAACAATATTTTGACCTGGTTTTTCCTGTTTAGGATCCCCAAATAACACTTCAATACCATTTCTTTTCGCAAATGACAACTGTGGTTGTATATGCTTTCCAGCGCCTGTATACTCAGTTTCTTGAACTACAATTATCTCATCATCATTCATCTCTTGAGCAAGACTAAACGCAGCTGCTAAACTGGTATTTCCAGCAGGTCCTCTTTCCATACCTTCAAGTTGAGCGAGAGCTTCTGTCATGAAGAAAACACTACCTTGATTCACGGTAACATATTTATCCATATATCTCATTGGTCTACCAGCGCTTCTTGGTACATCGCTTCTATCAGGATAAGTACTAAATGGTATCCCAAAACCAGTGTGTCCAGTAGTAAATGACTTTTTATTGAAATCAATATCACTAGCCATATGCAATCCATATAAATCTACAGATGCAGCTATAATAGTAGTATCTGTAGCTCCTGCATCTTTAAGTCCTCTTGCAGTACCAGTAAGATTTCCTCCACCAGCGTTTGTTACAACAACTGCTTCAGGATACTTTCCTTCTTTTTCCATAAGTTCATCTGCAATTTCATGCCCCAATGACTCAATTCCTTTTATACCATACGGAGAGTATAGAGATGCATTAAAATATCCTGTCTCATCAAGTAGTTTTAAGAAAATATAGAACAACTCAGGTCCAACACTCAGCTGAACAACTTCTGCTCCATACGCTTCACACTTCCTTGCTTTTTCGAGTATTTCAGGTTGGCTATTATTTTCGCTATCAAAACACTCCTGTACAATAATACATTTTAGTCCTTTTTTTGCAGCAAGTGCAGCGACCGCAGCTCCGTAGTTACCACTTGTAGCAGCTATTACACCTTTGTATCCTAGCTCCTTGGCGGTATTCACAGCTAAAGCAGCACGTCTTGCTTTAAATGAACCGCTTAAATTAGCCGCTTCATCTTTAAGAAAGATTCTTGCTCCTTTACCCTTTTGAGCATACTTACGTGCATAGTTAGTAATATTTTTTAGTTCGACTAAAGGTGTGTTTCCTACCATATTTTCACTTTGAATTCTTACTATTTTGTCCAAAGTATATCCTTGATCATTCATCATCAATTCATAGTCAAAACCTATACCATTATACTCGTATTTTTGATAGTCTAAACCTACTGATTTTTTCATTATTTCGTTTCTTCGATTCATAAATTCAGTATATTCCTTACTCATTAGAATCACCACCCATATCACTATGAATTATATCCCTTAAAATAAGGATTTCTGGAACAAAATCACCATATGTATGTCTATATGGCGGATTTGCTTCTTTAAGTCTTCCTGTTTCGTATCTACCTGTTGTTGTTTTTATCGTTACGATATCAAAAAGATCTGCATCATCTTGTAGATATCCTTTTATCCACATTTTCAATGGGACTAATTTTGTATCCTCTGGTAAGTTCGGACTTCTTTCTCCTGGTTTCAGAAGTGTTCTTCTTATCCGAACGTATGTTCCTTTATCAATCATCTTTTTTATTTTCCTCCCTAACGGAATTAACTCCTTCCATAGCAATATTACTTACAAATGAAATACTAAGTGCAAAGAAGGTTAACCCGTAAATTCCCAGGAATCCTCCCCATCCCATCGCTATGTTATATTCAGTTGATGGATGTACATCTCCATAACCAATAGTGGAAACTGTTACTACAGTCCAGTAAAGGAAATCTCCATAAGTATGTAATTGTCTTACACCCTCTGAACACGCGAATGTTCCATCATTATAAAATGGTAAACATGTTGTAGGACCAATATCATCACTAGGGATTACCTCATCAATGAATTCTCCATCTGAGTTTGTCATTTTAATCGGAACTCCGTTACTGTCTCTAATATCAGTCACAGGAACTAAATCCTCGTCATAACAATTCTGTAAGAGTACTACTGGGGTACTATCACTATTATCATGATCCCAATAAACCTCTGTTAACTGAATAACATCAGTAGTATCATCGTTATCATGATCCCAATATACTGTCGTTAAAGAAGCACCATTATAGTCTTCTAATTTCGTTACGATTTGTTGTTCATAATCAAAGGTTGAAAATACAAAAGAGTTTGGCTCCCAGTTATAGATACTATAAGCAACTACACTTGCGTATAGTATGACATAAACATGAAATCCAAAAAATACCATAAAGACAACTCTTGTAACTACTTTACTCTTTCTTCCCCTAAGATTCTGAAATATGTTAATTTCTCCTATAATCATATTTAGATTCACACCTAATAAAGCTACAAATCCTATAATTAATACAAAAATCATTATTTCTGCTAAAAAAACTATATCCAATAATAAGAATACGACGTATATAGCTAAAACTACTGCACTAAGTGTTAGAATAAATCCATTTCTTGCATCTATACTTTTGTCCAAAATACTTGGAATTATGTTAAATAGATATTGCCAAGAACAAACAACAACTAAGAATATCAACAGAGTCACTGCTGCATCTGTTACAATTTTTAGCACCTTGTCTCCTTCTATAATTGAACCCATAACAGAGAAGTATACAAGAAATCCTGCGAACAGAACATACAGTACTAAAGTAAAAAGCGATTTGTACTTATTAAAAGATGTTTGAATTTTATTCTTTCCAACACTAAACATAATCTCTTTATGAATTTCTTTACGTGATTGCTTCAGCAGTCTTCGAAAAGGTAAGACAAAGAAATTTATTATCAACATAGGAACATTGAAAAGCATTAGTACAAAGAAAACAAAAACTGTTGCAAAAGCGAAAATCGCACTCTGTAAGATATTGTCATTATTATAGACGATATTATTTATGTAAAAGAAAGCCCCTATGTAAACAGTGATAGCTAACATCAAATAGAATGTTTTTCCTAAAGGTTCTTTTTCAGTAATGTCGGTATGTTCTACAGCCTGTTCAAGAGCCTCTAGTGTACTAAGTTCATCTTGTTTCTTAACTCTCTTTTTTGGCTTTGCACTCTTCTTAACCTTTGGTTTTGTAGTGCTTATTTTCTTAACCGAGACACTACTTGTTGTTTTCATACTTTTAGATGCATCACTCTTTTTCAGTGAAACTTTTGGTTCCTCACTTTTAGATGGTTGCTTCTTTGTAGCAGTCGATTTCTTAGTAGAAACCTTTGTCGATGTACTTTTTGTTGATTTTGCTATTGGCTTCTTTGTTGATTTTGTTGTTGGTTTCTTTGTTGATTTTGTTGTTGGTTTCTTTGTTGATTTTGCTGTAGTTTTCTTTGTTTCTTCAGCCACTTACATCACTCCTTAGATTTACATTAATCTTCGAGTAATTCGCGCATGTCTCCTAATATTGCTCTTGGTACTGGTAAATCAATCATGGTTTTTAGTCCTGGTCTAGCATTTAATACATGAGGGATCATATTAACACACATTGCAATAGTACCTATTCCACCATCAATTTCTGGTGTTATTGCCATATGAATTTCCGGTGTACCTTTGATATTGATGTAATCTCCAGTGTGTGTCCCTTCCATTTCAGGTTCGATTTGCTGTGGATGTTTCATATCAATAAATACCTTACCGTTTACTAACCCTTGTCCAGTCATGTTTACTCCTGCAACATTTCCTTTCAAAGCTTCACCGTATTTACTTTTACGATCTACAGTTGTAACGATTGGCTTCATTTGCTGTTCAAAACCATCAAGTTTTTGTCCTAAAGCATCTGCGATCATATATATACTCTCAGAGAATCCTACATGTCCTGCTAAAGTATTTGTCTCAACACCATGGTTAAACTCATCAACAGTAATACCTACACCTTGTTCTTCCATTACTGCAGGTCCAAATGGACTCAAACTATTTACACGATTAGCTTCAATGTGCTCTACATCTCTCATTGTACCACTTAATGCGATAACTAGTAAATCCATTATAAATCCTGGATTAATACCTGTCCCTAAAACTGTTACCCCATTTTCCTTAGCAATTTCATTTAACTGCTTAGCCAACTCAGGTTCTTGAGCTTGTGGATAAGCCATTTCCTCAGCAGTACTAATACAATTGATTCCTGCTTCAAGAACTTTTTTCATTTTAGGAAATGCTTTTCTTGTAAATGAATCAGTACAAAGCAAAACTAAATCGCAGTTATCTTTATTTAGTAAATCATCAATGTTATTAGAAACTACTACTTCTTTATGATTATTTTGTTTCTCTTCTAGTACGTTAAAAATGCTGTTTCCTACTAAATCTGGATGTAAGTCGCATACACCAGTAATCTCTACACCTTTTTTTGTTAATAACATATCAGCCATACCTTTACCCATGGCTCCGAATCCCCATATTACTATTTTAATATTTTCCATCATTTTCTCCTTCAAAAAATTATTGTTTTATAACCACACTATATATTATCATAAAAACGCTTACAAGCAAATACTTTTATACTTAAAAAAATAAACAAATCCTAAGATTCACTTTAGTAAGTTAAAGCGCACCGTAAGGCTCTTTTCTTTAAACTATGAAGTAACAATCTAGAACGGAATAATCAACCCCTTGTGATTAGCGAATCAATAATACTTTATCCTGCTAAAAATACTTGAAAAAAGGTTATAATATTGTATGAAATCTAGAAATATTTTTCATTCAAAATGATTAACATCTATGAAGATTCCAAATAAAAAAGGAAAGTGGGGGGCACTCTCCTTTTTTTATCTAAAGCTCCTTCAAGCTATAGAAGTGTAATATATATTAGAGGTTGTAGTTATAGCGAACCTTAATATCTAATCAACAATTACTTCATATCCATAATAATATTCCCTTGATTCTCCAATTAATAGAGATTTTAGAATCTCCTCTGGTTCATCCAGAGTTGAGACTTTTACATACTTACTTGATACAGTATATAAATAGTCATCAATAAATTTTGATTTATATACATAAATATCGTGATAATCTGCAACGCTGTGTTCTACTCTTGCTCGTTCAGAAATTTCTCCATTCTCAACATCCAAGTTCAATACTAAAACACCTGTATGATATGTCCAAGAATATAGGCTAGAATCAGTTGCTCTCTCATAATTGGTATATGGTAATGCAATAATTCCTTTACTCATTGACACAAGCAAATCCTTATGATTATAAACCGTAGATGTCCACATATACCCATTATCTTTATATGGATATACTACTTCACTTGCAACAATTGCATTTGTTTTATCACTTACATCATATAGACTTATTTTTAATCCTTGTGTTCCTCCATCATTATCCCCGTAACCGATTCCTAGAATATAGTCCTCACCAACTGGTTGTAAGTAATCACTAAACCCAGGTATTTCTAATTCGCTTAGTTTGGTTGGATTGTTGGGATCACTTAGATCAATAACGTAGAACGGATCTGTTCTTAAGAATGTAACTACATATGCATAATTTCCAGCAAATCTTGTAGATTGAACACTTTCTCCTTCTTTACCAATATGCTCCAATGTCGAAACGACATTTAAGTCTAAGTCTAATATCATCAATCTGTTGTTTACTTCGTCGCTCGTTCTCCACCACCACCAGTTATTAGAAGTAGTTACAATTCGAACATAGTTATTGTTTTCATCCATAGAAAATTGATCTAGTGCTTGTCCAGGTATCGTTCCTTCTGCTTCAAAATCGACTAATCCATCTTCAATTTCAACTCTGATTATTGAAGTTTCTATCTTATATGACTCCTCATCTACTTCTACATCAGAAACATCTTCCGTTTCTTCCAAAGCAGTTATGAAATCATCATCATAGCTCCACTTGGTTCCTGTCAAATAGATGTTGTTAGTAGACACATATAGATTGTATCCTCCTTCACCAAGTACGACCTCTGTCGATACTTCATTGGTATCAAGATTAATACCATAGAAGGTAGTAAAGTTTGTAGGGCTAGTACCCTCTACATACATAACATTATTATGAGTTAGACCTACTTCGGTTCCATTAACATTGTAGAATGGTAAATAGTTATTGATATTGAAGTCAACTTCCTCATTATTCATATAATAGAATGGAATATATTCATTCGTTACGAAGTACAGATTGTTATCAATCTTTCTACTTCCGAGAAAGTTTCCACTTAGTTCATATGTATTCACTAACTCAAAATCTTCTTTTGAGTACTCATAGATATGAGTTGTGTTCTCATATTGTCTGTATGAACAGTAAATGTACTTTCTTGCTTCTTCATCATCCTCATTATTCTCATCAGTATCATCTTCGTCTAAACAACTATATTTGTATTCTGTTCCGACAACAATGAATCTATCATCATCAACATACATTCCAGTGAAGTAAAAATTACCATCTTCTGGAGTTAAATCCTCATATTCTATTTCTTTGACAACATTTAATACGTTGTATTCCATAGTTTGGGTGTATGCCAATATAATTTGAATCTTGTCATAGTTTGAAATGTAGATAAATTTGCCGTCCGTCAATACATTGTCCATCTCATCTACACCTTCAACTTGATTGTTTGTTTCAGAGTAATCGCTACTACCTTTTGCATTGGCATAATCATCTGTAGCACTTTCAAGAGCTTGATCAGCTGCACCAAAGGTTACCGCGTTTCTCCAACCAAACCTTTCATTTAATAAATCCTGCTTCTTTTTATAGGTCAGAAACACATTTACTAAATCCTCACTTGACTCAAACTCCTTTGTATCATCAAAATCCTCTACACAAATATCGTTTTGCATATGGAATCCTGAACTACAATCTTTGTTAGTAAACGCGCCATTACATCCAGCTAAAAAAAGTATACTTATAAATAACAACATTTTCCTCATCATATATTCCTCCTTATCTCGTTTGAATTGATTGCACAGCTTTATACTTTTATCTTACAAAAGAAAAATGGTTATTTCACGTAAAACAAATTACTTACAATTATTTACATATGACTTGCACAACTACAAGTAACACCCATATATTGGTGTTCAAAAGATAAATACCTAATCTAAAAAGAAAAAAGACAGTGCTCCTGTCTATTATTTCTTTTGCTTTTCTTTTCTATTAGATTTTCCAACCTGATCTCTGACTTTTCCATCTTTGTTCTTAATATTAACAGAACCTCCAGATTTTTTTGCCAAGTCCTTTGCTCTTTCTATCGCTTCTTTTTGAGTCTTAAACGCGTCTGACTTCTTAACAGATCCATGTCTTCTTACAATCCACAACTCCGTCTTTTCATCCCATAAAACAGTGTAATTACTCATTAATCCCATCATATTTCTCCTCTCAAAATATTATGATGTCTACCTTAATTATAACAATTAAGTGAAAATTTGATGAAATATATACAATAAAATTACAAATAGTGTATAATGGATATGCTAGTTGCGGTTGTGGCGGAATGGCAGACGCGCTACCTTGAGGGGGTAGTATCCAACGGATGTGTGGGTTCAAATCCCATCAACCGCACCATTACTTATAAGGAGGAATCAATATGGATAACCCTAAGATTCTTATTAAAAGATCAAAAGAAGAGTTAAGAAGATATAACTTGTTTTCAGCTATAGAACAAAGACCTATACGACGTATATTGAATTTTGCAGGACCATTTTTAGGATTACTACAATTTGCAATTTATATCTTATGGGTACCAAATCCAATTAATCTTTTGATAGGAGTATTTCTAACACTATATCCATTTATTATTCGTTTTTCCGTAATAAGAGCCAGTGATCGAGCTTTCGAACAAGGTAAGTTGCAAGATTATGAGGTATACATAACGTTTAATGAAGATAATTTCATTAGTGAAACAGATGTTGTCTGTCAAAAAATTATGTATCCAGAAGTATACAAAGTCTTCAATAGAAGAGATGACTTAATTATCTATATAGGTAAGTATAGTGGCCTATATATATCAAAAGCTTCATATTCAGAAGATACTGTTACAAGAATAATTGATATTCTAAAAAAAGCTATTCCAGAAAAATTTTAAAACGAAACCAAATGGTTTCGTTTTTTTTAGAAGTCTTTGAACAATCGAGATGTTAAGTTTAGCAATGTGATAAACTCCTTCATATCACTAAACTCATTCATATAGGAATCAAAAATAGTTTCATCAACTACTTTAAATGCTTGGATATCAAAGTTATCGCGTCTATTATCTACAGCAATATAAAGCTTATTATTCTTAAATGAGAATGATATTTTATTTAAGTATTTCCTGTCTAATTTGAGTAGTTTTTCCATAAAATGCGGTGTTAATATGTAAAAAGCTTCATGTTCATCTTTCGCGTAAACTTTTAACTCACTGTTGAAGTGTGCCGATTCCATATTCACCTTAGTAAAGCTACTAAACGGTCTAAACTGTCCTCTTTGAAGTAATAATAGATTGTATTTGAAGGTTTTATTAAAATCAAACTCATACACTCTTCCTCTAAAAACAGTTACAGTAGAAGAAGATTTACCACTTTTGCGTACATCTTGAAGGTGTACATCACTTGAACAGAATTTAACACCGTCAAACTCCCCTATAATCATGTCTTCACTGTAAAATCTATCTTGCCGATGTAATAACCCAGTATTAATTACTTCTTGTTCTGTAAATCCATTATCATAGAAAAACTCACTGTTCGGAAACACCTTTTTAAGTTCTGGTTCGACATATTTGCTTTTAAATTCATTACTTAAAGTCTTGATTTTAGATGTGAAATACATCGCGCCAATACCTCCACCCATAAAGAAAATCATATTCATAAATGGTAGCCCCATTGATGCCATTCCCATCGGAATAAATGTAATAAAGGCAATCACAACAACTGCAAAACTTAAAATAATTCCTATTTCATATTTCTTTTTTTCACTATTTATTTTTTCAAACAAAGTAACCCTCCATAGTATCAAATTTATGTTCAAAGTTATTATACTAAAAAAATACTAAATGTGAAACTATTGTAACACACATTAGCAAAATAAAGTGATAAAGCCACAATCCTATGTTTTGGTGTCTTTATATTAGTAATCACGTTCTTATATTTCACCAAATTCTCACTAAACGTGTTTGATTTGTGGTAAAATAGTATTAACAATATGTGAAAAGGTTTTTATTCGCATTTGATTAATTAAAGAAAAGAGTGATAAAGATGAAGTTCCAAGGTAAAGAGTATAAACTTTACGAAGTTTATAAAAAACTAGCAACAAGAGAAAACAAAGTTGAGTTGGAAAAAGAAATTATCAATCAAAGAATTAATTTCTCAAGAATCACCTTTAAAGAATATCGTGACATCTTGGCTAAACAACATGTAGGGTATGCATTAGAATCACATAACGGTAAAAATAATGTTGTTAATGAAGATGGTAACTATGCGAAGCAACTATATTGTGTCGATCGTTTAGACTGCGTAGGCGAAGTTGATTATTCAATCGGTAGAATATTAGACTATGATGTACCAATCAAGAGGATGCCAGAAGGTATATCTTCAGATATTGAAGTTGGGGATATTGATTTAATATCTGAAACAATGGACAAAATATATTTAATTTCAGCAAAACCAATGAACTCTACAGGTTCACTAGATAAAGTAGTGTATGAAACCATAACGAAATTTGATATGATCTCTAGAAGAAGATTTTTAGCTGATTATAATGAAGCAACTGTTAATAAATTTAAATATTCACACACAAAGGATGATTTCAGACCTGCAATTATGATATTTGAAGGTTCAGCAGAACATAAAGACTTACTGAACCAAGATTCTAATGGTGTATTAGGAAGATTAATACGCAAATACAATATCAAGTTCTTCATTTTACAACAACAAGAGGAATATGGAGTATACAAGTTAATTGAAGAGTAGAAATACTCTTCTTTTTTTATTTTCTAACGTTCCACGTGAAACATAAACTGTATCCTAAGTTTTGTTAAGGGCTATAAAAAGGCCTTAATTAAAATATAATTCAATGTTTAACTATCTAAATTAAAAATGGTATAATAGTTTTGTACAAAATATTGGAGGGTTATTATGAGTGAGAATAAAACATTATATAAATCTAATCAAGGTTCTGTTTTAGGTGGGGTTTGCAAAGGTATAAGCGAGGTATATAACTTTGATGTTAGTATCGTAAGACTTGTGGCTTTGCTTTTATTATTCGCAGCAGGTGTTCCTTTCATCGTATATATCGTTATGTGGATAGTTCTTCCTGAGAAGAAGGATGTTGTTGAATATAGCAATCCACAAGATGATTATTCTGTTAACGATGATGATTACTATTACTAAAAAAAAACGAACAACTCTAAGAGTTGTTCGTTTTTTAATTGGGGAATTTATTATTAAGAAATCATTTGCTTTCCTAATTTAAAAGCCTGTAAATTTAAATCAATAAACTTAGGTTTTACATTTTCCTTGATAGCAGTATCAAAATCTAGTGATTCTAAATCCATAAGTTTTACTAAAGCTCCTAACATTACTATGTTCATAGCTTTAGCGTTACCCAAGTCAGTGGCTACTTTTGTAGCATCCACTTCTATTGTTTTAACTTGAGTAGCTAATTCATTGATTATATTTTCTGGATACTTAACTTTTCCATTTAGTGTAAGCATCGAGTTGATTTTTAAGTTATTAACCAATAACACACCATCTTTTTTCATATAATTAATTGCTCTTGCTGCTTCCATTTGCTCGAAAGAAACTAGGAAATCAACATGTCCTTTTTCTATTACTGGTGAATATACCTTATCTCCAAATCGAATTTCAGAAGATACACTACCACCACGTTGGCTCATTCCATGGATTTCTGACATTTTAACATCATACCCAGCATTGATTAAAGCTGTTACTAATACTTTCGCTGCTAAGATAGTTCCTTGTCCACCTACACCAACTAATTTAACATTTCTACTCATGTTCTCCCTCCTTAACAATAGCATCAAATGGGCAAATTTGAAGACATACATCACATCCAACGCATGTATTAGAGTCGATTCTTGTTTTCTTTGTAACTGGATCAAAAATTAGTGATGGACATCCACTTCTTAAACAAGCTTTACATCCAGTACATTTATCCTCAATAACAAAATCCTTTGTTCTCCACATATTCTCATATGTTTTGATATCCTCATCCTTGTATTTTTTCTTTAAAACACAAGGCCAGTCCGTAATAATTACTGATGTTTCTTCTAATTCTAGTGCCCAATTAATTGTCTCTTTAACACTATCTAAGTCATTCGGATTAATCTTTCTTACGTGTTTTACTCCTAGTGCACGACATATCGATTCGATATCACCTATTACTGCACTATCAGACTGTAGTGTGTATCCACTACCTGGGTTGTCTTGTTGTCCTGTCATTCCGGTAATACGATTGTCCAGTATAATATTCACTGTATTACTACCGTTATAAACTGTATTTAACAATGAGTTAATTCCAGTATGGAAGAATGTACTGTCTCCCATAATTGCAACTAATCTTCGTTCATCATCCTCTTTAAGATTTTGAATTTTTTGTGCACCATGTGCAGTTGAGTATGCTGATCCCATGCAAATTAACCAATCCATCATATTGTATGGCTCTCCAACTGCAAGACTATAACATCCAATATCTCCAGCTACCATAATTTTTTTGCGTTTTTTTCCTAGTTCGTAGAAGAATCCACGATGAGGACATCCACTACAGAATGTAGGTGGACGATTCACAAATAAATCAGTATTTAGCTCTATTTCTTTTACATTTTCACTTAGAACACATCTTTTAATAACATCTGGTGTCATTTCCCCAGTGTATGGGAATAAATCCTTACCAATCACGTTTTTACAATGTTGTTTTGCAAATTCTTCTATATACGGATCATTCTCTTCAATAATATATACTTTTTCATACTTATCACAAAAATCAATAATCAGATTTGTCGGTAATGGATTGGTAAATCCTAGTTTTAGGTAATCCACTGTTTCTCCCAATGCTTCCCAAGCAAACTCATAACTCATACCACTAGTAATAACACCGATTTTAGATTTATTGTTAACAGCATAGTTCCATTTTGAAGTTTCTGAGTATTCTCTTAACTTATTCATTCTTTCTTCTACACGATGTCTAAGTTGTCTTCCTATTGCAGGTACTGCAACAAACTTATTGAAGTTTTTCTCGTATTTTTGAGGTTTTACTTCAGTTCTCTCTCCAAACTCTACCAAACTTTTTGAATGACAAACGCGAGTAGTTACTCTCATCATTACAAGACTATCATATTCCTCACTTATATTGTATGCGTCAATAATCATATCCTTTGCTTCTTGGCTATTTGAAGGCTCCATCATAGGAATTTTTGCAAATTTTGCATAATTTCTATTATCTTGCTCATTTTGACTCGAATGCATACCAGGCTCATCAGCAGTTATTAAAACAGCCCCACCATTTACACCTGTGTAGGCGAACGTAAATAAAGGATCCGCAGCAACATTTACACCAACATGTTTCATTGATGCTAAACTTCTACCTCCTGCTATACTTGCTCCTATAACTGATTCTAAAGCAACCTTTTCATTAGGTGCCCATTCAGCTATAATTTCTTTATATTTCCCTAAATTTTCTAGAATTTCAGTACTCGGTGTTCCAGGATAAGCACTAGCATAGTGTACTCCAGCTTCAAATACTCCTCTAGCTATAGCTTCATTTCCCGTCATCATTTTTTTCATATTATTCACTCCTAAAGTAAGCGTTTTCTCATATTTTACATACACATTATAGCAAAATAATTTTACCCTCTCAAGAGGTCACGTGAATATTTATGAAAACGCTAACACTTTACTGTGTTAAAGTATTAAAGTGTAAAATAAAAAAGGCTTTAGTTAAGCCTTTAATTCAAGTATCAAAACATTGATTTCTTTAGATACTTCTACATATCTATCTATAAGTATTTTACCTTCCTCATATAGAATATCAAACATCTCTGGATGGTGTAAAAATAGTAGATTATAATCCGTTGTCTTTTTTCTGATTGTAGCCACCCTATGATGTCCAGCTACAACAGTTTTTTCAAGCACTCTTGGCAAATCATGTTCTCTAGACCATACAAAATCTCGTCGTGAGGACATTGTTTTCCAATCTAGTTTTCCACCATCAACTCCTCCGTGAACAAATATGTAGTTCTCTATTTCAATATACAGAGGGAAGGACTTTAACCAATTATGCAAGAATGGATAACGAAGAACAATGCTCTTATGGATAAGTTCAAAATCACTATTCTTTGGATCTAAGTCAGATAACTGCTTCAAAGTGTTACCAAAACCATTGTGTTTTATATTAAAACCCACTTTCTCAAAATTTCCATCTAAGAAATCAAGCAGAAAAGCATCATGATTCCCCAAGATTATCGTTGCTTTTTCCTGAGATGATAATTGATATAAGTATTCCAATACATTACATCCTTCATTTCCTCGATCAAATAAATCCCCTAAAACGAGTAAATGATGTTGTGGATTATCTTCATCGTACTGAGCTTTGTTTAAAGCTTCTATCATAGAACTATAATGTGAGTGTATGTCACTAATAATAAAGAATTTCTTTAAGTTCATAGTTAACACCTAGCTTTCTATTCTCATTATATCAAATAAGCACTCATATGAGTGCTATACTTTTATTTTTGAAATCGATGTATATCCATTAATATATGCCCAAGTATCAGTACCTTCTACTAAATTTCTATCTTGAATATAGGATCTTCTAGGCAGATATTTATTTCCAGAAATTTTTGGTGAATAATCAAACTGATAGTAATCTAATTCTGTTAATTGGATTCCTTTTGATTTTCCGAAGGATTCTCTTGGGAAATTAATATTTAGTGTATGGTCTTTTGAGTATATTTCATTGTCAAACACGTAGTTCAAAGTCGATTCTAACTCCTCTTCTAATACACTATTACCATTTTGATCAGCAGATAGTGCTACTGTTGGGAATCCAAAATACTGAACTTGCAAACAAGCTCCCACAGTCCCAGAGTATTTGGTGTCTACACCGATATTATAGCCATTGTTTGTTCCTGAAAATGTAATGTCTGGACGTAGATTTAAACCTCCAAATGCGAAGTTCACACAATCAACTGGAGTTCCGTCTATTTTGTAGTTGTATTCATCCACTTTTTCAAATGTGAAGCCACCTATTGTTAAACTCATACTTTTTGCAGATTGTTCCTTCGAAGGAGCTATAGTGTATACTTCACCATATTTCTTTAAAACATCTCTAGTATACTTTAATTTAGGTGAATCAAACCCATCATCATTTGTTAATAAAAATATCATAATATCACTTCCTTTTATATGAAATATAGTCACTCCAATATTGTATCATAGCTATTGATGTTTGTATTTATAAATGTATTAATATATAATAATTTCATAGGAGGAAGATATGGATAGGATAATGAATTCTTTTGAGAAAGCAAGAAGGAGTAATTTTGTTCCAATACTATTGTTGCTAACAAGTGTTTACTTACTCTACTTCTCAGTAAAAGATAACACCTTTTCAGGTATAGTTATATGTACATTATTCATTGTAAGTACATTATATTTGACACTAGTAAACTTTAGATACAATTTATATCTGAAAAAAATGGCATCAAGCGTGGAACATGATTTAGATTTTGTACTTGATGAAATGAAAATACTACTACACAAAATTGATAGTAACAATTCTCATATCAAGGGAAATATCAAAGGGGATTTTGTAAATGCGTCTCAAGTTAAAAGTTCGAAAAATGAGATAAATAGGAATCTTGAAAGAAGAAAGAAAATTGCCTCTGTGGTATACAGTTTAACATTATACAAAAAAAACAACATCAAATAACGATGTTGTTTTTTTGATTTTCAAAGCATTCAATTGTGTTTTCTAGTAGTGAAGTAATAGTCATAGGTCCAACTCCACCTGGTGCTTTTGATATATATGAGACATGATCAAGAAGAGCATCAAAATCGAAATCACCATATAATTTCCCATCTACTCTTGATAGGCCTACATCTATACAAACAGCACCCTTTTTAACCATATCTTTGGTTACAAACTTAGCTTTTCCTACTGCGCTTATTAGGATATCTGCTTGTCTTGTTATTTCTTTAAGTTCTTCAGTATGTCTATGTGTTATGGTAACACTTGCGTTCTCTTTTAAAAGCAACTGTGCAATAGGTTTCCCAACTAGATTACTTCTTCCAATAACACATGCGTGTTTCCCTTGAATTTGTATATTCTTACTCTTTAACATTGTGATTATTCCCTTAGGCGTACACGGTAGAATTGAATATCTCAATGTATGACACCTAGATATATTTGTAGGTGTTAAACCGTCGACATCCTTACTAACAGACAAGAAATCAATGATAGTATCTTGACTAATCTGTTTTGGTAAAGGTAACTGAACTAGTATCCCGTGAACTAAATGATCGTTATTAAGGATATCTAAATGTTCTAACAGTTCTTTTTCACTAATAGAACTTGGTAGTTTTATTAGCGTAGATTGAATCCCCACTTCTTTACAAGCTCTTTCTTTTGCTTTTACATAACTTTCAGATGCAGGATCGTCACCAACCAATACTACGACTAAATGTGGAACCTCGTTATATGTTTTTTTGAGTTCCTTTATTTTCTTTGATAAATCAAAACGAATACTACGAGATAATTCTCTTCCGTCTATTACCATTATTCCCACTCAATGGTTCCTGGAGGTTTTGAAGTAATATCGTACACAACACGATTGATTCCTTTTACTTCGTTTATAATCCTAGAGGCAACCTTATCTAGAAAATCAAAAGATAATCTACTAAAAGTAGCTGTCATAAAATCAATCGTATCTGCGCTTCGTACAGCTGCAACATATTCGTATGTTCTTTTATCACCCATAACTCCAACAGTTTTAACCGGTAATAATACAACAAATGCTTGCGATACTAAATCATATAAGTTGTCATTATATAGTTCTTCAATGAAAATATCATCTGCTTCTTGTAAAATTGAGACTTTCTCTTTACTCACTTCTCCAAGGACTCTAATTCCTAATCCTGGACCAGGGAAAGGATGTCTCATTATCATATGTTTTGGAATTCCTAGTTTGAGTCCTACTTTTCGAACTTCATCCTTGAATAATTCACGTAAAGGTTCAATTAGCTCAAAGTCTAATTCTTCTGGTAATCCCCCAACGTTATGATGAGATTTTATTGTTTCACTAGGACCGTTTATACTTACAGACTCAATTACATCAGGATATATTGTCCCTTGAGCTAGGTATTTTGCATCTTTGTGATCTTGCTTAAATGATTCAAAAACTTTGATAAATTCATTACCAATAATTTTCCTTTTTTGCTCAGGATCTTTTACGCCTTTAAGGTTTGATAGAAACTGTTCTTCTGCATTTGCTCTATGAACATTGATATGGAAGTTATTTGCGTATAAATCCATAACTTTATCACCCTCTTCTTTACGAAGAAGTCCTGTATCAACAAATACACAAGTTAACTGTTCTCCAATCGCTTTGTGAATAAGCATTGCTGCGACACTACTATCGACACCACCACTAAGTGCTAAAATCACTTGATCGGTTCCTACTTTTTCTCTAATTGATAAGATCGTATTATCAATGTAATCTTCAAGATTCCATGAGGATACAGCTTGACAAATATCCATAACGAAGTTTTCGATAATCTGCTTCCCATACTCTGAATGAGTTACTTCAGGATGGAACTGTAAGTTATATAATTCTTTTTCCTTATGTTTTGCAATAGCGATACAAGATGGTGTCGTTCCAAGTTGAATAAACTCCTCTGATAATTCATCTACATGATCTCCGTGACTCATCCATACCGTTGAAGATTTTGGTAATCCTTTTGTTAACTTTGATTCCTGTTCGATAGTTAAAACGCTCTTTCCATACTCTCTTTTCTTTGCTGGAGAGATTTTACCATCAAACAAATATTGTGTAATTTGCATTCCGTAACAAATACCTAAAATAGGTACTCCTAACTCATACAATTCTTTTGAGATGTGTGGTGCAAACTCATCATAAACACTGTTTGGGCCACCAGATAATATTATTCCTCTAATATTCTCATCTTGTAATGTACTTAACTCTACATTAAACGGAAGAATTTCAGAGTATACTCCTAATTCTCTTACTCTACGCGCTATTAATTGGTTATACTGCGATCCAAAATCCAATACTACTATTTTATCCATGTTATTACCTCTTTACTGATTTTTTTCCAATGTCTGTTCTAAACATCAGATTTTCACACTTAATCTTACTTACATTTTTGTATGCATTTTCAATCGCACGTTCCAAAGTCTCATCATGTCCAATTACAAGTAAAACACGACCACCATTCGTCTTAATTACGCCATTCTCTTCCTTTGTTCCCATATGAAATACTATATCCTCAACAGTATCTAACCCATCGATTTGATACCCTTTAGAGTACGTGTTTGGATACCCTTTTGATGCCATTACTACACCTACATAGTAATCACTAGACCAACGAATAACAAGTGATTTTTCATCTAAAATACGTTCAATTATTTCTAGAAAGTCAGATTCTAACTTTGGTAGAATAACTTCTGTTTCAGGATCTCCAAATCTTGCATTAAACTCAATTACTTTCGGTCCTTCTGTTGTTAGCATCAGTCCTCCATACAGAAATCCTGTAAATGGATTACCTTCTTTCATCATCGCTTCCACTGTTGGTACCATTATATTGTCATAAGCATCTTGTATAACACTATCTGAAATAATTGGTACAGAAGAATATATTCCCATTCCTCCAGTATTCGGACCTAAATCATTATCCAATAATCGTTTGTGATCTTGCGCTATTGGCATTGGAACAACAGTACCATTATTTACAAAACACATCAATGAGAACTCTGGTCCTTCCAAGTATTCTTCAACAATAACTTTGGAATTACCATATTTCTTCTCTTTCAGCATAACAAATATCGCGTCTAACGCTTCTTTCTCAGTTGTTGCGACAACGACTCCTTTTCCTCCTGCAAGACCATCATACTTGATTACAGTAGGAATTTTGTTATTTAATATATATTCTTTAGCCTCATCATAATCTGTAAATACCTTATATGATGCAGTTGGTATTTTGTGCTTTTCCATTAAAGCTTTTGCGTATTCTTTTGAAGACTCAATTTGAGTCGCTTTTATAGTTGGACCAAACACATCTACTGGTAAATTGGCAAACGCATCTGTAATTCCATTCTCTAAATATACTTCACTTCCAGGAATAATTAAATCAATTTTTTCTTTAATTACAAAATTTTTGATTTCGTCATTATTCATAGGATTCAAATCAAAACATTTTGCAATTTTAGCTATCCCTGGGTTTCCTGGAATAGCATATAGATTAGTTAGTTTCTTTGATTTTTTAATTGCATAACAAAGCGCGTGTTCTCTACCGCCACTTCCAATTACTAAAACATTCATATTACACCTCTTAGTGTTTAAAGTGTCTGTTATTTGTGAATACCATTTTGATACCAAGTTCGTTACACGCTGCTATTGAATCTTTATCTCTTATACTTCCACCTGGTTGTACAATTCTCGTTACTCCATATTTATGGGCTAAGCGGACAACATCATCAAACGGGAAGAACGCATCACTTGATAGTGTTAAGTCATCTGTATGTCCATGTTT
Source organism: uncultured bacterium (assembly GCA_965601585.1). Taxonomy (GTDB): domain Bacteria; phylum Bacillota_I; class Bacilli_A; order Izemoplasmatales; family Izemoplasmataceae; genus Xianfuyuplasma. The sequence goes on from CBFCWH010000004.1 coordinate 59,903, forward strand.
TTTTGCCCAATCTAAAGCAATTTCAGCTGCGCCAACACGATTCATTTGTCCTGCGCCAATACCCACTGTTTTTGTACCTTTAGTTATCACTATGGCATTAGATTTTACATGCTTCACAACTTTCCATGCAAAGTATAGTTCCTCAATATCTTTACTATCTACAGTTTTTTCTGTTACACATTTTAAATCTTCTCTTGAAACTAAGTACTGATCTAAGTTCTGGAATAACACTCCACCATTAACCGTTACAGTTTGATTTAAATCGGTATTTTCCTTAGCTGTATCTAGAATTAATACTCTTAAGTTCTTTTTCTTCTTTAATTCTTTAAGTGCTTCATCTGTATAACTTGGTGCGATGATGATTTCTAGAAAGATTTTATTCATCTCTATAGCAACATCTTTTGTCACCTCTCGATTTAGTGCTACAATCCCACCAAAAATCGATACAGGGTCGCTTTCGTATGCTCTGACAAATGCTTCAAATATTGAATTAGCAGATCCTACTCCACATGGGTTCATATGTTTTAAGGCTACAACAGAAGGTTCAGAAAACTCTTTTAAGATGTTGATAGCTGAATTGGCATCTTGAATATTATTATATGATAGTGGTTTCCCATTTAGTGATTCAGCATTTAATAAAGAATAGGGATTATCACTTGATCGATATAGTGATGCTTTTTGATGTGGATTTTCTCCATATCTTAATGATTGATGAAAATCATATGTGAGGGTAACTGATTCTGGATTCTCTACTTCTAACTCTTTGGTTAGGTAATTTGCGATATATGAATCATATTGTGCTGTTTTCCTAAATACTTTTGCACTCAACTCTTTCTTTGTTTCTAATGTTGTGTCTCCAGACTTTTTCATTTCCTCAATTACTTTCTCATAATCAGCAGTATCTGTTAGAACTGTAACAAATTGATAATTTTTCGCTGCACTTCTAAGCATAGAAGGTCCACCAATATCAATTTGTTCAATAGCTTCGTCAAACGTAGTTCCTCCTTTAGAAATAGTTTCTTTAAAAGGATATAAGTTTACACATACTAAATCTATATACTCAATTTCATTTTCTTTCACTTCTTTTTGATGAAGTTCATTATCTCTTAATGATAATAACCCTCCATGGACTTTCGGATGAAGAGTTTTTACTCTCCCGTTTAAGATTTCAGGAAATCCTGTAATCTCATCTATTGATATTGTTTTAACACCGTTGTCTTCTAGAACTCTTTTTGTTCCTCCGGTTGAAATAATTTCAAAGCCAAGTAGTTTGAGCTCTTTTACAAATTCAACAATACCTGTTTTATCACTAACACTAATTAATGCTCTTCTCATTTTAAACCCTCCAATATTTGATTTATAGTTTTTGGATATAATTTATGTTCAATATGATGTATTCTTTTCTCTATTTCCTCACGAGTATGAAGATTAGATATATCTACTGCTTCTTGAGCGATAATTTCTCCTGTATCCATTCCCTCATCCACATAATGAATTGATACCCCAGTAACTTTTACTTTTGCATCGATAGCTTGTCCTACAGCATCAATTCCCTTGAATGATGGGAGTAAAGAAGGGTGAATATTTATAATTCTTTTTTGGTAGTTTTCTAGTAATGTTTCACCTATTAGTCGCATATATCCTGCAAGAACTATAAGTTCTACATTTAACTCTATTAGTTTATTTCTTATTATTTCTTCATATTTTTTTTTTGATTGATATTTTTTCGGTGAGAATGCAAGAACATTTATACCTAATCTATTTGCATTTTCAACAGCTTTCGACTTTGGTCTGTCTGATACCAATAGTGCAATATTAGCAGACAACTCACCGTTGACAATAGCCTCATTAATTGCTAAGAAGTTAGATCCTGTCCCAGATGCAAAAATAGCAATATTTTTCATCAAACTATTTCAACTCCTTTTACGTTTACAACTTCTCCAATTACAACAGGATTGTAATTGTGTTCCTCTAGTATTTTTAAAGCCTTATCTTTGTTTGATTCTTTTAGTATTAATACCATCCCAACACCCATATTGAAGATATTATACATTTCAAGATGATTTATCTCTCCTAGTTTCTCCATCAGTTTAAATATTGGCAATACTGGCACTTTGTTTTCATAAATTCTTACCCCTAAATTTTCCGGTAAAGCACGAGGTATATTCTCAATAAATCCTCCACCAGTAATATGTGCAATACTAGAAACCTCTGCGTTACTTACTACATCCATTACCCCTTTAACATAGATTTTCGTAGGTTTCAGAAGTTCTTCTTCCAATGTCATACCCAACTCATCTATATAATCCTTAAGTTTGAACTTATGATCTTTAAAGAAAATTTTTCTTACTAGAGAAAATCCATTAGAGTGAATCCCCGAAGAGGGTAACCCAATAATGATATCCCCAACAGATACATTTGATTTATCTAACATTTTAGTTTTATCTACCACACCTGTAGTATAACCTGCTAAATCATAGTGATCACCTTGATACATGTCTGGCATTTCAGCGGTTTCTCCACCTATTAGTGCGCAACCACTTTCCACACAACCATCACTAATACCCTTCACAATTTCCTCTATAACTGTAGGCTCATTTTTACCAACAGCTATGTAATCAAGAAAAAATAATGGTTGAGCCCCAACTGCTAGTACATCATTAACGCACATTGCAACAAGATCAATTCCAATAGTGTCATGTTTTTGAGCCTCTTGCGCGATAAGGAGTTTTGTTCCTACACCGTCAGTTCCTGAAACAAGTATTGGATGCTTTATGTTATATTTAGCTAAATCAAACAATCCACCAAAATCACCAATATTTGACATTGATCCAACATTATTTGTTCTCGTAATGTGTTTCTTAATACGTTCTACAGACTCATATCCCTTTTCCAGACTTACTCCAGATTCTTCATATTTGTTTGACATTATTGCCTCCTAAAATTTACCATCTTTGTTTGCTTCTTTAAGGTCTTGGTAAATATATGTTGGATATTTACCTGTGAAACAAGATACACACATCTTTGTTCTATTACACGCTTTTAAAACCCCTTCTACACTTAAGAAGTTAAGAGAATCAGCATTGATTATCTTTCTTACTTCTTCAACACTATGTCTTGCACTAATCAGTTCATCATATGTAGAAGTGTCTACCCCATAAAAACATGGATTAGTAATAGGTGGTGCAGCGATACGCATATGCACCTCTGTTGCTCCGCATTCTCTAAGTAATCTGATAATTCTCTTTGAAGTTGTTCCTCTAACGATTGAATCATCAATTAGACATACGCGTTTTCCTTCAACAATAGTTCTTACTGGTGATAATTTCATCTTCACGCCTTTTTCTCTCATAGCCTGTGAAGGTTGAATGAAAGTACGAGCTACATATTTATTTTTTATAAGCCCCATTTCCAAAGGAATATTTGATTCCTCAGAAAATCCCAAAGCAGCGGATGTAGAACTATCTGGAACGAAGACTACAACATCTGCATCAACAGGTGCTTCATTAGCTAAAATCCTTCCTGCTTCTTTTCTTGAAGAGTGGACATTTACTCCTTCAATATCAGAATCAGGTCTTGAAAAGTAAATATATTCCATCGCACACATATTAGGGTATGTTTTTGCTGCGTAACTATCTGATGTAATTTCACCATTTATATTAATAATTAGAATTTCTCCTGGTTTGATATCTCTTACAAACTCTGCACCAACAACTTCGAATGCACAGGTCTCACTTGAAACAACATATCCTCCATTCAACTTTCCTAATGATAATGGACGCAATGAGTTTTTATCACGCATTATATATAGCTTATCTCTAGATAATGCGAGAAATGCAAACGCACCTTCTAATCTATTCAAAGCACTCTTAATTGCTTCTCTACGATTAGTTTGTGTATCTTTTTTAATTAGATGCGCAAAGATTTCAGTGTCGGATGTAGATTGGAAGATGCTTCCTTGTATTTCAAGGAACTTCCTTAGTTCTTTCGAGTTAACTAAGTTCCCATTATGACATAGTCCAAAATCTCCAGTGTGATGTCTAAATAGAAATGGTTGAACATTCTCTATTCCTCCACCACCACTAGTAGAATATCTTACATGACCAATCGCAGTATCACCCTTGAGAGTCGCTAAGTTTGATTCGTTGAAAATATCCGATACCAAACCTTCTCCTTTTAAACTATAAAACTCTCTATGATCCGTTGTGATGATTCCACAACCTTCTTGCCCTCTATGTTGAAGAGCATGTAATCCGTAATACATTACTTCAGATGCATTTTTAACATTAATTACACCAAACACACCGCATTCTTCATTCATTTTATCTTCATATAAAATATCTATTTCACCCACAAGAATCAGTCCTTTAATTTATTCTTTTCAAAATTTCGATATATGCTTCTTCTATACTACCTAGATCTCTTCTAAATCTATCTTTATCCAACTTTTCTAGAGTTTCCTTATCCCAAAGTCGACTTGTATCAGGAGAAATCTCATCAGCTAACAAAATCTCACCATCATTGTTTTTTCCAAACTCAATTTTGAAATCAACTAAGATAATTCCCTCTTTATCAAATATTGAAGTTAGTATTTCATTAATTTGATTTGTTAGTGCATACATACGATGTAATTCATCATACGTGCAAAGTCCTAATGCTACAGCATGATGATCATTAATTAAAGGATCTCCTAGTTCATCTTTTTTGTAGCAGATTTCAAATATTGTATTACTTGGTTTCGTTCCTTCTTTTATACGTAATCTTTTTGACATACTTCCAGCAATGTAGTTTCTAACAATGAACTCTAAAGGAACAATATCTACTTTTTGACATAATTGAGAACGATCATCAATTCTTTTTATGAAGTGATTAGGGATCCCTTTCTCCGATAATTTAGTGAATAAAATCTCAGTGATTTTATTGTTTAAGATACCCTTATTAGAGATTGATGCTTTTTTTACACCATTGAATGCTGTTGCATCATCTTTGTAATAAATGATTACTTCATTTGGTTCCTCTGTCTTAAATACTTTTTTTGCTTTTCCTTCATATAATAAGTTTTCCATTAGTTAGATCCTCCCGTTTTGAAATAGTTCACACCATTTCTAAATATATTTTGATTTTTATTACCTTCTATATTTTTGAATAATCCTTCTTGGTATCTTTCTGAATGTCCCATCTTACCTAAAATCAATCCGTCTGCTGATACAATACCTTCTATTGCGTATGATGATCCATTTGGATTATAGACTGGATTATATGTCGGTTGATTTGAGTCATCCACGTACTGGAATGCTATTTGTTTGTTATATAGTAATTCTTTATATTTGTCCTCATTAATAATAAACTGGCCTTCAGTATGAGACATTGCGATCACATGATTATCGTTTTCCTTGAAACTACTTAACCATGGAGAAGCTGTTGTTGATACTTTAGTATTTACAAACTTAGAGATATGTCGATTAATTGAATTCTTAAATAATGTTGGTGATTCATTCTCTATTGGTTGCACAACTCCATATGGTAGAAGTCCTGACTTCACTAAAGCTTGAAATCCATTACATATACCAAGTATTAATCTCTTTTTCTCTAAAAATTTCGTAATTGATTTCGAGACTTTTTCGTTTCGTAATACATTTGCAATAAACTTACCAGATCCATCCGGTTCGTCTCCACTACTGAACCCACCACTAAACATCAGGATGTGTGATTCATCAATTGCAGATGACAATTTTATAATTGATTCTTGAATATCCTCTTCAGTCTGATTATTAAATACTAGTGTTTGTACCGTAGCACCTTCATTGACGAAGGCTGCTTCACAATCATACTCACAGTTTGTTCCTGGAAATACTGGGATTAATACTTTTACTTCGTCCGTTTGCTCAACCTTATAGTTAGACTTCTCTTTTGAAACTTTGGTGTTTATAAATGTTCTGTCATCTTCATGTAAAATAGGAAACACATCTGTATATCGAGTTTGATTTGCTTGAAGTGCCTCATCTATCTCAATGTTAATATTGTTAACACTCAAGCTATTAGACTTGTTTGTTTTCCCAATATAAATAGCTTGTTGATGATTCAACTCAACTTCTGATTCTACAATAATTCCACCATAGATATACTCATTCAGAGATTGTGTTGTTTTTACATCTACACCTATTTTGTTTCCAAAAGATGCTTTTGCGAGCGCTTCAAAGATTCCTCCGTGAGTTATAGCAATCGCACTAACTATATTCTTTTTCTCGATATTCCCTTCAATATATTGGAAATATTCTTTTATTTGATCTAAATTTGGTAACTTCATATCATCAACATCATACCTAAACAGATATAGATTGTTCCCTGCTTGTTTAAACTCAGGAGAGATAATATTTCTCGTATCATCAGTAGTTACAGCAAAGGATACTAAAGTTGGTGGTACAGTTAACTCATGATATGTTCCACTCATAGAGTCTTTTCCCCCAATAGCTGCTAGTTTAAACTCTCTCAATGTATGATAAGCTCCTAAAAGAGCGCTAAATGGTTTTGCCCATAATTTAGGATTATCTCCCAATCTCTCAAAGTATTCTTGGAAAGTAAATCTAATAGACTGATGTTTTCCTCCTGAAGCAACTACTTTCGCCATTGATTCTAAAATAGCATAGGTACTTCCGTGAAATGGACTTATTTCTGATATATAAGGATTAAACCCGTACGCCATGATGCTTGCGGTGTTTGTTTTCTTGTTTCTTACAGGGATTTTTTGAACACTTGCCTGTGTTTTGGTTAATCTATACTTACCTCCAAATGGTGCAAGTACAGTTGTTCTCCCTATTGTAGAATCAAACATTTCAACAAGTCCTTGTTTTGAAGACACATTCTTATCTTGAAGTAGGTTCAACGCATCCGTTTTTGTTAGGATTCTCTCCTTTGACATAAAATCACTTGGAAGGTTATGTTTTACTTCAACATTCATACTTTGTCTTACTCCAGATGAATCTATAAATTCTCTAGACATATCACAAATAGTTTCTCCATTCCAAGTCATAACTAATCTCTTTTCAGATGTAACCTCTGCAACCTCAACAACTTCAATGTTCTCTTCGCTACAATAATGTTTAAACGTTTCAACATCTTTTACTTCCACTACTACAGCTATTCTTTCTTGTGACTCACTAATCGCCAGCTCTGTTCCGTTTATTCCCTTATATTTAGTTGGTACCTTATCTAGATTTATTGATAACCCATCGGCTAGTTCTCCAATTGCAACACTAACTCCACCAGCTCCAAAATCATTCGATTTCTTGATTAATTTTGTTACATTAGGGTTTCTGAATAACCTTTGAATTTTTCTTTCCTCTGGTGCATTTCCTTTTTGTACTTCTGCACTTGATATATTTAATGACTCTACAGTATGTTCTTTTGATGATCCAGTTGCACCACCAATACCATCGCGTCCTGTTCGTCCACCTAACAATAAAACAATATCACCTGGTTTAGGCGATTCTCTTCTAACGTAATCTGCTTTAACTGCTCCTATTACGGCTCCAATTTCCATTCTTTTTGCTTTATAACCATCATGATAAACTTCATCAACAAAGGTCGTAGCTAGACCAATTTGATTCCCATATGATGAATATCCATGAGCAGCCTCTTTCGAAATCACACTTTGAGGAAGCTTTCCAGGAATCGTTTTATTGATTTCCTCAGTTATATCCGCGGCACCAGTAACTCTTAAAGCTGAATAGACAAAACTTCTTCCACTTAGTGGATCTCTAATCGCACCACCTATACAAGTTGATGCTCCACCAAAGGGTTCAATCTCTGTTGGGTGATTATGTGTTTCGTTCTTGAACATTAGCAACCATTTCTCATCTTTACCGTCTACATCAACATCTATGAAAATACTAGCTGCGTTGATTTCCTCACTAATTTCTAAATCATCTAGATTGTTACTTTCTTTTTCAATCTTAGCGTTTATTGTTGCGATATCCATCAACGTTACAGGTTTGTGGTTTCTTGATAGTTTTTCTCTGTCCTTAAGATATTCATTAAACGCTTCTTGGATTTTCTCATCAAGGTTTGATGTACCAAATATCGTCTTTGAGATTTCAGTCTCAAATGTTGTATGACGACAATGATCACTCCAGTAAGTATCTAAAACTTTTAATTCTGTTTCATATGGATTTCTATTTTCTGATTTAAAGTATTCCTGAACAAAACTTAAATCTTCAAAAGACATTGCAAATCCCATTTCATTATAAAATAAATATAACTCTTCTTCTTCCATAGAGATAAACTCTGCTATAACAGGTACGCTCTCAGGTTTGTTATAAGTTGGAATATCAAGAATACTAAAATCCTTCTCTCTTGATTCAACTTCATTTATCATATATTCCTTTAATTTAGAAATATCACAATCACTTACTGTTTCATCAAATGTTATTGCTATCCCACTTGTAACTATTGGTGTTGATGTAGGACTTAGGATTTTAATACATTGCATAGCAGAATCAGCTCTCTGGTCAAATTGGCCAGGTAGTGATTCGAATGAAATAATATTTTTCGAAACTGGTAATGTGTAATGTACTTTATCTTTGTTCACTTCGAGAAGTATTTCATTCACTACTTGTTCAAAAAGCTCCTCTTCAATATTAAACAGATCATATACTATGAAATACCTTAGTGATTTCAAATCAATATTGAAATTCCTAATAAAATCCTTATACAACTCTGTTCTTTCAATACCGAATCCTGTCTTACGTTCTATTAATACACGTTTATTCATAACTACTCCTTGATGATATTATTTTTAATTTCAATTCCTTGCTCTTTTGTGTCAGTCACTATCGTAATATGACCCATTTTTCTATTCACTCTAGATTCTACTTTGTAGTAAGTATGATGATATACTGAATTGTAGTTTATTCTTTTGATAAAGTCATTATCTTGCCCTAGAACATTAATCATAATTGTTGGTGAGACTAATTTTGGTTGGATTACCTTTAACCCGGAAATGGCTCTAATATGATTTTCAAATTGCGAGATATTACAACCTTCAATAGTGTAATGTCCTGAATTGTGAGGTCTTGGTGCAAACTCATTAAATATGACGTCATTACCTTTAACAAAATATTCAATAGCTAGCGTTCCTACATAATCCAGTTTCTCAACCAATTTTGATGTATACTCATGTGCTTTTGATACTATCAAACTGTCAACCTCATCAAAAACTGATGATGTAAACAATATCCCATTTCTATGTTCGTTGATAGGAATTGGATAGAAAGCCTTATTACCATATGCATCCCTAGTAACCACAACACTGATCTCATAATCAAACTCAATTTTTTCCTCAATTATATACTCAATATCCTCATCGATAATAAGTCGGTCAATATCTAAGATATCATTAATCACCCATTGCCCTTTTCCATCATATCCACCCTCAGTTGTCTTAATTATTGATGGGTAAAATATGTCACTATTCTGGTACAACTTATATCTTGGTGTTTTAATTCCGAGATTAGAAGCGAAATCTTTTTCAATTAGTCTATTTCTCGAGTAATGTAGTGCATCCCTTTTTTGTGGAATTTTATGTTCATACTTCGAAATCATGTCAAGATCGACATTTTCAAACTCATATGTAACAAAGTCTACTTTACTCATTAGTTCTTTAATTCCTTTTTCATCGTTGTAGTCCGCAGAAATCATCTCATCCGCTATATGACTTAACGAGCAGTTTTTATTAGGATCAAGTCCTATTACTTTGTAATCATATTTTTTTGCCGCTTCCGCCATCATCATACCTAACTGGCCTCCACCTATAATTCCAATAATCATCTAAATTACCAGTTTTCTATCTGACATCACAGATTGAGTTTGGCGTTCTCGATAGTCTTCTAACTTCATCTTGATACTTTCATCAGATGTGGCTAATATCGACAATGCAAACAACGCTGCGTTTTTTGCGCCATTAATAGCCATTGTCCCAACTGGCACTCCTGGTGGCATTTGGACAATACTCAACATAGAATCCATTCCACTAAGTTTTGAGGTTTTGATTGGAACTCCGATAACAGGCAGACATGTCAATGATGCTATCATTCCTGGTAAATGCGCTGCTCCACCTGCTCCAGCTATTATCACCTTGCGACCTACTTCGCTTGCTTTTCTTGCAAACTCAAACAAATGTTCTGGTGTACGATGAGCACTAACAACATCTCTTGAATAAGGTACATCTAGTTCTTCTAACAATAAGCATGCTTCTTTCATTACGGGCCAATCACTTTTTGAACCCATGACTATTATTATTTTATTCATAATTTCCTCCATATAAAATATAAAATGAGATTTTTCACAAAGAAAAATCTCATTATTAATAATGATTTCTTCTTTGCGTAGTCCTAGATTTACGGTCTAGGGTAGAAACTCGCTTTCCTTATTAAAGCTATTATACGCAAAATATTATTTTGTATAGTTTGGTGCTTCTTTTGTTATATGAACATCGTGAGGATGTGATTCTTTTAATCCTGCACCTGTTATCTTAACAAATCGTCCATTCTTAATCAGTTCTGTTATTGTTTTAGTACCACAATAACCCATACCTGATTTAACACCACCACATAATTGATATATAGTATCTGCTAACTCTCCTTTATATGCAACTCTTCCCTCGATTCCTTCAGGGACTAGTTTTTTTGCTTCTCCATTACCTTTTTGAAAATATCTATCACTGGATCCTCTTTTCATAGCTACAAGAGATCCCATTCCAACATATGTCTTAAATCTTCTTCCTTGGAAAATTAACTCTTCTCCAGGGGACTCCTTTGTCCCTGCTAATAATGACCCTAACATAACAGTGTTTGCTCCAGCAGCAATAGCCTTCACCACATCTCCACTATACTTAATCCCGCCATCTGCAATTACACATACATCTGACTCCTTTGTGTATTCATATACATCGTTAATCGCAGTTATTTGAGGTACACCAACACCTGCAACTACTCTTGTAGTACAAATTGATCCAGGTCCTACCCCTACTTTTATCGTATTTGCTCCTGCTTCGATTAATGCCTTTGCCGCTTCCTTAGTTACGATATTCCCAGCTACTATATCAAGATTAGGAAATTCTCTTCTTATCTCTCTAACAGCGGAAATAACACCTTTTGAGTGCCCATGAGCACTATCAACAGTTATCACATCTACTCCAGCTTCAACTAATGCTGTTACTCTACTCAATGTATCAGCACCAACACCAACAGCTGCTCCACATCTTAATCTACCTTTATCATCTTTCGCTGCATTTGGATAATTTATTACATTATCAATATCCTTAATAGTGATTAATCCCTTTAAATTATAGTTTTCATCTACTATTGGTAATTTCTCAATTCGATTATCTAAAAGTATTTTTTTAGCTGTTTCTAAATCCGTTCCTACCGGAGCTGTTATTAATTTGTCCTTTGTCATAACATCAACAACAGGTGTATCGTCTAGCTCTCTATATTTTAAATCTCTATTCGTAATGATACCAATCAGAACATTCCCCTCTTTTACTACAGGTAATCCTGAAATCTTATATTTTGATAGTATATCTTCTGCTTCTCTAAGTGTATTGTCCTTGTTCAAAGTGATTGGGTTAAGTATCATTCCTGATTCGCTTCTTTTAACATAATCAACTTGTTTTGCTTGTTCCTCTATAGACATATTTTTGTGAATAAAACCAAGACCACCTTGCCTTGCTAGGGCAATGGCCAATCTAGCTTCGGTTACAGTATCCATAGCCGCTGACACAATAGGAATATTTAACACAATATTTTTCGTTAGATTTGTTTGCATGTTCACCTGACTTGGTAAAACTTCAGAAGCTTGTGGCACAAGTAAAACATCATCAAATGTTAACCCTTCCTGAATAAGCTTTCCATTTAAATTAGACATAATAATCCTCCTTATTATAATAAAAAATAGGCCTTTTTAGCATATCAAGGACATGAGCAAAAGAAACCTATTTTGGTTTATATTATTTTGCACGTAGTCCTAAATTTACGGTCTAGGGTAGAAACTGCTCTCCTTATTAAAGCTATTATACGTGAATTGATGATTTATTATAACAAATGAAAATTGATAAATCAATGTATTTTTTTACTATTTTTTTCTATTAATATATAGCAAAATTCCAACTAATATTAATCCATATACAGCAGGTATAACAAATACTAAAACATTGAATATATTGTTGCCAGACGTTATTGCTAATCCTGGAAACATCAGTAATGCAAATAGTGGTAAAGCCATAGATATTGCAGTACCTGATCCAACAACCATTTCTTCTGCAACAGGTGATTCATAGTCTTGATCAACACCTTTTAACAAAGCTAAACCAGTTGAAGCCGTTCCTGTAAGCATTCCAAACATCCCAATAAAATAATGAACTTCAAACTTACCACTATAAATCTTTTTCGATATCCATTTAAGAAATAGATATGTTAAAGCTGTTCCAACAGTTGCTAATACCAATACAAATGCGTAATACATTTTCACAGCTGAGTTAGTTATAGTAATTACAGATGCAATAATCATAAAATTAAATGCAATACTACTTATATTTGATAACACATAATTATTTGTTAAGAACTTAATATTACGTCCTCTTTTTTCAACCACTGTTAGGATTTTTCTATATACCAAGGCATAAATTATACCTATAAGGAAGTTAAACCCATGGAATACTCCAGCAAAAGTCACTCCTAAATCTCCTAACATAGGAAAAATGAGGTTCTCTAGAAAGGCAAGAGTTAGATATACAAGTCCATATATTATGAATATGATAACTATTTGCATTGTCAATGCATCAAACACTCTAATCTCTTTTATCGTCTCAACTTCTATTGTTTCCTTAATTAGCGACTCTTCTCTATGATCCTTATTGACAGCAATATTATGTTTTCTAGCAAGATAATTTAATGCAATAACACCTATTACTCCACCAACTAAGAATCCCATCGACGCGATAGATGCTCCTAAAGCTCCCCCTTGCGCCAATTGGCCTACACCTTCCATAAAGGCTCTCCCTTGCCCAGTAGCTAGTCCTGGTCCTTGTCCAAACCCTAATGGTAGAAGCAATCCAGCCCCAAGAAATAGATTATTAAATAGTACCACTACAACTGTTACCCCTATGATAGCTTGCAATAAATAGGTAATTACTATTACCATCCCTGTAGACCAAACCTTTTTATTTGTTTCATTTTCACTACGTCTCAACGTCAGAGCAATGAATCCTATTGCAAGAGCATGATAGACCGTCTCAAAAATCAAAGGACTTCTCTCGGTCTCACCGGTAGTTACAACAATTACATCATCTGAATCATTGTATACATCAAAATCAATATGCACTCCCATTTCAGAAGCCTCTTTAGCTGTTAGAATCATAACATTATCGTAATTATCATCCAAAGCATCTTGTACCTCTCCTTCTGTATACTGCTCATAAACAGGTACAGAGATATCAATCACATTTAGAAATCCATCTGATAAAATCAACCCAATTGCTCCTGCTATCAAAGCAGAAGGTATAATGATTTTGTTAAGAAAAGGTACTTTCTCTTTAATCATTTTAGCCAAAAATAAAAGTAACCCCAAATAAATAAAAAAACTCATTATTCCCCAATCATTAATAAGTTCGAACACGTAATTACCTCCTCAAAATATAAAAGGACTACAAAACAAAAAAAATGCCTCAATAGTCCTTCTCTTTCCTTATTGTCGAATATCTTCTGAATATATTATATCATATGTACAACAAAAAAATCTTACTTAATCTAAAATAAGGTATTTTTGAGTGTATTTACATAAGTAATCTAATTGATTTTCATTGTTCTGATAGTGTTTTTGAACAACCCTTCCTTTTACATACTCATATAACGGTATAAGAGCATATACCCTAAAATTATAGTCATGCAAATAATAACTCATTAGCTCCTTATAAATCATTAACTCTTGGAACTTCTTATTCCAAGTTGATCTTACCTTGCTAAAACTATTTACTGTCCTAAGTTCAACAAGTAATATATTATGCCTATACTTAAATACATAATCTATTCTCATCTTCTTTGACATGTGAATCATATACTCGATAGATATCTCGATTTGAATAAAATCACTATGTGATATAGTGTATTGCAGTTTTCTTAAGAATCTTGAAATGAGCACTAAATTATCTAACCAGGATACAACCTCTGCTAGTGAAACAAGTCGACGAAAGAAACCTCTTTCCGTAAATAATTGCCTTAAATATAAAGTATATGACTTTTGTTCTATTCTTTTTCCTCTCTCGTTCATTAAACCCTCTTGAACTCTCCACTTTTCATTTATCCCAAGCTCCTCTAAGAACTCAAAAAAGGTTACTGGTGAATCAAAGTACAGCAACGAATCATCTTTCATTTTATTTCACCCCCAATATATATATACTCATATAAAAATATTTTTCTCTTTTAAAAGAAGAAATCATAGAATATTTTGCTTTATATAACTAAGCTTCCAGAACATACATAACCTTCTCTCACAAAATACGTAATACCCTATGATATAATATTAAAGAGGTGATAAAATGATTAACATTAAAGAGTTTAACGAACTGACAACAATGGAATTATACTCAATTCTTAAGCTAAGATCAAAAGTGTTTGTCGTCGAGCAAAACTGCATCTATCTAGATATTGATGATAGAGATAAAAACGCAAATCATTTATATATTGAGGAAGACGAAGATGTAGTAGCGTACTTACGAATTGTTTTTACAGATGCAAAAACTTCTATTGGAAGAGTTGTTGTCAATGAAGAACATCGTTCTAATGGATATGCATCACTATTAATGCGTAGAGCTATCAAACACATATACTCAGTATTGAACAAAGAAGATATTACAATTAGCGCTCAAGCATATCTAATATTCTTTTATGAGTCCTTAGGATTCAAAATAGAAGGCAAAGAATACTTAGAAGATGGAATTCCCCATATAAAAATGATCCACAAAAAATAAAAAAGGAGATGAAATTACATCTCCTTTTAATGAAAAATTGTATAAAAAAAGCCATTAAACGGCTTAGTTGTAATAAGTGGTGGCTCGGGACAGAATCGAACTGCCGACACACGGATTTTCAATCCGTTGCTCTACCGACTGAGCTACCGAGCCATAAGTGGCGGTCCAGACGGGACTTGAACCCGCGATCTTCGGTGTGACAGACCGACATGTTAACCACTACACCACTGGACCTTTTTGGTTGCGGGGGAAGGATTTGAACCAACGACCTCCGGGTTATGAGCCCGACGAGCTACCAGACTGCTCTACCCCGCGATATGAAAAATACTTTTTTTTGATTAAAAATGGCGGAGGAAGAGGGATTCGAACCCCCGCGCGGTCACCCGCCTGCTGGTTTTCAAGACCAGTCCCTTCAGCCAGACTTGGGTATTCCTCCGTAAATAGCTGAATTTGTTATAATAGATAAATGGTGGACCCGGCAGGACTCGAACCTGCGACCTACCGGTTATGAGCCGGGAGCTCTAACCAGACTGAGCTACGGGTCCATAAATATGGTAGCGGCAGAGGGAGTCGAACCCACGACCTTCCGGGTATGAACCGGATGCTCTAGCCAACTGAGCTACACCGCCACATTTTATATGGTGGAGCTATGATAGACTAAGTAAAAACCATCTAACAGAGAAGCTCCCTGTTGGTGCCATTTTCTATTATAGAAAAAAAACATGGTACCTAGGGCCGGAGTCGAACCGGCACGTCATTGCTGACATTGGATTTTAAGTCCAACGCGTCTACCAATTCCGCCACCCAGGCAAATAAATGGTGACCCGCAGAGGATTCGAACCTCTGACCCTCTGATTAAAAGTCAGATGCTCTACCGACTGAGCTAGCGGGTCGTGTCACCAAAGTAAAAATACATTGGTAAAAAAATTTAATGGTGCCGGAAACAGGAATTGAACCCGTGACCTACTGATTACAAGTCAGTTGCTCTACCTGCTGAGCTATTCCGGCACATATGGTGGAGAATACTGGGCTCGAACCAGTGACCCCTTGCTTGTAAGGCAAGTGCTCTCCCAACTGAGCTAATCCTCCATATGGTGGAGCCTAGCGGGATCGAACCGCTGACCTCCTGCGTGCAAGGCAGGCGCTCTCCCAGCTGAGCTAAGGCCCCATATGTTGAGTTTATACTTAAGAATCTAAATTGGTGGGCCTGATTGGAGTTGAACCAACGACCTCACGCTTATCAGGCGTGCGCTCTAACCAACTGAGCTACAGGCCCCCTACCAATAAAAAAGACATAAGTGCGTTATTTATTCTATTATATAATTATTTAGATGTCAACCAGTATTTGAACTTTTTTTTAACTTTTTCCAAAATATTATATAAGTGGCTGGGCTAGATGGATTCGAACCATCGATCCCGGAGTCAAAGTCCGGTGCCTTAACCGCTTGGCCATAGCCCAAGATGGTGGGAGGGGACGGATTTGAACCGCCGAACCCAAAGGAGCAGAGTTACAGTCTGCCGCGTTTAACCACTTCGCTACCCGCCCGTAATACGCAAGACATATTTTATACTACCTTTTTTAAAAATGCAAGTTATTTTTTTAAAGGATATTTTACTGCGTTTTTCTGGAGTTTTTCTTCTATCATTTGTTCAATGTCAAAACCTAGGTCATACGCCATAGCTACTGAATAAATAATAACGTCCGCTATCTCCTCTTTTACATTTTCCATGTCTGCATGATTCGGTCCCCACTGGTAATTTTCTAACAGTTCAGCCGCTTCAATTATAATAGACTTAGCAAGGTTTTCAGGTTTGTCATTATTTTCCCAACCTCTTTGGTTTCTAAAATCAATTATTCTTTTTACTATGTTTTCCATTTCTAATCACTTCCTAAAACTAATTCTAAATTAAATCAGATAAGGTTTCAATAATTATATTAATTTATGAAGGTCTTGTGAAAATAAAGGCACGTTTCTTTTTTTTATGCTATATTATATATAAGAAATACTATGAGGTGATTTTATGAAAAAAGTCTTAATTATAGAAGATGAGTTAAGTTTGCAAAACATCATTGCTGCTTATTTCAGGAAGAACGAGTTTGAAGTCTTCGTTGCTTCAGATGGATTATCAGGTTTAGAGGTATTCAGAGCAAACAATGTCGATATAGTTTGTACTGACATAATGATGCCTAATATTGATGGATGGCAAGTAGTTAAAAGCATAAGACAGACAAGTAACGTTCCGATTATACTTATGACGGCTTTAGACAGTGAACTAGATCAGTTAAAAGGATTTGATCTTCTAGTTGATGACTATGTTACAAAACCTTTCTCTCCATCAGTACTTGTAGCCAAAGCTAATAGCATTTTAAGAAGATCTGATACAAATCAAACTTCACAAACTTCTGTTATAATAGAATTAAAATCGCTTTCTATGAACTTGAATAGTAGAGAAGTAAAAGTCGAAGGTAACCAAATAAAACTTTCTAAAACAGAATTCGATTTACTGAGTTTCTTTGTCAAAAACCAAAATATCGCTTTAGACAGAGTAACAATATTGGATGAAGTCTGGGGTTTAGATGTCTACGTCGAGGAAAGAGTTGTAGACACATATATCAAAGTCTTACGAA
Organism: uncultured bacterium; assembly: GCA_965601585.1. Lineage (GTDB taxonomy): Bacteria > Bacillota_I > Bacilli_A > Izemoplasmatales > Izemoplasmataceae > Xianfuyuplasma. Next base: position 77,554 of record CBFCWH010000004.1, read on the forward strand.
AGAAACTCGGAGTTGCTGGAAAGTATATCAAGACAGTCTTCGGAATAGGATATAAGTTTAATATTGAAGAAGATTAAATCTAGTTTCATAGGTAAAGCTTTCTTCTCTCTTATATTACTTTATTTAGTTGTATTTCTTTTCTTATTTGTTTTTCAAGGAATAGTTTTTAGAACATACTATACTCGTGAAAAAATAAGAGACATCAAATCCGAGATTTCATACTTCAAGGACAAAAACGTATACGATGATCTTAAAATTGAGGAACTTATTTTTTCAAAGAACACTAATACATTAACCTCAATAATTCCAATTTCAAGTTTAAGAAATAGCTTCGATAAACTTGATATCGCTATTATCGATATTAAATCGGGCGATACTACATTTAAGCTATATGCACCAATTATCAATGACAAACCATATGAATTAAATCAAGAAGTATCATTTACTTCATCATCAAAAAATGATGAGTTTTATATTCCGACATACCTATCGGTCGATAACATTACCTTGCTAAGAAAAAATAACAATAACAAACCACAATCTGATTTCTTTGAATCAATCGGATTTCAAAACACTGAATATGTACAGTATGATGGTTTAATAGTTGATATTACATATAACGACGACCCACAACTAAACTCATTAATATCCAATGAGATATTAAACATTTCATCAGAGAACTATATATCTGTAGTACCTTACGAAGATGGAACTTATTATTATTCAAACCAAAGCGAATCAGAAAATACTAGTTTAGTATTTTACTCAATAGTTGATATTGACAACTCTGCTCACTTATTAATATCTGTTTATCCAACCGGTTATATTGACGAAATAGTCTATGCTGCTGGAAGAGCCAATGTCTATATGTTTGTAGTTGTGTTGACAATCCTAATTCTATCAGCATTTGTTTACTCAAGGGAGTTTTCAAGACCCTTACTTTTTATCAACAATAAAACAAAAGAACTTTCTATGCTTAATTTCACTTCTCCTAGAATAAATATTGATTCAACTGATGAGTTTTCCGAACTAGCTGATAATATCAACACATTGAGTGCGAATCTACAAGCGACTTTGTATCAGCTTAATGAGCAAAACAAGCAATTATCAGAAACTTTAGCAAAAGAAAACCTTGTAGAAAATAACAGGAGAGATTTTATTCAAGGTATGAGTCACGAACTCAAAACACCATTAGCTGTAATTCAAGCTTCAGCTGAGGCCATTCAAAATAACATTTACGAAACTGACGCCGAAAAAGAAACAGCTTTACAGTTGATTCAGGACGAAGTAAACAAGACAAAAAATATGTTAAACAGTATGATTACTGTTTACAAACTCGATTCTCCAGATTATCAAAAACAATGGGTACCTGAAAATATTGCAACACTTATCAGAGAGATAGATTACTCCTTATCACCGTTGTATACAAACTCAAATATCGAGGTCCAATTAGATTTAGATGACTCATTACTAAACTGTGATAGAGATAAAATCGAAACCATCGTAACTAACTTGTTCACAAACGCTATAAAATATACCCCTACTGGTGAGAAAATACTGATAACACTACGAGATAGCAAAAAAGAAATAAGCTTTAAGATAGCAAATTTCGGCGCTTCTATCAACATAGAGGAACAGAGAAAAATATTTGATGCCTTTTACAGAATCGACAAATCGAGAAGTCGTAAAGATGGTTCAACAGGTTTAGGTTTATACATCGTCTCTCAAACTCTCAAACAGTACAACAGTGTCTGCGAAGTCTCAACAAACAATAACTCAGTAGAATTTTCGTTTAAAATTAAAAAAGTTTCTAATCATCTGGATTAGAAACTTTTTTAATTCTTTTTGTCAAAGTAGGTCTATCTATCATTACAATTCTATCGCATCCCATGCATTGAATCTTTACATCAGATCCATATCTAATTACTTTCCACTCACTTGAACCACAAGGGTGTGTCTTTCTCAATGTTAATACACTGTTCATTTGAAACTTATGCATTATGTATAACCACTTGTGGAAATGGAATTTCAATTTCATTTGTCAATAATAATTCTATCAATTCTTTTCTTATCCCTCTCTCAACACCAAAATGCTGCATAGTTTCCGTTTTTGCAATCAATCTCATATTAATACTAGAATCTGCTAGCTCAGTAACTCCTAGAAATTGAGGTGTATTGGTAATAACCTCATATTTCTTCTCCATGTCCTCAACGAATACACCCATAAGTTTACTCAATTTACTTAAATCAGTATCATATCCAACTCCAAAATCAATAATAGCTACACTATCGTTCTTCGAACAATTAATAATTGAACCTATGTTCCCGTTATTGATGATTTTTCTCTCACCTAACCAGTTTTCAATAATAGTTGTTCTCAATCCTAAGCTTAATACAGAACCTTTAAATCCATCCACTTCAACAACATCTCCAACATTGAACGAACCTTCAAAAAGAATGAAAAAACCACTTATAAAATCTTTCACGATCTCCTGTGCACCAAAACCTATAGCCAAGCCGATCACTCCAGCTGAAGCAATAATTGGTGTTAAGTCAACGTTTAATTCTCCCAAGATTAAAAGGGTAATTATAAACCATACAACATACCTTACAATACTTGTCAATAGTTTAGATACCGTAATTGCTCTAGGACCATTTTTATCAACTCTCATAGATTTCTTAATAACGAGTTTAAATGTCCTCATCAATAAAACACCAACAATCAACCATAGAAAAATCATCACTGCAGTCACAACCACTTGAGCCAAGGCAGCATTGATTCCAAGTCCTTCAGAACTTGTAAAATACTGTAAAATCGTTTCACTAAAACTATTCATGTATACCTCCTGTTAAGCGCTTAATCAAGTCTTCCAACTCGTGCTCATTCTCAAATTTAAAAACCAATTGATTCTTTTTCAATTTGAAACTGTATCTAGAATCAAATCCTGTTTGCAATCTTGTTTTTGCCTTATAAAGAATTTCTTTCGAAATTAAGAATTCAGTACTATTTTTGTGCAAGCTCCTTATCAAACCTTCAATATCACGTACAGTAAGATTTTCTTGAACCACTCTTTTATGCAAAGTTAAGCACAAATCTTGACTCTTGAGTTTACTCAAAGCTCTTGCGTGCCCCATAGATATCGTTCCATTATTAACATCCTGAATTACCTGTTCAGGTAGATTTAGTAACCCTATTATATTTGTTACATAAGCTCTACTTTTACCAATCTTTCTTCCCAATTCTTCATGAGTTAAGTTCATATTGAACACTGCTTTTTGAAATGCAATCGCTTCCTCAATTGGAGTCAAATCCTCTCTTTGAAGATTTTCAAGAATTGCCAACTCAGATAAATAAATAGAGTTATACTCCCTAACAATTGCAGGAATAGTTTTAAGTCCAGCTAACTGAGCAGCTTTAACTCTTCTTTCACCAGCAACCAATATATAATCTTCCCCAAAAGGTTTTACAATGATTGGTTGAAATACTCCGTGTTCTTTAATTGAATCCGCTAATTCCTTCAATGTATCTTCCTTAAAAATAGTCCTTGGTTGATCTGGATTTGGTTTTATTCTATCAAATTCTACTTCGATAACTTCCTCATTATCGTTCCAATCAGTTTTATTCTCCTCTAGCAAATCTCCGAAACTTCTTCCTAGTTTCAAGTTATTATCTCTCACTTAATGCCACCATCTCTTTCGCTAGATTTTGGTAACTCAGTGAGCCCTTAGAACGAGGTGAAAACTCAGTAACTGGTAACCCATGACTCGGAGCGACACTTACTTTAACATTTCTTGGGATAATTGTTTTAAACACCTTTTCCTTAAAGTATGTTCTCACTTCATTAATTACTTCATAACCTATATTACTTCTTGTATCAAGCATTGTTAATAAAACACCTTCAATAGTAAGGGTTCTTTTGTTATATTTTTGCTTATTTTGAATAATTCGAATAGTATTCAATAATTGTGTTAGACCATCTAGAGCAAGAAACTCACATTGAACAGGAATCAAAACACTATCAGAAGCTGTTAAAGCATTTATTGTTACAATCCCCAAAGAAGGAGGACAATCTATAATAATAAAATCATAATCCTCTCGAACTTCTTCTAGTGCATTGGACAAAATAAAGTCTTTATTCTCATGCGATACTAGAGCAGTCTCTATATTACCAAGTTCATATCTAGCCGGAAGAATATCTACCTTGACACTTTCGACACTTTTTATAACATCTTTGACATCTGCTCTTTCAAGAAAAATGTCTGCTACTGTATATTCTAAGTTCGCTCTATTAATTCCCATATACGTGGTAGCATTTGCCTGATGATCAACATCGACTAACAATACTCTTTTACCTAAATAAGACAGTGAACTAGCCAAATTCACGCTCGTCGTCGTCTTACCTACGCCACCTTTTTGATTACTTATCGCTAATATTTTACCCATAAATCCACCTCTTTTTTCTCTCTACCTAAATATAAAGAAAAGCATATATATTTTACCATATATATACTTTCATTCATATATCCAACCCTTAAAAGTTATCCACAAAGAAATGTGGAAAAACTATTTCAAGTACTCTTCAAAGAGATCCTCATTGTCCAGATAAAAATTCACTTGTTCATACGTTATAAACTCTCTAAACTCTTTCGAAACAAACATTTCTGTTATTTCTTTATGAGATAGAACCCTTTTAACACTTCCCCATTTATCAAACTGGGTCACTTCAGTTCTTAAATACTTATATAGCATTGCAAGCGATAGTAATTTATCAATTCGATCCTCAAATAAGTTATCTAAATTATACTCGTATCTTGTATAATCAAATCCGTTACTCTCTTTAATTAGAGTAGAGAATTCAAACAATATTGAAACCAGTTCACTTCTTTCGTTAAGAATGTATTTTCTCAACTGTAATGCATATTTTCTTGTCGTTATTGGCAAATCTTGGCTTTCTACAACAGTATCAATATCTTGATCATGTAAGAAGAAATAGAACTCAACTACTTCAGCAATATTTTCAGCGTTTTCTTCAAAAAATTCATTTATGAAGACACTTATTTCTGATACAGTTTGTTGAAATCTTAAATTCTTATATATCGGTTCACTGTTGTTTTCCTCAATCATATCTACAAGATGTTGGAAAGTAATATCTTGATATTTCCCAAGTATTTTATTCATTCGAACCCAATCGTTATTCATCTTCTCGTAAATATTGTCTGAAACAAGAAATTGAATTAAGAAAACAATATAGAATCCTACTAATATAACTAAATACGTATACAAAGATGTTTGTGTATCAATTGTGTTCACTCCAACAATTGAAACACCTTTATCAAAAATGTAATATACACCATAGGCAGTAATGGCGCCTCCATATATCAAGTAAGTCGATATATCTTGATAGAATATAATTACCGTCAACGTTACAAAGAACATCATATAACCATAAAAGTGATTTCCACCAGAAGTTAAGTAAACGGTTATTAAAGCCATCGTAATTATCGACAAATGCATTGCAATTCTGTTCAGATTTACAACAGTAAATAAAATTGTGAAAAACAATAACACTCCAAAACCTATCGGCACCAAAATATTGATATCATTAGTAAAATCATTAAATGTTGATAAAGGAATACTTAGAATAATTAACACAGTAACAAACAAAGTTACAATCCCTACTTTTAGTCGTAATACTTCACTAAAAGTAAGAAACTCACTATTTCTAATTCTATTCAGTAGTCTTCTCATAACTCCATTTACCTTTCAAAATATCGTTTACAATTGTATCAAAAACTTCATTGTTCTCTAAGTATATCTCTATAACATCTCTATCAACTAAATAATAATATTCTGAGTTAAATAGGTAATCTTTAATTTGTGTTTCCGATAACTCTTTTAAATATGGTTTATCTACTTTCAACAAACAATAAAACACCACAAATGATATTATTTTAATGTATCTGTCATCAGCAAAATGTTTAAAAGATTTAAACTGTGCTTCTGAGAAAATCTCTTTTCTAGAAACACTTATATTTTCAGAAATACTAGCTTTTAATCCAATATCTCTCATTTTACTATTAAGTTCTAAATCCATAACTTTCAAACTATTAATTTCTTCTACAGTGTGATCAGGATATTTTTCAACCATTTCCATTACAGTAAGCTTTTGAGCATCTTCAAGTAAGTCTATTTTTCTCGAGAACACATTTTCAATTCCTATCTTTTTTGATAATTCTCTACTAAACTCTCTCAATGAGAAATAATACGCTTCCGCGTCGACACTATCATTACTGTTAAACTTTGAAACTTGTGTAACCAAGTCCATATTCCTTACTTCTGATTCTTTACTTTGAGCTAAGTGATTATAGAAGAATAGTTTCCTTTTTATTAGTATGTACGAACTCAAAGTTAGTAACAACATAAAGATAAACAAGAATACTACAATGAAAACATTTTGTGCATCGGTTATTCCAGGTATTGCGAAAATATCAACCGACCCAATTGCAAGTAGAAATCCAGAAATAAATAATGCTGAATTACTCGTTATCATTACTTTATAGTCTTGATACACAGCTGTAATTGCATATGCTAAGAATAATGAGGTAAAGATACTAGGTGTGCGAAACATAAGAATCAATGTAACTGCAATAGTATATTCCCCAATGGTATTTATATACATAGCAAACTTTAAGTTATTATATAAATCATTATCAAATGCATAAAGTAAAATGTTGATTCCTATCAATAATAGAAACATGAATAATACACTCATAATTCTATTCGTATCAATATTCAACCTATATAGAAACAAAATAACTAGTAATCCAAAAACAATGTTTAAAACATTAACTATCAAAGTTTTAGTTTTGATATGTTTTAACTCAAGTAACTCCTTATACGTTTCTAATTGACTGTATTGATACTTAGATGTGTCCTGTCGCATATCATCACCTCCTACAAAGGTTTATTTTTTATTTTGTTAAACTTTCTTGGGTACTTGTCTTTTGTGGCATGAGTTTTTTTAATCAATAGCAATGTCTTTTCCTCATTCAAAATCTCGTATGATTTTGTACTTTCTAACTCCGCTCCTAGTGTATCAAAAGCAGATTGACAACGAGAAACTTCCTCTGTATATTTAGGCCCTTTCATAGATATAAAATAACCACCAATTTTCACAAAAGGAATACATAATTCACAAAGCATATTTAAGTTTGCAACAGCCCTTGCTGTAACAAAGTCAAAATAGTTCTTTTTATTATACTCTTCAGCTCTACCATGAATTAAATCAACCTCAATACTAAGTTCATCACAGAGATTCTCTAAAAACTTGATTCGTTTATTTAGAGCATCTATAATTGTCACTTTAATATTTGGAAACAATATTTTCATAGGGATACTTGGGAATCCTGCTCCACTTCCCACATCGAGAATCTCTATTTCCTTATTCTCTAGTACCATTCGAAGACTCAAAGAATCTAAGAAGTGTTTATAATACACCATCTCTTTTTCTGTAATTGCTGTTAAGTTTATTTTCTCATTCCATTCAACTAACAACTCGAAGTACTTCTCAAACTGACAAATCTGTTTTTTTGTCAGTTGAATTTGATTATCTTTAAATATATTTATATAGTCTTTAACCATATTATCACCTAACGTTTATTTTACCATAAACGGCCTTATTTTTGAATAAAATAAAAAATAATAGACTTTTTTACAATCTATTATTTTTACTCTTTATATAAACCAAAAGGATGGATATATCAGAAGGGTTTACCCCAGATATTCTCGAAGCTTGTCCTATAGTTAGCGGCTTAATATTTTTTAATTTTTCTTTTGCCTCTAATGCCAAATTATGGATGTCGTCATAGTTGATTGTATTAGGAATAATATAATCTTCCATTTTCAACATTTTTTCTGCTTGTTTCAAGGCTTTATTAATGTATCCTTCATACTTGATATCTATTTCAGTTTGTTCCAAAACTTCCTCATTGTAAGTATCTAAATCAATCCAGTTGGTTAAATGAACTACCTTAATTTCAGGGCGTCTTAAAAGTGTATACAAATTAATTTTCTCTCTCAAATTTGCAGATTTCAAAGACTGTAATATATCACTATTCTCTTTATTAGGTACTAAGAAAACATCTTTCAACTTCATTTTAAGTTGCTCAATTTGTTGAACTTTTTTTACATATTTTTGATACCTTACATCATCAACTAAGCCAATCCTTTTCCCTTTGTCACGTAATCTAATATCTGCATTATCGTGACGTAAAAGCAATCTATACTCAGCTCTTGATGTTAATAAACGGTAAGGATCTTTAACTCCTTTAGTTACTAAATCATCTATTAAAACACCAATATAAGCTTCATTCCTCTTTAAAATCAACGGTTCTTCTTTACGAAGTTTTAAACTCACATTGATACCCGCCATAAGACCTTGACAAGCAGCTTCTTCATATCCACTAGTACCATTTACTTGTCCAGCAAAATACAATCCTGGATATTGCTTACTTTCTAATGTAGGATATAGTTTTCTAGGATCTATTGCGTCATATTCTATCGCGTAAGCATATTTTGCAATTACAGCGTTCTCTAACCCAGGAATTGATTTAATCATTTCCTCCTGTATATCATGAGGCATAGAAGTAGAAAAGCCTTGTACATATACCTCATCAATGAACTGGCTTTCAGGTTCTAAAAAAATCTGATGTCTTTCTTTATCGTGAAATCGAACAAGTTTATCTTCTATCGATGGACAATATCTAGGTCCAACACCTTCAACTACCCCGCTATACATAGAAGACTTCGAGAGATTACTATTAATAATTTCATGCGTCAATGGTGATGTATATGTTAAGTAACATGGAAACTGTTTATCAATATCAAAATATGTAATTTTATCAAAACTGAAATGGCGTTCTACTAAATCACCATCGTGTCTCTCCGTCTTTGTGTAATCAATTGAGTCACTCTTTACTCTCGGAGGAGTTCCTGTTTTTAATCGGGTTGTTTCAAACCCTAATTCTCTTAACTGTGGGCTTAATCCTAATGACGCTTTTTGATTATCAGGACCCATTTTTGTGACACTATCTCCAACAAGTATTTTGGCTTCCATATAAGTTCCTGTTGTGATTATTACATTTTCAGCCTTTAGAATCTCGCCTGATTCCAAAACAACTCCCTTAACTTCATTATTCTCAAGGTATAACTTATCTACATAAGCTTCAACAACTTCCAAATTATCTTGTTTAAGAATTGTTTCTTTCATTGTTTTAGGATATAAAACCTTGTCACTTTGAGCTCGCAAAGCACGAACGGCTGGTCCTTTAGATATGTTTAAGAAACGCATTTGGATCTGAGTTTTATCTGCGACTCTCGCCATTTCTCCACCTAATGCATCAATTTCTCTAACAACGATCCCCTTTGCAGGTCCACCTACTGATGGGTTGCAAGGCATAGATGCTATCATATCGATATTTCCCGTCACTAATAATGTTTTATGTCCTAATCTTGCAGTTGCCAAACACGCTTCACTACCCGCGTGTCCACCACCAATTACTATTACTTCATACATTCGAATCACCTTTTCGTTATTATTCTATATCGTAAATGTTAAATAGTAAAGTATATAAGCTTGGAATTCTTTAAATATTCACATTTGTATTATATAATTAGTTCAAGAGGTGATTTCATGAACAATTACACAATATTAATCATTGAAGATGAACCAACAATAAACCGCATAGTATCAAACTATTTCCTAAAGGAGAAATTTACTGTACTAAGCGCTCTAGATGGTTTTAAAGGCCTTCAATTATTTAGTCACAACCAAGTTGATTTAGTTTGTCTCGATATAATGATGCCTAATGTAAATGGATGGGATGTTGCAAAAACTATCCGAGAGACATCAAATGTACCAATCATTATGATGAGTGCTCTATCTGAGGAAGAAGATATTTTAAAAGGATACTCGTTAAAAGTTGACGATTATGTTACAAAACCTTTTAATCCAAAAATTTTAGTAGCAAAAGTTCGTACTCTATTAGAAAGACTACAAAATCACGATTTTACGACACAGACATCTGGAGTTCTTGAGGTAAAAGGAATTAAAATCAATTTAGATACCCACAAAGCATATATTGAGGAAAAGCAAATAGAACTCTCTAAAACAGAGTTTGATTTACTTAAATACTTCCTTGAACACGAGTCAAAAATATGTTCAAGAAACTTATTACTAGATGAAGTATGGGGCATCGATGTGTATGTTGAAGATCGTATCGTAGATACATACGTTAAGAAGCTAAGAAAATATCTTGGTAATAAATCGCATTACATAAAAACAGTTTTCGGGGTCGGTTATCGTTTTGAGGTCTTAGATGAGTAAAAGAGAGATAGTTCGCAACAGATTCAAAAGTATAATGACGTTTCTCCCTAGGTATTATCGTAAACTCTCAATCTCGACACAGTTACTTGTAACTTTCATATTAATATTCATTTCTTTTTTTGTACTTCAGACTTTTCTAAATAATACATTCTTCAAGAGTTATTATACAGAAAGAGAGTTTGAGAGAATTAATATTGATATAATGTCCTATATTGACAATATGAATAAACACGATGCCAACTACTACAATGAAATGTACAAGTTCACTACAGAAAACAATGCATACTCCGTTATTGTTGATGGACAATATCGAATTCTAAAATCTTCATATACAAACTATTCAATCACAATCCAAGACACAGAAAGTGGAAATTTTTATACTTATATTGTACCAAACAATGATTATAACTATACGCTAGATGAGGTTCTCTCTTTGGACTTATTCGCATATACTGAAAGTTATTATTCTCCAGCCCTTATTAGTACATCTAACAGGGAGGTATTTAGTAGTGAGTTTCAATGTTCAGTAGAAACGTGCATCACAGTTTCAGGCCCTGTAACACAGATAAACAAACCAAATAACTTAAACTATTTTTTCGAAGAAAATAACCTTGTAGATTTAGAAATTTCGAAACTTAGTAGCGGTATTGTGGATTTATCTAAATTTGAATATGATACAGGAAGCGTTGAAGGTTTTTGGTATACATCATCTGATGGTACAGTTGATTCAATTGTCTTTATTCATAATCTTGAACAAGATTGGCAATGGATTGTAACTGTAATCCCAATTGTAAATACCGATGAAATAGTTAACATTATTTCAGCTTATAACTACTATGCATACCTTACAGCTATCGTAATTATCATAATTTGGAGTATCCGTATCTCTAGTACACTTTCTCATCCTATTCAAAGTATAGAAGGTGTTGCAAGAGAGATTGCCCAATTAAATTTCAGCATAGACGCTCATGAATACAATAATAAAGAAACAGAATCCCTATCCAACAGTATCAACCTCATATCACGGAACCTTAAAGACACACTTGAAACTGTCAACACAAAAAATCAAGAGTTGACGGATTTATATCAAGAGCAATCCAAGCAAGTGAGTTTAAAAAAACAACTTGTTTCATCAATTTCACACGAACTAAAAACTCCGTTGATGATTATGCAAGTTACTATTCAAGGTATATTAGATGGTATCATCGATAAAGAGGATGAGGATAAAGAGTTAAATAACGTTATTGAGGAAATCAACAAGTCCTCTGTAATGATACAAGATATGTTACAAATATATCGCTTAGATGATGCTAACACGCAACTTGAAATCTCTGAGTTTGATTTATCAAAAACTGTTTGTTACTTTGTAAATGACTTTGAAAATCATATTCGTAAGTTTCACTTTGATTTGGATTTAAACATCCAAGACGAAGTATATGTCGAAGCAGATTTAAAACTTATAAAGCGAGTAATTTCTAACTTTGTAACAAACTCAATAAAATACACACCAGAAGGACAAAAAATCTATATTGAAGTTAGCGAAACTAAAGACTATGCCTACTTCGAACTATCAAACTATGGTACTACTATAAAAGATGAGGAAATAGAAAAGATATGGCTTCCTTTCTATAGATTAGAACAAGAAGACCCAACTAGAGTAAAATCAAAAGGTAGTGGTATTGGACTATACTTAGTAAGCGAGATATTAAAAGCTCACCAAGCAGAGTTCGGTATTAGTAACATCAAGAATGGTGTAAAAGCTTATTTCAAACTAAATAAAAAAGTTGAGTAAAAACTCAACTTTTTTTATATTAAATTCATCATTTTGAATGCCTTAAAAAATCCATCATTTGATACATCATCAGTTACATATTTTGTATGTTTCTTTACAAAATCATTAGCATTCCCCATCGCAATACTTGTGTCTACATAATTAAACATTGTGATATCGTTATGTCCGTCTCCGATAGCGATAATGTCCTCTTTGTCGATATCAAACCTATCCACAAATGCCTGAATTCCCATTTCCTTTAAACCACCTTTTGAGTTTACATCTATTCCATAAGGACAAGAATATGCAAAAGTCACTTCAGGAAACACTTCTTTGAACTTTTCCCAATCACTTCCACTATAATAAAGGGTCATTTGATAGATATCATTATTCTTATAGAAACTTGTATCTAATTCCGGTACTTCTAAGTGAAAATAATCACTGAACTTCTTGTATAAATCACTATATGAGGACTGTCTTCTAAAATAGTGTAAGCCTTCAAAACTAAGATCAAGTTTATTCATTTCAGCAAAGGATACAATTTTCGATACTACATCTTTATCAATAATTTTGTTCAAAATCACTTCTCCATTATGAACAGCATATCTACCATTAGCAGCTACATATGAATCAATACCTAATTGCCTATCAATTCCATAAAACAAACATGGGGGTCTTCCTGTATTTATAATAACCTCATGTCCATTATCTCTAGCGATCTTAATCGCTTCTTTTGCACTCTCAGGTATTTGCTCATTAGAATGATCTATAATTGTGCCATCCAGATCTACAAAAACGTACTTCTTACGCATTTTTGACTAATTCGAGGACCTTTTTATATTTCATTTTTCCAAATCCAACAACCTTTTCATCAATTACTAATGCTGGTGTGCTCATCACATTGTACTTTGAGATTTCTGAAAAATCCTCAACTTTGATAATTTCTGCTTCTAACCCTAATTCTCTAACTGCGGATGCTGCATTATTATATAGAACCTTACAGTTCGCACATCCTCCACCTAAAACTTTAATAATCATTCTTCTTCCTCCTAAATTACTCATTATTTTGTTATTACTATAGTAATAGATATCTTATTAAGATTTCATTATCCTTCATGAAATCCTCTCGGATATTGTAATATATTGTATTTCGTTCTCTAGTTGATTCTACTATATCGTTCTCTTTCAACTTCTTCAAGTGTTTTGACGTATTAGCCTGTTTAATACCAAGCAACCCTTCAAGTTCACAAACGCAAAGTCTATCATAGTCTAATAGCTTTGTAAAAATCTTATATCTCGTCTCATCTGACAACATCTTTATTGTGCTAAATTTGTCCACTTTTCCACACTCCATTACTTTTTAGTAATATTATTATGTAGTAATATTACCACTTGGTAATGAATATGTCAAGGTATTAAAAAACATCTCTTATCAAGCACCCCCATCCACATAGATAGAAAACTTAAGGCTGCTTCGTTCCCGACCTGACCTGATTCGTATCGACCTATTGAATGAGGATGATTCATAAGAGATGTCTATTTCTTATTTTTCATCCGACGGATATTTCTAAAGAATTCAGAGATAATTTCACTACACTCCTTCTCCATAATACCACTTGTTATATTTACTTTATGATTGAATGATTTCTCAAATAAATTAACAACACTTGTATGTGATCCAGCTTTTGGATCTTTCGCCCCATATATCACATTGCCAATTCTAGATTGGATAATTGTACCTGCGCACATCGGACAGGGTTCTATTGTAACATAGATAGAACAACTGTCAAGTCTCCAACTTCCCAAAATTGTATTTGCCTTTTCAATAGCAATCATTTCAGCGTGAGCCATCGTCTTATTTGATTCGACTCTTTCATTCCTAGCAACAGCTATAACTTGATCGTCCTTAACAATGACAGCGCCAATAGGTACTTCGTTATTTAAGGCAGCTTCATTAGCCTGCTGAAGCGCTATACTCATATAATAATCGTGATTTTTTTTCACTATAATATTCCTTTATATGGATTAGGTTTTCTATAGACCTTATGACAACTTCTACATCTTGCTTCGTAGCTTTCTTGAGCTCCAATCAGCACAATAGGATCATTATACCTAGCAGGTTTTCCATCAACGATACGTTGTGTTCTAGTCGCTGGAATCCCGCATTTAACACATATAGCTGTTAACTTTGTTACATATTCTGCTAATGATAATAGTTTTGGCATAAAACTAAAGGGTTCACCTCTAAAATCTTTATCTAAACCACTGACGATGACGCGAACTCCTCTTGAAGCCAAAAACTCACATATACCAACAGCTTCTTCATCAAGAAACTGAATCTCATCAATAGCAACAACCTGAGTCTCTTTGTCAATGTGATCAAAAATCTGTCTAGCATAGGCAATATTTACTGATTTTGTTCTACTGTTATTGTGTGAAACGACTTCTTCATTAGAGTATCTATTGTCGATTGAGGGTTTAAATACAACAATGTTTTTCTTAGCATACTCTAATCTACGAACTCTTCTTAAAAGTTCTTCTGTTTTACCTGCAAACATAGGTCCGCATATTACTTCAATCCATCCATCTTTTTGATTTAAATACATGAAAATCACCTCTTTTTTTACAATATTTATAATACAGTAACTAGTAAAATAAAACAATACCTTTTGCATAATCAGTTGTTTTTTTATTGTTTGAAATCACGATAATATAATACTAAAATGACACTTTTGTTAAAGTGCGACAGTTCTCAAGCGAACCAATATGTATTTTAGGCTTTGTTAAGCCCTTAAAACTTAATTGAAAACATAACATTTTACGATTGTTTTTCACTGTAAGCCCTTTATAAATAATAACAATTATGTTATAATTGTTTGAAAAATAAATTTATTTAGCAATAAGGAGAAGATTATGGGTAAAAAATTCATTATATCTGAAGAACAAAGAAAAGAATTACTTCAAGAAATCAAAAAACACAAAAAACTCCCTGGTCCTCTAATGCCAATCTTACATGAGGCACAAAGAATCTTCGGTTGTATTCCAATTGAAGTTCAGAAAGTTATTTCTGAAGAAACAGGAGTTCCTATTTCGGAAATCAATGGTGTTGTAACCTTTTATTCAAGTTTCACTTTGAATCCAAAAGGTGATCACATTGTCGGTGTATGTTTAGGTACCCCTTGTTATGTTCGAGGTGCTCAAACAATTCTTGACGCAGTAAAAACTGAGTTAAGTATTGATGTAGGTGGTACTACTGAAGACGGATACTATACGCTTGATGCAATAAGATGTATTGGTACTTGTGGTATGGCCCCAGTAATGGCAATGGATGAAGATGTATTTGGTGAAATGAATGTTACTAAGGCAAAGAGATTAATAAAAGAATATAGGAGTAAGTAGATGGAACTAAATAGTGTATTAGATTTATTAAATGCAAAACAGTTCAACTTAGAATGTCCTCGATGTGTAAAAGAAATTAATTATGCCTTTGTTTGCGATTTAATGAGTGACGCATTGATGTTACTCAAAAAAATGCCAAGTCACATTGGTGCTCACGGTGCGTTGGTAACTGGTTTAGTTACAAATCAAGCCTTGAGAACAGCTGAGATTTTAGATCTTGAGACAATTATATTTGTTCGTGGGAAAACTCCAACACAATCAGTCATTGATTTAGCTGATGAAATTGGAATTACGTTAATTGGAACAGAATTAACAATGTATAAAACTAGTGGGTTATTATACATGAATGGTGTAAAAAGCCATGAATCAGTTTTAGAGGAAAACTAAAATTGGAAAACTACTCTCAAGAATACAGTATTGAAAGAAACGATATAGCGAACGCAGGTACAGTAGCAAGTCTAACAAAAAGAGCATTACGAAAAAGAGGGTTATCTCGCAGTTTTATTAAACAGGTTACAATCGGTGTTTATGAAGCAGAAATAAACGTAGTAATACATTCTTATGGTGGGAAAGCACATGTGGTTATAACAGATTCTTTTGTAGAAATAGTTTTTGATGATGTCGGTCCAGGTATACCAAATATCGAACAGGCATTAACAAAAGGATTCTCTACAGCAAGTTCTTACGCGATTGAAAATGGGTTTGGAGCTGGAATGGGATTACCAAACATCCAGGCAGTATCTGATGAAATGGATTTACAATCATCAGAGGATGGAACTCATTTAAGAATCAAATTTATGATTAATGAGAGCTGTTATGACAGTTAAAGACTTATTGAAGTTAAACCATATAAGAATGATAAACACTGAAGGTAACATGAATAACGAAATATGCGGGATGTTTGCATGTGACTTACTAAGCCATGTAATGGGACACGCCAAAGAAAGTAATATTTTAATTACTGTCTTAAATAATATTAATGTCCTTGGTGTAGCTAGTTTATTAGATCTTAGTTGTGTCATTTTCACTCATAACACTGATGTAAATGATGATATTATTAAAAAAGCTAACGAACTAGAAATTCCCTTATTTGTCACTTCGAAATCGACATCTGATACTGTAGTTGATTTAACCCAACTAGGTGTATAAGTATTAAATACTACTACGATTTACACATTCATAGTGTACTATCACCAGATGCAGACGATTTCATGACTCCAAACAATATCCTCAATATGGCAATGCTGAAAGAACTTGATTTTGTTGCTATAACCGATCATAACAGTGCAAAACAACTTGATGTTGTTGATCAAATCGAAGGAGCTTATGATTTTATATTCATTCCTGGTATTGAAGTTACTGTTAAAGAAGGTTTTGATGTACTTTGTTATTTCAGAACCTATGACGATGCTTACAAAGTTGACAAGGTTCTTGAAGAGTATTTGAACGGACCTTGGGGACCTTTTACTGAGGAAAACCAAATGATTACAGATATCTATGATACAACAGTAAAAACGTTTCCAAAATCGTTAAGATCAACTTCAATGCCTTACTTAAAGCTACACCAACTAGTGAAAAGACTAAATGGCGCAATAGTATTAGCTCATATTGATCGTATGAAGAAGTCCGCCTTGAACTCTTATTCATTAGATGAGATACCGTTTGACGGTATCGAGATTCAACAGTATTTCAAGGAGGATTATTTGAGTAAAAACCCAGAACTAAAGAAATATAAGATTTTTGCTAGTTCTGACTCTCATACGCTTTTGTCAATTTCTGAAAGAGTTGAATCAATTGAATTAAAGGAAAAAAGTATAGAAGCATTTTTTGAGTATCTTTTGGGTGGTGAGTGAATGAATGAACTATCGTTACACATATTAGATGTATGTCAAAATTCAATTAAGGCAAATGCTTCACTTATCAAAATAGTAGTTATTGAAAATACTGAAAGTAACACATTTAAAATTGTAATTGAAGATAATGGTTGTGGGATGAATGAAAAAACACTCTCAGAAGTTGCTGATCCGTTCTTTACTACAAGAACTACTCGTAGTGTTGGATTAGGGGTTTCTTTATTTAAAATGGCAGCTGAAATGGCAAGTGGTAGTTTCGTTATTCAATCTATTGAAGATGTAGGAACTACAGTTACTGCAACATTTCAACATAATCATATAGATAGAGCTCCTTTGGGTAATATCGCTGAGACCATAAGTATTTTAGTTCTTAATGAGGCTAATATTGATATTCATTATGAACACAAATACAACATTCAGAATTATATCTTTGATACAAGAGAAGTTAGAAAAGTTTTAGATGGAATTCCATTCACTAATTATGAAGTAATTAAGTGGATAAAAAACAATATTAAAGAAGGAATACTTGATATTCATAAGGAGGTAACATAGTGAAATCTTTAGAAGACTTAAAGAAAATACGAGACGCAGCACAAAAGAAAGTTACTATGAGAGGTAAAAACAAAGGTACCCGTGTGTTAGTAGGTATGGCCACTTGTGGGATTAGTGCAGGGGCAAGACCTGTGATGAATAAATTTGTAGAGGAAATTGCAAATAATGAGATTGAAGACATTACTGTTACACCTGTTGGTTGTATCGGTGAATGCGCGATAGAACCTATCGTTGAAATACTAGAAGGTGAAAAACGTACAACTTATTGTAGAGTAGACGTTAGAGTAGCAGAAAGAATCGTCAAAGAACATATTCTTGGTGGAAAAGTAGTCGAAGATTATGTGATTGGCAAGTTCAGAATTTAATAGGTGGTGACAAAATGATAGAAAGAGCGCACGTCCTAATCTGTAGTGGATCAATGTGTGTCAGTAGAGGTGCAAAATCTTTACGTGACGAATTTGAAGAACATTTATCAAGATTAGGCATAAGAGAAGAAATCAAACTAGTAAACACAGGATGTGTTGGTCTTTGTGAACAAGGTCCTTTTGTAATTGTATATCCTGAAGGTGTATTTTACGCCTTGGTTAAAAATAAAGATGTTAAGGCTATTTGTGAGGAACATCTTTACAAAGGTAGAATTGTTGAGAAGTTAGTTTTTGATGAAACAATCACAGAAGATAAGGAAATAAAAGCCTTTGATGAAATCAAGTTCTATGAAAAACAACATCGTGTTGCATTAAGAAACTGTGGTTTGATCAATCCTGATGATATCGAAGAATATATTGCTAGAGATGGATATAGAGGTTTAGGGAAAGCATTACTAGAGATGACTCCAATGGAAGTTATTGAAGAGATGCAAGCATCAGGTCTTCGTGGACGTGGTGGTGGTGGATTCCCTACCGGTTTAAAATGGAAATTCGCTTACGATAATAAAAGCGATCAAAAATATGTGATTTGTAATGCTGATGAGGGTGACCCAGGAGCATTTATGGATCGTGCTATTTTAGAGGGAGATCCTCATAGTGTACTTGAAGGTTTAATGATTGCTGGATATGCAATTGGAGCAGACAAAGGATTTATTTATGTTCGTATTGAGTATCCAACAGCTATTGAAAAGCTAAAACTAGCTATTTCTCAAGCGAAAGAACTAGGATTAATCGGGAAGAATATCTTTGGTAGTGGATTCAACTTCGATATCGAGATTCGATTAGGAGCTGGAGCATTCGTTTGTGGTGAAGAAACTGCATTAATTGCTTCAATCGAAGGTGGACGAGGTATGTCACGTAACAAACCTCCATTCCCTGCTGCAAAAGGTTTATGGGGACAACCTACAATTATTAATAATGTAGAGACACTAGCAAACATACCTGCAATTCTCTTTAGTGGAGCAGAACAGTTCGCAAGTGTTGGAACGGATAGATCAAAAGGTACTAAAGTATTTAGTTTAGGTGGAAACATCATGAACGCTGGTTTGGTTGAGGTACCAATGGGAACTACATTACGTGAAGTTATTTATGAAATTGGTGGTGGAATTCCTAAAAATAAAGCATTAAAAGCAGTTCAAACTGGTGGTCCATCAGGAGGAGCAATTCCTGAAAAATTAATGGATATGCCTATTGAATATGAAACATTGATAGAAGCTGGAAGTATGATGGGTTCTGGTGGTATGGTTGTCATTGATGAAGACAACTGTATGGTTGATATCTGTCGTTTCTACTTAGAGTTTACAGTAGAAGAATCTTGTGGTAAATGTACTCCTTGTAGAGAGGGTACAAAGAAAATGTTAGAAATGTTAGAAATTATCTCTTCAGGTGAAGGGACAATGGATGACTTAAATAAACTTGAAGCACTAGCAAAAACGGTTAAAAGTTCTTCACTATGTGGTTTAGGACAAGCTGCACCTAACCCTATCCTTTCAATGTTAGGACATTTCCGTGAGGAATTTGAAGCACATGTACTAGAGAAAAAATGCCCTGGTGGTGTTTGTAAACCACTTATACACTTAGAAGTTACTAATAAGTGTATTGGATGTACAAAATGTGCAACAAACTGTCCTGTAGACTGTATCTCAGGTTCAATTAAACAATTACATCATATCGATACATCAGCTTGTATTAAATGCGGAGTTTGTAAAAACATCTGCCCTGTTGATGCTATCATAAGTGTTTAGGAGGTAAATCATGGAAAAAGTTACAATTAAAATAAACGGACAAGAAATTACCGTACCTAAGAACTATACCGTAATGCAAGCAGCTGACGAACTTGGTATTACAATTCCAAGACTATGTTATTTAAAAGATATAAACGAAACATCAGCATGCCGTCTATGTGTTGTAGATGTTAAAAATATGCGAGGACTTAAAAACTCATGTACTTTGGCAATTGTTGATGGTATGGAAGTAGAAACAAACTCAGAAGAAATTCATGACTCAATCGTTGCAAACTTAGAGCTTTTAGCAAGTAATCACATTTTTGAGTGTTGGGCTTGTGAACGTGAAAACAATTGTGAGTTCTTAGACTTAATGAGAAAATACAATGTTGAGAATGCTTATGATGGTAATAGTTTCTTCACTAAGAAAAATAGACAAGTTAACGATACTTCTTCTTCTATTGTATTAGATAGTGGAAAATGTATCTTATGTGGTAGATGTATTAGTGCATGTAACCACTACACAAACCTAGGTGTATTAGATTTTAACGAACGTGGAAATGAAACATACGTTGGTCCTGCGCTCTTCCATTCAATGGAAGACAGCGGATGTATCTATTGTGGAAAATGTATTCAATCATGTCCTACAGCAGCCATCAAAGAGAAATCTCATGTTAACAGTGTGTTAGATCACTTAACAGATAAATCAAAAGTAGTCGTAGCAGCTGTAGACCCTTCGGTTCGAGTAACACTTGGTGAAGAGTTTGGTGCGGAAATTGGTACCAATGTTGAGAATAAACTATTTACTTCGATTAATTTACTTGGATTTAACGAAGTCATTGATACTAGTTTAGCTAGAGAAATCAGTGTGCAAGAAGAAGCAAAAGACTTAATTAATCGAATCCAGAATAATACGTTACCACTTTATACTTCAAAAGCCCCAGGTTGGGTTAATTATATCGAGCAATATGAGTCTGATTTTCTAGATAGAATTTCTACTAAGAAAACAGATCAATTAATAGCTGGTGTATTAGTTAAACATCACTATGCCGAAAAGTTAGGATACAACAAAGAACAAGTTGTTGTAGTATCGATTATGCCTAACATTTCTAGTAAAGATGAATGTTCTCGTCCACACAACCAATTTGAAGGATTAAAAGATGTTGATTATTCTTTAACAACAAAGGAATTTGCTAGATTGTTAAAACGAAAAAATATTGAGTTATTAAAACTTGATGACTCAGAGCCAATGGGTGAAATTGCAAAACTAACGGCTAGTCCTGTGCGTCCTCAAAGAAGTGTTCTAGAAGACACATTAGTTGCAGCTTCAACAGTTTTAGGCGAAACACCTTCAAAAGTAGACTTCAAGAATTCAAAAGGCGTGAAAGAAGCTACTTATAAATTAGCAGGCAAAGATATCAATGTTGCTTTGGTTCACGGTGATATAAATATCAAAGAGTTCTTTAGCAAAATGAAAAAATCGAAAAAGGATTATCACTATATTGAATATAGGGGGAACCTTCTTGATGGTGGAGGAAGTCCTATTCGTAATGCATACGAGCAAGACAAACTGCCAATTGATAAACTTCGAGAAGAATCATTAGAAAGTTTAAAAGGTGAAATAAATGTTGAACCTGTAACTAATGCTTTCAATGAACTTCAAAATCAAGTAGGCGAAGAAAAGTTAGAAAAAATGTTACACACAAAATATAATCCAAGAAGTTTCTATAAATAAAAAAAATCCTAGATTACTAGGATTTTTTCTTTACCATTTTTTCCAAATAAAAAGCCACTATAAGTGGCTAATTTATTAGTTATCTGATTTACGACCGTAACGTTTGTTGAATTTCTCAACGCGTCCTGCAGCTTTACCGAATTTTTGTTCACCAGTATAGAATGGGTGACAGTTCGAGCAAGTATCTATACGTACCTCATTTAAAACACTTCCTGTTTCGAAAGTATTTCCACAAGTTGTACAAGTAACAGTTACAGTATTGTATTTTGGATGTATATCTTTTTTCATCGTCATTACTCCTTCCGCCATGGCTAGGTTGCCATAGTAAGTTTTATTCGCTGGTTAATTATATCAAAAGAGAAAAATTAAATCAAGAAATATTATGAAATTTTTATCACCTAAAATTTATCTATTTCTTTCCTATTTATATTATATACTATGTTATAATATCAGTGTCGATAGAAGGTGAAAATAAATGAGAGAAATTAACTTAACTGAAGTTACTAAAAATGTTAAAGAAGCCGTAATTAAAATCAACTATAATCTAGATAATAATTTAGTTGAACTTTTCAAAAAAGCAAAAGCAAAAGAAACTAATGAAACTGCTAAATCTATCCTTGATGACCTTATTGATAATCAGGAAATAGCGCGAAAGGGAGACGTTCCCCTATGTCAGGACACAGGTGTAGTAGTTGTGTTTCTAGAAATTGGATTTGATGTAAGATTCAACGGAGATATCTATGAAGCAATTAATCAAGGAGTTCGAGAAGGTTATTCTGAAGGATACCTACGTAAAAGTATTGTTAATCATCCGTTTAATCGAATAAATACACAGGATAACACTCCTGCTATTATTCACACAAAATTAGTACCTGGCGATAAGATAAAACTTAAAATTGCATCTAAAGGTGGCGGTAGTGAAAACATGAGTAATGTTACTATGCTTACTCCTGCCGATGGAATTGAAGGTGTCAAAAAACTTGTTTTAGATACCATTTTTAATGCGGGTGGAAAACCATGCCCTCCTATCATAGTAGGAGTAGGAATAGGTGGAAATCTTGAAAAAAGTGCCCTTCTAGCAAAAGAAGCTTTACTACGTGAACTTGACGATTCAAGTCAAGACGATTCAATAAGAACTCTTGAGGAAGACTTATATAATGAAATAAACAAACTTGGTGTTGGTCCAATGGGTGTTGGTGGTGAGACTACTTGTTTAGCTGTAAAAGTTAACTACTACCCTATGCATATTGCTAGTCTACCTGTAGCGATAAACATCCAATGTCATTCGTCAAGACACACAGAGGTGATTTTATGATTCGATTACAAACACCAATAAAAGACAGTGATATTGACTTACTAAAAGTTGGAGAAAAGGTATTAATATCTGGTACTATTTATACAGCCAGAGACCAAGCACACATTAGACTTATCAATGAGAAGAATCCCAAGTTTGAGATTAGTGGAAGTGTAATTTTTTATGTTGGTCCAACACCTCCTAGAGAAGGGGTCCCAATTGGTGCAAGTGGGCCAACATCTAGTTATAGAATGGATAAACTAGCTACACCACTAATGGAAAAAGGACTCAAAATAATGATAGGAAAAGGTGATAGGAGTGAGGATTTCCGTCACAGTATGATAAAAAATCATTCCGTTTATTTAATAGCTACTGGAGGTGCCGGTGCACTCCTAAGTAGTTGTGTAAATAAAAGTGAAGTGATTATGTACGAAGATTTAGGTGCAGAAGCTATTCGAAAGTTGGAAGTAACTGACTTCCCATGTTTCGTAGCCTATGATGTCTACGGAAAAAACATTTTCAAGAGGAGTTAACTATGAAAAACTTAAAGGAACGAAGCTTGAAACTCCATGAGGAAAACACTGGAAAAATATCAATATCTTCAAAAGTACAAGTTAGAAACAAAGATGATTTATCTCTTGCTTATTCGCCAGGAGTTGCTGAACCCTGTAAAGAAATACAAAAGGATGTTAACAATGTCTATAAGTATACATCAAAAGGAAACATGGTCGCTGTCGTTAGTGATGGTAGTGCTGTTTTGGGTTTAGGAGAAATAGGACCATACGCTGGATTACCTGTTATGGAGGGAAAGGCAATTCTCTTCAAGGAGTTTGCTGGTGTTGATGCATTTCCAATTATGGTAGATACGACAAATCCTGATGAGATTATCGATTTAGTTAAGAATATTGCTCCGACATTTGGAGGAATCAATCTTGAAGATATAAAAGCACCAAAGTGTGTATATATAGAGCGACGACTAAAAGAGGAACTTAACATCCCTGTCTTCCATGATGATCAACATGGTACTGCAATAGTAACATCAGCAGCTTTAATAAATGCATGTAAACTAACAAAAAAGAAAATAAATGAGTTAGAAGTAGTTATAGCAGGTACTGGTGCAGCTGGAAGTAGTATCGCAAAATTACTACATGAAATGGGTATTGAAAACATTTATGGTTATAACCGTTCTGGTGTAGTAATGGAGTCAAAATATAATAACTATAAGTTTCTAGAGCAGGAACTTATTGATCAAAAAGTCTTAAAAACTCCAAAAGATCTTAAAAAAGATTCTTTAGAAGAACTAATTAAGAATAAGGATGTGTTTATTGGAGTATCTGCAAAGGGAATTGTAACAAAAGATATGGTTCGTTCTATGAATCAAAATCCATTTATCTTTGCGATGGCAAATCCTGATCCTGAAATACCTTACGAAGATGCGATTGAAGCTGGTGCTGCAATCGTAGGGACAGGTAGAAGTGATTATCCAAATCAAATAAACAACGTTCTTGCTTTTCCAGGTTTATTTAGAGGGGCGTTAGATGCTAAGTCTACGAAAATTACAGAAAGCATGAAAATCGTTAGCGCAAAAGCAATAGCTAGTATAATACCCACTGAAGAATTATCTAATGAGTATATAATACCTTCTGCTTTTGATACACGAGTGGTAGAACGAGTAAGCAAAGCTGTATACGACGAAGTAATACGGTTAAAAATCAATAGAATTTAAAAGCACATTTCATAAGAATTTGTGCTTTTTCCTTTTCATTTTCTTGACATTGATGTATAATAAAGTTACAATATGACTGATTAGTCAGTATTAAGGGAGGTATTCCGTGAGCAAAGAAAAAAGAGATCATATTTTAAATACAGCTATGCACTTGTTTAATGAATATGGGTTTCATGCAATGCCTACATCACGAATTGCTAAAGAATCTAAAGTAAGTGTTGGTACTCTATTCAACTATTTCCCAACAAAAGAGGATTTAATCGTTGAAATATATACTGAAATTAAGTCAAGATCTAAAGCATCCTTTATAAGCCATTTAGATGAACCTATGTCTGAAAATCCACTACGTAAAATGTGGCATCTAGTTGTTGATTGGGGACTTGAGAATCCTGATGAATTCAATTACATGAGTTTGTTTCAACATTCATCTTTTAAAAAATTATTCAAACAAGAGAAAATTATGGAAAGCTATAATCGAATTAGAGAGACAGTCCGAAACTTATCTTCTAAGAATAGTATCTGCAACGTCTATCCAGAGTTCGCAATTATTTACATGAACAACTCAATTGTAGCAACAACACAATTTTTAATGGAAAGCGAAGTTTCTGATAAAGAACACTTCATTAACTCAGCATTTGATCTATTCTGGACTGGATTTAGTCCAGAATAGATAATATATTTTTTTGAAATCAAAATGACTGATTAGTCATTCAAGGAGAGATTACTATGATAAAAAAAGTTAAAGCAATCTATGTTGACACCTTACCTAATAAAAATGATATGGAAGAAGGTATAGTGTACATATCAGAAAAAGCGTGGCGTGCTAGTCATTTATGTCCCTTTGGTAAAACAGAGGAAATCATTACTCCGCTCATTCGTGGTGGATGGTCTTTCTTCGTAGATAAGAATGATGCAATCACCTTGTCTCCTGCAATAACTTGTGAAGTGAACAATATTACATATACAATTCAAAAAGGATATGCAATCGCATAAAAAAAGACTTCATAGGAAGTCTTTTTTTTATTCAATTTTATTCCCTGAATACACTACTCCACCATTACTTAATGTGAACTTCAATGTAAAATACTTCATTTCATCAATCGGATTTTCAAACTCAAACATCCCAGCTAGAGGATCAAAATAATAAACGATACCCACTACTTCAACTTCACTGTTTGTAACAAAGACATCAGTTTTGTAGTCCACTAAGGCAGTTTCCATATCTACTTCTTGTTCTATGATATTGATTCCATAGACTGTTGTAAATGAATCTGGAGTAGTTCCTTCGACATAAATTAAATCCTGATATTGTAACGTGGTCTTAAATCCATCAATTTTATAGAATGGTAGGTACTTTGTTATGTCAAAATTTTCGGAATTATAGTCTAGATACCTTTTGGTAGTAACATAGACATTATTATCATCAAAAGTCACACTTCTCAAATTACCACTTAATCGATAGTTTTTCTTCAATGTTAGGTCTTCAACGTCGAACACACTGATTAGCACATTTAAATGACTATGAACATATAAATCGTCCATTACAACCCCTAGACAGCTTTCGGGATACTCAAGAGCAACAACTACCAAATATTCATTTGTAAGATGTAATCCTTGTAATAAATATCCATTCTCACAATTTTCCGATGCACCAGTGTACATAATAGAGTCCACAAACTGTGTTCCCTCTTTTGTAACTCCGTTATTTGAATTCAATGTTATTTCAACACTACCATCTAAGGCTTCAAAATAATTATCATCATTATATACAATGTTCTCGTAATTCTCTCCGCCGTAGACTGATCCTGAAACCCTACTTGTAGTCACAGTATTGTAAAGACCTTCTACAGTATATGAATCTATAATATCACTCGATTCATTCCCTTGTTCAAATTTCAATGTTTCATCAAGACTTTGAGCACTACCTAATCTAGGTAATAGCCCAGACATATCGCTATATAGAGAGGTTATATCGCTTGCACTGTCAAAATTTCTTACCTCACCACTTGGTATTTTAGAAACTGTTGAACCAACCATTAGTACAATTGCCACAACAGCGATTGGTGAAAGTGCGGTACTTGTCAATAATCCAATACGCTTTTTAAACCCTATTTCTCTTTTTTGATAATCAACTCTCATAAAACTGTGTTTTTGTTTTAACAGCGAGTTTAGATTAATTTCTCTTACAATCTTGATTCCCATTAAAACTAGGAACACTATTATTACAATACTAATTACTAGTGCCCAAAGATTGTTAATAAAAAACATCATAATAATACCTCCTTATATTTTTAATGCCTTCTTAAACTCTTTCAAGTAGCTTCTATTTACTTCTACTCGATCGCCATTCTTAATTAATAATTCCAATTTAGAGTTAAGAGCTGCTTTTATATAGTCAATTTTACCTAAATTAACTAAACAATATTTACTTGTACGAATAAAATCCTTGGAATGTAACAATTCTTCAATTTCATACAATTTCATTCTAATGACTAGTTTTGTTTGTCCTAAAACACCATATACATCATCATCTTCAACAATAAAATAGTAAAAATTTCGACACTCTACACTTTTTTGTCCGAACTCATTATTACCTGTAATAAATAGTTCTTCTCCTTTTACTATTAAATCAAGTAAAGAAGAGACTTTATACACTTCTGCATGATTAAAAACGATGTTTAATTTATCTTCTTCAACAAGATTCTTATCATCGGTTATCACATAGTTGTATTTCGGCGTTTCTATCAAATTCAGCTTTTCTTTTACTACTTTATGTTCGCTTTTTGATACTTTAAGTTTGAACATAAATAGACCCCCCTTTGAAGCTATTTTAAGTGTATCACTTTCTATATGTTATCAACACATCTATTAGGTATCATACATATATTTTACACTATATTGCATAACGTAATCAATGAAACAAAAAGAGACTATTTAAAGTCTCTCATTTTATTGTATAGTTTTTGAAGAGGCACTCCCATAACAGAGTAATAATCTCCTTCAATTCCTTTTATGTAGCGAGCTCCGTACCCTTGAATACCATAAGCCCCCGCTTTATCAAAAGGTTCATCAGTATCAAGATACTCATTAATTTCAATATCACTCATCACATTGAAGAACACATCTGCATAATCATAGAAGATATCCTTTGAGGAATCTGTTAATATTGCGCACCCTGTTAGAACTCTATGTTTTCTTCCAGATAAACTTCTCAACATTGTAAATCCGTCTTCTCTATTTTTTGGTTTACCTAGTGGCTCTCCATCTAAAATAACCAATGTATCAAATCCTAAAACAATCGATTCAGGATTCGTTTGTAAAATAGTCTCTGCTTTTTGAAAGGCTAAATCCATTACCAGTTCTTCGTTGCTTAGGCCTTCCTTTAAATCTTCACATATATCGCTAACTTTTATTGTAAAATCAATATCGAGTAGTTTGAGAAGTTCTTCTCTCCTAGGTGATTTGCTAGCTAAGATAATTTTTCTATTCAACTACTTGCTCCTTTTTTGGAGGTTTAACAAACGCTAAAATAATACATGAAAGTATCAATGGTATAACTAACAATAATACTGCTGTGTTTGTTCCTAATCTCTCTGGTTGTTGGTAATAAGCAATGATAAATGGAGATATAATCCCCGCAAATCTTCCAAAAACACTAAAGAATCCAAAGAAGTCATTAGCTTTCTCATGTGGAACCATTTTTGCAAAGTAACTTCTACTTACAGATTGAATACCACCTTGTGCAGTACCAATCAATGCTCCAACTGCCCACATTAGATAAGTTGTATCACTTTGGATATTATACACTAAGAAAATACCAATCGCATAGATGAATATACCGTAATAAATCATACGTTTTCCACCAAACTTCTTCACTAATCTACCATATAGAATTGCTGAAGGAAACGCAATAACTTGAACTAAGATTACAACACCTAACATTGTTATATCAGATACTTCTAAATCTCCACCAATATTGGTAGCTAATCTAATTACTGAGTTAACTACGTCAATGTACAGTAAGTACGCTATTAAGAATAAGAATATATATTTATAAGCTCTTATTTCCTTAAATGTCTTTCCTAAACGTTTAAATGATGCTCCTAAAGTATTATCATGTTGTTCTAAATTGTATGTTTGCTCAACATCTCTTAATAATGGTAGAGAATAATATATCCACCAACCAATAGAAATTACAAATGCAATCCCAATCGCAACACGATTCAATAGTAACTCATTCATTCCCAAGAAACCTGGTTCTAAAATACCAAAATTAACTAATGCAAAAGGAATTATACCAACAAAGAATGGTATTAAGCTACCAATGTAACCCCATGCAAAACCATTTGCACTTACTTCATCCATTCGGTCTTCAGTTGTAACATCTACTAAAAATGCATCATATATTACATTTGTTAAATTATAACCCATACTCGTTACAAAGAAGATAACTAGTAAAGTAACCCAACCATAAGCAGGTATTGCCAAACCTACACCACCGATCATAGCGACAGCTAAGAAGATTTTGAAGAACTTCTTCTTGTTACCTCTATAGTTACTCCAAGATCCGATTACCGGGCTTAAAACAGCTACTGTTAATGCTAGTGCACTTGTTAAATACTTAAATGTTGCAGATCCCTGTAACCATATCGATTCGTATTCTGGTGTATCAGCTAAAACTCCAGAAGCTAGATGTGGATCCATATAAACCATTTTGTATAACATAGGGAAAAATATGGTAATTACAGTCAAAATAAAAGCAGAGTTCGCTATATCATATAAAACCCATGCTCGTTCTTTCTTTGATAATTTTGGTAATTTAAACATAAAATCGACTCCATTCGTGAATTTGCTCTATCTTTTTACATTATATCATATATAATATAAATTGCTGTTATCATTTTGTAAATCAAAGTATTTATATAGTTAATATCAATATTGTGATATGGTATAATGAGGTAGGTGATTACTATGAAAGAAAACATTCTGAAACACGTAGAAGAAAAAAAATTGTTCACAAAAACAGAACCAGTTGTCGTAGCGCTTAGTGGTGGTATTGACTCAATGGTACTTTTTGACGTAATCCACAAACTCAATCAGAATGTTATAATTGCTCATGTTAATCATAATAAAAGAAATGAATCTCTTGAAGAATATCAATACATCGAAAATATGGCAAAAGAAAAAGGGGTTATTTTTGAGGGTTATTCACTACCAGACACCTCAGATAACTTTCATCATGAATCACGAATCAAAAGGTATGATTTTTTCCGGGCTATTGCACAAAAACACCAATCATCAAAAATTGTTGTCGCACATCACTTGGATGATCAAGTAGAAACTGTTTTAATGCGAATCGTCAGAGGAACTAGTTTTAGTGGTTATTCTGGTATCAAGGAAATCAGATACGATCGTAACGTCTCTATTGTAAGACCTTTAATGGGTGTGAAAAAAGAGCAAATTATTTCATATGCAGCCAAAAATGAAATTACTTACTTTGAGGACGCCTCAAATAGCGAGGATATCTACACAAGAAATAGATTTAGAAATACCATTATTCCATTACTTAAAAAAGAAAATCCAAATCTTGATAGTAAAATCATTCAATTAGCTGAGTATATTGATTCTGCTGATGAGGTAATTGAGGAAAAAACAAAAGAATTTCTACAGTCTTTTTCTATGTACAACAATGTAAGTTTAAATGATTTCAATAATTTAAACAAAGTACTTAAGATTAAGGTAATTCAACATATGGTGAACAACACATCTAACAATACTGTAGAAGTCAGTTATGAACAGTATAAAGCGATTATTGAAATTTGCCTATCTTCACAACCAAACCAAACATATTCCTTACCAAACTCATATCTGTTTGTAAAAGAATACGAGGTTATATATATCCGAAAAGAGAAACCAATAATCCCAATAGCCATTGAAGTTACACAAGTAGGTGAGTACTTCGTAGACGATAACAAAAGTTATATTTTTAGTACCGAGAAAATAACACATAATTATAGTAATTATTTTGAATTATGTTATAATAAATTAGTGTTTCCTTTATACATAAGACAACGACAAAACGGTGACAAAATGTTGCTAAAAGTTGGATCTAAAAAGGTAAAAGATATCTTGATTGATAAGAAGATTCCAAAATCAGAAAGAGATAGATTATTAGTAATCGCTAATAAAGATACTGTCGTTTGGATTCCAGGAGTAAAGAAATCGATACAAGATAATACAAAGACACAGAAACTATATATATATGAGGTGGAATAATATGGATAAAGATATTGAAAGAGTACTAGTATCTGAGAAAGAGATAGATCAAATAGCTAAAAAGTTAGGTGCAGAACTAACTGAAGTATACAAAGATAAGTTCCCTATCGTAATTGGATTACTTAAAGGATGCGTTCCATTTATGGCAAAATTAATTACTGAAATGGACTGTCATATTGAACTAGGATTTATGGATGTATCTAGTTATCATGGTGGGATTGAATCATCAGGAGATATCAAAATCAAGAAGGACTTAGATATCGCTGTACAAGATCGTCATGTAATAATCACAGAAGATATCGTTGATACAGGACGTACAATTAAAGTTATTATGGATTTATTAAAGTACCGTGGTGCAAAAAGTGTTAGTGTAGTAACATTACTAGACAAACCAGCAGGACGCGTAGTGAAATTAGATCCTGAATATATTGGTGTTACTATACCAAAAGAGTTCGTAGTAGGGTTTGGTTTAGACTACGAAGAAAAATACCGTAACCTACCTTATGTAGGAGTTCTTAAAAAAGAGGTATATAGCAAGTAATAAATAAGGAGTGAATAAGATGGCAGACAATAAACAGATGAAGCCAACTCAAAGCAGATTTGGTAATTTAATCGTCATCGCAATAATACTGATTTTCGTATTTGGTGCATATTTTGTATTCACCAATAATGAAGATCAACCAGTCGAGTATGAATACTCTCAATTCATAACTAAAATCGAGAATAATGAGATCGCAACAATCATTTCAACACCGCAAACAGGTGATGAGAATGATGGTGGATACCATATCACCGGTACACTTAAATCAAATGGAGCAACATATTATCTTGATATTCCAAACCAAGATTCTCTAAACGAGATAAAAGTACTAGCAGGACAAAACGGTACTACATACGATCACAATCCAGCACCATCATATGGTTTATGGACGGTAATATCAATTGTAGGACCATTACTACTACTAGTAATAATAGTAGCAATGTTTATGAGAAATAGTGGTGGAAATAATCGAGCATTTGAGTTTGGAAAAAACAGAGCTAAATTACAAAAAGGAAAAACAACGACTTTTGATAATGTAGCTGGTGTTGATGAAGAAAAACAAGAATTAGAAGAAATAATAGATTTCTTAAAGGATCCAAAAAGATACATGTCATTAGGAGCAAGAATCCCTACTGGTGTGCTATTAGTAGGGCCTCCAGGGACAGGTAAAACATTACTAGCTAGAGCTGTTGCCGGTGAGGCAAATGTACCATTTTATTCAATCAGTGGTTCTGATTTCGTAGAAATGTTTGTTGGAGTTGGTGCAAGCCGAGTAAGAGACATGTTCAAAATAGCAAAACAAAACGCACCATGTATTATTTTCGTTGATGAAATTGATGCAGTAGGACGCCAAAGAGGTGCTGGTCTTGGTGGAGGACACGATGAACGTGAACAAACACTGAACCAATTACTTGTAGAAATGGATGGATTTGGAACTAATAGCGGTATTATCGTTATTGCTGCTACAAATAGACCTGATGTTTTAGATCCAGCATTATTAAGACCTGGTCGTTTTGATAGACAAATTACGATTGGTAAACCCGATATTAGAGGAAGAAAAGCTATTTTAGAAGTCCATGCAAAAAACAAAAAAATCGACCCTAAAATTACCTTTGAGGAAATTGCTAAACGTACTCCTGGATTTACAGGTGCAGATTTAGAAAACTTATTGAACGAAGCAGCATTACTTGCAGCTCGTGAAAAGAAGGAAAACATTAAAATATATCATATAGATGAAGCGGTAGACCGTGTTATGATGGGACCTGCTAAGAAGTCACGTGTATTTACAAAACGTGAAAGAAACTTCATTGCACATCATGAATCAGGACACGCAGTTCTAGGTATAAAACTAGATAACGCTAATATTGTTCACAAAGTAACGATTATCCCTCGTGGACAAGCTGGTGGTTATGCTTTAATGCTTCCAGAAGAAGAAGAATCCTTCCTAGCAACAAGAAAAAGTCTAATTGATAGAATTACTGGACTTCTAGGAGGACGTGTTGCAGAGGAAATTATCTTTAATGAAGTTTCTACTGGAGCGCATAACGACTTCCAAAAAGCAACCCAAATTGCCCGTAGTATGGTAACTGAATATGGTATGAGTTCATTAGGACCTATCCAATACGAGCAACGTTCAGGTAGTGTATTCCTAGGTAGAGATTACAACACAGATAAAGCGTTTAGTGATCAAGTAGCCTTAGAAATTGATGAGGAAGTAAGAAAAATCATCAATGAATCATATCAGATTGCAAAGAAAGTTTTAACTGAAAATATAGATTTATTAAAACTTATCGCTGAACATCTTCTTGAAATTGAAACACTAACTAAAGAAGATATTTACGAGATCGTAGATACAGGAAAATTAGCTTGGTGGGAAAAGAAAAAAGCCAAGGAAAGTAAAAAACCTTCAGTGTTAAAACCAGTTGAACCTATTAAACAAAAAGAGTTACAACCAAAAGAAGAAAAAGTAATTATATAGATATAGGGGTAGAATAGATTTTTTTATTCTACCCTTTTATATAGAAAAAGGGGTAAAACAATGAGATTAGATAAATTTTTAAAAGTATCAAGAATCATCAAACGTCGTTCTGTTGCAAAAGAAGTCGCAGACAACGACAGAGTAAAAGTTAATGATCGAACTGCGAAGTCATCAACTAAACTAGAAGTAGATGATATCGTCGCTATTTCGTTTGGTAACAAACTTTTAACTATTAAAGTGCTAGAATTACGTGACTCAACAAAAAAAGAAGACGCACAAAATATGTTCCGAATTATTGAAGAGAAAAAATTGTAATATTGCATTTTTATTTGTGTTGAATTATAATTTAGTAAGAAGAAATAGGTGATAACTATGAAAAAAACACAATTACTAATACTCGCTATACTTGTAACACTAACTTTATCAGCTTGTAAAAAAACTGAAGAATATGACAATGTTGTGTATGTTACTCTTTATCCAATGCAATACTTAGTAGAAGAAATTGCTGGTGAAACAGTACATGTAGAATATGTTCCAAGTGCTAATTCGCACGGTTCTTCATTTGACCCAAGTGGTAAAGAAATAATAGCGATGTTGGAATCAGACTTATTATTTTATATCAATGGTGGAGCAGATTCTTATATAGAATCATCAGCTTCGTTATTTGAAGGTGGTAATGTTAAATTGGTTGATATGTCTGAACATATTACATATAACGAGATTTGTCTCACACACTCTCATGAGCATGATCACGAAACCACTGAAGAAACTACACCTACAGGTTGTGATGAAAACTCACTTTCGCCCGATCCTCATTTTTGGTTGGATCCTGTAAGAATGATTCGAGCAGCTGAATTTGTAAAGACAAAGTTGATAAGTACTTATCCAAACAACCACGAACTTTACAATAACGCCTGGACAGTATTAAATGCTAGCCTAGAGAAATTACATGACGATTATCAACTTATGGCAGATAACGCAATTCGACCTATTATGACAACAGTAAGATTATTCACATACTGGGAGGAACGCTATGAACTAGAGGTTTTCTCTATCACAAATGATATTCATTCATCAGAAGGAACTGTTGGTGATTATACTGAGTTACTTGAGGAAGCTGAATTTCATAACATATCCTACGTTGGCTTTGAAAAGAATGCGAATTCTCCTGAAGGAGATGTGTTCCTAAGCGCATTACAAGATCGTTATATTTCACTTGGATGGAATATTCCTAGTGAGCAATACTTACACGGGTTAGGAAAAATCACTACAGAAGAGGTTGAAAATGGTTCAAACTATATCTCGATTATGTACGACAACCTAGAAGTATTAAACATAATTACAAAATAGAACATTTTTGTTCTATTTTATTTTTAATTATCATAGATTGTGTTATAATCAATATGTTTTATAAAAAAGAGGTGACTTATATGGAAAAACTTTCAGAACAAGAAATTGTTAGAAGAGAAAAATTAGAAGAACTAAAATCTAAAGGAATCGATCCGTTTGGACAAAGATTCGACCGCAATAACAACACTGAGACATTACGACAAAAATTTGATAAATACTCAAAAGAAGAACTCCATGATATGGATACGGAATTAGTGAAAATCGCGGGACGTCTTATGACTAAACGTGGTAAGGGTAAAGCTGGTTTCGCAAACATTATGGACCAATTCGGACAAGTTCAATTATATGTAAGACTAGATGCTGTTGGAGAAGAACAGTTTGAATTATTCAATAAAGCTGACTTAGGAGATATTCTAGGTATCGAAGGTAAAATCATGAAAACAAGAATGGGTGAACTTAGCATTAGAGCTGAAAAAATCACTCACTTAAGCAAGTCTTTAAGACCTTTACCAGAAAAATTCCATGGTTTAAAGGATATTGAAGAGAGATATCGTCGTAGATATGTAGATTTAATTACTAATGAAGATTCAAGACAAACATTTATTCTACGTTCACAAATCATTACTATGATCCGTCAATTATTGAATGAAAGAGGTTATCTAGAAGTTGAAACACCTATTCTTCATCCAATTTTAGGAGGAGCTACAGCTAGACCTTTTGTTACACATCACAACGCTTTGGATATGCCATTCTATTTGCGTATCGCTCCTGAACTTTACTTAAAGCGTCTAATCGTTGGTGGACTAGATGGTGTATATGAGTTAGGACGTACTTTTAGAAACGAAGGTATGAGTATTAAACACAACCCTGAGTTTACAATGTTAGAACTATATCAAGCATATGGTAATGTTGAAACAATGATGGAACTAACAGAATACTTAATCTCTACTGTTGCTAAGAACTTAGGTAAAGGTACTGTCGTATACAATGACAAAGAAATTCATTTAGATCAACCATGGACCAAATTACATATGGCTGATGCTGTAAGAGATCAGGTAGGTATCGATTTTTGGGCACCAGATATGACTTTTGAAAAAGCAAAACAATTTGCTTTAGATAGAGAGTTAGAAGTCCCTGCACACTATACTGGAACTGGACATATTCTTAACTTACTATTTGAGGAATATTGTGAAGAAAAAATTGTTGAACCTACATTCGTGTTTGGACATCCAATCGAAATCTCACCACTAGCAAAGAAAAACCTAGAAGATCCAAGATTTACAGATCGCTTTGAGTTATTCATTGACGGTAGAGAATATGCGAATGCATTTACTGAGTTAAATGATCCAATTGATCAAAAAGAACGTTTCCTTTCTCAATTAGAAGAAAAAGAATTAGGAAATGATGAAGCTAATGAAATGGATATTGATTATGTTGAAGCTTTAGAATACGGTATGCCACCTGCTGGTGGATTAGGTATTGGTGTTGATAGATTAATCATGCTTCTTACTGACAGTGCTTCAATTAGAGACGTACTTTTATTCCCACATATGAAACCTAGAGGTAAATAAAGAACTGATTTTTTCAGTTCTTTTTTTTAGCATATAATTAGTTTTAAAATCAAATTAGTACTATAATCATTATGAGGTGAAGTAAATGATATATAATAATGTATATGATATGATTGGAAATACTCCTATCATTAAACTAAATAAGCTAACTGAGACACAACAAGCAGATATATACTTAAAACTAGAATGGTATAACCCTGGTGGAAGTGTTAAGGATCGAATTGCATTCAATATGATAGTTGAAGCTGAAAAAGAAGGGATTCTAAAGTCAGGAGATACAATCATTGAACCAACAAGTGGTAATACAGGAATTGGGATTGCTATGATTGGGGCAGCTAAAGGTTACAAAACAATCCTAACCATGCCCGACAGTTTAAGTATCGAGCGTAGAAAAATTCTAACTGGTTATGGGGCTGAGCTAATTTTAACTCCCGCTAGTGAAGGTATGAAAGGGTCTATAAAAATCGCTGAGGAACTAGTGGAAAAACATGGATACTTCATGCCAATGCAGTTCAAAAACTTAAATAATCCCAAAGCACACATGAAAACTACAGCACAAGAAATTATTCAAGATCTCCCTGATTTGAACCATTTTGTTGCAGGGGTTGGAACCGGAGGTACAATTACTGGTGTTGGAAAAATTCTAAAAGAGTATAATCAAAATGTAATCATAAACGCTGTAGAACCAAAGGGAAGTTCTGTGTTAAGCGGAAACAGTCCGGGTCCACATAAAATCCAAGGTATTGGAGCTGGATTTATTCCGGAAATTTTGGATACAGAAGTATATGACTCAATTATTCAAGTCGATGATGATGAAGCATTTGAAATGGCAAGAAAACTTGCTAAATCACAAGGGTTATTTGTTGGTATATCTACTGGTGCCAATGTAGCCGCAGCTTTAAAAATAGCCGAGAACGTTAATAAAGAGAAGAAAATATTAACAGTTTCTCCAAGTAACGCTGAAAGATACCTATCAACTGAGCTATTCAATAATCAATAAAGCAAAAAAGCAGTCTAAATTGAACTGCTTTTTTTTATGACATCTATAAACGTATCTACTACTTGTGTATCAAACTGGGTTCCTCTGTTCTTTACTATCTCATCAATGGCGTCTTCTATCGACATTGCTTTTCGGTATATTCGATCATTCGTCATCGCATCGTATGCGTCAACAACAGATAAAATCCTTGATAGAAGTGGGATATCATTCCCAGATAATCCATTTGGATATCCTGTACCATCTACTCTTTCATGATGAGTAAGTATATAGTATGCAACTCCCTTTAAGGGATTAATTGAACTGGCCATTTTATACCCAATTTCTGTATGTTGCTTCATCTTATTGTATTCAATTTCAGTGAGTTTTCCCTTTTTCTTTAATATGGAATCTGAGATACCTATCTTCCCTATATCATGCAATATAGCTAACAACTTCAAATCACTAACATCAGAATGAGATAACTTAAACTTTTCACCTAAAATTTCACAATGATTAATCATCCTACTTGCATGTAATTCAGTCTCATCACTTCTCTCAAACAAAGTTGCTTTGATTGAAGTTAAAACAGAATTACTAGCACTTTTTGTTATCAATAACTTGTTTTTCAACATTCGATCCTCAGCTAGAGCTAAGGCTTCGTTAACATTATGTTCTTCATGGCAAGCCGTACTATAACCGATTGAAACTGACAGGCTAAACTCATCAACTTTTAAACCCTGAACACTCTTCAACAACAGTGTAGACTGTTTTTCTACTTCCTCATAACTGCAGTTATAGAAAATAACCGCAAACTCATCTCCTCCAATTCTAGCAATAAAGTCATTAGGAAATAACTTTCTCAATAATGAACTGTATTGGATAAGAACCTCGTCACCTTTCATTGAACTATAAACCTCATTAATAAACTTGAGTCCATTTATATCAGATACTAATAGCGAAATTTTTCTATCAGCATCAATTAAACTATTAATTTTTTTGTAGAAATTATCCCTATTATATAATCCCGTTAAGGTGTCTCTTGTTTTATAACGTTCTATATTAGTATTAGCCTCTTTTAATAGTTTTAGTTCTCTACTAACCAAATGATAGATAAGCAATGCAGAAATAAGTACAAAAAGCATTCCTTTCACAGTACTGAAATTTTTATACTCTTCTACATTAGTAAAAAAAATAAGTAACACTCTATCCGAAAAGAAGATCCACAACGCACTAAAAATAAAATAGAACAATGAAACCTTTAGTGCTGAATTCATACCTTTGCTCATCAAACCACCTCTACTTCTATTATAGTCATTATGAAATAAAAAAGAAAGGCTGAAGCCTTTCTCTAAATTTCCTTACTAAACAAACTACACTCAGTTCCACCAAGTTCTTTACCTTCAATTATCCTAGCAGGCATTCCTACCGCAGTGGAATAAGGGGGTACATTTATTAGCACTACTGCATTCGCACCTACTTTTGCACCAAAACCAATTTTAATGTCACCTAGTATTTTTGCTCCTGCTGCGATCATTACATTATCACATACAGAAGGGTGTCTTTTTTCACCAGAATGATTTCCTGTTCCACCTAGTGTTACTCCATGATACATCAATACATTATTACCAATAACTGCTGTTTCACCAATAACCACTCCACTACCATGATCAATTATGAAGTTCTTACCAATTTGGGCTCCAGGATGGATATCGGTCCCATGTAGAAGTCTACCAATATTACTAATGATTCTTGCGATCATTTTTAGTTTTAATTTCCAAAAGAAACGAGCTATTCGATAGTTCCATACAGCGTGTAACCCATTATGTGTCAAAATAATATCAAGAGCGTGTCGTGCTGCTGGATCTTTTTTCTTAAGTGTCTTAATGTCACTTATAATACCCATATAATCACCTCTTTGCATATTGATTATACACAAATTGGATTTAAATACTAAATGATATACTTCTGAAAATGGTTACAAAAAAAACACAAGGAGTTTTCCTTGTGTTTAAATCTCTTGTCCGACGACGAAATTATCATCATCAAGTAGATAGATCCCAAAATTTTCAGCAATCTCAACGTATATATCAATAATACTAACATATTCATAATCGATTGAGTCAAAAACAACCTTTAATGAATTGTTTAACATATCACGAACATGATCCTTTTCCTGTCGACGTTCCATAATCACATTCTCAATATATGTCTCTGTGTTATTTAGCGTTTCTATGTCTGAATCAAATCCATGATTCTCTAGATCTGTACGGATATCGTAGATATAAATTAAGTACATAACAAACTCACTAAAATCGTGAAAATCATCACAATTAGATTGAAATAGACTTTCAAAGTAGATTTTAATCACACTAAACTGTGTATTAACATAGTTGAAACCTATGTTAAATATTGTATCTAAATCCTCATCCAACTCCTGCTCATCACATGCTAAATCATAAATATGATCTAGTACTAAGAACACAGGTTCTAATCGTTGATATATTATATTGTCATTTTTCTTAAATAATTCCAACATATCATAGTTTTCAATTTTCCATGATGCATAGTCTTTAAGAATAAAGCTGTCCATTTATAACACCTACTTATTATGTATGAATCCTACTTTGTTAATTAAGCTTTGTTAATTAAGCTTTGTTAGTTGATCCAAATAATTCCATTTTTTCTGTAACGATATCAATAATTGCTTGGTA
Source organism: uncultured bacterium (assembly GCA_965601585.1). GTDB lineage: Bacteria > Bacillota_I > Bacilli_A > Izemoplasmatales > Izemoplasmataceae > Xianfuyuplasma. The sequence goes on from CBFCWH010000004.1 coordinate 117,824, forward strand.
TCCAGGAGCGTTGATTTTTCTTGGATCAAATCCTTTTCCAACTAAATCTTTCTCTGCTTCAAAGTATGTTCTTGTAGCAGCGGCAAACACTAATTGACATTCAGTATTTACATTGATTTTTGATACACCTAATTTAATAGCGTCTTGAACCATTTGTCCAGGAATTCCTGTTCCACCATGTAATACTAATGGCATATTTCCAGTAGCATCTTGAATGTTTTTAAGTACATCTAAACGTAATCCTGTCCAGTTTTCTGGATATTTACCATGGATGTTTCCAATCCCAGCAGCTAACATAGTAACTCCTAAATCAGCAACCATTTTACACTCATTTACATCAGCAACTTCACCATCACCAACTACACCATCTTCTTCTCCACCGATAGATCCAACTTCAGCTTCTACACTAATTCCTCTTTCGCTAGCGAAAGCGATAATTTCCTTTGTTTTAGCGATGTTTTCTTCAATTGAATAATGAGAACCATCAAACATAACACTACTAAATCCAGCTTCAATACAAGCTTTTGCAGCATCAAAACTTCCGTGATCTAAATGTAATGAAACAGGTACAGTAATATTTAAGTTCTTAAGCATACCTTCTACCATTCCAACTACAGTATCAAACCCTGTCATATATTTAGCAGCACCCTCAGATACACCTAAAATAACAGGTGATTTTGCTTCTTCAGCAGCTACTAATATTGCTTTTGTCCATTCTAAGTTGTTGATGTTGAATTGCCCTACAGCATAACCTTCTTTTCTAGCTTTAACTAGCATTTCTTTTGCAGACACAAGTCCCATAATAATTCCTCCTAATTAAAATTGATATTTTACGTACATAATTATACATTAATTGTTTGTAGAAGTAAACTAATGTAGATTTATAAAGCAAATGAAAATGCTTCCAAAAAAAACACTGCATGAGCAGTGTTTTATTTACCTGAAACTTTAAGTGATTTTACATGTAGTGATGGACTTCCAATAAATCCAAAATTGAAATATAAGTCATCACATACAGCAGTTACATCGTTTAATAGTTGTAAATAATTACCAGCAACTGTTATTAATGCAACAGGTCTTACGATTTTTCCATCCTCAACAAGGAATCCAGAACTTTGTAAACTGAAGTCCCCACTTACAGCATTACATCCAGCATGTGTACCTGATAATTCTGTAATGATTAATCCTTTTTTCATACCTTTAACAACATCGTCATATTTCGTTGTACCTTGAACGAAATATAAGTTTGATGGTGCTATACCATGAAGTGAACCATTCCCTGTAGACTTTGTATTATCTTTTTTTGCTGTTTTTAAATTATGCATAAATCCGGTTAACTCACCGTCTTTTACTAATTCTTTGTACTGTGTTGCAACTCCTTCATCATCAAATGCACCAGATCTAGCTGATTTCTTTCTAAATGGGTCGTCAACCAATGTAATTAAGTCACTACCAATTTTCTCTCCAACTTTACCTTTTAATAATGATACATTCTTTTGAACACTTTCAGCACTCAGCATTGTTACATGAGGCGCTAATAGTGAACAAGATGCTTTGTTTGTAAGTAAAATTTCATACTCTCCTGATTCAACAGGTGATGCTCCTAATTGTGAACATACATCTTCAGCTCCAGCTTTAGCTATTGCTTCTAAATCGAAGTCATTATAGTCATTTGATAACTTGTACTCATAAGTTGTTCTTTGGTCTTTTCCATCGCTTGCGATAATGTATGCACCAATAGCAGCACTATTCACTTTTTTCTCTAATTTTAAACCTTTTGAGTTTTGAATTAAGATGTTTGTAGTACCTTCTCCATAGAATGCTTGAACCATATTGATTCTTTCATCTTGAGCCATAACCATCTCTTCTAGTTTTTTAGTATCAGCAATTTTTTGAGCAGCTGTGATTTCATCTAAACTACCATCAAATAATCCCTCAACTTTTTTGTACTCTTTATCTCCTTCATAAATAAATACTTCATCTTCACTATCAATCATTTTAGCAGCATCAATGATACTATCTACAATGAAATCAAATACATTTTCATTTATGATTTCAGTACTTACTGTTCCCATTTTACCATTGTAAATACCCTTTGCAGTAAGTTTAGCACTATCAGCAATCGCGTATTTTTCAACGGCTCCTTTGAAAACTTCAATATCTAATTCTGTGTTCCCTGAGTAATAAACTTGGATATCCTCAATCCCTTTAGCTTTTGCTAAATCAAATAATTTTTCAAAGTTCATTAGATAGTCCCTCCTCTACCACCAACAGTGATTTCTGCAACGCGAATAGTCGGTTGTCCTACATCAGCAGGAATACTTCCTGATGAACTACCACACATACCTTGTTCACGTTTTAAATTATTTCCAACCATATCTACGTGTAATAACGCTTGGCTTCCTGTTCCAACAAGTGATGCTCCACGTACTGGTTCAGCTATTTTACCATCTCTAATCATATAACCTTCTGAAACTGAGAAGTTGAAGTCACCCGTCGCTGGATTTACGCTTCCTCCACCCATTTTTTTAGCATATAGACCAAACTCAGTAGCAGCAATGATTTCATCAAAAGTAGATTCTCCATTATCGATAAACGTGTTACTCATACGAGATGTCGGAGCATATTTGTAAGACTCACGACGTCCAGAATTAGTACACTCATCATTCATTCTTTTAGCGTTTAACTTATCAATCATATAACTTGTCAAAACACCATCTTTAATTAATTGACGACGGGATTGTCTGTTTCCTTCATCATCAAATGTAGCGCTACCCCATGCGTGTGAAATCGTTCCATCATCCACTGCATTAATTAATTTATTAGCAATGACTTCACCTTTTTTACCTGTGAACACACTAGCACCTTTAGCAACACTTGACGCTTCTAGACTGTGTCCAACAGCTTCATGGAATATTACTCCACCAAAACCATTATCAATAACTACAGGGAATTTTCCACTAGGACACTCATCAGCATATAACATTGCTTTTGCAACTCTAGCAGCTTCTTCTGCGGCTTCTTCAACATTGAGTATCTCAGTATAGAACTCAAATCCATATGTTCCACCTGGTCCATAAAATCCTGTTTGTTTCGTTTCTTCGTTCATCGCAATTGCAGCTACAGCAAGACGAGTTCTCGCTCTTCTATCATTTACATATGTACCTTCAGTATTTGCAATCCACACATTTTGCACGTAATCTTGGTAACGTGCATTTACTTGTTGAATTTCCTCTGAGTATGCTCTTGCAGCTTTGTCAGCACGTCTCAATAAATCAACTTTCTCTTCCATTGGTACTTCTGAAAATAAAATTCTTGGTTGATGTTCAGTCCCAACCTCTAATTGTCCAAGTTCAAATTTAACATTTGCGCTTTCACCTGGAAATGATTGTGCTAAATCATCAGCTAACTTCAATAAATCCTTTTCTTCACTACTATTAGTGTATCCATAAACTCTATGATATCCTTTTGCTACTCGGATTCCTACACCAAATACTTTTGCATTACTTACATTCTGAACTTTACTTGAAACTAACACAGCGTTAGTTGTAAACTTATCTTCGATAAATACTTCTGCAAAGTCTGCAGATGTAGTTAATGCTTGATCTAGTACTTTTTTGATTAATTTCTTATCTAACATATGATCCTCCTTAACGTTTTTTATAAGTAAATGAAATTATCTATGAAAATTATATCATATTAGACCCCGTTTCAAAAGGAAAAAACAGGAGTCCAACAATAATAAAAAACGGCTTAAATTAGCCGTTTTTATAAATTTGATTTAATGTACAATTTACTAAGAAATGTCACCTGATGATTTATTCATCTAAACAAGCACGAATAAACTCTCTGAATAATGGATGAGGTCTATTTGGTCTTGAAACAAATTCAGGATGGAATTGTGAGGCTATGAAAAATTTGTGATTTGGAATCTCAACAATTTCAGCGAGTCCTGTTTCTGGATTCATTCCAGAGAAGACTAGTCCACATTCCTCTAATTGCTTCTTAAACTTATTGTTAAACTCATAACGGTGTCTGTGTCGTTCTTTTATCATTGGTTGGCCATATGCCTCATATGCTAAAGTCCCTTTTGTCAACTCACAATTATATAACCCTAAACGTAATGTTCCTCCCATGGCAATACCTTCATATTGCTCCGGTAGATAATCAATTACAGGATATGGTGTGTTAGGATTCATTTCAGTTGAGTTTGCACCTTCAAGATTGCAAACGTTACGAGCGTACTCAATCGTTGCAGTTTGCATACCTAAACACAGCCCTAAATAAGGAATATTATTCTCTCTTGCGTATGTAATTGCGTTAATTTTTCCTTCTATAGCTCGATGTCCAAACCCACCTGGTACTAGAATTCCATCACAGTCTTTTAAGTAACTTGATACATCACCATCAACAAGTTCTCCAGCGTTTATCCACTTGATATTAATTTTTGCGCTATGATGATATCCTGCGTGTTTCAATGCTTCACTTACACTTAAATATGCATCCTGTAATGATACGTATTTCCCTACTAATCCAATAGTTACTTCTTTGTTTAAGTTTCGAATTACATCAATCAGTTCATTCCATTCAGTTAAATCACATTCTTCAGTTTCCATTCGTAAATGTTTTACGACAATGTCATCTAAATTTTGCTTTTTCAAATTCAATGCTACTTCATATAAGATTTCTGCATCTCTCGCTTCAATTACAGCCTCTTTTTGAACATCACAGAATAAGGCGATTTTCTCTCTCATTGCGTTTGTTATTGGTTTTGATGTACGTAAAACAATGATGTCTGGTTGAATCCCTAATCCACGTAACTCCTTTACACTATGTTGAGTAGGTTTCGTTTTTAATTCTTTTGCTGCACTTAAGTATGGTACTAAAGTATTGTGAATAAAGATTGTGTTCTTATACCCAAACTCTCTACGTGCTTGTCTAATCGCCTCTAAGAAAGGTAGTGATTCTATATCTCCAACAGTTCCACCAACTTCAGTAATAACGATATCTGCTTCACTTTCTTCAGCTGCACGATAAAGCTGTGCTTTAATTTCATTAGTAATATGAGGAATTACCTGAATCGTTGCTCCTAAATAGTCTCCTCTACGTTCTTTTTCAATTACTTGAGCATACACTCGCCCAGTTGTAATATTACTTGCTTGACTTAAATTCTCATCAATAAAACGTTCATAGTGACCTAAGTCTAAATCTGTTTCTGCTCCATCATCGGTTACAAAAACTTCTCCGTGTTGATACGGTGACATTGTTCCAGGATCTACGTTAATATACGGATCAAATTTTTGCATGAATACTTTTAGTCCTCGGTTTTTCAATAATCTCCCTAGGGAAGATGCAGTTATACCCTTACCTAAGCTTGAAACTACCCCTCCGGTTACAAATATAAACTTCGTTTTTTTCATTATTTCACTCCTCAAATATATATAAAAAAATAGTACTCCTGTGCAGGAGAACTATTTTCTAATGTGCCCTTTAAAATTATACCAAATGAATTTTTTTAAATCAATATAATTTTTAATTTTTAGTCTTCGTATTGATCCTCGTATGTATCCATATACTCATTGTACTTCTCTTCATCGAACTCATCAAGCTCTTCAAATACTTCTTCTTCGTAGTTTGCAACTACTTCATCAGTTGTTTCGGTAAATGCTGGAACAGGAGTTCCATCTACAACAGTTTTCACTACTGGTTCTTTTACTGGTTCAACAACTTCTACTTTTGGTTTTACAGCCTCTACTTTTGGCTCTTCTGTTACAACCACCACTGGTTCTGCAACCGGCTTTTTAGGTTTAGGAGCTGCTTTATATTCTTCTGGTAAGTCTACTTTTGTATATTCTTTGTAGAAAGATCCGTCTTTTTCCCATAATTCAATTTTTTGATTTGCTTTTAAATCCCATTGATTATCCCCAGTATATACAAATTTAGCCGATGTAGTTAAATCAGCATAAAACTTTGTAACGATTTCACCCTTTTTTTCGTCACTCAGTTCTAAATCTTTTGTTAAGATATCAAATAATTGATATAAATCAAAAGGTTTTTTTTCTACTTCCAATAATGCTACGGCGGCATCTATTAATGAGTTTTGAGTTTTCATACTATTCCTCCTTAAGAAAGGTATACTCTAATATAATTTCTGTTTTATTTACTAAATCATTGTTTTGAAACAAATCGTATTTAATTCGTAACACATTGTCCTCGTGTTCAATAACTTCAGTTATTATATCGAAGTCTAGTTTATATCCTTGAAGTGTGTATTCACCCTTAGTAGTAGTAAATTCCTTAAATTTATACTTCATATCTGCGTTGCCTCTTTTATAGTACTCCACAACGTTATTATGAAAAATTATGTAGTTCATGTTGTTCTCGTTATCAAGAAATTTTATACGATCTTTTTTAAACTCTCCCTCTACTACAAACTCATTGTTCGTATCAAGAGATTTAATTTGAAACTTGATTTTAATTTTCCTCATATTATCTCCAAACTACACCTATTATATCAAATAAGATTAGTTTATAAAATATTTATTGCTACACTATTATATATTAAAGTGTATTTTGTTTCAAGAAAAAAATAAAAGGAATACTCCTTTTACTTTTTGATTGGTAGTTTTATCGTAAATGTTGTCCCTTCTTCTAGTGTTGAGGATACACTTATGTTACCATCGTGTTTTAGTACAACATTTTTGGAAATACTCAGTCCCAACCCACTTCCTCCGGTGTCTCTACTTCTTGCTTTATCTACTCGATAAAATCTTTTAAATATTTTTTCAAAGTTCTCTTGTCTAATTCCTATTCCTGTATCCGATATTGTTAAAACATATTCATTGTGAACTGTTTTTCCAACAATATCAATTTTTCCTTCATCAGTGTAATTCATAGCATTTTTCATGATATTCAAGAATACCTGTGAAATCTTAACTTTATCTAATGAGAGGATTTCTGATTCTACATCTATTGATAAATACAACCCTTTGTTCTCGATATTGTTTTTAAGTACATTAGTACATTCCATTATGATTTCTTTAATATCATAATCCTGAAACTCTAGTTCATAATCCACTCGATCCATTCTTGATATCACTAGTAAATCCGATAGAATTGTTTCCATCCTTAATGATTCTTTGCGAATCAGTTCTATAAACTCCTCTCTGTCATCAACAGAGATTTCCTTATCTCTTGAGAGAATTTCACTAAAACCCTTGATTGCACTTAAAGGAGTTCGTAACTCGTGAGACACATCTGCTGTAAATCTCTTTTGATACTTTTCAGCATTCTTAATCAGCGTTATATCATGAGCTAGAATTAACGCACCTTTAAATAGCCCCTCTTCAAATAATGGTGTGCTAATTAAATCAAAGTATTTCTCATTGTATTTAATTTGCTTACGCATTGAAGACTCAAGTAAGTACGCTTGATTTAAGAACTTATATAAACTCCTTATCTCGGTGTGTATACGATAATCCGTGTTATTGAAGTCTCTATCAAAATACTCATTGAAGTCCTTATTAGCTAATTGAATATTTCCCTCATCATCAATCATAAGCAAACCACTTCCTAGGTTTGTAGATAACGAAATAAAACGTTTATAAGATTCATCATGTTCTCTCTTTGTTTTATCTAATCTACTTAACAACTTGGAAACAGAGGTTTCTTTGTCCTCATTAAGAGTTTTTGAAAGTTGCAAAAAGGCAACAATATGATATAAACACAAAGCAGTTACTAGTAGGGCTGCTATGATTACATTATTACCAAATATAACATATACAATTACTATAAAATACGCAATTATAATTGCTACAAAATCTCTTTTTAAGTTCATCGTCTCACCTCCATTACAATATTATACCAAAAAAATACTACTAATCCAATTATCAAACTTCCATTTTATATACCCCTACTTTTTACAGAAGCGTATGAAGCTCTATTCAGACAAAAAAAGACGAGTTTTCACTCGTCTTTATATTAACTTGTATCCAACACCTCTAACAGTCTTAATAAACTCTGCTTTTGGGTCTAGTTTCTCCCTCAATTTAAACACATGTACATCTACAACGCGACTATCTCCATCATAACTAAACCCCCAAAGGTTCGTTAATAACTGATTTCTTGATAGTGCCTTTCCTTTGTTATTAATTAGATATACTAGTAATTCAAACTCCTTCAATGTCAAATCTACTTTATTTTCACTTTGTAATACTTCATAGCTGCTTTGAGTAACAGATATATCTCCATAATGAAGTACATCATCATTATTCTTATTAACTACTCGTCTTCGTAATCCTGCTTTAATTCGTGCAGTGAGTTCTCTTGGGCTAAAAGGTTTTGTTACATAATCATCTGCGCCAACCTCGAACCCTTGTATAATATTATATTCATCATCAACGGCGGTTAACATTATTATATAGGAGCTAATCCCATCACTTCTCAACTTCTTACATATGTCCATACCGTTCATACTTGGTAACATTAAATCAAGAAGTATCACATCGTATATAGTTGAAGAAGCCATTTTGTAACCTACTAACCCATCCATCGAACTATCAACTTCATATCCCATTTGCTTTAAATCATATTCAATCATTCGTTGAATAGACTTTTCATCTTCTATTATTAGTATACGAGCCATAAGAACACCTCCAAAGTTATCATATCATATCTGTTTTATTATTGCTAAAACATTGATTAAACTTTGTAATTTTTAAGTAATTAACCTATTAGGTATTTCTAGTCGTCAAACTCATAATCAAGCTCATCATTATAATAGTACTCTTGAATAACATTGATAACGATATTGTTACAATGATCCCCGATTCTTTCGACATTAGAAAGAATATCTACATATAATTCATCTTGTGTTTCACTTGATTGACGATTGTTTATTCTCATGATATGACGTTTTCTATTTTTAATAACTAGTTTATCAATTACGTCTTCACGATCCATTACACGTTTTGCTATTTCTTTATCCTGTGTATCAAACGCCTCAACAGTTAATGCAATTGTTTCACGAACTACATTGTATAATTTCTCTAACTCTTTTCTTGCATCAGGACTAAACTCAACTTTATCCTCATGTCTCATTTCAAAGAACTCATATAAGTTTGTACAATGATCTCCGATTCTTTCAAAGTCACGGATTGTGTCTACATATGCAGCTTGATTGCTTGATCCATTTTTATCTAAGTCTGCTTGTGATATTTTAACTAAGTAATCATGAGCCTTTTTATCGATTGTATCTAACATTTCCTCAATTTGCATACCATTTTCAAAGTACTTCTTATTATTTTCAAATGAGTACTTAACAGCTCCATCAAACATTTGTTGTGTTACTTTACCCATGTTAACAACAACCATTTTTGCACTTTCTAGTGCAAGAATTGGTGCTTCTTGAATTAAATCATCTTGTAGACTATCAACATCTACCTCAATTAATCCATCATCACCACGTACTAAGAATTTCACTAACCATACAAGTTGATTAATGAACCAGAACATAACAAATGTATTAATTATATTGAACCCCATATGTGCAAAACTTATTGTCATTTCAGGATTCGAATTATTAAGAAGATTTGTCTCTAGGAATGAAATTAATCCTGTATATGGAACTAAGAACAACATAAATACTAAACTCCCAATAACATTGAATAATACGTGAGCTGCAGCAGTTCTTTTTGCAGCAACACTACCCCCTAAACTCGCTAGTACAGCAGTTACTGTGGTACCAATATTATTACCAAACAGTATTGCCACTGCTCCAATCAACTCCATTGCCCCAGTACTATACAAACTTTGTAAGATACCAATAGTTGCCGAACTTGATTGAACTACAGCTGTTGTTCCTGCTCCTGCTACTAATCCAAGAACTGGTGTATCTCCTACTGCTGCTAACATAGCTTTAAACTGATCTAATTTAGCTAATTGCTTTAATGCACTACCCATTTCATCTAAACCATAGAATAACATACCAAATCCAAGTAATACACCACCCAATTGCTTATATTTTTTTCGGTGTGTAAAAAAGATTAAGAATGCCCCTGCAGCCATAATTGGTAATGCATATTCTTTAATTTTTAATCCTAATAGGAACGATGTAACAGTTGTACCAATATTTGCCCCTAAAATAATCCCAACAGCTTGTGGTAACGTCATTAGTCCCGCTCTAACTAACCCCACGGTTAACGCTGTTGTACCACTCGAAGACTGAATGAGACCTGTAATCACAATACCTACTAAAATCCCCTTAATAGGAGTGTTTGTTGTTTTCTCAATTATTAACTTTAATTTATTTCCAGCCAATGCTTTTAGTGAATCTCCCATTAACCCAATTCCATATAAGAAGATTCCTAGTCCACCTAAAATAGAGAAGAATGTTGATTTCCAATCTATAGATGGAATTTGTTCTTGTAATACTTGTGCCCATAAATAGCCAAGTACTACCACCAAAGCAATAATTATAACCCATATAGCAGTTTTATATTTCCCCAAAAATTCCTTAAATGCACTATGTGCTTGCTTCATTTTTGTCATAATTACCTCCTAAAGTAATCTCAATAGAAATATAACACAATATTAATCTCATTGATACAAGTTAATGTTAAATTAAACTATCTTAACAATTCCTTAACAATTGAAAAAATAAAAAAGAAGGATTATTTTCCTTCTTTATATTCTTTTGCTAATTTGTCACAATCTTCAATGAGTGCATCTGTACGATCCCAAGTTCCTAAGTTCGCACCACATGCCATTGCGTGTCCGCCACCGTCATACTTGTTGGCTAACTCGTTTATTGCTGGTCCTTTTGAACGCATTCTACATCGTACAATACCTTCTTCATACTCAGCAAATAATAACCATATAGGATATCCTTCAATAACACCCATCTCATTCACAAGAGAACTCGCTTGTTCCAAAGTAACATTAAACGTCTCTAGGTATTCTGGTAGTACTTTGAAGTATACAACTCCATTTTCAGTTTTTTTATAGTTTTGTAGTAAAAATCCTTGGAATCTCAGTAAATTCTCATTTTTAGTGTCTAAATACTGATATAACGTTCTTGTCTCTAAACCATTATCAAATAATACAGCTACATTTCTAAATGTATCTCCATTAACACCACTATACTTAAATCTACCAGTATCTGTTAATATTCCAAAATATAATGCACTTGCCCCTTTAGCAGTCATCTTAAGTTCATGTTGAAACTCCATAAATAGATCTAAAACGATTAATGCTGCTGCTGGTCTTGTTGTATCTACATAATCAATATCACCATACTGTTCCACTGAAATGTGGTGATCTATCTTGATAAGATAATCACAATCCTTGTATCTTTGATCTGCTAAACGATCTTTATTTGCAGTATCGACTGCAATAGCCAAAGCACCTTTAAAATCTTCATCATTTAATTGCTCTGGTGTTCCGATATATGACGTGAAAGTGCTTGTCTCTCCCACAACTCTTACTGTCTTTTCAGGAAATGATGTTTCAATAATGTCTTTTAGCCCAAATGCACTTCCGATACAATCTCCATCAGGTCTTGCATGAGGGAAGATGATAATGCTCTTATATTCCTTAATCTTGTTGTATATTTCTTGTAGTTTACTTCTATCCATTGTTTACTCCTTCAGAGAATTCATCTAATTCTTTTAATACTTCATCTACTTCATCTAATGATGATAGGGAACATCCACATGCTAAAGCATGTCCCCCTCCACCGTAGTTACGTGCTATGTGAACAATTGATTCTTTTGCACTTCTAAGTTCAACTAATACTGTTCCATCGTCTTCTTCAGTGAAGTTTGCCCATATATTTATATCCTTAATACTACTCATTTGGTTTACCATTGCTCTAGACACAGTAAATGTTGAAACTCCAAATTTATTTTTTACGTATTTATCGTTTTTCATATAAGCAACGTTATTTTTAGTGATTTGAAAATTATTTATGAAATACCCTTTTAATTTTTTAAAATTGAGTTCTTCAGTGTAGAGATTATCATATATCCATATTAAATTCGCACCTTGTCTAACTAAATAGGCTGCAGTTTCCAACGTTTCTGCAGATGTTTTTGGATATACAAATCTACCGCTATCAGTTACGATTCCAGTTAAAAACCTTGTAGCAGCTATTTCATCAAATACACATTTATTTTCTATGAACACGCTCGCAATCAATCCAGCACATGATATGTATTCTGGTTCAATTACGCTAGTACACACAAAATTTGGCTCATTTAAATGGTGATCTATCACTAGTACTTCTTCTGCATTTAAATATCTATCATCACTAATTAAATGTGTTACACATACATCAACTACTATTGCTAAAGCATTCTTATAGTAACTGTCCGGTATGATATCCATATGTCCTAAAAAACTAAAGGTATTTTCATCGCCAACAGCGTACACTTCTTTTTCTGGATAATTTAATTCAATTAATCTTTTTAACCCCATTTGAGAACCCCATGCATCTCCATCAGGATTCTTATGTCTGTGTATTATAATACGATCATATTTAGTAATTAATGACTTTACTATCTCATACATATTCTCACCTCTAAAATAACATTATATTATACCATAATTACTTTTTTATAACTACAAAATGCACTAAAAAAATATAGTATTTTTCAATATCTTTTAAACGGCACAGATAAAATAAAAAACGCCACTTTTATAAGTAGCGTTTTTTGTGATTTTCAATTAAAAATTAACTAGCTGTATGTGTGTGTGTTCCTAATCCGTCTAAAGTATCTTTAGCTAATTCTTCCCACTCACTTGTAGTATAAACTCTATTAGGTTTATCAATAGTAGTAACTCTTCTATAAGTATGATCTTTTGCGTAGTTAGAATCTGCTCCAATTACACCAAACATATCAACTCTATCTCCATTTTTAGTAATTTCTAATACGTCATCACCATTGAAGTTAGCAATATTATTGTCTTCAAGATCACAGTTTGGTTTTGTCGTTTCAACTATACCTGAATTACAAATAACATAAACTTCACCTGCTGCTAATGTTCCAGATAATGTTAAAGATTTAGTTGGTTCAGTATCGCCATTCATATATACATTAATTGTATAGTTTGATAAATCAATAGCACTATCAGTTGGATTATATAATTCAATAGCCTTATTATAACTTCCACCTTCAATGTACTCACTGAACATTAAATCAGGAGTTGATGGAGGTAATTGCTCTTTTACAACAACTGCAAACGTAGTATCTACTGCATCATCTTCACCGATTGTAACTGCAGCAACTAAATCACCAGTTGCATTCCCGTTACCATTTTCAGGTCTAGTTACTTCACCAGTTGCAGGATCAACAGCTGTATTAGTTGATGTCCAAGTAATTGTAGCGTCAAACCAAGGAACTTGTGTAATTAAATTTAAATCACTTGAAGTCTCACCAGCTACATCAATATATGCTTGAGCAAGTGCTAAATTTTCAGCATTTGTTAAATCAGCAAATCCTACAGGTACGATTCTTGCATCACCATAGTAAACGTCACGAACTGCAAACATAACTTTGATTTCATTAGTAGTTTCATCAACATAATCAAGTAAAGTAGGGAAGTATTCTGAATTCATTACTATAGTCTTTGAACCATTTCCTACGAAGTTGTAATAACCATAAGCTGTTTCTTCATAAACTAATGTCATTTCAAATAACACTGAATGAAAATCTGTTATAGCATCTGTAATTTCAGATGCAGTAGTAGTTGTGTCAACAACTAATGCATTTCCAGTAGAAACAACTTCAATTAACTCAGCATCTTGGATTTGTTTCATGTTGTTATTATTACCTGTATAAGTTCCAATTTTTCCTTTAACTTTGATTTCATCACCAACGTTAACATCTAGTTCTGTATAAATATACATTGCGTTACCTTCTGAATCTTGAATAAATGGTTTACCATTATCTCTTAAAGCAGAAACGATACCTTTTACTACTGTCCATGTTCCATTTTCTAATGCAAGTGCATCTTCAACAGAAACTCCGTCAGTTTTTACTTTATCTACTACTACTACTGGATAGTTTTTCGTTGCAGTTGCGTCACCCACAGTTGCAGTAACTGTAATTGATGCATTTTGATCGCTACCTACAACATGAGTAGTAGTACCGTCTGCTGCAATGATATTTTCATCACTCGTAGTCCATGATAATGTAGCACCATCAACATACTCACTAGTTTCACCTAATGTTAGACTATTATATAATTTATCTCCTTGTGCACTGATATAATCAGACTCGAAAGCAACAGCTAAGTACGCTTTATCTTGGTCTGTTAAAGTTTTTTCAGTAAATGTACTTGGTGTATCGATAGTAACTCTAAACATACCTGAATAGTTATCCATAAATAATGCAGTTGCATTAATATGTTTACCTTCTAATGCTTTTAAATCAGTCATTTCAGGTGAATCATATGGAGCAGCTCCAGCAGCTAACATACCTGATTTATAATATACTTCAAGTTTATCTAACTCTAACATATTACTATACCAAACGATATATGCAGAATTGTTAGAACCCATAATAGTTACATATCCATCAAATGAGATTAAGTCTCCATATAATGTTGTGTTAACAGGATCTTCATAGTATAAATCTCTAATAGTTTTTTCTGCATGTGCAGGAATTGTATTATCACTTGAGTTTATCGTAAGTTTTTGAACGTCTGATACTTGATGAGTATTGAAGTAAGTCGATCTTTCTCCTAATACAGTAACTTCATCACCGATAGAAACACCTTCTGGGTTACTACCTTGGTAAACATAAGCTCCACCTGTACTATCTACAACGTAGAAACCTTTACCTTGAATACGTCCAACTACTATACCAGTAATTTCAACGACATCCCCATCAGCAACAGCATCGCTCTCTAGTTCTGCGATAGTTACTGCTAAACTTGGAACAGAAGCAAGAACTTTTAATGTAAATTCTTTTTCAACTTTTTGCTTTCCAACAGTAACAGTAGCTGTTAATGTTACAGTTGCATCTTCTTCACCGATAGCTGGTCTTGTAACAGTACCATCGTTTGCGATTACATCTGTATTATTAGATTTCCATGTAATAGTTGATTCATGTAATCCTTCAGTTAATAACTCAAAATTGTCAGTTACTTGCATTGGATCACTAACATCAATCGATAATTTTTGAGCAGCGTCTTGAGCATTAGCTACATCTTCTTCGTTTGTACAAGATGCTAATGTCAATCCTAATGTAAAGACTAATAACAATGTTAAAACTTTTTTCATGCCTTTAAATCTCCTTCACCTTATTTTTTTATTTTTTATCAACTGTGTCCAAATTAGACATCTCCAGTTGGTATTGCCCATAATAGCGGCTTAAACCTCCAGCCACGTCAACTACACTTCCAACACTTAGTAGAGAATTTATTTGAGATTGTTCTACATTGCTTGAAATATGTAATCCTATTTCGTTACCTGAACTATCTTCACAAGTAATTGTATAATCTCCAGTATTTTGACTTTTATACACCTCTGTTACAGTAACTGATTCTACTTTTACAAAAGATCCTAAGTCGATTAACGAGATATCCCCTACTGGAATAATTCTTGGTGATATATCATTGTTTTCTGAAATTAGTTCAATATTTCGTTTATATACCCCTACTAATTGAGGACTACCAGTTTCTTGATCTGGATAGAATGTTAAATCCAGTCCAGAAATGGTAATTTTGTTTCCTGGTTCAATTTTGTAAGAATTTTCTCTAAGGTAAACATAAATACCATATCCACTCTCGTCAATCAAGTAAGGACTAACTCCTACTTCGAAAGCAACGATACCTGTAATCTCTATTTTTTTACCTATATAGTTATCCATATTTGTAACTAACTCTCCTACTGTGATTGGAGCACCTTCTAAACTGTAATCATATGTTGGATCTGTTTCACCCCAAATACGTTTGTCAGTAGCTTGTGCAGCCAACTCAGCGTCATAAATAACATCTTCATATTTAGTTCCTGAAGTACCTTTAGCATTACTATATGCTTGTTCAACAAGTTCTAAATTTAGTAATTTTCCATCATACCAAACCCAAGCTAAATATCTTCCATATCCGTCTTGCATTTCGTCTTCTGCTTCTAAAACTATTGTTGTTGCGTTTGTTAATTTATCACAAGTGTAATCACTTGCAGATTTTCCCCAAGGATCAATACGATAGGTTGATTCTGGAGTGTCTATCCCTAAAAATCTAACAGCTATTTCTTTGGATCCGCTTCTAAATTTAGCAGTATCTCCGTCGGTACACTTTACTAACGTTACTTCACCTACACGATCAGTGAGATAACTTTTACCTTCGTAAGAAAAATCCATCGCTGTAGCATCTGTGTATTCTGTTGTTAATTCTTTCTTCTCATCATCTGGGTTATTATTACCACCATTACAAGCAGTAAGTGTAAGTAATAAAATTGTTAAAATGATACTTAATTTTAGTTTCATCAAATCACTACCAAGATAATTGATTAATCATTTCTTCTAATGCATCAATTATTACTTGTTGTAGATTGTAATCTTGATCTAACATAGTTTTTGCATAAATAGTTTCTAAAGCGTATCCCGCTTCTTCACGTACTTTTGCAGAAGAGATTTTACCGATTCCCGCGAATGCTGGATCGTAGTTGTTGTATTCCATTTGTGCATATGCAGCACTAGCACTCATAGCTTCTACTAAATAATCTTGATCTTCACCAGCTAAGAAATCTTGGTAAGTGTCACTATTATATCCTGACAAAGTAACAGGTAAATATCCAGTGTCAATTGCCCATTCAGCAGTGTTTTCAGTATTTGTTAAGTGTTTAATTAATAACCAAGAAGCTAATCTTTCAGAATCATCTGCGCTTTCCATAATAGCAATGTTTGGTCCTTGTTGCATTACAGATTGAGTTTTTCCATCAAATTGAGGGATTGGTAAAATTCCAATTTCGAATTGATCACCTGGATCTAATCTATCTGCTGGATTATTATAAGTTAATCCCGCAGTTGAACCAACAGTCATACATACATCACCTAATAAGAAGTTTGCTGAACCATAGTTTTGTTCCCATTCCATAGGTAATGATAAAATTCCATCTTCCATTAATCCTTGGTAATACGTTAACATAGCTTTTGTTGCATCGTTATCAACTAGTACTTCACCATCAGTATTTGTATACCCTGCATCCCATTGGCGGCTAGAGTTAATAAATAAGTTTGATGCTGAATCATAGTTAATTAAGAACTCACATTGATCGTCACCTGAACCCATAACTGTATCAGCTATAGTTTCTAGGTATTCCCAAGTTAATACTTGGTTTTCGGTAAATGTAATTCCTAGTGCATCAAGTTTAGTTTTGTTGTATACCATCATCTCAGTTGATTTTGAGTATGGCATTGAATACATACCTTCTGCGTATTGTGCATTTTCAGCAACATATGATGATTGGTAATCATCTAAGTTTACTCCCCAAGTACCATGTTCAATAAATTTGTCTAGAGGAATAATTCCACCTAAATCCATGTACTCAGCAAAGTGATCTGGGTATCCTACTACTACGTCTGGTTTTACTCCACCAGCACTACCTAAAGCTTTTTTTGTTTTAGATAATAAATCAGTATAGTTCCCTTGTGATTCTGATTCAACAGTAATATTTGGATATTCTGCTTCGAAATCAGCAATCATTTCGTTTAGTAAATCTGCCTTACCTTGTCCGTAAGTGTGCCAGAATGTAATTGTAATTTCTTCTGTTCCTAACTCGTCTGGTACATTAACTTCGATTTCTCCTTTTTCACCTCTTGTATTTAAACAAGCAGTCAAAGAGAAAACAAGAACCAAAGTTAATACTAATGTTAAAATTCTTTTCATCTTCTAAATCCTCCTATTTTTTTATCCTTTAATTCCGCTTCTTGATACACCACGCATAATGTATTTTTTCAAGAATAAGAACACAATAAGTAATGGTAATGTAACGATTAAGGCTGCTGCCATTTGCTCGTTAAATATTGTTCCTAACCCATCGGTATAAGCATTTCTTAACCCATCTGTAACTAATCTAAAATTAGCGTTTGATGTTACTAAGTTCGGCCAAATGTAAGCATTCCAAGTTCCCATAGCGTTCAGAATTGTTATTGTGACGATTGTAGGACTTGCAATAGGTATCATGACTCTACGTAAATACTTAAAATCACTTGTCCCATCTACTTTGGCTGCTAAATATAATTCATCTGGAATTGATTTAAATGTTTGTCTTAAGAAGAAAATATAGAAAACACTTGTCATAAATGGGAATGTCATTGCAAGCAATGCTTGTCCATATGTCTGTGCTAGCTCATCTGCACCCAACCATCCAAATCTTGCAACTGTTGAATAGTTTGTGATAACGAAAATTTCTCCTGGAATCATCATTGTTGATAAGAATATTAAAAACAATAAGTCTCTTCCTCTAAAGTTTAATCTTGCAAATGCAAATGATGCTAATATTGTTGTAACCAACGTTCCTACAGTAGAAATAAGTGCTACTATAACAGTATTTAACATATTTCTTGCAAAAGGAGCTCTAGCGAATGCATTTGTAAAGTTTTGGAAATTTAGATCTCTAAATGGTAAAAATAATTTTGGTGGAAGTGCAGTTAAATCAGCGTCTGATTTTAATGCAGTTAGTACCATCCAATAGAATGGAATGATTACGAACAATGCGAATAAAACTAACCCTGTATAAAGTAATACGTTGAATATAATAGTTTTTGCTCTATTGATTTCTCGTTCTTTTTTGTCTATGATTGTTGAACTATTTTCTGTACTCATATTATCACCCTCCTAGAAATGAACCCTTCTCTTAGATACTTGCATTTGGATTCCTGTGAATGCAAGGGTAATTAAGAATAATAAGATAGCCATTGCAGCAGCGGTTCCACCTTGTCCGATTTGCCCAATGTATCCATAAATCATACCAACAACTGTGATTAACTGACGTGGATTTCCTGCAGTACCCATACTAGGTCCAAACATACCAACTACAGTTGTATATACTTTAAATGCCCCAATAAATGATGTGATTGTAATATATGCAATCATTGGTGACAGTAAAGGTACTGTAATTCTTCTAAAGATTCTCCCTCTTGAAGCAGAATCAATTCTTGCAGCGTCATAGTATTGTTTATCAATACTTTGTAAACCACTTAAGAATACTAATATTTTAAATGCTAACCCACCCCATATAGAGTAGATTAATAGAGCTGACATAGCTCTTCCCCAAGTAGCTCCGGCTCCTACCCAGTTAACACCTTCTTCTCCAACTAATCCAAACCATCCTAAGATTGTATTTAACAACCCATAATTTTGGTTGAAGATGAATGCGAATGCCATTCCGATTGCAATTGCATTCGTTACATATGGTAAGAAGAATACTGTTTGAAATACACCTTGTAACTTCTTAATAGATTTTAACCCTACCGCGATTAGTAATGCTACTATAATCGAAATAGGTACTGAAACAAATACAATTACTGCTGTATTTCTAAGAGCAGCTTGAAAGTTACCATTTTTGATAACATCAACATAGTTCTGAATTCCTACCCAACCTGATGTTGACATATCCTCTATAATTACATCTCCAAAGAATGAAATTAGAAACGCGTTTATAAGCGGGTAGAAAGTAAATATTGAAAGTAGTATCAGCGCAGGCGCTAAATACAGCCAGGCTTTAAGATTGCTCTTGCGTTCTAACATTAAAGAACGACTCCTGTATTTTTATCAAATACATAAAGTTTATTCTCTTTAACATCTAGATTCACAACACTTCCTGGCTTTATTCTATATTGTGCATCTACGATTGCTCTGAATGTTTTGTTCTCATCCGTTGGGTCTTTGATAATTAATGTGGTGTCTCTACCAATTGTTTCAACTTGGGATACCTCTAATTGTAAAACTCCCTTTTCTACTACGTCGAAACCTTCAGGTCTAACCCCAACTACTACTTCTTGGTTATCTGTTTTAATCTTACCTATTTCTATATTATTAATAAGGACTTTTCCACCTGTAACAGATCCATCGAATACATTAATTGGTGGAGTACCTAAAAATTTTGCTACAAATAAGTTATCTGGTTTGTCATAAACATCTTGTGGATCTCCAACTTGTTGTTTAACACCTAACTCCATTAAAACAATTTCATCACTAATACTCATTGCCTCTTCTTGATCATGTGTAACAAAAATCGTTGTAATACCAGTTTCTCTTTGAATACGTTTAATTTCTTCACGAGTTTGAAGACGTAAACGAGCATCTAAATTTGATAATGGTTCATCTAGTAATAATACTCTTGGTTTTTTTACCAATGCACGAGCGATTGCAACACGTTGTTGCTGTCCACCAGATAATTGTTTTGGTTTACGATCCATTAACTCTCCAATACCAACTAAATCTGCCATTTCTTGTGCTCTTTCTACTGCTTCTTGCTTTGGTACTTTTATATTTTCAAGTGGGAACATAATGTTTTGTCTAACAGTCATATGCGGATATAACGCGTAATTTTGGAAAACAAGTCCAATTCCTCTTTCTTCTGGAGGCATATCAGTTACATCTTCATCTCCAAAAAAAATTCGCCCTTCATTTGGTTCTAGTAATCCTGCAATCATATATAATGTTGTAGATTTACCACACCCAGAAGGCCCTAGTAATCCAATCAATTTCCCCGATGGGATTACAATATCTAAAGCATTAACTGCAACTGTCTCAGTTTTATCTTTAGCTTGGAATATCTTAGTAATATTCTGTAGTTTAATTTCCATTTTATCTCTCCTAAAAAATCTTCTGTTTTTAACAGTACATTATACAACAAAAACAGTTCATTTAAAATAGAATTTTCGAAAATTTATAAATGTAAATTTTTACATTTAAGCAGGTCAATATAAGGTTGAAAAAACATAAAAAAAAGAACGATTGTTTTATCGTTCTTTTTTTGCTATCCGATTAAGTTAAATAAAACATCTAGAGCACCACTACTTGGAATAATTCCATCTAATGCTCCACCATCATATAGTAAGTATAATCCTACTAGAATACCCACCACTACAATTAGTTTTGATAGTTTCTTTATTAATTCAAAGAATCCCATAATTAATATTATTGCGACTACCACAAGCGCTGCTAATTGAATAACAACATTTAATCCTGTAAAGAATGTATATCCACTCTCAATTAGGCTCGACAATCCCAATGTATCATTTATTAGTGATTCAATCATATCATAAAACGGAAGATTCATTACCCATTCATTCATATTTTCCACCTCTTCTGTAAATTATATAAAATCTATTTATATTATAACAAATAACTTGTGTATATCTTATGAATTTCTTGAAAAAACTATAATTTTCTTCTACCTTCTAATGCTTTGATAATAGTTATTTCATCTGCGTATTCTATATTTCCTCCAGCTGGTATTCCGTGAGCTATACGTGTTACTAAGATATCCGTCTCTTCTAACAAACGCGATATATAGCTAGCTGTGGTTTCTCCTTCGTTGTTTAAATTAGTAGCTAAAATCAATTCATTCACTTCTTCATTTTGTAGTCTTTTCAGTAGTGCTTTTAGGTTTATATCGTCAGGCCCTACTCCATCACTAGGAGATATTACACCATTCAACACATGATATAATCCGTGATATCTGTTAGTTTTTTCCATAGCGATAATATCTTTTGCCTCTTCTACTACAATTATTGTTGATTGATTCCTAGAGTCATCTTTACAAATATAACAAGGATCAGTGTCTGTAATGTTTCCACAAACAGGACATTCAAAGATGTCCGTTTTAATCCTTTGGTATGCTTCTATAATTTCATCTATGCTATCTTCATTAAGTCTGTTCACTGTATAAAGAGCATATCTCTCCGCTGTTTTCTTTCCAACACCAGGATACTTACGAAGTGATTCTATTAGTTTATCAATTGCTTCTGGGTATTTCATTATAATCCACTCCTAAAACAGACCTGGAATTCCTCCACCAGTAAATTGTGACATAACACTTTCAGTCTCTGAATCAATCTTCTTCATACAGTCATTTACAGCTGAAATGATCGTATCTTGTAACATTTCAATGTCTTCTGGACTTTCTACTACTTCTGGGTCAATCTTAATATTTTGCATTACTTTGCTTCCTGTAAACTCGACTTCAACCATTTTTCCTCCAGCTGAACCGTAAAAAGTTGATGCTTCAAGCTCTTTTTGAGCTCGGACCATATCTCTTTGCATTTTTTGTAATTTCTTCATCATTGATGGATTCATCATCATTCTCCTTTTTTAACTCTCACTGCATCAGAACCAAAGATGTTAATTGCATCTTTTACACTGTCAGGAGTAAATTCACTTATTTCTTTATTAAATTTAGGCATTTCTTTTAGTGCAGGATGTTCTATAGGAGAAAGTGTAATATACTCTCCTCTATTTTCTTTCCACTTCTTAATGAACTCTTGGCTCTTTTGTTCCCATACTACACTTGGTAATGCTAAATAGTTTAACTTTTTCTTATAGAAGTCACTTAGTAATTTCACAACTATTTCCTTTACGTCAGGTGTCATCATTCTATTACATAGTGAAGCATTTGAGTACTGGATGATAATCATCTCACCATTTGTAGCAACCAATCTTCCTGATGTAATGCTTTTTGCATAAGTCATCATATTTGGTTCTACATGGCGCTCGATATCAAACCATTTCTTATTCATTTCAATTTTTGCTTCTCTGTTTCCATTATTTAATACTTTTTCTACATATCGAATATCGTATGTTTTATAGATTTCTTCTTTTGGTTCGTCGTTTGAAGTTTCGTTTTCAATATCAAATAAGTTTCCTTCACTTGATTCTTCTGTTTCTTCTTCCACTGTTTGTTCTTTTGGTTTATCTGGTGTTTCTTCATTTACTTGTTCAGGTTCAGATACCATAACTTCCTGTTCAATCTCAAGTGGCGCTTCCTCAAGAACCTTTTCCTCAGTAGGAACATTTTTTATACCTGAAGATTCAACAACACAGTCTTCTTGCTTGTTTTCAAAATTTTCAACTACCGTTGTTTTAACTTTTCCAGATTCTATATTTGTCTTTAAATCAGCGATTTCTTGTCTTAACTCGTTTACAACATCTTCAATTATGATTTCTTGTTTCTCAATATAATCTACCATTTTTATAAGGGCTAATTCCATATACAATTTGGCGTTATTAGTTCTTTTCATATCATTTTGTGTACGATTCAGTATATCAATATAGAAGAAAATTAGATTATTAGATATTTTTTCTGATAATCTAACAAACTCATTATTTGAGAAAATGATTTGATCATCTTGATTTGTGTTTGTATTCTTAAAAATTAACATATCTCTATAAAACTTAATTAGATTTTCTACTAAACGTGGTGCTTCTTTACCTAGAGATACTAGTTCATCTAATATTCTTATTGCTTCTACACTATTATTCTTATAGATGGCCTCAGTAATTTCTAATAACTTTTCATTTGAGACAGTTCCTTTTATTGCGTGAACATCGTCTATTGAGATTTTTTTGTCGGTATAAGACTCCACTTGATCTAATAAGCTAATCGCATCACGCATTCCACCTTCAGCACTTTCTGAGATGACTTTTATTGCGTCTTTACTGATAGAAATATCTTCCTCATCAATAATCGTGTTTAGTCTTTTTATCATTTCCGGGACACTAACACCTCTAAAATCAAATCTTTGACAACGAGAATGTATCGTTGCTGGGATTTTATGAGGTTCGGTTGTCGCTAGAATAAAAATTACATGTTTTGGAGGTTCTTCCAAAGTCTTTAATAACGCATTGAATGCACCGGTACTTAACATATGTACCTCATCAATGATGTATACCTTGTATTTTCCTACTCCAGGTAAATATTTTACTTTGTCTCTTATTTCTCTTATTTCATCAACACCATTATTACTAGCAGCATCGATTTCTATAACGTCATTTATTGTGTTTTGATCAATCCCTCTACAAATATCACATTCGTTACAAGGATTCTCAATTGGAGCCTTCTCACAGTTTACTGCTTTCGCAATAATTTTAGCAATCGATGTTTTACCTGTTCCTCTCGGACCACTAAAAAGATAGGCATGAGCTATCTTATTATTTTTTAGTGCATTCTTAAAAGTTCTAGTAATGTGTTCTTGTCCTGCTATCTCTTCAAAATTCTGTGGACGGTATGTTCTGTAAAGTGCTTTATAAGCCATAATTAATCACTCCAATTAGTAAAAATAGTGTACCTATATTATAAAACAAAAAGACTATATTTGATAGTCTTTTCATTAATTTCCCATCATTTTTTTTACTTCATTTACTACTACTTCCATTGCCTTAAATTCCATGGTATCTTTTTTAAATTTCTTATTTAGAAAAGTGAAATTGATTTCGTCTGTCTCACCTATTAAAAATATTTGGTAAGCTTGATATAAGGTTTTTTGAAACTTCTCATTTTCTCTTAATCGTCTAAAGTCCTCAATACTTAACTCTAGTTGCTCATTCACTTCAAAAGTTGCAGTCTTGATGAAAGTTTTAAACTCATCATCCTCTTTTTTCTCTTTCTGAGGCCAAATCTTATCGAAAATGGTATCGAATACAAATAACAAGAAAGTAAATACTAATGGTAAATAGAATACTGGTAAAACTAAATCAACTACAAAACCTTCTCTGACTGAAATAATAACTATATAAACAGAATAGATAAGTGTCGCTAAAGCCCAGAATTTTAGATAATACTTAAAACCTTTTTTATTTTTCATAATAATCACCTAGTAGCATTATACACTAAAAACATAAAATATGGTATAATATTTTCGGTGATAAAAATGATGACAGATACAATTGTAGCAATATCTACAGCATTAGGGCAAGGAGCAATTAGTATTGTTCGTTTAAGCGGAAATAACGCAATTGATATTGTGAATAAATCTTTTAAAGGTTCTAACTTAAAAGAAGTAAAATCCCACACAATTTCGTATGGGCATATAACTAATAAGGATAACAAGCACATTGACGAAGTTATGATCAGTGTTTTTAGAGCACCCAGATCTTTTACAACAGAGGACATTGTTGAAATAAATTGTCATGGTGGTGTGTTTGTAGCAAATAAAATACTTGAACTAATGTTATTAAATGGAGCGAGAAGTGCTAATCCCGGAGAGTTCACGGAACGCGCATTCCTAAACGGAAGAATTGATTTAACTCAAGCAGAAGCCGTTATGGATGTAATAGAAGCAAAATCAGATATGAGTCTTGCATTAGCAAACAAAGGTTTAGACGGTGTAATTTATAGCCTTATTTCTGATTTAAGAACCGATTTATTAAACATCATAGCTAATATAGAGGTAAATATTGATTATCCTGAATACGATGATGTAGAGCAACTAAGTAATGAAGTATTAAAACCTAGTATTCTAAAATTGCAAGATAAGATAAATAAGATACTTGATAAAGCAAATTACGGTAAAATTATCAAAGATGGTATAAAAACAGCCATTATCGGTAGACCAAATGTTGGTAAATCAAGCATCTTGAACGCTCTTTTACGAGAGGACAAGGCTATCGTAACAGAGATTCAAGGGACAACCAGAGATATTGTAGAAGGCAATGTAAATATTGGTGGAATTATCTTAAACCTTATTGACACTGCAGGTATAAGAGAATCTAGCGATATTGTAGAAAGAATTGGAATCGATAAGGCAAAATCAACAATTAACGAAGCAGAGTTAATATTGTTTGTTTTGGATAACAATCAAGCTTTGACAAAAGAAGATGAAAAACTTCTTGAACTAACAGACTCCAAAAAAAGAATTGTAATTATAAATAAAAAAGATCTTCAAAACGAACTTACTCATACGTTTGATAATAGCGTTTC
The DNA here is from genome assembly GCA_965601585.1 of uncultured bacterium. GTDB lineage: Bacteria > Bacillota_I > Bacilli_A > Izemoplasmatales > Izemoplasmataceae > Xianfuyuplasma. The sequence continues at coordinate 143,754 of CBFCWH010000004.1, forward strand.
AATTAGTGCACTACATAAACAAGGAATTGAGGAACTAGAAAAACTTATAAGAGATATGTTCTTAAGTGGTGAAATTAACATTACTGATCAAACATATATATCAAATGCTAGACATATTGCTAAATTAAATGAAACACTTAATTCATTAAATGAAAGTGTTTCATCAATTGAAGATTCAATGCCTGTTGATATGGTTGAGATAGATCTAAAAAATGCATGGATTCTGCTAGGTGAGATAATCGGAGATACCTCATCGACAAGTTTATTAGATGAACTATTTAGTAAATTTTGTCTTGGTAAGTAAACAAATAAAAAGCAACAAAACTCGTTGAGTTTGTTGCTTTTTTATTTACTCTTGCGCGCTGTTGTAAAACCAAATCAGATTTACGAAGTGAGGATAATCTACAAAAGGATTGCGGTTGTTTTGCTCACCATAAATTGACTCTAGTCTTGATAACTCAAAATCATCTACTGGATCAGCAAAATGCCATGCTAATAACTCATCTAAATATGCCATTTCATGTATCCCTGGATCTGTGTTAACCAAGTCCAACTCCTCATACATAACCATCATATAGAATAACGCTCTTGCTACATCTCCTTTTACCTCGTCTCTAGGTTCAAATCCTAATCCCATTTCTGAGTATGGATTGTTTCCTCTAGAAGAGTTTAATCCTGGATCTGCTGGCATCAGATTATATAAATCTGAAGCACTATTAATTTTACTATTATCTGCTTTCACTCCCAGAAGTGATTGTGGCCAAACATGTTCTCTATTCCAAGTGGAACCACTATCCCAAGATCCATCTACTGATGTCCCTAAATACACTAAAATTAGGTTGTTTGAATTGTTAGGATCTTGATCTGTTTCATCTAATATATATCTTACCTCTCCATAAGTTACTCCAGAGAATCCTGCATTAATTATGGTGTGGAGTGCTGAAATTAAATCATTACCAAACAATCCTTCAGCATCATCGTAATATGCATTTAAATCAACTTCTAAATAATCTTGATACTCCTCACTAATCACTGTTATTCTAACCACTTCTACCGCTGTATTTCCATTTTCATCCGTTTTTGAGTATGTTACTTCATATACACCTGCTTCACTTGACTCTACAGACCCAGTAATCTCACAGGTTGTTACCCCTAACGTTGGGTGAGTAGCAACACATTGTTCTAAATCAACTACATCATCAATTAAGTATGAGTATTCCATTTCACTAGTAAAAGATAATACATATAATGGAGTATTATCAACAACCGTTCCTTCTCCTGTATACACTTTAAAATCATCTATGTTGGTTCTTCCTGAATCAGAACTTACTATTTTTAGGTAATAACTTGTGTTTGCATCTAACGATAAACTTGTAAACATCTCCTCATCAAATACATAATTATATTCTGTCAAAGTTCCAGTCGATGTGAAGGAATCAACAGTTACCCATGTATTTCCATCTTGAGAAATTTGAAATTGAACCAATCCATCAGAGTCATTTCCATATGTCCCTGCATAGAATATTACTTGAGCTAAATCGGATATAGTGAAATTCGTCTTAATAAACCCATCTCGAATTCTAACACTTTTACCACTAACACTTAAATCAGTAGTTAAACTACCAACTAAAGCATCGTTAAATGTCCATGTTTCGCCATTCAAGGAAATATCCCCTGTAGAATAAGACCCTTTATTTCCGTCCTCAAAACTAGTCTCATAAAATAAAGTAGGTTCGTCTACAGAACTCTCCTGTTCATAAACAGCTTCTATAACTGTATTAGCTACTAATGCGATATCATATGATAACTCTGTATTGAGAATAGTAGTTGTTCCTAAAACACGCCAACCAATAAATATATATCCATCTACTTCTTCTGTACTAACAGTATATATTTGCTTATTGTCTACTAAACTTCCTTTTACTATTTCTAGATTAACACCTTCAATATTTGATACAACATCTATCGTGTATTCAGATATCTCCCACTTTGCGTACAGTGTTATGTTTTCTCCTGGCATTGATGTAAACTCATACTTCGTAGTAAAAGTCTCGTCCTCATACCATCCTTCTAATGTATATCCTTCTTTTGTTATTGTTGGAACCGTTATACTACTGCCTTCTACACCAGTAATACTTTCAATACCTGTTCCTCCATTTAACTCAAGAGTTATTTTATACTCATTCATATCCCACTTTGCGTACAGTGTTATATTTTCTCCTGGCATTGATGTAAACTCATACTTTGTAGTAAAAGTCTCGTCCGCATACCATCCTTCTAATGTATATCCTTCTTTTGTTATTGTTGGAACTGTTATACTACTGCCTTCTACACCAGTAATACTTTCAATACCCGATCCTCCATTTAACTCAAGAGTTATTTTATACTGCTCTTCCTTTTCAGTACACCCTATAAGTGTTATTGACAAGACGATTAGTATCACTAAACTTAAAACTTTTCTCATATAAATCTTCCTTATCTATAGTAGTTTTGCATCTCTTATTGAGTATTGAACAACATAATAGTATATCATATGTTCAATTATTCCAAAGTAATATTTTGGATTAAAACACTTCTGGGTCTTTAATTCTAGACACATTTGTTAGATCACTATATTCAGGTATGAAAACACTTTCTTTTTGACATTTAAATAAATGTATACTAGTATTGTTGCAAGGGAATATTTCATTAAGAGCAGTGGAGGACAGATAACCTACGATACTGCAGCAACCTATTTAATTAGGTGCTTTTATCTAGGGGCTTAACAGCCTATCAATGAGAGAAGCTTTTTTTATAAGAAGACGAACGACTTTCATTGAGAAAGTCGTTTTTTTTATTTTCTAGAAAGGAGGAAAAAGGATGATTTCATTAAGTAATGTTTGTAAAACATTTGAAACAAAACAGGGGAGTTTTCATGCTGTACGAGATGTATCTCTAAACATCAAAAAGAATAGTATACATGGTATTATCGGTCCAAGTGGTGCTGGAAAAAGTACACTTATTCGATTGATAAATCAGTTAGAGGTACATGATAGTGGTTATATAGAAATCTTTAATTATGAGGATTTGAAAAAGTTAAATAAGGAATCTACACGAATGTTTAGAAAAGAAGTTTCTATGATTTTTCAAAGATTCAACGTATTAGGACGAAAAACTGTTCTCCAAAATATTGTTTTACCTCTTTCTTTTCACAAACGTATTACTCAGCATGATATGCAAAAAGCAAAAGAGTTAATTCATCTTGTGGGGTTAAAAGGTTATGAAAACTCCTATCCTTCTCAACTTTCTGGTGGACAACTTCAAAGAGTTGGAATTGCTCGTGCATTAATTACAGAACCAAAAATTCTATTATGTGATGAGCCAACAAGCGCACTAGATACACAAACAATAAAAAGTGTATTGAATTTGATTAAAAACATAAAAGAAAAACTAAATTTAACTGTTGTTCTTGTCACACATGATATGAATGTTGTTAAGGAGATATGTGATTATGTCACCGTTATGGATCAAGGTAAAATCATAGAAACAGCCCCTATTGAGGACATTATCTTCAACCCCAAAAACAAAGTCACGAAAGAACTACTAGGGACAGTTGGGTTTAATATACCAGAGCTAATAAAAGAAAATCAGAACAAGAATCTCTATGTGCTTAGATTCTCAAAAGAATCAACATCAGACAGTGTTGTTTCTTCAATAAGCAGAGCGTTATCCATTGTTATAAACATCCATTATGCAAATATAACCCCGAATAAAGAAGGTATGATGCTTATAGAAGTTATAAGCAAAAACAATATTTTGGAAGAAGAACTTAAAAACATATTCCGAGAAAAAGGAGTTGAACTAAGACATGTTTAAAAACGTAGATTTTAATGAGTTTTTGGATGCATTTACACAAACTGTTTATATGACAGGGGTCTCAACGTTATTTGTATTCTTTTTCGGTTTATTATTGGGGATTTGGCTATTCAACACAAATATTAATGGATTATCACCAAACAAAAAAATATATCAATCACTAAGTATCCTCACAAACTTTCTAAGATCTATCCCTTTCTTAATTTTAATTGTACTATTAATACCATTTACAAGGATATTAATTGGAACTATTTTAGGGCCTAGTGCAGCTTTGCCTGCACTAATCATTGGTGCTACACCGTTTTTTGCAAGATTAGTCGAACTATCATTAAATGAAAACGGTCCTGATTTGATTGAAACGGGAAAAGCTTTTGGGGCTACAAATTATCAGATTATATCAAAAATAATATTGCCTGAAAGTATACTTGCATTACTTAGAGGTATAACTACTACTGCCATCATGATTGTTGGTTATACATCTATAGCAGGGGCAATTGGTGCTGGAGGGTTAGGTAATCTAGCTTACCTATATGGTTTTGCTAGAAATAGAACAGACGTCACAATTGTAGCTACTTTTGGAATTATTATAGTAATTATTTCCATTCAATTGCTAAGTGACTATGCGAATAAAAAACTAAGGAGAGACTCATGAAAAAAATAATTATATTCATTATCACAGCTTTTTTAGTAATTACATTTACCGGTTGTAATAAAAAAGATATTTACAAAGTTGGTGCTACACCTGTTCCTCATGCGGAGATTTTGGAACAAGTACAACCTATTCTTAAAGAACAAGGCTTTGAGTTTGAGATTGTTGAATTTACAGATTATGTGCTACCAAATAGTTCACTACATAGCGGGGATATTATTGCAAATTTCTTTCAACATATCCCATACTTAGAAGCACAAATGAAAGAACATAGCTATGATTTCGTAAATGCTGGGGGTGTTCATATTGAACCTATAGGACTCTATTCGAAAGAGTATAGCAATATTGAATCACTCCCAAATGATTTGGAAATAGTAATATCAAACAGTCCTACTGACAGACCAAGATTACTAGGTGTTCTGGAAGATAGTGGACTAATTACTTTGAAAGAAACTTCAACAAATGAAGATATTATAAACTCATCACTATCTGAGTTACAGTCGTTATTTTCTTCATCAAAAAATGTATCTTTTATAGAAGTTGATTCTCCTCTATTATATACAAATTATAATAATGAATCAGGGGACGCAGTTCTCATAAATGGTAATTATGCTCTTGACAATGGTCTTAATCCACTAGAAGATGCAATTATATTGGAAGGAAGCGCTAGTCTCTATGTCAATATCCTTGTATGCAACTCAAAAGATCTGAATGACCCATTTATAGAAGCACTTGTTGAAGCAATTCGAAGTGAAGAGGTTCAAAGTTGGATAAAAACTCAATATGGAGGTAGTGTTATTCCCACAAAATAAAAAGAGGCTAAAATTTAGCCTCTTTTTTTCTATTTTTCCTCATCAATATATCTATTGTACTTCTTTCCCTCATATGTCCAACTAACAATCTTATCTACATTTACGTTTTCAGTAGCTCTAAAAATGTTTTTGTCCACATCTTGTGATGTTTCTTTTAACTTCTTAATCAACTGCTTCACTTCGTATCTTTTAGAAGATGTGCTGCATACAGTTATTTCACAACCACAGTCCATTGTTGATATATCATTTGCCTTCATAATTCTTTCAATGTCTTTTTCTTTTATTAAGTACATTGGTCTAATTAACTCTATTCCTTCAAAATTATCACTTGGTAGTTTTGGCAACATTGTTTGAATACTTCCCGCATACAACATATTTAACATTGTTGTTTCAATAACATCATCAAAGTGATGTCCAAGAGCTAATTTATTGCATCCTCTTTCTTTAGCCATATTATATAAGAAACCTCTACGCATACGTGCGCACATATAACAAGGATAGTCATTTGATATCTTCTCTACAACATTGAATATATTTGATTTCTCAATATTGAGAGGAACATCTAAAATTTCTGCATTTCCAAAATGAAGTTTTTTATTTTCCTCACTAAACCCTGGATCCATAGAAATAAACTCAATTTCAAAGTTCTTGAGTGGATGTTTTTTTAGTTCCTGAAACAACTTCGCCATAAGTAAACTATCTTTTCCTCCACTCATAGCAATAGCTATCTTGTCCCCTTCTTGAATCAAATCGTATTTCTTAATTGCTTTAATGAACTTACTCCATATATCTTTACGATATGTCTTTATAATATCTCGTTCAAATTTTTTGCTTAAATCTTTCATAAATCTATCACAACCTTTGTTCGCAAAGATAGTATACTATATATCTAAAGTAATAAAAAATAATTTTAAGTAATTTTCTTGTACTTTAATAATTTCCGGTGTATAATATTCATGTAACAATGGCAAATATAATTTGGAGGTGAGATTTATGTCATTTATTTGGGCATCAAAAAAACCTAAAGATGGAATCGCAACACTATATGAATCTAACATCACATTGAACAAAGCCGCAAGTTCTCACTTTGAAAATGCGTATAACGTTTTATTAGGGTTAGATCCAGAAACAAAAAGAATCGCAGTGAAACCTATTACGAAAGAAGAGTTCGATATAGGGGCAATTCCACAGGAAAAGAGACATAAAATAACTGTAAAAGCTAGTTATGCTAGAGTAAGTAACAAAAAATTTATTAAAGAGGTCGCTAATCTTATTGATATCGACTTATCAAACAACAATTCGTTTAAATTTAAGACGAAGTGGAGTGCTGAAGAGTCACTCCTAATTGTTGATTTAACTCAACCGGAGGTGTAGTAAATGAATGAAATTATTATTATTGTTTGGTTTGTCATAATTATCGTAGCTGCATTAATAGAGATGAACACAATGGACTTAACAAGCATTTGGTTCAGTGTTGGTGCTCTTGTTGCATTTATACTGTCGTTAACAAAAATTGGTATTATATATCAACTTGTTGCCTTTGTAATAGTATCAGTCGGATTTATCGTATTCTTACGTCCGGTTGTAAAAAACTACTTCAAAACGAACTCGATTAGTACTAACTCAGATCGATTAGTTGGAAAAGTAGCAACTTGTACCAAACCAATAGGTGTAGGTGAACGTGGGGAAGTAAAGATTGATGGAAAATACTGGTTAGCTGTAACTTCAGGTGATGAAGATATCGACATTGATGAGAAAGTAGAAGTTTTAGCGATCGAAGGCGTTAAATTAATCGTAGATAAAATTCGATGAGAGTAGGCCTTTTTCGTAGAATAGGAGCGTACTTACTAGATTTAGTTCCTATTATCGCAATATTATCTTTACTGTTTCAATTTGTAGTAGGGGATATGTTAAAACCTGACAATTACGATGATCTTATTGTTGAATACAATCAAATAACAATAGATTATAATGAACAAGCTGCAGCGTATCAATCAAAATATGATGCAGGAGAAATGACAGAGGATGAATTTAATGATTCATACGAAGTCCTAATTGAAGGACACACCGCAGACACTGAAATGCATATAGAGACAATCCTTCTATTTTATAGTAGAACACTTGTCTATTACTTAGTATCAATTACTCTTCTATATTATGTATATAGTGCTGCAACAAAAGGAAATACCATGGGTAGACAGTTGTTAAAAATTGAGTTATCAGGAAAAATTAACTGGTGGACCTTGTTGATGAGAGAAGTAATTTGGAAAACAGGGTATTATATGTTGACACTATTTATCGGTGGAATCTTAATAGATATCTTTATGATATCATTCACGTCTAAGAAAAAAGCACCAAGGGATTTAATTTCTAAGATTGATGTAAAATTCCAAGGTGTAGACTATCCATTTTAAAAATTAGAAATTATAGGAGGAATTATCATGCATTGGACACTTTATTTAGTAATTGCATTATTAGTGTTAGGATTAATCGTATTATCACAAGCAATCATCGTTGTGCAACAAGCAAACAGATATGTAATAGAAAGACTTGGTAAATATCATAAGTCTCTAAACGCAGGGATTCAATTTGTTGTACCTTTCGTAGACCGTATTACAAAGAAAGTATCATTAAAAGAGCAAGTAGTGGACTTTGCTCCACAACCAGTTATCACAAAAGATAATGTAACTATGCAAATTGATACTGTAGTATTCTACATGGTTACAGATGCAAAATTATTCACATATGGTGTTAACAACCCAATCCGCGCGATTGAAAACTTAACAGCCACTACATTACGTAATATCATCGGGGATTTAGAGTTAGATGAATCTTTAACTTCTCGTGATCAAATCAACTCAAAAATGAGAATCATTTTAGATGAAGCAACAGATCCATGGGGAATTAAAATTATCCGTGTTGAAGTTAAAAACATCATCCCACCAAAAGACATTCGTGAAGCAATGGAAAAACAAATGCGTGCTGAACGTGAACGTCGTCAAGCTATCCTTTTAGCTGAAGGTGAGAAAAAAGCTTCAATCCTTACTGCTGAAGGTGAAAAACAATCTAAAATTTTACGTGCAGAAGCGGAAAAAGAAGTTCGTATTCGTGAAGCTGAAGGTCGCGCACAAGCGATTCTTGAAGTTCAAAGTGCAACAGCAAAAGGTATCGAGGTCATCAAAAATGCTGGAGCAGATGAAGCATTCTTACGCTTAGAAGCATACAAAGCAATGGTTGAAGTGTCTAAAGGACAAGCTACTAAACTTATTATCCCATCAGATTTACAAGGTATGGTAGGAGTAGCAGGTACATTAGCTGAAACTTTTAAATCTGACAAAAAATAATATATCAAATTAAAAGCATCCAATTGGATGCTTTTTTTTATTAGTACCTTTCAGGTCTATTTCTTTCGTATTCCTCTTGGAAATCAGCAAAATCATCAAACAATGAAGGTCTCTTTACATCTAACATCGTTTTAGGAACTTCTTCATTTCTTTCAGATGCACTTTGCTTTTCTTTTTCAAATCCTATATACCAAATATATAACTCAGCTACATATATTTGTTCTACCATCAATGAAATAGCCCATACAAATCCAAAGTATATCATTACTCCTAAAGCAACCTCAGTTGGAACTTCTCCAGTGTTCTTCTCAACAAGATATAATATAAGAAATGATGGAATAAACATTATCATCTTCAAAAGATTTGATAATCCAACTCCCATAACAACACTTCCAATATGTGTTTTATAAACATTAAGGCCCTTTTTAAAAGCTTTAAATGGGTTTAATGGTTCCCAGGCTATAGACGTTAGAATTGTCATTGACGCCATTCGAACCCCTGTTTGAAGTACTTCTATAAAATTTTTGCTTCTACTTAATCTTCTCTCTTTAAAACTTCGAAAACTTCTTCCTCTTTCTTTTCTTTTCTCTTTTGCTTTTGCCTTCGCAATAAGAATAAAAATTTCAAGAGCAGTTAAAAAGAATTTTAAAACAGACCAAACAATAATAACCGGCAAAGTACGCCATAAATCGAATATTAATGCATCAAAAACTGCCTTCAATATATTCATTCTTCTCCCTTGTTCTTTTTGCTCGAGAAGCTCTAAAAGAACCAAGGAACATACACTAATAATAAATGTTACTACCACTACATAGACTAGTATTACAATATACCATTCTTGATCTAATAAATTGTACTCTGTTACACCATAATAAATTGTTGCTACTACGCCAAAAACCGCTAATAACATTGGAAACAAAAGAATTGGATTCTTAAATGCAAATAGTACTGTTTTCTTAAACGTTTCCCAACCCTCATATAATCCATCAAAAAACATAATATCCCCTCCGTATTTTCTATAAGTATCTACGACTATTATATCATAAAAAAAGGGCAAATGCCCTTTTTTAAAATTCGCAGTTTCTCGGTGTTCTCGGGAAAGGAATTACGTCTCTAATGTTCTCAACACCTGTTAAGTACATTAACATTCTATCAAATCCTAATCCAAACCCTGCGTGCTTGCATCCTCCATACTTACGAAGGTCTAAATACCACCATAAATCTTCTTTAGGTACGTTCATTTCTTCCATACGTTTTTCTAAGTATTCTAAACGTTCCTCTCTTTGGCTCCCACCAATCAACTCACCACTGCCTGGTACTAACAAGTCCATGGCTGCGACTGTCTCGTTATCATCGTTTAGTCTCATATAGAACGCTTTAATATCTTTAGGCCAATCAATAATAAACACAGGACCATCATAATGTTTCACTAAATATTTTTCATGTTCTGTTGCTAAATCTTCTTCAAATGAAGGCATTTTCTCAAATTTTTGATCAGAATCTAATAATGTTTGAACCGCTTCCTTATGTGTTATTCTTACAAAATCACTTGTAATCACTTTGTTCAGTTTTTCTAGAAGACCTTTTTGAACAAATTTATCAAAGAATTTCATTTCCTCTGGTGCTTTCTCCATAACATATGTTATTAAGAATTTCACCATTTCTTCAGCTAAGTCCATGTCATCTCCCAAATCAGCGAATGCAATTTCAGGTTCAATCATCCAAAACTCACTTGCATGAGTTGTTGTGTTTGAGTTTTCAGCACGGAACGTTGGTCCAAATGTATATACATCTCTAAATGCCATTGCAAACACTTCTGCTTCTAGTTGTCCTGAAACTGTTAAGTTTGCCTTCTTTTGGAAGAAATCTTGTTTATAGTCGATTTCTCCTTTTTCAGTTCTTGGTATATTGTCTAAATCAAGAGTAGTAACTTTAAAAGTTTCTCCTGCTCCTTCAGCATCACTAGCTGTGATTAAAGGTGCTGCTACATGAACAAAATCCTTATCCTGGAAGAATGTATGAACTGCATGATTTAAAATACTTCTTACTCTAAACACAGCACTAAACAAGTTAGTTCTAGGTCTTAGGTGAGCGTTTTCCCTTAAAAATTCTCTAGTATGCCTTTTTGGTTGAATTGGATAATCTTCCAATGAATCTCCAATTAATTCCACTTCTCTTGCCTTTATCTCAAACGGTTGTTTTCTATCTGGTGTGTTGAATAAAACTCCTTTAATTCTAACACTTACTCCAACTCTGTATTTTTGTACTTCTTTGAAGTTCTCTAGAAATTCATTCTCGTAAACAACCTGAATTGTTTCAAAGAATGTTCCATCATTCAAATTCAAGAAACCGAATTCTTTTTGGGCACGATTACTTCTTACCCAACCAAACAAAGTCACTTCTTTTTGATCCAATGACTCGTATTGCTTAAATAGTTGTCTTACTGAATATTTCATAATATCACTCCTTTTTTTATATAAAAAAACGCCCTTAAACAAATGTTTAAGGACGAATAATTCCGCGGTACCACCTTAGTTCTAGTTTCCTAGCACTCTTTCCTTTAACGCAGGAATACGGATGGTTCTACTTAATTCTTCCATCACTCACGGTGTTATTCAAACTTAACTTATAATCTAGCTTTCACCATCCTAGACTCGCTTAATACAGTTTTAAGTTCTACTTCTCCGTTCAACGTTTATACAAATATAATAACATTTTAGTTTTAATTGTCAATATTTTCTTCTATCTGTTCGATATCATCAAGTTTTACTTTTGAAATCGTATCAAATCTCTTCTCAATTTTGTTGCTTGTTGTATGTATTTCTTTTACTCTTTTTGTAACCGTATCAATACTTGAAGATAATTTGGTCCATCTTTCTTTATATCTTTTGAACTCATCCCCAAGTTTAATTAGTTCTTCCTGTATAACTTTCGCTTGTTCATCTCTTTTTGCGTTATATAGCAATACTTGAACAGTTGTTAATAGACTCATGATTGTTGTTGGAGATGCAATCCAAACTCTTTTTCTTTGCGCGTAATCAATTATATCAGGATGATGCGCATGAACTTCTGCAAAAATAGCTTCAGCAGGTACAAACATCACTGCTTGATCACTTGTTTCAGTTGGGATAATGTACTTTGTAGCAATAGCATCAACATGTTTTTTAATATCCTGTTTAAATGCCCTAGTTGCTAACTCTCGTTCTCTATCAGTTAACTCCCTGTCCACCATTCTATTATAGTTTTCTAAAGGGAACTTTGAGTCGATAGCCAAATCTCCCATTGGATCAGATAAATGTAATAATGCATCTACTTGTGTTCCATTTGATAACTGTTTTTGAGTCTCATAAACACTGTCCTTATCTTTTTCTTCACCGAAAATTGACGATAAGATATTATTAAGTTGAACTTCACCATATGTTCCTCTTGTTTTTTTATCCGTCAAAACATCTTGAAGTGAGACTATTTCAGTAGACAACTTATCAATATTCTTCTGCGCTTCATCAATTTTAGTTAATCTCTCAACGATGTTTGTAAATGTTTTATTGGTCTTGTCAAACCCCTCATTTAAGCGATCTTCCACCTTTTTGTTTATTCCATCCATTTGTACTTCTATCTTAGAATTAAGTTTCTCAAAATTGCTCTGGATTTCTTTGTTTAAACTATCTTTAAATTTAAATAAATCCTCTGTGTTTTCTTTTCCACTCTTAGAGATAGATTCCTGTAATTTTTGCCTTAAATCAGCATTATAGTTTAATAGTTCTTTTGTCAACTTGACATTCTCTTCTACTATTTTATTGCTAACATCCTGTTTAATATTCTCACTAATTTCCTCAGTCTTATCTTTAGGTCTTTTAACCAAGTTAATTCCTTCAATAATTAATACCAAAACTAGTAGTGCAACAATTGCGATATCCATATCATCACCTCATTAAAATTATAACATTTTTACATAAAAAAAAGTAGATGAAATCATCTACTTATTTATCGTCTGAAATGTAAGGTTCATACTCAAATAAACTACTTAATGGTTTATCAGATATGATATTCATTACACCTTGTCCTAATAGTGGTCCTGCGCTTAATTGTACGATTTTATCCGATTTCTTATGTTCTGGTAACATAATCGTATTCATACACACAACCTCTTTTAATGGTGAATCATTAATTCTGTCTATGGCTGGTGGACTGAATAGTGGATGAGTACATGCTGCATAAACTTCTTTCGCTCCACGAGCAATTAAAGCTCTTGCTGCTGCAGTAATAGTTCCAGCTGTGTCAATCATATCATCTATTAATATTGCGATCTTACCTTCTACATCGCCAACAATACCCATAACTTCAGCTACGTTAGGTTTTGGTCTTCTTTTGTCAATAATCGCTATAGGACAATGCATAGCATCTCCCATTTTTCTTGCTCTTACTGCTCCTCCATGATCTGGAGATACAATAACAATCTCATCTTTAAATTTTTTCTTCTCAAAATAATCTACAATAATTGGTAAAGCCCTAAAATTATCAATAGGGATATCAAAGAAACCTTGAATTTGTCCTGCATGTAAATCCATTGCTAGAACACGTGTTGCACCAGCTACAGTTAACAAATTAGCTACTAACTTAGCAGATATAGGTTGTCTTGATTTAGATTTACGATCCTGTCTCGAATACCCATAATAAGGCATTATTACATTGATGTTTTTTGCTGATGCTCTTTTCATCGCATCAATTGTGATAAGTAACTCCATGATGTTCTCATTAACCGGTTCATGTGTAGGTTGTACCAAGAATACATGATGTCCACGTACTGTTTCAGGTAAGTTAACTCCGATCTCCCCATCAGCGAAACGATTCGTTTCAATTCTGCTTAATGGAATACCTGTTACCTCTGAAATTTCCTCTGCAATTTGAGGATTTGCGCTTAGACTAAACAACTTGATATTGTGACCTAATATGTTTGCCATTAAAAGACCTCCAAAATAACAATTTTTACTCGTTTATACATTAACACTTTCTCTAATAAATTGCAAAATAAAATGTAACTTTTTCAGCAAAGTTACATTTGGTTTAAAGAATTATTCCTCTGGTAATTGATTGTAAGCTTCAATCACCGCATTTTCGATTTGATTTCGAGTCTCTTGATTTATAGGATGTGCGACATCCTTAAACTCTCCATTAGGCATTTTTCGGCTTGGCATCGCAACAAATAAACCAGCTTTCCCATCGATAATACGCAACTCATGAACCACAAAACATTCGTCAATTGTAATAGCTGCTATAGCTTTCAATCTATTTTGGCCATTAAACTTCTTTACCCTAACGTCTGTAATGTTCATAATACCACCTCGCATCTTATGTATTTGATCGCTTCCTAAAGTAATTATACCACACCCGGAAAACGGTTTCAAATTTATTTTTCGCTCAAAATGGCCACTTATCGTATTTTGGTCAATTTTTTAAAGTATAAGTCGTTAAATAAATCCATTGTATTTTGCAACTTTCTCTTGTCTTTACTTATAGCAAAAACTGTTGCACCACTACCACTCATTAGGACACCTCTAACACCTGTTTCTCTTATTTTATCCTTAATATCCTTGATTTTTGGTTCAATCCTGAATGCATATTTTTCCAAGAAGTTAAATAGTTCATTCTCTATATATCCATAGTTCTCATTGTGGATTGGAGATGTAATCTTTGTTAGTTTTTGAACAACTAAATCCTCTTTCTTTACTTGCTTAAAAATGTCTGGAGTAGAGATTCGGACATTGGGATTAACAAGTAATACGTGCATTTTCAGCTTTTTGTTGAGAAAGATAAGGTCTTCTCCTTTGCTTCTTGCTACACATAATTTGTTATATACACAAAAAGGAATATCTGAACCATAGTGAGATCCTATTGTTGCTAAGTCTTCTAATGATAATTCAAGTTTCCAAAGACGATTTAACCCTCTCAATGTGGCAGCTGCATCAGCACTTCCCCCAGCTAGTCCTGCTGCGATTGGAATTTGCTTCTTAATAGTAATTTCAACACCTTTACTTATATTGAAATCACGTTGAATTCCCTTTGCTATTTTATATACAAGGTTTTCTTCCATTTTTTTTGTTATTTGCACGTTTGATTTGACAATTATGTCATCTTTATCCAATTTTTTAAAGGTTAGAACGTCAAAAAGATCAATTGGTGCCATAACCATTTCTAAATCATGGTACCCATCAATGCGTTTTGCTACAACGTTTAAAAACAAATTAATTTTTGCATACGCTTTTTCCTTAATCATAATAATCACCATGTTAATTTTAACATATAAGTAAAAAATAGAGAAGTCTATAAGACCTCTCTATTAAATTCATTCGATAAGACAATAAAGTCCTCAACGGTAAGTTTTTCAGCTCTTACACTTGGGTGAAATCCTAGTTTCTCCAAAACTGCTGATAAATCATCCTTTTTCATGGAAAATCCTGTTGATAAATTATTCACTAGTGTTTTTCTTCTTTGTGTGAAAGAAGTTCTCACAAGTCTATAAAACACTTCTAAATCATTAGGTAATCGTTCTATATTATCTTTTACTTTCATATGAATTACAGCACTATCTACCTTAGGAGCAGGAACAAAGACTGTCTTTGGAACTTTTACTGCAATTCTTGAATCTGTTTTAAACTGAATAACAACACTCAGGGAGTTATAATCTTTGGTGCTTGGTTTTGAAGTAAATCTCCTTGCAACCTCTAATTGCATCATTACCACTAGTTCTTTTATATATGTAGATTCCTCTAATACCTTCATAATAATAGGAGTTGTAATATAGTATGGTAAGTTAGCAACTAAAACAACATTACTAAAAGTTGTGTTTAAATTACGGATATCCTCATCAATATTTCTCTTTAGGATATCGTCATTAATAAGTATCAACTTATCATTATTTAAGTTCTCCTTAAGAATAGGGACCAAATCTCTATCAATTTCATATGCTAGTACATTTTTTGCTTTCTCAAGTAATAGTTCAGTCATACTTCCTAGTCCAGGTCCTATTTCTACTACTAATGTTTCCTCATCAATTTGGGTGGTTCCAGTAATTTTTCTGAGAATATTCTGATCTGTTAAGAAGTTTTGTCCGAACTTCTTCTTTATATGAAAATCGTGTTCCTTAATTGTTTTGTTAGTTTTACCTACTGTTCCAATTTTAGCCATAATTCACCTTCTCAAGAATCTTGATTATTTCTTCTTTCACAATACCAAACATATTTAATTTTCTCAGTATTGTTTTCCCATTACTAAGCCCTATCCCAATACTATCTGTTAATTGTTTTCGATTGATTTTGGCATTTTTACACCCTAGTAATTCTAACTCATATAAATCACTAAATGTTATTTGGTTTTCGTTACTATCTTTTGTTTCTAAAACATTGAATAGTGCTTGTTTTATATCACTACTTAATGCATGTTCGATTCCTACTTTTGTTTTGTTTTTGTTGATACACTTCTCTTTCGGTAGAAATGCATGTTTAGTGTCTCCAACAAAAGCATTAATTCTTTTTCTTATCCGCTCTCCTTGATAGTCAGGGTCTAAAAAAAGGATAAGTCCCCTTTTTTCATTAAGTATTTTGAGTTCATTCAATGTATCATCACTTATTTCACTACCGTTTGTGATTACTACATCTATATCCTTATATATCGACTTTAATTTAGCAAGGTCGTGGTATCCTTCGACAACCACAACCTCTTTTATTGATTTCAAATTTTTAATCCTTTATCATCTAAATACTTACTTAACTCTGCTAATCTTGAAGGAATTTCGATAAACTGTGGACATTTTGGTAGACATTCTCCACAATCAGTACATAAGTCTGCTAATGCTGCTTGGTTTTTAAGTTCTCCAACAGCCCATTTAATATAGCTATCATTCTCATACATCGCATGATTATTATATATTCTAAAATTCGTAGGAATTTTAACTCCATGAGGGCAAGGCATACAGTAATTACATGAAGTACAATCAACTTTCGATAGACTGTTTACCTCTTTTCTAACTTCCTCAATTATTTTGTATTCTTCTTTATTAAATGGAATAAAATTATTAAATGTATCTAAATTATCCATTACTTGATCCATTGTGCTCATTCCACTTAAAACAACTTTGACGTTTTCCAAACTCGCAATCCATCGAAAAGCCCATGATGCAATAGATTTATCCTGATGATATCCTTTTAACTGGTTTTCGATTTTTTGGTTAAAATGAGCCAAACTACCACCTTTTACTGGTTCCATTATAATTACTGGTATTCCTTTTTCTGTCAGAATATTATATCCTTCCATTCCTTGTTGGTGGTTTATATCCATATAATTTAACTGGATTTGAACAAAATCCCAATCATAATGACCTACCCATATTTTAAATGCTTCCAAATCATCATGGAAACTAAAACCAATGTTGTGAATTTTTCCTTCTTCTTTTAACTTTTCAAGAGTATTTAAAATATCCAACTCTTTTAAAGTTTCTAATCTTTTTCTATTAACAGCATGTACTAGGTAAAAATCAAAGTATTCAACACCACATTTTTCCAATTGCTCGTGGAAAATTTTCTCTACATCTTCCTTCTCTTTACAATCCCATATTGGTAACTTATCTGCTAAAAAAATACTTTCCCTGTCTAACTCTTGAATAACTTCTTTAACAAACAGTTCACTTTTTCCTCCATGATATGGATATGCGGTATCTATGTAATTAACGCCGTTCTCAACTGCTTTAATTATCATTTCTGTAGATAGTTTCTTATCAATCTCACCATCTTTAGTTGGAAATCTCATACATCCAAATCCTAATAGTGAAACTTCTTCGATTTTTCCATTCACTTTAATTTTTCTTTTTTCCATAGGTTACTGCTCCTTAAAATACTTATCTTTTATTTTTGGGTTAATTAAGATGTTAAGCGCTTGTTTTTGAACTTGTATAACTAAATTTCCACTATCCGCTTCTTCCCCATCCATATTCCACTTGTGTGGATGATTTGTATATATTTTAAGTTTTGAAGTTCTAAACTTTGTTACTCCTGGTAATATTTTTGGACTTAATAGAAATGATATAAAATATATCAAGTTGTTTAATAGTGGTATATATCTATAAACAACCACATCTACTTTCCCATCATCTAGAACTGGATGATTCACTATATTAAACCCTGCCACTTTCTTTGAATTAACAACTAAAATCAAAGAAAAATATCCTCTTAAAAATCCATTATCATGCTCGATTTTTGTTTTAATCATTGGAATTGTAAAAAATTCTTTTATTCCAGTAATTAAATACGCTAAGTATCCCAAATATTTCTTTAATTTTGAGTCAGTAACATACGAGATGTCAACATATGTTCCAATAGCAGTTACATATATAAAAGATCCTTTATTACTATTTGTGTAGTCCATTTTTACTACTTCTCCATTAAGGATAATATCTACTGCTCGTTCAACATCCTTTGGAATTTTCAATGTGTTAGCTAAATCACAAGCAGTTCCTGATGGAATATAGCCAACAGTAGGGGAATAATCACATTTCGATATCCCATTTAAACACTCGTGAAACGTTCCATCTCCCCCTGAAACGACCAGTAAATCGACTTTTTCCTCACATGCTTTTTTTGTTAAAACTATAGCATGTTTTGGTCTTTCCGTCGCATCTACTGTTACAATATACCCCTCATCCTCAATTCTTCTTACAACATAATCCAAATGGTTACAAAATTCTTTCTTTCCACTAGTTGGATTATAAATTATTTTACATGTTTTCATTTCATCACCTATCCTAATGTGTATATTATATCATAGGAAAAAGCAAAAATAAAAAGCCTTTAAGGCTTTTATTTTAATAATGATTGAGCTGCAGTGATTATTGCTGTATTGTAAGCATCCTCACTATCGCATCCTCGGGATAAATCGTTTACTGGGCTATTTAGTCCTGCTAAAATTGGTCCCATTGCTTCGAAATTCCCTAAACGTTGAGCTATTTTATATCCTATGTTCCCACTGTTTAAATCAGGGAAAATAAATGTATTTGCCTGTCCTGCTACTTCACTACCTGGGTATTTTTTCGAACCAACACTTGGTACGAATGCAGCATCAAATTGCATTTCACCATCTATTTCATACCCACTGTTTGCTGCCTTTGCTAATTCAGTAGCCTTTACAACTTTTTCAGTCTCTTCTGTTTTTGCACTTCCATTTGTGCTAAAAGACAATAATGCAACTTTAGGTTTAATACCAAACATTTCAGCTGCTTTTGCTGACTCAACTGCAAACATTGCTAGATCTTCTGCTGCAGGATTTGGATTAATTGCGCAATCTCCAAAAATGTATTTTTCTTCTTCTCTTACCATTAAGAAATATCCAAACGTTCTAGATAGTCCTGGTTTTGTTTTGATTATTTGTAGTGCAGGTCGTACTGTGTCTCCTGTAGAGTGACACGCTCCACTAACTAACCCTTGTGCTTTGTTCATATAAACAAGCATTGTTCCAAAATAATTTTCATCTAATAACATTTTTCTTGCTTGTTCTTCTGTTGCTTTACCTTTTCTTCTAGTTACGAATGCTTCCACCATTTCATCGTATCCCTCATAATTTCTAGGGTCAATAATTATACACTTAGATGTATCGAATTTTGATGGGATTTCTTCTGTTGTTTTTACTAAGATTGGTTCTACCAATCCCTCTTCTGCAAGTCTTACTGCAGCTTCTACGATTCTTTCATCATTTGACTCAGGAAATACTATTTTAAGCCCTTTCCCGTTAATCTTTTCTTTAAGTTCATTAATGATACTTGCCATGATATCACTCCTTACCGTGTATATTGTACATCATTATTTTAAAAACTCAAATCTTTTCATTGTGTTTTGATTAAAAAATATATTATGTTATAATCTCAATAGGTGATTTTATGAGAAAATTAAACACAATTCTATTTGATTTAGATGGAACATTAATTAATACAAACGATGTTATTATTAGAAGCTTTCGCGCTACTTTTAACAGACATTTTCCCAATATGGAAGTTACTGATGAAAAAATATATACTTTCATTGGACCTACATTGCAGCAGACTTTTAGTAATTACACAAAGGACCCTTTTGAAATTCAAGATATGATAGACTCTTATCGAGAATTTTACGTAGTTTACGAAGTAGGTAATTTTGAGATTTATCCAGATGTCCTAGAGGTTGTAACTGATTTAAAATCTAAAGGTTATAATCTCGGTATTTTAACTTCTAAGTTTAAAGAAGCTGCTTGGCCTAGTTTTACACATTATGGATTAGAAAACATCTTTGATTCTTTTACAGCATTGGATGATGTAGAACACCCAAAACCTCATCGTAACTCTGTTGATGTTGCCTTAAGCAATTTCAATGATGTAACAGGAGCCATAATGATTGGTGATAATAGAGGCGATATTTTAGCTGGTAAGAATGCAGGTATTTATAGCGCTGGTGTTGCCTGGAGTTTTAAGGGAGCTGCTTATTTAATGGAAGTGGAACCAGATTTCATGTTAAGAAATATGAAGGACATCTATAGAGTAATAAAAATAATTGAAGGAGATGAGTAATATGGACTGTATTTTTTGTAAGATTATTAACAGGGAAATCCCTAGTTATAAGGTTTACGAAGATGAGAACGTTCTTGCCTTTTTAGATATTACACAAGGAACAAAGGGTCATACATTAGTTATCCCAAAAAAACACGTTAAGAACATATATGATTTGGATGATTCCACTGCGAAAAACGTCTTCTCTGTTGTCATAAAACTTTCGAAAGCTATTAAGGAAACCTTTAACCCTATTGGTCTAAACATAGTTAATAATAACGATCAACCTCTACAAAGTGTATTTCACTTCCATATGCACATAATCCCACGTTATAAGGATGATGGTATGGTTTTAACCACTATAAACAATTACGGTAAGTATAACAGTGAGTATTTCAACTCTTTAGTAGAAGATATCAAATTGAATATAAAATAAGTAAAGAAGAGCAAATTAGCTCTTCTTTTTAATTAGGAAATTGGTTTCCTATTTACAAATGTAGTAATACCAATTATTCTAAAGTTAACTTAAGCAAACGATAGGAGACCTTTTTATGAATACAAATTGGTGGAAAAAAGCGGTAGTTTATCAAATCTATCCAAGAAGTTATATGGATTCAAATAATGATGGAATAGGGGACATTAAGGGGATAATTAAGAGATTGCCTTATCTAGAAAACCTTGGAATAAATGTTATCTGGTTAAGCCCGGTATATAAAAGTCCTATGAAAGATAATGGTTATGACATTTCGGATTACCAAGATATTGATCCAATATTTGGTGATTTAAAAGATATGGAAACTCTTATTTTAAATGCTAAGGAACATGGAATAAAAATACTAATGGATTTAGTTGTAAACCATACAAGTGATCAACATAAATGGTTTTTGGAAAGTAAGAAATCCATTGATAATCCTTACAGAGATTACTATATTTGGAGAGATGAACCTAATGATTTGAGAAGTACTTTTGGAGGTCCTGCTTGGACATATGATGAAGACACAGCTCAATATTACTTCCATAATTTTGCCAAGGAACAACCTGATTTAAACTGGGAAAACCCAAAAGTAAGGGACGAAGTCTATTCAATGATTAACTGGTGGCTAGAGAAGGGAATTGGTGGATTTAGACTGGATGTAATTGATTTAATCGGAAAAGAAATTGATAAGAAAATCGTTGGAAACGGTCCAAACTTACATCCATTCTTAAAAGAAATGAATTTAAACAGTTTTGGTAATTACAATGTAATGACTGTCGGAGAGACTTGGGGAGCTTCTCCAGAAATAGGAGAACTATATAGCAGTCCAAAAAGTAAAGAACTAAGTATGATTTTTCAGTTTGAACATATGACTTTGGATTGGGATTGGTTAGGGAAATGGATTCCTAAAAACTTAAAACTTACTGATTTAAAGAGTGTCCTTTCAAAGTGGCAAACAGATCTTAAGGATGGTTGGAACTCTTTGTTTTGGAATAACCACGATTTACCTCGAATTGTCTCGAGGTGGGGAAATGATCAGAAGTACCGAGTAGAAAGTGCAAAAATGCTCGCAATGACACTACATATGATGAAAGGTACTCCCTATATTTATCAAGGAGAAGAAATAGGAATGACAAATGTTAAATTTGATTCTCTTGATGAATACAATGATGTTGAGATACATGGGAGTTATAGAGATTTCGTTCAAGATCAAAAAATCATATCACATGATGATTTTATGAATGGTGTCTATAAAATGGGTAGAGATAACGCACGTACACCAATGCAGTGGGATAACCAGGAAAACGCTGGGTTTAGCGATAACACTCCTTGGTTAAAAGTGAACAAAAACTATACTTCTATTAACGTTACAGCAGCACTTAAGAATACAGACTCCATCTTCTACACTTATAAGGACCTTGTCGAAATGCGAAGAAAAAGTGATTATTCTGATTTAATACTATTTGGAGATTTCGAACTTCTTTACAGTGATAGTGAGGAGATTTTCTCATATAAAAGGTCTTATCAAAACAAGGAAATGATTATAATCTCAAATTTTACAGATAAAAAAATTGATTTTGAATTTGATTACTCAGGATATGATGTTGTTATGGAAAACTATTCTGCTTCTGATGATACACATTTAAACCCTTATGAATCAATAATATTATACAAAGAAAAAAAGCTATAAGAATCCATCTTATAGCTTTTTTATTAGTTAAATAATTCTGTGAATGTTTTTACCATAACTCCAGTTCCACCATTTTTATCAGATGCAGTTCCAGCTACATCTAAGTGAATCCACTTTGTGTCCTCTTCAATAAACTTTTCAATAAAGGCTGCTGCTTGTGATGCTCCAGCGAGTCTACTTCCTTTATTTCTCATATCTGCGACCTTACTCTTTAACTCTTTATGGTATCCCTTAGTTATAGGCATTTCCCATACTTTTTCTTTTGTTTTTTTAGAAGCTTTTTTTAGTTCTTTTAAGAACTTATCATCATTTGTAAATGCTCCTGTAAATTCATTTCCTAAAGCCATAACCATTGCTCCTGTTAGGGTAGCAACATCAATCACTTTTTTTGCTCCTTGTTGTTGTGCAAACCATACTGCATCTGCTAAAGTTAAACGACCTTCTGCATCTGTTGATATAACTTCAATTGTTTTACCACTTGCAGATGTTAAGATATCGTCAGGAACAATCGCTCCGTCACCAATTCTGTTATCTGTAGCCGCAACAATGCTCATTACATTTGCTTCTAGTTTTAGTTTCGCTATCGCTTCAATTGCACTAATTACAGCCGCTGCTCCAGCCATATCTACTTTCATACCAGGCATAGATGTTGGTGTTTTTAAGGAATATCCTCCTGTATCATACATTACACCTTTTCCTACTAAGGCTGTTGGTTTTTCCCAACTGTCTTTTCCTTGATATTTAATTAGTATCAATTTTGGTTCATCTGTTGATCCTTTATTAACTCCAAGGAACGCTCCCATGTTCATTTCTTCACATGCTTTTTTATCATATACCTCAACTGTAACATTATCTATTCTTTCTAGTTCTTTTGAGTATTTAGCTAAATCAACTGCGTTCAAACTATTATAAGGTGTATTAACTAAGTCTTTACAATTGTTGATTGATTGTCCTAATACATAACCTTTTATAACGTGTTTTTTTATTTTGGTTTCTCCATAATAATAAAAGTTTTTATCTTCTTTTTTTACGTCTGATTTGAACTTGTTAAATGTATAGTTTTTTGTCAAAATTGTTTCTGTTAAGTTCTCTACAATTTCTTTGTAATCATCGTTTTCAAATGTATCAATTAATACACATATATCGTTCTTTAATTCTGCTATTTTCTTGTATACATCTTTTCTTTTACATTCTTTTTTTAGGTTCTTATAGTTCACAACATGGATTCTTTTTGCTTTTATTTTTCCCATAGTGTGAATGGTGGTAAATGTCTCATTTAGGTCGTTTTGTAAGTAACCACCTAATGCTTCGTCTATTTGTCTTACTAAGTCATTTTTCAAGTTGTTTGTTAAAACAATGTCATTCGTTTCTTCTAATAAGTTGAAGTTTTTTTGCTCATGAATATCTACCATAATACCCTCCTATTTGATTAGTTCTGCTCTCATATATGGAACTAGAACTTCCGGTATTACTATTGTACCATCTTTTTGCTGATAATTTTCCATTATCGCTACAACAGTTCTACCTACGGCTAGCCCACTACCATTTAATGTGTGAACAAACTCTGGTTTTGCTTTTGGATCTCTTTTAAATTTAATGTTTGCTCTTCTTGCTTGGTAATCCTCAGCATTTGAGATACTTCCAATTTCTCTATATGTGTTATAAGAAGGCAACCAAACTTCAATATCATATGTCTTTCTCATACTGAATCCTAAATCACCAGTACATAAAGTAACAACTCTATATGGTAATTTAAGAAGTTGTAACACTTTTTCACTATGAGCTAGCATTTCGTCTAACTCTTTATAAGAATCTTCTGGTTTCGTGAACTTGATTAACTCTACTTTATTAAACTGGTGTTGTCTAATAATACCTCTTGTATCTCTTCCTGCGCTACCTGCTTCTTGACGGAATGCAGTAGTGAATGCTGTATATTTTATTGGTAACTGTTCCATTTTCAATGTTTCATTTCTATGCATGTTGATTGTTGGAACTTCAGCAGTAGGGTTTAAATATAAATCTCTTTCATCCATTACTTTGAATGCATCGTCTTTAAACTTTGGAAATTGTCCTGTTGCCTGCATTGATTCCCCATTCACGATGTATGGTGGAATAATCTCTGTATATCCATGTTCATGAGCGTGTAAATCAGTCATGAAATTTATCAGTACTCTTTCCAATCTTGCTCCTAATCCTTTATATACAGTAAAGCGAGATCCTGATATTTTAGAAGCTCTATCAAAATCTAAAATATCTAGTTTTGTAGCTAAATCCCAGTGTGGAAGTGGTTCAAAGTCAAAACTTGTGATATCTCCAACTTTTTTAATCTCTAAGTTATCTTCCTCATCTTTTCCTACTGGAATTTCAGGATTTGGTAAGTTAGGCGTAATTAATAGTGTATAGTGCATATCTTCTTCAAGTTCTTTTAATTCTTTTTCTAATGTGCCTACATCTTTTCCTATTGCTGCTATTTGCTCAAAAATTTCTTTTGGATCTTTTTTATCTCTTTTATATTGTCCAATTAACTTGCTTAACTCATTTCTTTTTGCTTTAACTTTTTCTACTTCTCCGATGATTTCTCTTCTTCTATCATCTTTCTTCACTAAATCTTGTAGATAGGAGAAATCTCCTCCACGACGATTTAGTAACTCAATATACTCTTGAGTGTTTTCTCTGATTTTTTTAATATCTAACATATTATTCCTCCTTTTTTTCTATAAAAAAACGCCCTTGTCATCAAGACAAGGGCGAACTATTATCCGCGGTACCACCTATTTTTATTACTCTATTGTCTTTAACGGAACAACCCGGAGATGATTAATCTCACTTCAAGGTAGATTTCATATACTCTTCTTTATTAGTTTTCACCAACCACTAATTCTCTTAGAAAGATCATATATTACTTAGCCTCTTCATCGCTTTGTTGCCTTGATAATAACATTATAAAATCTTTTTGTCAATCTTCTATATAACTTATACAATACCTCGTTCTTCTCTCGTTTGATTATTATATATAATTCTTAAGATTGACTTATGGGAAAATCGCTTTGTATTGCCTTTTTATGGGTACAAAAAAAGAGACGTTTAAGTCTCTTTTTAGTTTACTATTCAGGAGCAACTACTTCTTCAACCACTGCAATTTCAGCATTACTATCTTCATTTGCTAGTGTTAAATCGTCCTCTAAATCATCTTCTGTTTTAGGAACAATCGCAATTGTTGCAACTCTGTGTCCTTCGTTCAGTTTGATTAAACGAACACCTTGTGTTGCACGTTTTGATGTTGCAATTTGTTCAATTGGTAATCTAATGATCATACCTTTTGTTGTCGTGATAATTAAATCCTCATCTCCCACAACACTTCTCAATTTAGTAAGTTGTCCATTTTTATCTGTGATATTTAAGGTCTTAACACCTTTACCACCACGATTTTGTTGTCGGTACTCATCTACTTCAGTTCTCTTACCATACCCATTCTCAGTAACGACTAAGATTTGTGTACGTTCTTCGGTAACGATGGTGAATCCAACAACTTCATCTTCTTCTCCAATTAGAATTCCTCTTACTCCACTTGCAACACGTCCCATTGCACGAGCAGTTGATTCATGGAAACGAATTGCTTTTCCGTTTGATGCTCCAATTATTACATCACGATCACCATCTGTAAGTCTTACAGCTAGTAGTTCATCATCGTCACGTAAATTGATTGCTTTTATACCAGTTGTTCTAATGTTTTTGAAGTCTGTAACTGGAGTACGTTTTACAACTCCTCTTTTTGTAACAAAGAATAGGAAATCTTCTGAATCAAAGTCACTTATTTTTGCTACTGCAGCTAAATCTTCACCGTCATCTAAGTTTAGGAGGTTTACAATTGGTAATCCTTTTGAAGTTCTTCCAAAGTTTGGAACTTTGTACCCCTTCATTTTATAAACGCGTCCTTTAGTTGTAAAGAATAGGATAAAGTCATGAGTTGATGTGTTAATTAGGTGTTCAACTACATCGTCTTCGTTTGTTTTAATACCTTTCATTCCTTTACCACCGCGGTTTTGTGTTTTATATACTTCTGTGTTCATTCGTTTGCAATATCCGCTTGAAGTTATTGTTATAATTACATCTTCTACAGGAATTAAATCTTCATCTTCAATGTCTAAATCTAGTGATAAACTAATCTCACTTCTTCTTTCATCACCATACTTCTCTTTAATGAATAGTAATTGTTCACGAACGATTTCATATTTTTTATCTTCATTCGCAAGAATATACTCTAATTCTTCAATTAGTGTTTTTAATTCTTGAAGTTCTTTTTCTAACTTTTCTCTTTCAAGGCCAGAGAGACGACGTAATCTCATTTCAAGTATTGCTTTAGCTTGTTCACTTGATAATTCAAATCTTGTGATTAATTGCTCTTCTGCATCGTCGTATGAGTTACGTATTGTAGCAATAACCTCATCAATGTTATCAAGTGCAATGATTAGTCCTTCTAAAATATGTGCTCTACTTTTAGCTTTATTTAGATCAAAAGCTGTTCTTCTAGTTAAAACTTCTAATTGATGTTCTACATAGTATTTTAATGTATCAATAATTGGTAGTACTTTTGGTTCGTTGTTAACAAGTGCTAACATATTGATCCCAAACGATGTTTGGAGTGGTGTGTACTTATATAAGTTGTTTAATGTTACTTCTGCATTAACATCTTTACGTAACTCAATAACGACACGAATTCCTTTACGGTTAGATTCATCACGTAAATCTGTGATTCCTTCAATTCTTTTATCTTTTGCTAATTCTGCTATTTTTTCAATCAGTCTTGATTTATTCACTTGGTAAGGAATCTCTGTAACAATTATTGATTTTTTACCATTTTTATGTTCAACAATTTCAGTTTTAGCTCGAACTTTTATAGAACCGTTTCCTGTCTCATAAGCTCTTCTCAAATTTGACATTCCCATAATTGTTCCACCAGTTGGAAAATCTGGACCTTTAATAAACATCATAAGGTCATCAACTGTCAAATCTGGATTATCAATATAAGCAAGAATCCCATCTATAACTTCATTTAAGTTGTGTGGGGGAATGTTTGTAGCCATCCCTACCGCGATTCCTGTTGCTCCATTCACTAATAGGTTTGGGAACTTTGCTGGGAGAACACTTGGTTCTTTTTCAGAACCATCATAGTTGTCTAAAAAGTCGATTGTGTCTTTTTTGATATCAGCTAACATCTCTGTTGTTATTTTCATCATTTTTGACTCAGTATAACGCATCGCTGCTGCTCCATCGCCATCGATTGAACCGAAATTTCCATGTCCATTTACTAATGGGTAACGATAACTAAAATTTTGCGCCATACGTACCATTGCATCGTAAATTGATGAATCACCGTGTGGGTGATATTTCCCCATTACATCCCCAACAATACGTGCTGATTTTTTGTATGATTTTTCTGGATAAACTCCTAGTTCGTCCATTCCATATAAAATTCTTCTATGTACTGGCTTTAAACCATCTCTTACATCAGGTAATGCACGAGAAACGATAACACTCATTGCATAACTTAAGAAAGAGGTCTTCATCTCGTTGGAGATATTTATTTCTTTTACGTTGTCATATTTTATATTTTCTTCCATGTTGGCCATCTCCTATACATCCAGATTTTGCACATATATAGCGTTTTTCTGAATGAATTCACGTCTTGGTGCTACCTCTTCACTCATTAACATACTAAATACTTCATTTGCTTCAATCGCATCTTCTAATGTTACTTGTAGTAATGTTCTTGTACTTGGATCCATTGTTGTTTCCCATAATTGCTCAGGATTCATTTCTCCAAGACCTTTATAACGTTGAATTGTAGCTCTTGAACCAAATTCTTTTAATAGTGGTTCCAATTCTTCTTCTATATATGCATATTCAATACGTTTTCCTTGTTGTACTTTATATAACGGTGGTTGTGCAATATATACATATCCTTTTTCGATTAATGGTTTCAAATGTCTAAATAGGAACGTTAATAAAAGTGTTCTAATGTGCGCTCCATCGACATCCGCATCGGTCATAATTATGATTTTATGATATCTTGCATCTTCAACATTAAATTCTTCTCCAATACCTGTACCAAATGCTTGAATCATCGATAAAATTTCTTTATTTCCTAATACTTTATCTAATCTTGATTTCTCCACATTTATAACTTTACCTCTTAATGGTAAAATCGCTTGGAACTCCGATTCTCTACCTTGTTTGGCACTACCTCCGGCACTATCTCCCTCGACAATATAAATCTCTGATTTCTTAGGATCTTTACTTCGACAATCCGCAAGTTTGGATGCGAATCCTAATCCATCAAGTGGACTTTTACGACGAGTTGCCTCTCTGGCTTTTTTAGCTGCTAAACGAGCTCGTGAAGCCATTAATGCTTTTTCAATAACTGTTCTAGCATCATTTGGGTTTTCTAGTAGGAAGCGATCTAATCCATCACTCAAAACACTTGCTACTATTTTACGAACTTCTGTAGATCCAAGTTTTGATTTTGTTTGTCCTTCAAATTGAGGATCTGGATGTTTAACACTAATAATACATGTTAAACCTTCGCGAGTATCTTCTCCAACGAACGATTCATCTTTTTTGAAGATATTATTGTTCTTACCATAGTTATTTAGAACACGTGTTAATGTCATTCTAAATCCCTCTTCATGTGTTCCACCTTCAACATTATTGATATTGTTTGTGAAACTGAAGACGTTTGGACGATATGCGTTGTTGTATTGCATTGCTATTTCTACTACGATATTGTCAATTTCACCTTCACAGAAGATTACTTTTTCATGTAATACTTCTGATGATCTATTCAAGTATTCAACATATTCTATAATTCCACCTTCATAGTGGTATTCATTTAAAATAGGTTCTTCTGGGCGAAAATCATTGATTTGAATGCGAATTCCACGATTTAAGAACGCTAATTGTTGAACACGATTTCTTAATATCTCATATTCATAAACTGTTGTTTCTTTAAAGATGTTAGGGTCTGCTTTAAACCATGTAATTGTCCCTGTTTTATCACTTGGACCATGATCAATTAGTTTTGTTGCAGTAAACCCATATTCATAACGT
Source organism: uncultured bacterium (assembly GCA_965601585.1). Taxonomy (GTDB): domain Bacteria; phylum Bacillota_I; class Bacilli_A; order Izemoplasmatales; family Izemoplasmataceae; genus Xianfuyuplasma. Next base: position 173,249 of record CBFCWH010000004.1, read on the forward strand.
TGTGTATATTTTCGTCCATTTTTGTGAATTTCTACTTCCATCCATTCACTTAATGCGTTAACAACACTGGCTCCTACACCATGTAAACCACCAGACACTTTGTATGATGAGTTATCAAACTTACCACCCGCGTGCAAAGTTGTAAGAATTGTTTCTACAGCTGGTAATCCTGTTTTTGGATGAATATCTACTGGAATACCACGCCCATCATCAATGACTCTGATAACGTCTCCTTTTAATATTTCTACTTTAATATGAGTTGCTACTCCTGCTAATGCCTCATCAATCGAGTTATCAACAATCTCCCATACTAAGTGGTGAAGACCTCTTGGTCCTGTTGAACCGATGTACATACCTGGTCTTTTCTTAACGGCTTCTAGTCCTTCTAATATTTGAATATTACTAGAATCATAAGTGTTTTCCATTGGTGTCACTCTCCTTTATGTTTCCATCTTCAATCGTAAAGATTTGATAGTTGTTCATTTTTGTTAAATCTATTTCTGCTAATTCTGTGGTTGTTATAAATGTTTGAATTTCTTTACTAACATATTCAAGTAAGTTGTTTTGACGTATTTTATCAAGTTCACTTAGTACATCATCTAATAATAAAACTGGATATTCTTTTTTATACTCATAAATAAAATCTATCAAAGCTAACTTTACAGCTAAAACTGCAGTTCTTTGTTCACCTTGTGATCCGTGAGATTTTACTGGAAATTGATTAATGTAAAACTCAATTTCATCTCGGTGAATTCCTTGATTTGTAGTTCCTGTAATAATATCGTACTGATACTTCGATATATATTCTTCTTTAATATTTTTATCTAGTGAAGGAATATATTCTATGTTTAATATATCTTGTGTAGATGACAACTTTTTATAATGCTTTTGAGCTAAACTCTCGATTCTAGAAATAAACTCTTTTCTCTTACTTACTATATAAAATTGATAATCAACTAATTGATCGGTTATAACATCTAACAGCATTAAATCCCGTGATGGTTTCTTCTGCATTGATTTCAATAAATCATTACGTTGTTTTAATACTTTTCGATAATTTTGTAAATTAAAGAGGTACTCTTTTGATATTTGACCTATCTCTAAATCTAAAAATTTACGCCTTGTTTTAGGATTTCCCTTTATTAGATCTAAGTCTTCAGGAGCAAATATCACAACATTAAGTAATCCTAAATACTCACTTAATTTCTCTAACTCTATTTGGTTGTATTTTGCCTTTTTACCAATTTTTGATACCACGATGTCTAATTCTATATCTTTGTCGTTTAAATTGATTAGAGAATTAATTTTCGCGTATTCAGCGTTTGTATTGATGAAGTTTACATCTTTAAACACTCGATGTGATTTTGTAAAAGCTAAAACATAGATAGATTCTAATATACTTGTTTTACCTTGAGCGTTATTCCCAATGAATATATTAGTGTGTTTATTAAACTCTAATTTTTGAGACTTGTAGTTTCTAAAATTAGTTACCTTTAAATTTTTTAAGTACATTATTTCGTAATTCGGTAAGTACCTATGTCTTTAATTAAAACTTTATCTCCTGGATAGAGTTTTTTTCCTCGTCTGTTATCAAGAATATCATTAATGTAAACTTTATGTTCTTGAAGGATTGCTTTAACCATTCCTCCTGACGAAGTTATGTCTGCAAATTTAATAAACTGTCCTAATGTGATATAATCACTTTCTATCTTAATTTTTATCATAAAAATCACTGTCTTTCATATATATTATTATTATAGTAATATTATATATTAAAGTAACTTATTAAACAAGGTTTATTGTGGAAAACTCAAAGCAAAAAAAAAGACCTTTTTAGGCCTTTTATTCTGTTCTTACTGGTAAGATTAATTGAAGCATATTTTCATCGTATTCACCTTTGATAATAAACGGTCTTATTTCACCTGTGAAATTAACTGAAACTTCGCTTGAATTGAAGATTTTTAATGCATCTAGAATATATTTTGAACTAAACGCAATTTTAAATGGTTGCCCAACTATTTCATCAACTGGATAAACTTCTTCTAAAACTTTACCTATTTCGGGGCTGTTAGAAGTAATTTCTACGATATTGTCTCTTCTTAATGCTAACTTAACAATCGCGTTGTTACCATCTCTTGAAGATAATAAACTCGCTCTTTCAATAGCAGTTGATAGATTTTCTTTATTAAATTTAATTACTGTTGGAAAATCTGTTGGTATCAATTTAGATGTTTCTGGATAATTACCTTCTAATAAACGAGATTGGAAAAGTAAGTTATTATATTTAAATAATATTTTTGAATGATCAAAGTGTAGTTCTACTGTATCGTTATTATTTTCTAGTACTTTTATCAACTCTTCTAAACTTCTACCTGGTATTATAATGTTTAGTGGTTCATAAGAATCCTCTAATTCTATTTCTTTTTGGCTCAATCTATAACTATCAGTAGCTATTGCTTTTAACTTATTTCCTTCTATTTTGAAATTTACTCCTGTTAAGATAGGTCTATTTTCAATAGAAGATGTTGCAAATGCTGTTTGTCTAATTATAGTTTTTAAAACACGTACATTAATTTTTATAGATTTAACTTTCTCACTGAACTGTAATTCAGGATAATCTTCTAAATCCATCATATTTAATGTAATATCACTACGATCAGCTTCAATTCGTAACATATTGTCTGCAGCCATTGATAAAGAAACTTTTAAACCGTCTAACTTTCGTACTATTTCAATAAAGTATTTACCAGGAATCAAAACAGAACCTTTACTTTGGATAGAAAGACTAGGATCTTTTACAGTTAGTTTAATTGCGATATCAGAATTACTAGTAGTTATAACTAAATGATCATCTAAAACATCTAATTTTATTCCTTGTAGTGCTGGATTTGGTGTCTTATTAGATAACGCTTTTTGAGCGACTATCAAATTGTTTAATAATGTGTCTTTGTTAATTTGAAAATTCATAAAACCACCCCTAATTAATTATAGTTTATATTATTGATTATTATTATGGACTGTGGATTTGTGGAAATCCTCATTTAATATAGTCTTATTATACCATATAATGCCATTTTACGCTATTTTTTTTTTCACTTTTGTCCACATTTTACAGTTAGTTTTTCAACATCTTTTTTAACGTTAACATCCATCTCAATTTCATTAGTAATTTTTTCTACTGAATGCATTACAGTTGAGTGATCACGGTTATTAAAGAAGGTACCTATCTTTTTATATGGTAAATCATAAAGTGTCTTAATTAAGTACATTGAAACTTGTCTAGGAAACACGTATTTAGCTGTTCGTTTTTTTGAGATTAAATCGCTAGTAGATATACGATAATAATCACTAACAATACTCATAATATTTTTGATTTTATTTTCACTTAAGAAATTATCGTTAATTCGCGGTTTAACGAGGTTTTCCAGTGCTGCTTCAGCGCTTTTAACATTGAATTCAATATTGAAAGCAGTACAATAAAAGAGCACTCTTTTTAATGCCCCTTCTAACTCTCTAACATTGTTGTCAAAAACACTTGCAATGTATTCTACAACTTCTGAAGGAATTAGTTCAGCGTTTGAAGTTTCAGCCATCAATTTTTTCTTTAAAATTTTAATTCGATGCTCTAAATCCGGACGATTTATATCTACAGTAACTCCCCATTCAAAACGAGAAGTAAGTCTCGACATTATATCTTTTAACTCGTTAGCACTACGATCACTCGTAATTACTATTTGTTTCTGTTGTCCATGTAACAATTCAAATAGCTTGAAAAACTCATTTTGAGATTGAGTTTTACCTGATAAAAATTGAATATCATCAACAAGTAAAACGTCTACTTCACGGTATTTATTGTTAAAATCATCGTATTTTTTCTTTGAAGCACTACGAACATATTCTTCAACAAATTGATCTGTCTTAGCATATAGAACTTTTTTGTTCATATCGCCTTCTAAAATATAATTACCAACACATTGCATTAAATGAGTTTTCCCCAATCCTACATCCCCAAAGATGTATAAAGGGTTTGCTACTATACCTGGTTGATCTGCAACTTTAATAGCACTTGTATATGCAAGGCGATTTGAATTACCCACAACAAAACTATCAAAAGTATAACTAGAGTTCATATTTCCTTGTATGTAGCGGTTTGTTAGAGAATCATCAGCTTCATTAACATTGTATTCTTTTGTATCAGCGAGCTCTTTACTTGCTTGTTCTTCAGTAAGAATACGAAATTTATGTTTTTCGTCCAATTTATACTCCAAATATTTGTTTAATTTGTTTAAATATAGCATTTCAATACGTTTTTTAATAAAGTCGTTTGGAGCAACTATATATATATAATTGTTAACTACTTTAAAAACAGTATTTACAGGATTGAAAATCTCTGTAAATACAACTTCATCTAAATCCTCTTCTAAGGATTGTTTAATTTCTTCCCATATCTCTGTGTATTTTTCCATGTAGTTCACCTCTAAATCTTACAAATCTAATATACCACAAAAGAATATGGATAAGAAAAAAAAGTTGTCCACGACGAATGTGGATAATTATTTTTGTACACATAGGTTATCAACAAATATATAGAACCTTTGTTACTGCTAATAAGGGAATAAACTTAGTTTTACACATTCCCACATTTGAGTGAGTAAACATTATAAACATTTCCACATTTGCAAATATGAAAACAACGAAAAATAGCCAAAACACATTGTGGATAACTTTTAACCAACCTTACTTGTTTTTATTTTTTTACATATACTATTGACACATGATTTTATTACATATATAATGTTATAGCATGGTTTTTCATATATGAATTAGGAGGTGTTGATTCATGTCTAAAAGAACATATCAACCAAATAAACGTAAAAGAGCTAAGACTCACGGATTCTTCGCAAGAATGAAAACTCCTGGAGGAAGAAAAGTTTTAGCAAGAAGAAGAGCAAAAGGTCGTAAGAGACTAACAGTTTCAGACTAAGCATCATTTTAAAATCGAATATATTATAAAATACCTGTACCCACCTGAAAAATATAATATTGTTTTTTAGGTGGTTTTTATTTTAGGTAGGTGATGTAATGAAAAAAGAGTATCGCGTAAAAAAAAGCAGTGAAATAGAAATGATAATTAAGAAAAGACGAAGCAAAGGAAATCGCTATTTTGTCTTATATAAAAACGAAAACCATGAAATACCTCATTTCCGTTACGCTGTCAGTGTTTCTAAAAAATTTGGAAATGCAGTAAAACGCAATCAAGTTAAGAGAAGAGTTAGAGAAATTATAGCTAACTCAGAGATTAATGATCAATATGATCTCTTTATCGTTGTAAAAAATGATGCTAAATCTTTGGATTTTGCTGAAATAAAGAGTTATCTTGAATTGTTAATGACAAAACAAAATGTTTTAAGGAGAAAAAACAATGAAAAAGACAACTAGAATTCAATTAGTTGCAGTTACATTAGTTTTAGTGGTATTATTATCAGCTTGTGGTAATGGTGGTGGATCATCAATTTATGATTTACCAATCGGGCACGCTCAAGGTTGGGGTTGGTTCCAATGGTTAGTTGGTATTCTAGCAGACTTTATGGTGTGGTTAAGTACAATTACTGGAGGGTATTACTGGGTAGGTCTGTTAATTATGACTTTAATTGTAAGATCTGTTGGTTGGCCAATTTACGCTAAAAGTAATGCAATGACAACAAATATGCAACAAGCACAACCAGAATTGAACAAAGTTCAAGAAAAATACAAAGGACGTACAGATGAAGCTTCTCAACGTAAGCAACAACAAGAGACTTTAGAAATCTATCGTAGATACAACATTAATCCTTTAGGTTGTTTATTACCATTCTTACAGATGCCAATTTTCATTATTATGTATCAAGTAGTACGTAGAGTACCTATATCGGTAGGAGCAGTTGTAGATGGTGTAACAACAAAAGATTACTCAGCATTAAACTATACATTCTTAGGAATGGACTTAAAAGCTGGTGTAGATTTTGGTGTATTCAGCACAGAAACATTTGGTGCAGCTTTAGGATCAATCTTCCCTGAAATCCTATTAGCGATTTTAGTAGGTGCATTAATGTTTGGATATCAAAAATACGCACAATCTAAACCTGAATATTTACAAAACAAGAAATACCAATCAGAACAAGCAGCTAAAACTGCAAATCAAATGAAATATATGTCTTATTTCATGGTATTCATGCTAGTAAGTATCGCAATTACAAACAACGGTATTGCTTTATATTGGATCGTTGGTAACGCATACCAATTCTTCCAAACATTCATTAATAGAAAACAAGGTTACAAAAAATACTTAGAAGAACAAAAGCATAAATCAGTTGTAGTTTAGAGGTAAAATCATGAAGAGAATTGAATTTGAAACAAAAGACTTAAAAAATGCAAAAGTATACGCAGCAAGAGAAATGCGCGTAAACCAAGAATTTATTGATATTGAAGTGATTGATAAAAAAGGTATGTTATCAAAAACATACACAGTTGAGGCTAAAGTAACTGTAGATCCTGCTGAACAAGGATATAAAGCATTAACTGCAATCTTTGAAAATATGCAAATAGATGCACAAGTTGAAATGAGAAGAAAATCAGATAACGAAATCGTATATACAATTAATACGGATGAAAATCCACTTTTAATTGGAAAAAACGGTAAAACATTGGAAAATCTTCAATTCTATATTCGTAACTTAGTTAATATCTATGCAGAAGATAGATTAATTGTATTAGTTGATGTCGGGGGATATAAAGCTAATCGTAAAAAACAACTTGAAATCTTAGCAACAAAAACAGCAAAAACTGTAGCAAAAACTAGAGTTGAAGCTAAATTACAACCAATGAATGCATATGAACGAAGAATTATTCACACAAAATTAGCTGAATGGCGCGATGTAAGTACTATTTCTGAAGGAGAAGGACAACAAAGACATTTAGTTATTAAACCCAAGAGGCGATAATATGAGACTAGTTGTAGGATTAGGAAATCCAGGTAGAAAATATAAGGATACGAAACATAATATAGGGTTTATGTGTCTAGATAAGTATACCAAAGACAATTCATTGAAATTCAAAATAGATAATAAATTTCGTGGAGAAGCCGTAAAAGAAGGAAATCTTATTCTTTTAAAACCTCACACATTTATGAACTTGTCTGGAGAAAGTATTCGTCTTGTAATGGATTATTATAATATTGATGTAAAAGATGTTTTAATTATTTATGATGATTTAGCTTTACCACTAGGAAAACTTAGGTTGCGTGAAAAAGGTAGTCCTGGGGGTCACAACGGAATTAAATCAATTGTAAGTCATATGGGAACACAAGAGTTCCAAAGAGTTAGAATTGGTATTGATGCAAATCCTTTGATTGAAACAAAAGACTATGTTCTAGGAAAGTTTTCAAAAGAAGAGAGAAAAGCATTAGAAGAAGTTTTTCCAAAAGTATCAAATATCATCAAGGAATTTAAAAACGATAAATCATTCACATTAATTATGAATCAATTTAACTAAAAGCCCATCTGGGCTTTTTTGTTTGAAAAATAAAAAAGGTTATGCTATTATGTTTTTACAATAAGCGAATAACCCCTCTTTTCTGGGAATTCGCTATAAGTGCGTGGAGATGATACTATGAAAAAAATAATTAACCATTTATCAAATACCGTTTTCTTTAAGGATTTACTTGGTAAATATGAGCAATCTGATGAATTACACATCACTGATACAAATGACAGTATCAGTATTTTTGCTGTTCTAGAGGTATTTAATAAAGTCGATCATAGTATTCTGTTAGTAGCTCCTAACATATTTAACGCACAAAAAGTATTCGATAAGTTATCGGGCGTTATTGAACCTGATAATTTAGGATTCTTCCCTCAAGATGAATTTCTAACTACAGAAATGCTTGCAATGAGTAATGAATTTAAACTAGAACGAATTAATACAATAAAAAAGATTCTAGATAATAATAAGATGATAGTAGTAACAAACACTACAGGATTAATCAAATATTTACAACCAAAGAAGCAATGGGAAAAGGCTATAATTAAGCTAAAAAAAGAGGATATAATTGATATAAAAGGATTATTATCAAAATTAATATCACTAGGATATAAACGTGAATCAACTGTTGAAAAACAAGGAGAGTTCTCTTATAGGGGTGGTATTTTAGATATCTATCCATTAAATGAAGTAAACCCTGTTCGTATAGAGTTTTTTGATGATGAAGTTGAAACGATAAGATATTTCGATTTAAGTACACAACGTTCTACAATTAAGACCACTCATATTGAAATATTTCCCATGTTTGAATTTCATTATTCAGAAGCGCAATTTGAGTTGATAAACCAAGAGATAAATCAGAAGATAAAAGATGAGGAGTTTGATGAAAAATCCCTAGCTAGAATCGAAGATGACTTGTTCAATTTAGGATCACACACAGATATTGATAAATTAGCAAGATACTCAACATTCCTCTATAAAAAACAAGAGACGATTAATGATTACTTAGATAACAAGACTATAATTTATTGGGATCACAAAAAAATAAAAGAAAACTACCAAATTGTAATTCAAGATATTACTGAGTGGTATACATCAACGGGAGATTACCCAAAATTAGGATTTAACTTAGTGAAAGATATGAATCACATATATAGTGGAAAATCGCTATATTTAGATGTTTTTGGAGTAACTAAGAAAAGTAAAAACCATTTAGAGGTACGAGCAAAAGAACCTGTTATATACAATAATAATATCCATATGTTAGTTAAAGATATAACTAAATATAAAGGATATACTACAATGATTATAACTTTTTCAACACAAAAGAAGTTAAACCAGTTTGCTTCGTTGATAGAAGATAAAGTAGATTATAATATCATTGGTTCAAAAGATGATATTATAGATAAGAAACTTAATTTAATTGTAAGTGATAACAACCTGGCGTTCGAGTTTTTTAGCATCAATACTATTCTTTTAACAGAAGAAAATTTATTTAAAGGTAAAGAACGAAAAAAGGCGAAATATAGATCATCTTTAAAAGATGCAAAAAAAGTTTCGAAAATAGAAGAATTAAAAAAAGGAGATTTAATTGTTCATTACGATCACGGAATTGGTCGTTTCTTAGGAGTAACACAAATGTCTTATGGAGATATTACTAGTGATTATATTCATATAGGATATAAGGGTGACGATACTTTGTTTATACCAGTAGAAAACATAAATTTAATTCAGAAATATGTTGGTAGCGAAGGAAAAAATCCAAAAATCCATAAATTAGGTGGAGCTGAATGGGCAAAAACAAAACAACGAGTTCGTAAAAAAGTTAAGGACATTGCTGATAAGCTTATTAAGATTTATGCTGCAAGGGAAGAAGCAAAAGGGTTTGCCTATAGTCCAGAGTCTGATTTACAGTTAGATTTTGAAGCTGATTTTCCTTATCAAGAAACACCAGATCAATTGAAAGCTATCGAAGATATAAAAAGAGATATGGAATCAGAAATGCCTATGGATAGATTACTTTGTGGGGATGTAGGATATGGTAAAACAGAAGTTGCAATGAGAGCTGCATTTAAAGCAGTACTAGATAATAAGCAAGTAGCTTATTTAGCTCCTACTACAGTTTTAGCTCGTCAACATTACTATACGTTTAAGGAACGTTTAACAAAGTATGGAATCAAAGTAGGATTACTTAATCGTTTTGTAACGAAAGCAGTTCAAAGAGAAGTAATAAGAAAATTGTCCGTAGGTGAAATAGATATTGTAATAGGAACACATAGAATTTTATCAAAAGATATGATGTATAATGACTTAGGATTACTCATTATTGACGAGGAACAACGATTTGGTGTTGAACATAAAGAGAAAATCAAAGAACTCAAAGTAAATATTGATGTACTATCACTAAGTGCAACTCCAATTCCTAGAACCCTGCAAATGGCTATTATGGGTGTTAAGAGTATGAGTTTACTAGAAACACCACCTTTAAATAGATACCCAATTCAAACGTATGTTTTAGAGAGAAATGATTCAATTATACGAGATGCGATTGAAAGGGAAATGGCTAGAAAAGGACAAACGTTCTATCTATACAATCGTGTTGAAGATATTTCAGTAGTAGCAAGAAATATCGAAAGACTTGTACCAGAAGCTCGTGTTATTTATGCACATGGAAAAATGAGTCGCACAGACTTAGAAGAAGTAATACAAGCATTTTTAGACGGAGAATACGATGTTTTAGTATCTACAACGATAATTGAAACAGGAATTGATATTCCAAATGCAAACACATTACTTATTCACGATAGTGATCGTTTGGGATTATCACAGTTATATCAAATTAGAGGACGAGTAGGAAGAAGTGATAAAATCGCATACTCATATTTGATGTACAAAAAGAACAAACAATTAACAGAGGAAGCTATAAAGAGGTTGAAGGTAATTAAAGAGTTCACTGAATTGGGTTCTGGATTTAAAATTGCAATTAGAGATCTCTCAATCCGAGGAGCAGGAGATGTCTTAGGTACTGAACAATCAGGATTTATGGACAGTGTTGGATTAGACTTGTTTTTGGAGATGTTAAAAGAAGAAGTAAATAGAAAAACAAATGAATCAGAGGAAACTATTGTTGTAAAAGAACCACAAACACCTCTTAAAATAAATGTGAACAAGTATATAGATTCAAATTATATTAAGAATGATTATATAAAGATGGAAATGCACCGTAAAATTGGAAGTATAAAGAAAAAAGAAGACATAAAGAATCTCGAAGAAGAATTTAAAGATAGATTTGGAATTCCATCAAAAGAAATTGATTTATATATGCATGAAAAGCTTTTTGAACATTATTCAATTGAGAAAGGTGTAGAAAAAATAAGAAAACTCAAGAATAATGTTACAATTACCCTTAATGAAGATGTTTCTTCAAATATTAATGGAGAATTCCTATTTATGAAGGCAAATGATTTAAGTAGATTTATACGTTTTGAGTTTAAAAATAATAGATTAAATATTATTTTTGAGACAATAAAACTTGATCGACACTACTTATATTATGTTGTTGATTTATTAGAATTTGTTTAAATATATAAAAAGGCTATAGTTAGCCTTTTTTTTATTATATAGATTTTTAAGGTAAGATTACTTATTGACATCAAAAATTATAAATGCTATTATACAAATGGAAAATATCAAAAACGGCGTACCAAATATTAATAGTAGTACGCTACAAGTGTACCTATTACAGGTACTTTTTTTATTTTTTGGGAGGTGTTTTCATGGATTATAATTTTGATGTTGTAATAGTAGGTGCAGGGCCTGCAGGGATTTTTGCCAGTTATGAGTTAATTGAAAAAAATCCAGAGTTAAAAGTTATCTTAGTAGACAAAGGTCTAGACATTTACAGTAGAAAATGTCCTATTTTGGAAAAGAAAATCACAAAATGTCCTATTAACCGAGAGGGTGTTAGTGGTTGTCATCCTGCTTGTTCTATTACCAATGGATTTGGTGGAGCAGGAGCTTATAGTGATGGAAAATTCAACATTACCAGTGAGTTTGGTGGTTGGATGACTGAATATCTGGATAATAAGCAAGTAGAAGAATTGATTGAGTATGTTGATTCAGTAAATCTGAAACATGGAGCTACACCAAATATAACTGATCCAACAACGCCGAAAGTTAAGGAAATTGAAAAAAGAGGATTAGCTGCTGGACTAAAACTACTTCGAGCAAGAGTAAGACATTTAGGAACAGAAGATAATCTTAAAATATTACAAAGTATATATGAGTATTTATCAGATAAAATTACAATGAGATACAAAACGGAAGTAACAGATTTAATAGTGGAAAAAGGCTCTGTTAAGGGAGTAGTGTTGAATGGAGATCGAATATTATCGTCTAAAGTATTTATAGCACCTGGTCGTGATGGGAGTGCTTGGTTAACCAAAATGACAAAGAAATATGATATTCCACAAGTTGCAAACCAAGTTGACATCGGAGTTCGAGTGGAAACAAACGATGAGTTAATGGAAGAAATAAATGAGAACCTTTATGAAGGTAAGTTTATGTATAGAACTAGTGTAGGAACAACGGTTAGAACATTTTGCTCAAACCCTAGTGGACATGTAGTTGTTGAGAATCATAGTGGAACAATGCTTGCAAATGGGCATGCTTATAGAGATCCTAAGTACGGTAGTAGAAATACTAACTTTGCACTGTTAGTCTCTCATAAGTTTAGTCATCCATTTAGTGAGCCAAATGAGTTTGCTCATGAAGTTAGTAGATTAGCTAATAAGTTGAGTAATGGTTCTATTGTTATTCAAACATATGGAGATATAAAAAAAGGTAGAAGAACAACAGACAAAAGATTAAAAGAAAGTTTTGTTGTTCCAACATTGAAAGAAGCTGTTCCAGGAGATTTAGGACTAGTATTACCATATAACACAATGAAGTCTTTGATTGAGATGATTGAAGCATTGGAACATGTTACACCGGGAATTGCTAGTGATCATACGTTGTTTTATGGAGTAGAAGCGAAATTCTATAGTGCAAGACCAGAAGTAAGTGAATATTTTGAATCACCAGTAAAAGGTCTCTATTTCGGAGGAGATGGAGCTGGAATAACGCGTGGTTTAGCCCAGGCAGGCGCTAGTGGTGTTTGGGTAGCAAGACATATAATTTCTAATTTATAGGAGGATATTTATGAAAGGTGTCGTAGTAGTTGGAACCCAATGGGGTGACGAGGGAAAAGGAAAGATAACAGATTTCCTAGCTGAAAAAGCAGATGTAGTGGTAAGATTCCAAGGAGGAAACAACGCAGGTCATACGATTAAATTTGATGGTAAGAAGTTTGCTTTGCACTTAATTCCTTCAGGGATTTTTAGAGAAGAAGCTTTGAATGTTCTAGCGAATGGTATGGTTATTAATCCAAAAGCTGCTTTAAAAGAACTTGATATGCTAAAAAATGGTGGAGTGACTAAATATAATTTGGCAATAAGTGATCGAGCGCATGTCGTTCTCCCTTATCATATAGTTTTAGATGGATTATTTGAGGAACTAAAGGAAGATTCTAAAAAAGTTGGAACAACTAAAAAAGGTATTGGACCAACATATACAGATAAATATTCTCGTATTGGTATAAGAATGTGTGATTTCATAGATCCTGAGACATTCAAAGATAAATTAACAGACAATTTAAATTATTATAATAAGTTATTTAAAGTATTTGGTAAAGATGAGATGAGTATTGAAGAAATTTACACTGAATACAGTGGATACGCAGAAGTTTTGAGTCCTTATGTTACAGATACATCAGTGTTACTTAATAAAGCCTTTGAAGAGGATAAAAAAGTACTTTTCGAAGGAGCGCAAGGCGCGTTACTTTGTACAGATCATGGAACATATCCGTTTGTAACATCATCATCACCAACAGCGGCTTCAGTACCGCTAAATACAGGGGTTTCCCCTAAATATATTACAGATGTTGTAGGGATTACTAAGGCATATTCGACAAGAGTTGGAAGTGGATATTTCGCTACTGAATTTGAAGATACAACTGCAAAACAAATTCGTGAAGTAGGAAATGAGTTTGGTACGACAACAGGAAGACCAAGACGAATTGGATGGATTGATACAGTTGTGTTAAGACATACTAGACGCGTTAGTGGTGTTACTGGATTAAGTGTAATGTTGTTAGATGTACTAACAGGAATTGAAACACTTAATATTTGTGTAGCGTATAAATTAGATGATGAAATCATTGATTATATTCCAGCAAACATAAAAGACTACGAAGATTGTGAACCGGTATATATTGAAGTTCCTGGATGGCAAGAAGATATCACACAAGTGACTAAATTTAGCGATTTACCAGTGAATGCACAAAATTATTTAAATAAGGTATCAGAGTTAAGTGGAATACCTGTATCAATCTTTAGCGTTGGTCCAGATAGAACACAAACTGTAGTGTTAGAAGATTTAATGTAAGTAAAAAGGTTATCGAGTCTCGATAACCTTTTTTTTATAGTTTTTTATTTATTGCAGTGCTTATAACTTTAGCTTTTCTCATTAGTTCTTTAAATTTCTTTGGCTTTAGGGATTGTGCGCCATCACTCATTGCATTTTCTGGTTCATGATGAACCTCAATGATTAATCCATCTGCACCAGCAGCGATACTGGCCATGGACAGACTTTCTACTAAATCCCATTTTCCAGCTGCGTGAGAAGGATCAATAATCACTGGTAAATGGCTTAGTTTCTTCACAATTGGAACTGTTGAGATATCTAATGTATTTCTTGTGTAGGGTTCAAATGTTCGAATCCCTCTTTCACAAAGAATTACTTTGTGATTTCCACCAGCCATAATATACTCAGCGCTCATTAACCATTCTTCTATTGTATTTGCAAACCCTCTTTTTAGCATTATGGGCTTATCAAGTTTTCCAAGTTCTTTTAGTAATGAGAAGTTTTGCATGTTTCGTGCACCAATCTGAATTATATCAACATACTTACAAAAATCCTCAATGTTCTCATTACTCATCAATTCAGAAACAATAGGCATATCATATTTGTCTCCTATTTCTTTGAGTATTTTTAAACCCTCAACACCCATTCCTTGGTATGAATAAGGGGAAGTTCGTGGTTTGAAAGCACCACCACGTAGGATTTTAGCACCGGCTTCTTTTACTGCTTTTGCAATTATTTCAACCTGTTCTTTTGATTCAACACTACAAGGTCCTGCCATGACAACAACCTCGTCTCCACCAATTACAACATCACCGACTTGAATATGTGTGTCAACTTCCTGGAATTTACGATTTACTTTCTTAAAAGGTTCTTGGACACGAATAACACTATCAACACACTGGAAAGCATATAGGTTTCTTAAATCGAATCCAGCTGTATCTCCAACAACTCCAAATAAACTTACAGACGTACCGATACTATCATGGATTTCAAACCCTTTATGCTCAAGATGTTCTCTTAAGGCAGCTACATCTTTTGGGTCTGCTGTTCTTTTTAGTTTAATGATCATAATTTCTGCACCTCTTTAAGTAATAGTTTTATGCCCTCTTCATAGCTTTTGAATCCAAGTCCTATTATACTACTTTTACAAGCATTTCTTATTACAGATACTTTTCTAAATTCTTCTCTTGCATTTATGTCACTTAAGTGGACTTCAATTACTGGAATATTTATTGATTTAATAGCATCATATAATGCATAAGAATAGTGGGTAAAGGCTCCAGCATTGAGGATTACACCGTCGAAATTGTCGTTGGCCCAATGTAATATATCAATCATAATTCCTTCTAAGTTAGACTGTTTTATATCTACAGTAATCTGTAAATTGGTACAAATTGTTTTTATATAGTTCTCTAAATCTTTATAGGTCTTGTTTCCGTAGATCTCTGGTTCTCGTATACCGAGCATGTTCAGATTAGGACCATTTAGTACTAATATATTCATCTAATTTCACCTCTATTTGACGTATAATCGAATTTTTATCAAATGATGTCTTCTTTATAGTGATATCTTGGAAAGTCCTGTAAAGCTCAATACGATCACTATATAGTCGCTCTATATTTTTTTTATCTTTGAGTAAAGGTCTCCCTTTAGGATTACATGTTTTTAATAATTCTAGGGACATATCAATAAATATTATTATACCATTATGTTTAAGATTTATCATATTTTCCTTGTTGAGAACAACTCCTCCACCACAGGAAATCGCTTGATTATTGAGTTTTGAGAACTTTGATATAATGGTTGTCTCTATATTTCTGAAGTAGGGTTCACCCTTTTTTTTGAAGATATTGGTAATGGAATCATTCTCAAATATCATGATTTCCTCATCTATTTCAATCAAATCTTTCTTATATCTTTTAGAGAGATTACTTGCGAAGAAAGATTTTCCTGACATAGGCATACCTATGAAAACCAAATTTGTCTTATAAAATAGTAAGTCAGAATAATAATCTATAACTTGCTCCTCAGGTATTTTGATATTATGAAACAATTCTATAGACTTTACAGCTTGGTAAATTAGCATAAGTAAGCCGTTAACGGTTTTAATGCCTTGACTTTCTGCGTCAATGAGTAGATTAGATCTTAGTGGGTTGTAAACAACATCAACAACAGTCTCTGGTTTTGGTAATTTTGATAAAGTAATTAAATTTTGCTGACTATTGTTAGGAAACATACCCACGGGAGTTGAATTGAATACAATATCGATACTTTTTAAATTGTAGATATCGGAAAAATTGTGTTCATTCACTTTTGGGTTGCGAGCAAATATAATGACTTCTTTAGCTGAATGAGTTTTACAGTAGTATGATATGGTTCTACTTGTTGAGCCATTTCCCAATATAACTACTATTTTGTTTCTAACATCTATATTGTTAAATTGAAGTGTTTTATCTAGTCCATAATAATCAGTATTATAACCAAATAACACATTATCTTTCTGGATGACTGTATTTACAGCACCAATCGCTTTTGCTTCTGGGGATAAATTATCAATATATGAAATTACTTCAGTTTTGTACGGTATTGTAACATTTAAACCTGAAAAGGTTGTATTTTTAAAGAAATGATTAAGATTTGATGTCTCAATCAACTGATATTCTTTCTTTGTGAAGGTTTCGTGTATTGTTTTTGAGAAGCTATGTTCTAATTTCTTTCCTAGTAGTCCATACATGAATGATCACTACTTTCTTTGTGACTTTTTACTTTCGCTCATAATTGTCTTGTAGATAACCTTTATTTCTGGGTAATGGCTATATATAGATGTTTTATTTAAAATGTTATCTTCTCTATTTTTATCTAATATATTTGACTTTGTATCGTGTTTTATTTGACCTATTTGGTTTGTTTTTGTGAATCTGTCATCTAATAAGGTCATAATTTTCTTATCTATTTCATCAATTTCTTTTCGTAATTGAGCTATTTTATCCATTGTAATCCCTCAGTTCTAGCAATTATCTCTATAGTCGCATAGGCAGTTATCGCGTTGATTACATGAATAACTCTATGTACAATACAAGGATCATGTCTTCCAACTAATTCTATTGTTTCTTCTTTCATAGTCTTAATATTTACAGATTTTTGTGGTTTTCCAATTGACGAAGTTGGTTTAATTGCGCTTGTAAAGGTAATTGGCATACCATTACTAATACCTCCCTGTACTCCTCCAGAGTTATTAGTAGATGTTTTAATAGAGCCGTTTACCAGTGTGAACTCATCATTTGCCTCAGAACCAAATAGTTTAGTTATATCAAAACCTCTTCCAAATTCTACTCCTTTTATAGCGGGAATACTAAATAGAAGATGTGCAATTGTACTTTCGATAGAATCAAAGAATGGTGTACCATACCCAGGGGGTACTCCAATAATTGCTGTCTCTATTGTTCCACCAACACTATCCTTGTTCTTTTTAGCTTGTAGAATGGTTTCTTCATACTTAGGGATTACTGATGTATCTAATACTGGAAAATCGCTTGAATTAAGTCTGTAAGCGACGTTCTCATTTAAATCAACATCATGAAAAGTTGAGTCCTGTACATTTTTTATACTTGAAATATGTGATGTTACAAATATACCTTTTTGTTCAAGGAGCTGTTCTGAAATAGCACCTAAGATTACTATAGGAGCGGTGATTCTACCGGAAAAATGTCCACTACCTCGATAATCATGGCTATTGTTGTATTTTATTTTCGCAGTAAAATCAGCGTGCGAAGGTCTTAATATATCTGGATTGTAATCTTTTGATTGTACATCAGTGTTTGGAATAATGATGGTTAATGGCGTACCTGTAGTCTTATTGTTGAAATAACCACTGACTATTTGATACTCATCTTTTTCCTGTCTAGAGGTAGATAGATTAGATTTGGGTCTTCTTTTGAGTAATGCGTTTTTTATTCTATCTTCATCAAAAGTTATTCCAGCGGGAAGGTTATTGATTACTATACCAATTGCTTTTCCATGGGATTCACCAAATAGATTAATGTGAATCATAGTACCATATGAACTCATGAAATCACCTATATCCTTTCTAAAATATCCTCGATATTTATTGTCTTTATAAAGCCGTTTCCTACTTCTTCTACTAAAATGATATTTAGTTTTTTTCCGTTAACTTTTTTGTCTGTCTTTATTAAGTCATAAATAGTATTTCTATCGTAATCAAATTTCGTTGGAAGATTATATTTACGCAGTGTTTTTATTAAATCTTTTTTAAAATTTTGATTCATAGACATATGTAACATTCCTAAAGCCACCGCTTCACCATGGAGTAGTGAGAAGTTTGAGTATTGCTCCAATGCGTGGCCTATTGTATGACCGTAATTAAGTAATTGTCTCTTTCCATAATCAAACTCATCCTCAATCACAAGATCCCTTTTAATATTGATGCATGTGTATATATATTTTTCTATATCCATCCATATATCTTTACTGGAAAGCTCTTTAAATAGAGCTTTGTCGGCGATTAAACTATATTTAATCATCTCGGATATACCTGATGAAATTTGTCTTTCATTTAAGGTTTCTAAAGTGGTTGGATCAATAAGAACTAACTTGGGTTGTTTGAAAGCTCCAATTGCATTTTTCATAGATTTCGAGTTGATACCAACTTTTCCTCCTATAGAAGAATCTATTTGCGATAAAAGTGTTGTTGGTACCTGAATGAAATCAACACCTCGTAAGTAAATACTAGCAACGAATCCAGCTAAATCACCGATTACTCCACCACCTAATGCGATAATTAATGCGCTTCTTGTAACTTTGTTTTCAACTAACTGATTTATCAGTGTATAAGCCGTTTCCATTGATTTAGATGTTTCACCTTCTGGCACAAATAGAGTTAACGGGTTATTCAGTAATGGTGAAATTTGGGAGATATATTTTTTTGGAATATTGTCGTCAGAAATAATGACAATTTCTCTCGTATTGTCGATAAATTCATGAATTCTGGATAAAATTCCCTTCTCTATGAGTACTTTATACTCCTTTTCAGGGATTGGAACATTGATTGTTCTCATTGTATCAGTCCTCTATTTCTATTACTCCGCCGATAGATCTATAATCCTCATAGAAATTGGGATATGATTTATTAACAGCTTTTGAGTTTGTAAGAGTAATTGGTTTATCGCATCGTAGAGCGGCAATTGAAATCATCATAGCAATACGATGATCGTTAAATGAATCTAATGTTATACCACCTTTAAGTTTCTGTCGCCCATATATAATTATTTGATTATCTTCTACCTTTACGTTTACTCCTAGTTTTACAAGAGTAGTTACTATTGAGTTTACTCTATCAGATTCTTTTAATCGAAGTCGGGATATGTTTTTTAGTGTTGTTACACCTTTACTCATTGCACCAAGTAAGGCAATGATTGGACCTAAATCAGGACAGTTGGAAATATCTACAGTTGTCCCTTTTGTTTGTGATTGTTCCGTAACAAAGCCGTTTTCCGTAAATATGATTTTACCTTTCATTTGTTTAATAATATTGGTTATCTCATAATCTCCTTGGTTCGACTCGTGATTTAAATCATCGAGTTTTACAGCACCGCTCAAAATCCCACCAACAAGGAAGAATGCAGCTTGAGAATAATCTCCTTCTACTCTATAATCAGTTGCCTTATACTGTTGATTACCTTCAATGAAATATCCGTTTTCGATTTCATCTACATCAATACCATACAGTTCTAACATCTCGATTGTAAGATCAATATAGCTTTTAGACTCTAATGAACCTTTGTAGTAGATATATGAGTCCTCTTTTAATAAGGGTAATGCAAACATTAGACCACTAAAAAACTGAGATGAAATGTTTCCGTCAATAATATATTCTCTTGCCTTAATAGAGCCTTTTACCACAATTCTATTCTCGTGCTTTTCAAATTTATTTTGGTCGTGAGTAAATATTTTCTTATATACTGTTTGAGGTCTTCTTATTAGAGACTCTGTTCCTGTAAAAGTGACTTCTTTATTTGTTAAGCTAAATAACGGTATTAGAAATCTTATTGTAGATCCTGATTCATTACAAAAAACTGGATGATTATCATATTTCGGTTTTTTAACACCTGTTACGATAACTTGATCTCCAGTAATCTCAAATTTAGCTCCTAATTGTTTGAGAGCGTTAATTGTGGTTATTATATCCTCAGAAAGAATTACGTTACTGATGATACTTTGTCCTTTACAAAGACTTGCACAAATTAAAGCTCTATGTGATAAACTCTTTGACGGAGGAATTTTGATATCTCCTTTTATATGGCCGGGAAAGAGCTTTATTTGGGAGTGATTAGTCATTTTATACCTCTCCTTATTTTAGCTGATTTCCTCATGATTTCCTTAATTTCTTCTGAATTGTTTTTAGTGATAGCTTCTTTTAATTCTGATAATTTTTCTTCGAAAGTCGATATTCTCTTTACTAGGAAGTCTTTGTTTTGTAAAAAGAGCTCGGACCATAAATCCTCATTAATCATTGCGATACGTGTTAAATCTTTATAAGAATCCCCAATAAATAGACTTGTATCGTATTTTGAATCATCACTATTTACCAAGCTTATTGCGATTGCATGTGTTAATTGTGATGTGTATGCAATAATGTCATCATGTGCTACATCACTAATCCTAGAAACATTTCTGAATCCCATTTGTTTTGCTAGTGTTTCAATTAGGTTCAACGATTCCTCTTTATTATACTTTGTTGGAGTAATAACATAATTGGCATTCTGGAAAATCGCTTCATTACTATATTCTATACCCTTTTTCTCACTACCAGCAATAGGGTGAGTAAAGACGAATTCCACTTCGTCGTCTTTATACATCTCAAAGTAGTCCACAAGCTTTCTTTTTACGCCAACAGCGTCTGTAATAATGGCGTCTCTTTTAAAATAGGTTATATTCTTTTGAATGAACTTTTTTGCTTCGTTTGGGTACAAACATATAAAAACAACATCAAGCTCGTGTAAAACTGATTTTGGCTCGGTAGAACCTAAATCTATAATGTTGTTATCAAGCGCATATGTTATGGTATCAGCATTTATATCAATACCATATAGTTTATAAGGATATTTTCGTAAACTTTTTGCGTAAGTTCCGCCTATTAAGCCTAATCCTACTATACCAATATTCATCAAATCACCTATTTTCAAGAGTATGATTTTATTATACTACAATGTGGATAATTTTAGTATCCTATATTCTGTAAGCGTTTTTTTGTAAAAATGTTGATTTTAAATAAGATTAGTGAGAGAATGAGAGCGAGTAAAAAGGAGGCTTTTAATTATGGAAAATATTGATTTAAGAATTGCTCAAGAGGCAAAAATGAAGAACATAAAGGAAATCGCTTCAAATCTAGGTTTAGAGGAAAAAGATATTGAACTTTATGGAAACTATAAGGCTAAAATTAATTTGGATGTAATGAAAAAACTTAAGGGTAATGACAGTGGAAAAGTCATTTTAGTTACTGCTATAAATCCAACTCCAGCTGGAGAAGGAAAATCTACAACAACTGTAGGGTTAGGACAAGCGTTCAATAAAATTGGGGAAAACGCAATAATTGCATTAAGAGAACCTTCTTTTGGTCCTGTAATGGGTGTTAAAGGTGGAGCTGCAGGTGGAGGATATAGTCAAGTTGTACCAATGGAGGATTTGAACCTTCATTTTACTGGAGATATTCATGCAATTACTACTGCGAATAATGCAATTAGCGCAATCATTGATAACCATATTCATCAAGGAAACGCATTAAACATTGATCCAAGAAGAGTATCTTGGAAACGTTGTATTGATATGAATGATCGTGCTCTAAGGAATGTTGTAATTGGACTTGGAGGTGTGGGAAACAGCTTACCTAGGGAAGATGGATTCAACATTACAGTAGCTTCTGAAATAATGGCAGTGCTCTGTTTAGCTACTGACTTAGATGATTTAAAAGCAAGAGTTAAGAGAATTGTTATTGGATACACATATGATCGCGAACCAATTACAGTGGGGGACTTAGAAGTAGAAGGTGCAGTTGCATTAATACTTAAGGATGCAATAAAGCCGAATTTGGTACAAACACTAGAGAATACCCCTGCATTAGTACATGGAGGACCATTCGCCAATATCGCACATGGATGTAATAGTATTATTGCAACAAATATGGGGAGAAAGTTAGCTGATTATGTAATTACCGAAGCAGGATTTGGTGCGGATTTAGGTGCAGAAAAATTCTTGAATATAAAAACACTGCAAGCGGGATTTGATCCTAGTGCAGTTGTAATTGTTGCAACAATTCGTGCGTTAAAAATGCATGGTGGAGTGAATAAAAAAGAACTGGGACCTGAAAATGTTGAAGCGCTAATTAAAGGGATTTCCAATCTAGATAAACATATAGATACAGTCAAGTCATTCGGGTTACCTTATGTCGTAGCAATTAATGCATTTACTTCTGACACAGAAAATGAAATAAAAGCATTAGAGAAGTATTTGAAAGAGAATCAACATCCATATAGTCTCAGTGAAGTTTGGGCGAAAGGTGGAGAAGGAGCCGTTGATCTTGCAAAAAAAGTTATAAATGAAATTAACACTAAAAATAGCGATTTCAAAAGACTGTATGAGAGTAGCGACTCAATTGAGGAAAAAATTGAAAAAATCTCGAAAATTGTATATGGAGCGAAAGATATAGAGTTTTCATCAAAGGCAAAACTACAATTACGAAGATTCAAAAAACGAGGATGGGATTCTTTAGGAGTATGTATGGCAAAAACACAATATAGTTTAAGCGACAACCCTAAAAAACTTGGGAGACCTGAAGGATTTACAATAACAATTAGGGAACTAAGACCCTCTGTTGGAGCAGGATTTATTGTAGCATTAACCGGAGATGTAATGACAATGCCTGGGTTACCAAAACAACCTGCAGCTCTAAAAATGGACATTTCCCCAGATGGTGAAGCAAAAGGATTATTCTAAAGAGGACTGAAAAGTTCTCTTTTTTTTAACTATGTATTGTGTTGCACACAGTACTGTGTTATGATTGATTTAGGAGATGATATTATGAATGCCCAGTTTAAAAGAGGAATTGTTGAGTTATGTGTACTTTCTGAGTTAGTTCAAGAAGATATGTATGGATACATGATAATTAACAATATATCAGATCATTTAGATGTTAATGAAAATACGATATATCCAATACTAAGGAGATTAACAAAAGAAGAATACTTTACAACTTATTTAAAGGAATCAAAGATAGGTGCACCAAGGAAATATTACAAGATAACAAAAAAAGGATTTGAGTATTACTTACAGTTAAGAGATTCATGGGATAGTTTTATAGGTGGAGTTTATGAGATATTAAATAAAGGAGGAAAAAAGAATGAAGAAATTTTTAAGCGATTTGCAAAAAGAGTTGAAGAAACTGAAAATGAGTGATCATGAAATAGAAGAAATAATAGAAGATCATAGAGAAATGATTGAAGAAGCTTTGAAGCAAGGTGTTTCAGAAGAGGAACTGTCTTTAAAGTTTGGAGAACCATCAAAACTTGCATCGGAAATGTCTCGTGATTCACAAAAAGTTAATGTGAATGTGGAGGATTATGTGAGTGAGAGTGATTTTGAACCTGTAGAAGGATATAAATTACTAAAAACACTACCTGTATCAGAACTAAAAGAATTTCAAATCAAATTAATTTCTGAGGATTTAGAAATTTACCCATATGAGGGAGAAAATCTAGAAATCCATTTCAAAAAAGATATAAAGGAAAAAAATTACAATATATCACTTGAAAATGGTGTGTTTAAAATGTTTAGAAATTCCAAAAGGGTAAGTCTTTTTGAGAAAGAAACAACTCCTGATTTTGTAGTAAGATATCCTAATAAAGGAAAACTCTCTAGTTATCTTGTAGAAACGGTGTCAGGTGACTCTGAAATAAAAGGAGCAAATACAATAGACATTAAACTTAAATCAACGTCAGGTGACTTTGAGGTACTAGGATTAATTAGTGAAAACGCAGAGTTTAATGTAGTTAGCGGAAATGTGAAGTTAAACAAGGCACAAGCATTAGAAGTTAAGATGGGATCTGTATCTGGGGATTTTGAATGTAAGGATTTTGAAGTTAAAGGAAACATTGATATGAACACAGTAAGTGGAGATGTTGAATTCTACAATGTGTCCGCAAGAGAGTCTAGTTTTCGTACAGTAAGTGGAGATTTAGACGGAAATAATTTCTATGTCGATAAAATTGATTTAAAATCAGTTAGTGGGGATGTAAATATCCATAATCAGGATAAATCAAGACCTATTACTGTAGGGAGAAAGAAAACCCTTAGTGGAGATATAAATATAAAATAAGTACTATAATAAAAGCACACATTAAATGTGCTTTTATTATGTTATAATTGACTAAAGGAGTGATTATATTGGATTTTTTAGCTAAATTTAGAGAAATACAGCAAAAACAAAAATCGTTTGGTTATGTTTTAAATATCGTTGGTTGGGATAGTGCAACAGAAGCACCAACTGAGGCTTTTCCAAGACGAGCAAAAATGTTGGCTTTCATCAGTGGAGAACTGTTTAAACTTGGAGTTAGTAAAGAATATCAAGAAGTGGTAAATGGCTTGTTTGAGAAGTTAGATGAGCTTGATGACTCTGTTCAAAGAGAAGTTAAAAAAGCAAAAAAAGCATTGGACAAACTTACAAAAATACCTGAAAAAGAGTTTGTTGAGTACCAAACGCTAGTAGGGTTATCCCAACGTTTGTGGGAAGATGCAAAAGCACAAAATAACTGGGATATGTTTAAAGGTAATCTAGAGAAGTTAGTAGAATTTAATCGTAAATTCATCACATATTTCGATACAGATAAAGAAGCTTATGATGTACTTCTTGATGATTATGAAGAAGGAATGAACATGGTAAAATATGATGAGTTCTTTGACACGTTAAAAAGGGATTTGGTTCCTTTTGTTAGAAGAGTTCTTAAAGAAGGAAAAAGCCTAGAAAAAGATTTCACTTTAGATTTCTTTGAAGCAGAGAAGCAAAAAGAGTTTTGTGAGTATCTTATAGATGTATTAGATTTTGATCGTAAAAGAGGTTTAATGAAAGAAAGTGTACACCCTTTTACTTGGAATACACATCCTTCTGACGTTCGTTTTACAACAAGATATCTAGAAAATTTTGTTTTTTCGTCTATATTTGCGGCGATTCATGAGTTAGGTCATGCTACATATGAGCAGCAAATTGATGAAAAATGGAATGATACAGGCCTAAATGGTGGAACATCAATGGGGGTTCATGAATCACAATCAAGATTCTATGAAAATGTTATTGGGAGAAGTAAAGAATTTTGGCAAGTACATTATCCAGAGTTTAAAAAACTATTCCCTAAACAGTTGGAAGACATTACTTTAGATGATTTTTATAGAGCAACAAATAAAGTGGAAGCATCTTTTGTTAGAGTGGAAGCAGATGAATTAACATATCCAATGCATATTATGATTAGATATGAAATTGAAAGAATGCTATTCTCTAATGAAATTGAAGTAGATGATCTCCCTAGAGTTTGGAATGAGAAAATGGTGGAATATCTCGGTATAGAGCCAAAAGATTATGCAGAAGGAGTGTTACAAGATGTGCACTGGAGTGCTGGATTGTTTGGGTATTTCCCAACCTATGCATTAGGTAGTGCTTATGCTTCTCAATTTTACTATACAATGATTAAGGAAATCGATGTTGATGAATTAGTTAGAACTAATCAAATAAAAGAAATCAATAATTGGTTAAAAGAAAAAATACACCAATTTGGTAGTTCTAAAACTCCTGAGGAGTTGTTATTAGAAGTAACAGGAGAAGAGTTTAATCCAAAATATTATGTGAAGTATTTGATTGAGAAATATTCAAAACTTTATCTGTAAGATAATCAGTAAAAGACATATGAACCCTATTAATAACGGATACACTATTAAGATGGGGAAACCGCTTTAAATAGACAAAAGAGTAATCTAATATATGATTACTCTTTTCTTTAACTTTTTTAGGAAATAGAGTGTGTTATAATGTTGATGGAGGTGTTATTGTGAAATATATAGATATTACATATAATGAAAAAACTGATCAAATATTACCTGCTTTAGAAAAAGGAATTTTTATGACCACAAAGCATAATGAAAAAGTGAATACTATGACAATTGCTTGGGGTGGAGTAAATTTTGTTTGGAACAAACCTGTATTTGTTGCATACGTACGATATTCAAGAGATACATATGAAATGCTAAAGAATACAGATGAGTTTACGATTAACATTCCCGTAACTAAGAACTTGAAAAGAGAACTTGCATTCTGTGGGACTAAATCTGGACGAGACTTTGATAAAATAAAAGAATGTGATTTTACTTTGAAAGAAGGAAGAACCCTTAATACACCAATAATAGCTGATTGTGAAATGCATTATGAATGTAAGGTGATTTACAAACAAGCTATGGAACCAAATAATGTAGATGAAGATATTTTGAAAAGGTATTATGCAAACAATGATTTTCATGTTATATTTTATGGTGAGATTAAAGATTCTTATATCATAAAAGGAGAATAAATTATGGGAGAAATCATTAGTGGTAAAGAATTATCCAAAGAAAAAAGAGAAGAAGTAAAAGTAATTGTTGAGGAATTAAAAGCTAAGTATGAAGCCGTTCCCCACTTAGCAGTGGTACTTGTTGGAGAAGATCCTGCGAGTCAAAGCTACGTAAAAGCAAAACATAGAGCATGCTTAAAAGCTGGTATGAAAAGTACAGTAATAATTAAACCGTTATCTATTACAGAAAAGGAACTTTTAACAATAGTTTCTGATTTGAACAATGACAATGATGTTCATGGAATCTTAGTTCAATTACCATTACCAAAACATATTGATGAAGACAAAGTAATTGATGCTATTGATATAAGTAAAGATGTAGATGGATTTCATCCATTAAATGTAGCCTATATGCATTTAGGAAGACAGGCAATTTTACCAGCTACACCAAAAGGGATTATGACAATGCTTCATAGTAAAAATATTGAATTAAAAGGAAAAGATGCAATTATAATCGGACGTAGTAACATAGTTGGAAAACCAATAGCGATGTTATTGATGAAAGAACATGCAACTGTTCAAATAGCACATAGTAGAACACAAAACCTTAAAGAGAAATGCTTGAAAGCTGATATTATCGTTGCTGCAGTTGGACGCGCATACACTGTTACTGAAGATATGGTAAAAGAAGGTGCAGTTGTTGTTGATGTTGGTGTAAACAGAGTTGATGGAAAACTTATAGGTGATTGTGATTTTGAAAACATTAAAGACAAAGCAAGTTTTATTACACCAGTTCCTGGTGGAGTAGGACCTATGACGATCACATCGTTGTTGCAAAACACATTAGAATGTTTTGAGAGGTTAATGAAATGATTGAAAGATATAGAAGAGAGATAGTTCAAGATATATTTACAGAGAAAAATAAGTTTGAAGCTTATTTACTAATGGAAATCTACACTCTTGAGGCTTGGAGTGAACTAGGTGTAATTCCAAAAGAAGACGTTGATAAAGTAAGGGAAAACGCTACATTTAGCGTAGAACGTATAAAAGAGATTGAACAAGAAACTAGACATGACATTGTTGCATTTACAAGATGTGTAAGTGAATCACTTGGTGAAGAAAAAAAATGGGTTCACTATGGACTAACTAGTACTGATGTTGTCGATACAGCAAACGGATACCTTTTCAAACTCGCAAACGATATTTTGCTTGAAGACTTATTGAAGTTCCAAGAAGTCTTACGAAAACAAGCAATTAGATTTAAAGATACACCATGTATTGGTAGAACTCATGGTATTCACGCAGATATAACATCATTCGGTCTTAAATGGGCATTATGGTATGATGAGTTTAATCGTCACCTTGAACGTTTCAAACAAGTAAGAAATGATGTCGAAACCGGAAAAATTAGTGGTGCTGTTGGTAATTTCGCAAACACCCCTCCATTTGTACAGGATTACGTATGTGAAAAGTTAGGGATTAATTCTGCAAATATCTCTACACAAACATTGCAAAGAGATCGACATGCAAACTATATGGCGGAAATAGCATTGATTGGATCTACTATGGAGAAAATAGCTGTAGAGATTCGTCATTTACAAAGAACTGAAGTACGAGAACTCGAGGAGTTCTTTAGAAAAGGACAAAAAGGATCTAGCGCAATGCCTCATAAAAGAAATCCAATTAGTTCAGAGAATATCGCAGGCTGTTCAAGAGTTTTAAGGGGATATATGTTAGCAGCATATGAGAATGTTCCTTTATGGCATGAGAGAGACATCTCTCATTCAAGTGTAGAACGTATAATTGTACCTGATGGTATTATGTTACTGGATTACATGTTAAACCGTTATGCTAAGGTATTAGAGAATGTTACTGTTTTTGAAGATAGAATGATGAAAAACATCTATATTACAAACGGAGTGATTTTCTCACAACGAATTTTGTCAAAATTAATTGAAAAAGGATTATCAAGAGAGAAAGCCTATGATACAGTTCAACCATTATCGATGAACTCATGGGAAAACGGGTTAATGTTTAAAGAATTATTACATTCCAGTGATGAAATCAACAAATATCTTACAAAAGAAGAAATTGACAACGCATTTGATGTGTCGTACTTCTTAAAGAATGTTGAAACAATTCTCTCTAGAGTAGGGATTTTATAGCATGATGAAATTTTATAGGGTAGTTATTTGTATTACTCTTCCTATATTTCTAATCATGTTGTTTGCAAGTATTTTAACTACAAAACAATATCTGTTTCTTTCAAAAGGGTTGTATGAGTCACATTCTGAAATAGAATATGATCATGATTATGCAGCAGATAGAATAATGGGTTATCTAAATTATCGTTATAATACTCTTGAAGTAAACTATAATCCTGATGGAGAGCCAATGTTTATGAGAGATACTGAAATCAGTCATATGGTGGACGTTAAGAACTTATACACAGGATTAAGAATTGTTGCACTCGCATCATTCTTATTAAGTGGAGGGTTATCCATATATATGTATAAGAAGAATCGAAAAGAACTATATAGTACTCTGAAGATGTTACCATATGGACCAATTGCGTTCATCCTGGTAATAGGTAGCGCAATAATAATTGATTTTGACGCTGCTTTTACTACTTTCCATAGACTTTTCTTCACAAATAATGACTGGATTTTGTATAGTAGGGATATTTTAATTCAATTGTTACCTGAAATGTTTTGGATGGTAAGTGGTCTTATTATCTTAGTTTTGTTCTCACTTTCTATCGGAGGAATATACTTCTTAAATGAAAAGTATCTAAAAAACGCTTAATTAAGCGTTTTTTTTATTAGAAATGGTTTTTTTTAATTGTGTATTATAAATTTATTTGTTATGATGTATTTAGTTGGTATTATATATGATCGAAAATACGGTTCGATCGTCTCTACCCTGTTGCCGTAAATTGCAGGACTATGATACTTATACAGTAAAAAGAGATAGATCTCCTTTTTTCATTTTTGTATAGTACTAACTAAATACAAAAAAGAGAAAAAATGGAGGTTTTTTTTAATGGAGGCAATCAAAAGTTTCTTTAAACTTGAAGAACGTGGTTCAGGGTTAACTACTGAGTTAATTGGTGGATTAACAACATTCTTAGCGATGGCATATATCTTGCCAGTTAACAGTTTTATGTTAGCGCAACCTGGTGAATCTTGGGGAGTACCACTAGGTGGAGTATTCTTCGCAACAGCTATTGCTGCTGCAGTGGCATCAATTTTAATGGGTGTACTTGCGAATTTACCGATTGCATTAGCACCAGGTATGGGATTAAATGCATTTTTCGTATTTACATTAATTGCACCATTTGGGTTAGGGTTATCATGGCAAGCTGCTTTAGCTGCAGTATTTGTATCAGGAGTATTATTCTTCACTATTTCTGTTACGGGATTAAGAAAAGTTGTTATTAATGCGATCCCTGCTGGGTTAAAATTTGCAGTTGGTGCTGGTATTGGATTCTTTATCACATTTATTGGATTAAAAAATGCTGGTATTATCGTTGCAGATCCACTTGGAACTTATGTAACATTAGGAGACTTTGGAAATCCTGCAGTAATGCTTGGGTTATTTGGAATTATTTTAGTAATTGTCCTTTATTCAATGGGGAACAGATTTGCATTAATTATTTCTATAGTTGTTACAGCAGTTGTTGGTTTGTTATTGGGACTAATCTTCACTGATTTAGCACCGTTTATGCCTGCTTATAGCAATGAAGGAATGGGTAACATTTGGGACGGAGTTTCGGAAACATTTGGAGCTATGTTCAGTGGTTTTGGTGAGTTGTTCTCACATCCAGAAGCATTTGCTATTATCTTCTCTTTATTATTCGTGGACTTCTTCGATACTGCTGGTACTTTGATGGCGGTAGGAAACCAAGCAGGATTAGTAAATGACGAAGGTGAAATAATAGGTTCGGAAAAGGCGTTATTAGTAGATTCAATTGGTACGATGACTGGAGCATTATTAGGAACTTCTAATGTTACTTCATATATTGAAAGTGCAACTGGTATTGAACAAGGAGCTCGTACAGGATTATCAAGCGTTGTAGTTGGATTATTGTTTATTTTATCTGTATTCGCTTACCCATTATTAAGTGTTGTTAATGGTGTAATGATAGAGGGGGTACCTCATTCACCAGTAACATCTATGGCTTTAGTTATGGTAGGTGCTTTAATGGTTGGACAGTTAAAAGAAATTGATTGGTCTGATAAAGCAATTGTTATTCCTGCATTTTTAACGATTATTATGATGGTATTATCTTTCTCTATCGCAACTGGTATCGCAGTAGGATTTGTATTCTATCCTGTTGTGAAATTAGCTCAAGGAAAAGGAAAAGAAGTAAATATCGTAATGTATGTATTGTCAATTCTATTTGTTCTAGCGTTTGCGCTAGGAGCAGTTTAGGATATATAAGAAATTTATTACTCTAAAACAAAAAAAAGGATTAGCCCGCCAAGCTAATCCTTTTTGCTATCATTATTGTGTTTTTTACCACAGGTTATTTTATCACAATTAGAACACCAAAGTGTCTGATTTGATATACGGTAAAATCTTTCAGGGTGTTTCCAGTGATGATATTCCCAGTATAGGAATATACCAAGTCCAATTACGAATATTGAAATAGTATAAACGTTCGGAATGAAAATCAATATTGAGAACTTCATAATTCTATCCCAGTTACTTATTCTACAGGTATTGCAACAAGAGTTCTTAAGGAAAAGTGTTCTAAATGGGCACCATAACATAATACAGAAGTAATCTGCGAAGTTCAATCCGAAGAATACCAAATATATGAAGTTCCTATCCAAAAAATCGAGATGCATATATGATAAACCGAGAATTGCGATTCCCGATCCATATAATATGAATATTAGTAATGCGATTTTATTACTTTTTTTCGACAATTGCTTAACTTCAGCTATATTATATTCTGAGACTTCTTTATAGAGTCTTTTTTGCATTTTCCCTGAATATATTGAATCGTTAAACATTGGTAGAATAACAGAAAGAGAATCGAGAATAAAATAGATAAAAAATAATGGGAATAAATACTCTTCTACAACATCTATCAACTCAGGAAAAAACAGTATAAAAATCGCTGTATTTAGTAATAATACTAAACTTAGAGAAAATTTAAAAATGATTTTGTTCATAATATCACCTGCTTATTATTATAATACTTTAAGAAAGTGTTTACAATAATCTAATTTTTTACTACAATATTGGTATGAAATTAAGAAGGTGATTTTTTGAAAAAGATAATTGATCAGGAAAAAATGCATAGGACTATACGTAGAATTTCGCATGAAATAATCGAGCAAAATTTAGATTTGGGGAATTTGGTTATTTTAGGGGTTAGGAAAAACGGTGTACCTTTAGCACAAATTATTAAGGATAATATTCTAAAAATAGAAAATGTGGACGTTCCTTTCTATGAACTTGATATTTCTGGATACAGAGATGATAAAAAAGTGAACGAGTTTTCTAAATTAGATGTGAAGCTTGATAATAAGACTGTAATTATTGTTGATGATGTTTTATTTACCGGAAGAACAGTAAGAGCAAGTATGGATGCAATTATTGATTTAGGAAGGCCTTCAAAGATACAATTAGCTGTATTAGTCGATAGAGGACATAGAGAATTACCAATACGAGCTGATTTTGTTGGAAAAAATATGCCAACTGGCACAAACGAAATGGTAAAAGTTGACTTTACCGAGGACGTTGGAGTTTATATTCTAAGTAAAGAGGAGAAATAATAGTGGAAAACATCAAAAAATTAGATACAGAACTTTATGAAGCAATTATGTTAGAAAGAAAACGTCAAGAATCTCATATTGAGTTAATCGCTTCAGAAAATTTTGTAAGCAAAGCTGTTTTAGAAGCACAAGGAAGCGTATTGACAAACAAGTATGCTGAAGGATATCCAGGAAGAAGATATTATGGTGGATGTGAATTCGTTGATATGGCAGAAAATTTAGCTAGAGACCGCATTAAAAAGTTATTTAGTGTAAAATATGCGAATGTTCAAGCACACAGTGGTTCAACTGCTAATATGGGAGCATATAGAGCGATTATTCAACCTGGAGATACAGTTTTAGGGATGAGTTTGGATCATGGTGGACATTTAACACATGGACATCCTCTTAATTTTAGTGGAATTGATTATAATTTCATTAGCTATGGAGTTGATGATGAAACAGAACAAATTAACTATGATGAGTTAGAACGAATTGCGGTTGAAAATAAACCAAATCTAATTGTAGCTGGAGCAAGTGCTTACCCAAGAAAAATTGATTTCGCAAGAATTAAAGAGATATGTGATAAAGTAGAAGCTAAATTTATGGTTGATATGGCACACATCGCTGGGTTAGTTGCCGCAGGATTACATCAAAATCCTTGTGATTATGCAGATATTGTTACTTCAACAACACATAAAACATTGAGAGGACCACGTGGTGGTATCATTCTTACAAATAATTTTGAATTATATAAGCAGATTAATAGAGTTATTTTCCCAGGAATCCAAGGTGGACCTTTAATGCATGTAATTGCTGCAAAAGCAATGGCGTTCGGAGAAGCTTTAAAACCTGAATTCAAAGAGTATCAAGAAAAGGTTATTGCAAACGCGAGTATATTAGCGAACTCACTTGTAGCACTTGGATTTAAAGTGGTATCAGGTGGAACAGATAATCATTTGATTTTAGTAGATGTTAAATCATTAACTGGATTAACAGGAAAAGACGCTGAAAAACTGTTAGATCAAGTAAATATTACATGCAACAAGAATACTATACCAAACGATACAGAAAAACCATTTATTACTAGTGGTATCCGTTTAGGATCACCAGCAGTTACTTCAAGAGGGTTTGGAACAGAAGATATGGTTGTAATCGCACAGTGTATTTATGATACATTGATGAATCCAGAAGATGAGGCGATTTTAGAGTCTGTTAGAACAAGAGTAAAAGAATTAGCAAGTAAATATCCTTTAAATTATTAAAGAGTATCTCTATCACAAAGGAGTGATAATATGAGAGTATTAATAATAAAAAGTGGTGGATATCTTGATAAACGTGTTGAGAGAATACTAAACAATAACAACATCAAGGGAGATGTTGCAAATAAACTTACACGAAATATGATCAATCTCTATGATTGTGTTATATTCTCACATAACAATGATATTCCTAACTTACCAAAACTAATTGAGACAATCGTTTTAGAGAGAAAAATACTAGTAATTTACGTTAATAATACATCATCAATTGGACATTACTACAACATCGTAAATGATTTATTCTTTAGCATGATTCAGGAAAACGCAATTGATATTGAATTGCCATTTATTGTTCAATCTATACACAAGTTCACATCTAAAATTAAGCAATTAGAAGATGAAATAAAGCGTTTAGAAGATGATAATACATTGTTGAAACAAACTAACAAAGCGAAGTTAATCTTGATGAAAAAAGGTTTTAATGAAGCGGAATCCCATAAGTTCATCCAAAGAAAAGCTATGAGTATGAGGATTTCAAAACTAAGGCTTGTAAACCTTATCATTGAAAATAAGATTGACATTTAAATCTTGTCTATTTATAATTATTTTGTAGACAAAGGTGTCTCAAAAAACAAAAAAATCATGTAAATGGTGTCAATGCTGACAAAGCATTTTTGGCACCATTTTTTTATTTTTCAAGGAGGAAAAAGAAAAATGCCAAAATTTACAAAAGAAGCAATTCTTAAAAACGCAAAAGAAGAAAATGTTAAGTATGTAAGATTATGTTTTACTGATATTCACGGAGTAATTAAAAACGTAGAGGTTCCTGCAAGTAAACTTGAGGATGCATTAGACAATGAGATTATGTTTGACGGATCATCTATTGACGGTTTTGTTCGTATTCAAGAAGCGGATATGTATTTAAGACCTGATTATAATACTTGGTTAATATCATCTTGGGAACAAACAACTTATGGTAAAGTAGCAATGTTGATTTGTGATATTTATTTGCCAAATGGGGAGCCATTTGTTGGAGATCCACGAGGAATACTAAAAAGAAACGTTAAAAAAATGAAAAATCTAGGTTTTTCTGCCTTCAATATTGGTGTTGAGCCAGAGTTCTTCTTATTTAAATTGGATGAAAAAGGAAATCCTACTCTAGACTTTAATGATAATGGTGGTTATTTTGATTTAGCTCCTGTAGATGGCGCTGAAGACTGTAGAAGAGATATTGTTCTTGAACTTGAGAAAATTGGATTTAATATGGAAGCGTCACATCACGAGGTTGCACCAGGACAGCATGAAATCAATTTTGAGTATGAAGGTGTTGTTGAGGGGTGCGATAGTTTGCAAATCTTTAAACTAGTTGTCAAGAATGTTGCGAAAAGACATGGATTACATGCGACATTTATGCCAAAACCATTAACAGATGTTAATGGATCAGGAATGCATGTAAATTGCTCTTTAAATGACCTTGAAGGTAATAACTCATTTGCAGATCCAGACGGAGAGATTGGTCTAAGTGAAATTGCAAAGTACTGGATAGCTGGTATTATGGAAAACGCACGTGCTTTTACAGCAGTTACAAACCCAACTGTAAACTCATATAAACGTTTAGTACCTGGTTACGAAGCTCCTTGCTACGTATCTTGGTCTGATGCGAATAGATCAGCTATGATCCGTATTCCTGCAAAAAGAGGTCGTGCAACTCGTACTGAAATTAGAAGTGTAGACCCATCAGCGAACCCATATTTAGCTATGTCGGCTATTTTGGCTTCAGGGTTAGAAGGTATAGAAAAGAAATTAGAATGCAAAGAGAGAGTATATATAAATCTATACGAGTTAAATAGAATTGAAAGAGAAGCTATGGGAATTGAAAATTTACCAGAAAACTTGAAAGATGCTTTAAAAGCTTTACGAAGAAATCCTGTGATTCAAGAAGCACTAGGAGAACATGTTGTTGAGAAGTTTACAGAAGCAAAACAAAAAGAATGGGACGATTTCAGAACTTCTGTTACTGAATGGGAAATAAAGAAATACTTAAAAGTTATTTAAATAATAAACCGTTTCTGTTTAGAGACGGTTTTTTTTTAATTAAGAAAGCATTACATTTAAATAAAAAAAAGAATCGATTTTGGTCGATTCTTTTATTTGCTTTCTTTTATCAAGTTGTCTAAATCATCATTAGTGAAGTGATATTTCGTATTGCAGAAATGACATGATGTTTCTACTTTGTCTTCTTCTGTTTTAAGTTTCTCTAATTCCTCAACACCTAATGATATAAGTCCTTTTTCAAATTTCTCTCTTGAACAATCACACTTGTATTCTAAGTCTAACTCTTCTAATAACTTGTAATCATCTTTTGCTATAGCTTGGATAATCATTTCAGGTGTGTAGTTTTCTTTAATCATTTCACTTACAGGTTTTATTTCCTTTAATGCCTTCTCTATTTTATCAATTGTTTCACTCTTACATCCAGGCATAACTTGTAAAATGAAACCACCGCTTGCTAGGACTGTGTTATCATCATTTACTAAAACCCCTAAACCAACAGCGCTTGGTATTTGCTCACTTGCAGTAAAATAATATGCAAAATCCTCTGCTATTTCACCAGTTTGAATTTCGGCACTTGATGTAAACATATCACGTACCTTTAAATCTTTTGTAACGTGTACAAAGCCGTTTCCTACTGCTTGCCCAACGTTTAATTTTCCACTATTATATTGTAAGAAGACATGTGGGTTACCAACGTAACCTCTTACTTCACCATAGGCGTTTGTTGTGGTTACCATACCACCTATTGGACCATCACCTTCAATTCTGATTGTAAGTTCCTGATCGCCTTTATACATTGCTCCCATTATAATGCTGGTTGTTAATAAACGTCCAAAAGCGGCCGTACTAGTTGGCCATAAGTCATGAATTTTTTGAGCGTGTGCTACTAATTTTGTCGTGTCGGCACTATAAATTCTAACAGTACCATCAAAAGCGTATGCTTTTACTAAATAATCTTTCATATAAATCACCAAAAGTATTATAACATTATTTTTAAAAAATAAAAGTATAACGTATTTGCAATTATAAAAACAGTTGTGTAAAATAGATAATGCTAAAGAAATAGGTGAGTATAATGTTGAAAATAGGTAATATAGAGATAAAAAACAAAGTAATTATTGCTCCAATGGCTGGAGTCTCAAATATTGCGTTCCGTACGATTATGAAAGAATTTGGTGCGGGCCTTATTTATGCTGAAATGGTGTCTGACAAAGCATTAAGTTTTCGTAACGAGAAAACAATGAAGATGATAAAAGTGGTTCCAGAGGAACGACCTTTGAGTATGCAAGTATTTGGAGGGGACAAGGAATCAATAGTAAAAGGTGCTATGATTATCGATAAGGAAAGTGATTGCGATATCATTGATATTAATTTGGGGTGTCCTGTTAGTAAAATCGTCAAGAGTGATGCTGGCGCCAAGTTAATGCTGGATCCACAAAAGATCTATGACATTGTCCGAGAAGTTGTTGTTTCTGTTAAGAAACCAGTTACCGTAAAAATGCGTACTGGATGGAATAACCAAACAATTAATTGTGTGGAAGTCGCTAAATTATGCGAAAAAGCGGGTGCGAAAGCTATTGCAGTTCACGGAAGAACAAGAGCCCAAATGTACTCTGGTGAGGCGGATTGGAACTATATAAAAAAAGTAAAAGAAGCTGTTAGTGTCCCTGTAATAGGGAATGGAGATATAAAAACTCCCGAAGACGCAAAAAGAATGCTTGACGAAACAGGTTGTGACGCAGTCATGATTGGTAGGGGAGTACTTGGAAACCCTTGGTTATGTAAGCAAACAGTGGATTATCTTGAAACAGGTACATATGAGAAGGAAATCTCAGACGAAGAGAAATTGAATAGAACGATAAACCATATGGATAGATTAATAGAGTTAAAAGGTGAAAAAATAGCACTTCTTGAAATGAGAACACATGCTTCTTGGTATATAAAAGGCATGAAAGGTGCAACTTTTGTTAAAAGAGAGATAGGTAAGATTAAAACAAAACAAGACTTACATAATTTACTAGATAATTATAGAAAATTTTTGAAAGAAGGACCAATTGAGTAGTCCTTCTTTTTTTATTCATTAAAAAAACGACTTAAAATAGTCGTTTTTAAATTATATAGCTGGCATATTTAGAAATTTGAATTTGGGACAATTCGAGTTCTAAGATTGTTCCCTCATTTGAGTATTCTTGATTCAATATATTGGTATTTTCGATTAAGTAAGAAACTAAATCACCTTCATTGAAAGGTATTAAGAGTTTCACAGTTTCGTAGTCTTTAAAAACTTCTTTTTCGACAACATCTACTACTTGGGAAATCCCTTTGTTATCTAATAAACTTACGATTATATTCGGATAGTATGTAGTGTTGATTTCTTCTTCTAAAAGATCATATTTATTGTATACATATAGTGTTGGTATATCATGAACACCGATTTCCTCAAGTGTTTCGTTTGTTACATCAATTTGTTTTGAATGGTATTTGTTACTAGCATCAACTACATGAATCAGGTAGTCTGCTTCAGTAACTTCTTCTAAAGTTGATTTAAATGACTCAACAAGTTTATGTGGAAGGTTTGATACAAATCCAACAGTGTCGGTAACTACAAATTCTTTATTTGATGATAGTTGTACATGTCTTGTAGCTGTTTCTAAAGTAGCAAACAACATATCCTTTACAAGTACTTCTTTTCCATCGTCTTCACCCATAGTGTTTACAAAAGCATTTAGCAGTGTTGATTTTCCTGCGTTAGTATAACCAACTATTGCTATTTTTCTTATGTTTGAACGATTTCTATTCTTTCTTTGTACTTTTCTTGATTTTACAACATCCTTCAACTCATTTTTTAGTTTACTAATTTCCACATTGATTTTTCGTCTATCTAGTTCTAGTTTTTTCTCTCCAGGTCCGCGACTTCCGATACCACCTTGTTGTCTGTTAAGACTTGTTCCCATTCCTGATAGACGTGGACGTAAATACTCTAGTTGAGCGATTTCCACCTGTAACATAGCTTCTTTAGTTCTTGCTCTTGCAGCAAAAATATCAAGAATTAATAATGTTCTATCAATTACTCGAACCTCTAAAATTTCTTCTAGATTTCTTACTTGAGATCCTGATAGTTCATTGTTAAAAATAACCATGTCTGCTTCTAAATTGATTACAAATTGCTTAACTTCGTCGACTTTTCCACTTCCAATGTATAAGTTTGGTGTGATCCTGTTTATAGATTGTGTGACTGAGTATACTACCTCTATATTGCTTGCTCCTGCTAAATTTTCTAATTCTTTCATATAATAATCGATCATACCATCATTTACTAAATCTGCGCCAACAAGTACTGCTTTTAACATAGTTATCACCTCTTGTATTTTTTTTGAACTCACTTACATTATACAAAAAAAGGCACAGATTGTGCCTTTTTATTTTATAATCCGCATTTTAATTGTGCGTTACAGTTTGTACAAGTGTGACAACCACCAATGTTTTCTACTGTTCCTTCTAAACATATTGGACATATGTCTCCAGGTTCAACACCGATGTTTCTATCTTGTCGATCACTTCTTAGACCAGCGGTTTTTGTCTCTTTTGGTTCTTTCTTCTCTTCATCTAGTTCTACCCCTAGTTCAGCGATATCCACTTGTTTTGGAGAAGAGATTTTTTCATCTTCATCTTTTGATAGAGTAAGTACTTGTGAGTCTCTTGAACCGTCAACATATACTGTTCCACCTTTAGCTCCACCTTTGTAAAGACGCATATATACTTGTTCAACTTCTTCAACACTGTAACCTTTTGGTGCATTTACAGTTTTTGAGATAGAAGAATCTACCCAGTTTTGGATAATACATTGGATATCAACGTGATCCTCCGGAGCAAGCTCCATTGCACTAACGAATGTATCCGGTAATGTAGATTTTGATAAATCAGGATGAGCATTTAGATAATCTTCTACAATTGGAGCGTTTACTTCAATGAATTTACCTAATCTACCGCTTCTGAAGTATGAGAAACCAAAGTATGGTTCTAATCCCGTACTTACGCCAACCATTGTTCCTGTAGAACCAGTTGGTGCAATAGTTAGTAAGTGTGAGTTTCTAATTCCATATTTTTTGATATCTTCTCTGATATGTTCAGGTAATTTCTTAATATATCCACTGTTAAGTAGTTTTTCAACACTTCCTTGAGTTTCAAGGAATGGGAATGATCCTTTTGATTTAGCAATTTCAATCGAAGTTGCGTAAGCAGTTGTAGCAATAAATTTGAATAACTCATCAACTAATATGTTTCCTTCTTTAGAACCGTAACGTTTGTTTGTCCAAATTAGTAAGTCGTGTAATCCCATGATTCCAAGACCAATACGTCTTTCTCCAAGAGCTTGTTCACGGTTATCTTCTAGGAAGTAATGAGTCTTATCAATTACGTTATCCTGCATTCTAATAGCAACTTTAATTGTGTTCTCTAATTTAGCCCAATCTACTTCCGCTTTAGATCTATTAACCATATTTGCTAAGTTGATAGCAGCTAAATTACAAACAGAGTACGGCGCAAGTGGTTGTTCACCACATGGATTTGTACATACTACTTTTTGGTTATAACCTTGTGCGTTTGTCATTTCATTAGCATTATCAATAAAGAAAATTCCAGGTTCTGCACTATAAGTTGCACATACATTTATTAGATTCCATAGGTCTTTCGCACGAATTGTTCTGTACGTTTTTACGCGATATCCCATGTTTGCCCATTCGCGAACATCACCACATTCTTGCCAGTTTGCATCGTATGATTCTTTTTCTTCTCCAGAATATGAATCTACATCTGGGAATTTTAGTTCATACATTGCATCACTATCAACTGCATCCATAAAATCTTTAGTTATAGCTACAGAGATATTGGCACCAGTTAAAAACTCTGGGTTATTAACTTCATAATGTCCACCTTTGTTAATTCTTTCAAAAGCTGTATCAACAATTTGCTTAGAGAAAACACCGGGTGTAATTTTTGATTGGTTTAAAATATATTCATTTATTTGAATTTCTGATTCAGACAATGGAACAAACTTTAATTTATTTTTTGCAGCTTGAACAATTGACGCATCTTCTATATTATCAATTAAGAATTGAAGGATTTTTGGGTTCTGCATCTTTGAAATAATGAACTCAACGATATCAGGATGCCAATCTGCCATCATGATCATTTGTGCACCACGTCTTGAACCACCTTGTTCTACCAAGTGCGTAAGTTCACTTAAGTCATGTAGCCAACTAACTGCACCACTAGACTTACCATTAACACCTTTAGCAAGGGAGTTTTTGGGTCTTAATGTTGATCCGTTTGTTCCAACACCACCACCACGACTCATTATTTCCATTACTTGTTTTCTGTGATCGCTTATTCCACCACGTGAATCATGTATAAATGGCATAACAAAACAGTTGAAGTATGTTACGTTTGTGTTACTACCAGCTCCAAATAAAACACGCCCTGCAGGAACTAGATTTAAAGATGATACTTCATGATAAAAAGCATCTATCATCTCGTTTGATTCATCTTCACCTAAATGGTTTGCTAAACGTTTTGCGATTTGCTCGAAGTATAACTCTAGAGGTTTATCTATTTGTCTTTTATTACGAACAATACATCCTTCACTATCTGCATCTTCTGCACTTCCTAGAAAGTCTTCTTCTAGTTTGATTTTTACAGTGTCCTCAGTGATTTCAGCTACATTCCCGATACCTCTTGCTGGGAATTTTGGATCATTCTTAACTACAGCGATTACAATATCACCAATCGCTAATGTTTCCAGTGTTAAATCCTTCTGGGTATACCTGTCTAACATAACTAGACGAGAAACCCCTTCGAATGTCTTCGTCATATCCTCTGTAATTGGAAAAAGGTGTCTATATCCTTTTTTAATGTCGTTGTTTATTTTTTCTACTAACTCTTTACTATATTTTTTCATTATATTTCCCCCTTATAGAAAAGTGTGCTTATATTATATAATTTAAAAAAGAGTTTTTCTAGTCTTGACTTTTTAAAAATACTGTGAAATCGCTTTGTTTAG
Organism: uncultured bacterium; assembly: GCA_965601585.1. Taxonomy (GTDB): domain Bacteria; phylum Bacillota_I; class Bacilli_A; order Izemoplasmatales; family Izemoplasmataceae; genus Xianfuyuplasma. Next base: position 214,974 of record CBFCWH010000004.1, read on the forward strand.
CCTTTTAACGACTATAAGAAAAATGAAAGAAAATAGTTAAAAATATGAACAAAAATTCATATAAAAAAGTAAGAAATTTTGAGGAAATACACCATGAATTGATATATGGTTATGAATAAATTATATTTCTCCCTTATCGGTTTTTTTAAACTATGCTATAATGTACTAAAGGAGTGGTTTGTATGACTAATTTCGATGTGCTAATTGTCAATGTATATTTACTAGCTATTTTCACAAATTTGATAAAAACTAAGACGACAATTCAACTTTATCGTTTTTTTAAACTACTCATTACTGCTTTGATTGTACTTGTGTTAATACAACTATTCACAGATGATAGATTAGAACTTTGGATTTCGATAGTGAAGGTAATTCCTTTATTTCCATTATTTGTAGTTGTAATTCAAACAGAAGTGTTAACAATGTTGAAGAAAATAGGATTAACAACTGGTGGGTTTTTCTCTAATACGTTAGAGGATACAATAAAAATTGAGTTAATAAAGAGTATAGATTATTTATCTGGTAAGAAAATAGGAGCTTTAATAACTTTTGAAAAAACAGCTTCCTTAGATGAGTTCATAGCGACATCATATCCGATAAACGCTGGATTAAATAGTGAGTTGCTAACTACAATCTTCTTCCCTAATACACCATTACACGACGGAGCAGTTATAGTTAGAGCAAACACTATAGTATGTGCTGGAGCGTATTTCCCACCAACTGAAAGATTAGATATTCCAAAGCAACTAGGGTCTCGTCATCGAGCAGCCATAGGTATTAGTGAAATAACTGATTCCTTAACAATTGTAGTTTCAGAAGAAACAGGGGGAATTAGTGTAGCTGTAGAAGGATACTTAGATCTAGACATCAGTAAAGAGTCTTTACTGCTATATCTAGAAAAATATTTTCAAAACTAAAAGCCGTTACAGGCTTTTTTTTATCTCTTGAAATGGTAGAATGTCAAATAGGTGATAATATGATAGAAAAATTACAGAAAAAACTATACGATTGTGAAGAAGTAGAAGCCCTTGTTTTAGGGGGTTCTAGAGCAACAGGAACTAATGACGATAAGAGTGATTATGATTTTTATGTTTATTTAAGTAAAGAACTTGATGAGAAAAAAAGACGAGGAATAATTGATGAGTTTGTCAGTTACATGGAGTACTCCAATAGTTTTTGGGAACTTGAAGATGATGGAATACTCTTGAATGGAATCGATATTGAACTTATATATCGAACAGTTGAAGGGCTTGAGGAATCAATGGAAAATCTCTTAGTTAAGGGATATGTTTCAAATGGATACTCTACGTGTTTTGTGGATAACTTACTTCATTCAAAAATGATATTTGATAAGTTAGGTAGAATTAAAGATATGAGAGAGAAGTATTCTACATTACTAACATGTGATTTTTATGATAAGATTATTTTTAAGAATTTCCCTATTTTAATGGATAAAATGCCTAGTTTGTTTTATCAAGTGGAAAAAGCGAAGAAGAGAAATGATATTTTATCGATCAATCATCGTTCTTCTGCTTATTTTGAGATGTACTTTGATATAGTTTTTGCATTAAATAGAGTAACTCATCCAGGAGAGAAAAGAATGCTGGAAATCGCTTCAGCACTTGAGATTACTCCTATCGGTATGAAGGATGATATCAAAGAATACTTTGACTCGCTCTTTGTGGATAATATGGATTCAATTAGCGTTTTGAGAAGATTATCTGAAAACATATATAATCTACTATTGGAAAAAGGATATAGTTTAACATTAGATTCATATAGAAAAAAGCGCTGAAATATCAGCGTTTTTTATTTTTTGACTATATTTTAGAAAATATAGTGTGCTATAATAAGGGGTAGTATAGAAAATGGGTGATGATGTGGAAAAATACGATGTTGTTATAATTGGTGGAGGACTTGGTAGTTTAACTACAGCCACTTACTTATCAAAGCGATTAAGAAATATCGCTGTTTTTGAAGATGGTCAGAAAAGAAAAATATCTAAATATACTAAGAAATTTAGAGATACTGAAAATTCAACATTTAATTTTAGTTTTTATAACTACGATCTTGGTGGTGTTCACGAAGGCGATTTACTCAATGATTACTTAAGACAGTGTGGGTTATCTGATGTGTTCAAGTATTACGATAATACCTATACTATGATTGTGGATAAAGACCAGCAACTAATAAGAAGACCGAATGATTTTAAAAACTTTAAGATATATCTTGTAAGACATTATCCAAAGTTGAGAGATCAAGTTCATAAACTTTTTGATGACATCATGAAGCATTATGAGGATTACCGTATCCAAAAACAAGCGAGATTATCTAACAAAGAATACACTTTGACGTCAGCTATTATTGAATGGAGCGATTTAAACCTATATGATGCCTTAGCTAAATATTTTGATAATGATGATATTATTGAGGAGTTTACTTTAGTTTATGGAGCAGTTGGGTTAAGTGCGAAAGAAATAAATGCTTATCACTATTTTATCAAGTTTTTTGATACATTTATTGATGGGTCTCATTTTATTACTAACTCTTTTGAAGACATAGTTAAGACATTATCAAGTGAAATATCTAAAACAAGAGAGAAAATCTTTGTGAATCGTGGTATTTCTGATGTGATTATTGAAGATGATGTAATTAAAAGAGTTGTCGACAATAAAGGTGTTGAAATTGAAGCGAAACACTTTGTTATTAATATGAGAATTGATGATTTTGTTGATAAGTATTTACCAGAAAGAACAGATGTTAAAGAAAAGTTCTACGAGATGTATCCAGATACTTTAGGTGAGCGCTATATTAACCAAGTGTATTTAGGGTTCAACAAAACAGCAGAGGAAATTGGATTATCAGAGAAGCAATATATATACAACAAAGTTGAAACTGATGAGATACAGTTGTTAAGTATTTTGAACTATAAGGCTTATGATAAAAAAGCATGTCCTAATGGTAAAAGTGCTGTCTTGGTAGAATTTATAGATGATTCTACCCCACGAAAAACTAAGCTTGAACAAGTGGTTGCACAGTTCTGTAAGTATTTTCCAAAAGCGTTGGAACACATTACTCTAAAAAGAATTGGTACAAAACGTCCATACTTTGGAAGTCTTGGAACAACTGGGTATTGGCAAGACAAGGCGATCAATGATTTGTTTGATATCGACGACTATTCAGAGTTGAATCCATTTAAGAACGGATATTTTATTGGTTCTTGGATGAAACCAGAGTCGGGTATTACAGGTATGATCCAAACGGGTGTTGAATATGGAGATATCATTGACGATCTTATTTATCATGGGGACGACGATGACTACTTCATTAACCATGATGAGCTAATGAATATTATTGCTCATCAGTTCATTCCTAACTCTCTTGGTAAAGAAGAGAAGAATGTTCAGTTCTTTATAGGTAAGGATTCTTACTATATACGAACAAAGGGGATCCATCAACGTTTGTATAAAGGTGTAAGTGATATTTCAGATTTAATTATCATTGCGACCAATGAATGTTTATATGATTTGAGTGTTGGAAATATTACGCTAGATAAAGCGATTTCCAGTGGTGCACTAGAATATGTAGGTGAACGAGATTTCTTAGATATTGTGATTGAAGGATTCGATATGGGAATTGAAATCACGAAACCGAATATATACAAATATGTAAAAGGTGGTTGGGGTAATAAGATACTGTTACTACAGATGTCGATGTTATTACTAGCAAACTTATTAGCTAATTATCACAATAATATATATCTAGCTCCTATTACTTTGGCTTTGTTTGGAGCAAGTGTTTATCTTAAGTATCGTTTACTGAACAATGTTTCTATGTTTGAATATTCTGTTATGGGGCTTTATTTCTTGATTTCGGTGCTCAGTATATTTGTACCTGATATAAATTATGTGAAAGATGCGAAATATACTCTAATATTATTTACTTCGTATTTACTCATAACATGGCTTATTAATAGACCTGTAGCTTTCTATTATATCCGACATGATTATCGGACAGATTATACCAGAACAAAATTATTTACTAAAATGAGTGGTGGATTAACGTTTATTTGGGGTGTAACCTTCCTAATTTTAACTGCGACGGACTTTCTACTTCCAAGAAGTTACGCTTCGTTAACGTACTATATTATTGCGTTATCGCTTTATTTATCATTCTATTACCCTTCATCATATATTAAGGGATACATCGATTAATAAAGGAGTGAAGTGAAATGAATACATATATCACATTATTAGTAGTTGGAGTATGGTTTATATATGCAATAATAATAAAACTCACTAAAAAACGAAAGTATGACTATTCCTTTATGGTTGCTTTTGTTTTTTTACTAGGATATGGGTATTTTTACATAAATGAGGATTTTGATTCATCGTACTATACTTACTTCTCGTACGCATTAATAGCTCTGTTTGCGATTTGGTTGATTTTGGACAATCTTCTACTCTTGTTCAAGAAAAACGTCTCAGAGTTCGATTTTTACAACTTAGAGAAGGAAATAGAAGATGTTTCGAGTGCGTCCGAGTTGTTAAGACGTAGATTTATATCAACTATTGAACTTGTAAATGATGGAATTTCTTTTCGTGATGGTGATTATATATTTGGAACAGATCGATTTGTTGAGATTATTGGGCTTGAAGAGAATGAATTTAGTGTTGAATCATACAGAAGTATTATTCATAAAGATGATCTAGTTCAATACGATATGAAGTTGGATAAACTTTCAAAGAAATATCCAACATATTCAATAAAGTATAGGGTGAAAAAAGAAGGAAAGTATTTATGGATTTCTGAGCGAGGTAAGATGATAATAATTGACAAAAAAAAGTCCTATATTACAACAGTCAAAACGATGGATATAAAGTTGTATCCCGAGACTGAAGTAGATGTATTGAATACTTTAAAAAATAGCAAAGATTTATATACTGAAATGCAGAAATTAAATAGACAAAAAAAACCATATCACTTCGTTATGATTCAATTAACAAACATACCAAAAATTAATGAAAAATATGGTAGAGATTTTGGAGATTTAATGATGGGTGAGTACTTGTCAAAAATGCGATTTAAGTTCATAAAAGACAACCAAAGTTTATTCAGAATTTCAGGGATAAAATTTGGATTGTTAATTAAGGATAAATCGAAGTTCGATTTATTGGATAGAGCACTAGTAGGTACTGGTGAGTTGATGACATTACAAATGAATTTTGGTGGTGTTACACAGACTGTTTTCCCAAATCTAGGTATTGCAGAATCGCCTTATGGAGGGAAAAATCCTGATGATGTTCTGACTGAAGCGAACACAGCTCTTGAGCTTTCTCTACGAGAAGATTTTGAAACATCATTTTGCTTCTACAATAAAAGATAATTGTGGAAAACTGTTTAATTTCCCCTAAATAATTTTAAAGTTGTCTGGTAGTTTTGATCTTACAATATGTGGATAAAAATAGTGTGAAAATAGCTGAAAAAAATCTACAAATAATTACTAGTAATATGTTAAAAAAATATCAATGATTTAATTTACTACAGTAGTATTATATTCATGATGGAATTATGAATAGGAATACAAGCGAATTACAATAAATTAATGTGGGAAAATTCTTTTTGAAGTTCTACTTAATTTATATTGATTATGTTCGTGAAAAAACACATTTATTTTGTACAATTTTGATTTTAAGAATTAGTAAATTTATTAGAAAATATTGAGGTGATATTGATGAAGTATTCTGCAATTATTTTGGCTGCTGGAAGTGGATCGAGAACGGGGTTAGAAATTAATAAAGTACTTGTAGAAATTAACGGCAAAAAAGTGTTGGACTATAGTTTGGAATTCTTTGAAAAACACAAGGATTGCACAGAAATTATACTTGTTTGTTCTGAAAGTGATTTCAATTTCATATATAACACATATAGTGAAATTGCTGATGTCATTATTCATGGAGGTCTAACAAGACAACAGAGTGTCTTTAAAGGGCTTAATAAAGCGAATAATGACTTTGTTTTAGTCCATGATAGTGCAAGACCATTCATTTCTGAGGAATGTATTGATCAATTAATTGACAATGTAAAGCAAACATATGCATCAACTTTAGCAGTTTTTGTAAAAGATACAATAGTAAATATAAATGGAAACCGCTTAGGTAAGACGTTGCATAGAAGTGAGCTATTAGCGATACAAACCCCTCAGGCTTTTAAGAAGGATATTATCATGATGGCACATGAGAAGGCTATTATGAATGGTTTTTTAGGTACTGATGATACAGCTTTAGTGGCGAAGTTCACTGATATAACACCATCTTATGTGTTAGGGGATTATCGCTCAGTAAAGCTGACTACTAAAGATGATATAGAAATATTGAAGGTGATATTATGATAAGAATTGGACATAGTACTGATATTCATCGATTAGAAGAAGGATATAAATTAATTATTGGTGGGGTGCGTGTTCCACATTATAAAGGAAGCGTAGGTCATAGTGATGGGGATTGCTTGTTGCATACAGTATGTGAATCGCTAATTGGAGCTCTTTCTCTTGGTGACTTAGGAAAGTTGTTTCCTGATACTTCTGAAGAGTTTAGAGGTATAGATTCTAGCTTACTTGTTAGAAAAGTTATTACTGAGGTGAAAAAACGAGGATTTCGTGTTGTAAATATTGATTCTACTATTTTTCTTCAGACTCCAAAACTTGCTAACTACATCAATGAAATGAGGGAGAATATCGCTTCTTTACTAGAAATTGACGTAGATTTTGTAAGTGTAAAGGCCACTACCAGTGAACGTGTAGGAATGGTTGGAAGAGAAGAAGCAATACAAACAGAAAGTGTTGTACTAGTTACTAACGATTAGATAAGGTGATTTTATGAAACAGAGAAAGACCTATTTACTAACAATTGCATTTATGTATGGGGTTTTATTTAGTCTAGGAAATCCCGCACTTCCTAAGTTTACTCAAAGCTTAGGGATTAGTCAGACTATGGTTGGGTTTTATCTTGCTAGTACTGGTTTAGGACTCCTTGTGTTCGCTACACTTTGGGGTTCATTGGGAGATTTAAAAGACCGTAATAAGGTTCTTGCCTTGATTTTTGCAGGGTTTGGTATTGGGCAGTTTTTATTTGGAACGTTTCGAAGTGAGTATACCTTGCTGTTTGCATCTTTAATCAGTGGGGTATTTTTTGCTGGAATTTTGGTGAATGTATACTCCTATATTAATGATTCTTTTACAGATGAACACGAGCGGAATAAAATGCTTAGCTATACGGTTTCCATGTATTTGCTAGGAGGAGCTATCGCATATATAATTGGTGGTTTAATCACAGATTATCTTGCGCCTGATTATTATCTTGTTTTCCTCATTCAAGGAGTTTTGCTAGTAATGTTTGCACTCTACTTGTTTTTTAGTAAACCAGACCTAGTTGATACGGATCATCATTTAACAAGAATGTATTTCTGGAATAACTTTAAGCAAGCCTTTAGATTACCTTGGGTACCTATATACACAATTACTTTGACTTTCTTTATTAGCTTTTCTCATAACAATGTTAGAAGATGGTTGGATTACTATGTTATAGAGAAGGGCTTTAGTGCAACACAACTTGGATTAGTTGTGTTTACAGCCGGAATTGTAAGTCTAGTATCAAATATATATATCGCCCCGTTCTTTTTAAAAAGAATGCACAACTTCCGGTTTTTGCAAATTCAGTTTATATTTGCACCGATCCTACTTTACTTCGCTGTTACATCAAGTAACTTATTGTTAGGGTTGTTTACATTCTATATGGGATATACTTTGATTCTATCTGTTTATGAACCAACAGCGATAAGCTTTATATCGGAGAATAAAGCCGTTTCCCAAGGGGTACTTGTTGGAGTGAGACAAAGTATTGTTGGGTTAGGAATTACGTTTGGATTTATCATTGGTGGAATCCTATACGATCTGGAACATATATATGTGTTTTATCTAGCGGTATTATTTTATATAATCGTTTTTATTGGTTTTTCAGTATTAATAATGTTAAAATACAGAGAAGTTAAAGAATACCGCCAAAATTATATTCAGGAGGCAAAGAAATGATTGAAACAGAACATGGAAAATTTGAGATAGTACGAGATTACAAAGAAGCTCTAGAAGTATTGGTATTTAACGAACGTTATGTGCCATACTTAAATAAGTATTTATATATAGTCGGAGATTATAGTGCTGACATGCTTAGGTTAAAAGGTTTTACCGAAAGTAATTATGAAACAATAGCGGATTATTTGATGGAGTCTTGTACTCCAAATGCGCCGTACTTTGTCTTAAAACGTATTAAGAAAGCAGATAAATAATTTTTTAGCATTTTAGTATGCACAACTAATAAAAAGTTGTATAATATGTTTGCGTAAAAATTTCGAGGTGATTTTATGGAAGCAGCATTAATAGAAAAACAAGTAAAAGAGATTCTTCACAAAGTAAGACCTTACTTACAAAGAGATGGTGGAGATGTTAGGTATATACGTTATGAAGATGGAATCGTATATGTTGAAATGATGGGTGCATGTGTAGGATGTAGTGCGCTTGATTCAACCTTAAAAGATGGGATTGAAGCTATTTTACTAGAAGAAGTTCCTGGAATTATCGGAGTAGAAAATATTTAATAATTATAGAAAACCTAGTGGGGTTTTCTTTTTTTATTCCTTTCAAAGGTACAGTGTTTTTGATATAATATTCACGAGTAATCTAAAACGAGGTGTTTCATATCATGAAAAACGGAAGCGTTGTTAAAGGAGAGATTACTGCAATAAAGCCATACGGAGCGTTTGTTAAGATAGGCGATGAATATGATGGTTTAATCCATATATCAGAGTTTAGTGATGGTTTTGTTCGTAGCATAGAAGACTATGTTTCCATTGGAGATGTTATAGAACTCAAAGTACTTAATGTAAACGGGAATAAATTATCCCTTAGTTTTAAAGAATTGCACAAAAGAAAGAAACGCTATAATATTATCCTACAGGACGGTTTTTCTCCTTTAAAAGAAGAATTGGTTAAGTGGTTGGATGACTACAAATTTCAAAGCGATGAATAATCATCGCTTTTTAATTTGTGAAAACTCTTTACTGTGTACATTTTTCTGATAATATGATACTATTTTATTGATAATAAGGAGGTATATTATGGATAAATATATTAAAGTAGATTATAGTAATGCATTAAGTTTTATTGATGAAGGGGATATGGCTTTATTAGGGGATGAAATAAGTAAAGCACATAACGATATACATAGTAAGACAGGTCTGGGAAATGACTTTCTTGGATGGGTAACATTGCCTGAGGATTATGATAAATCTGAGTTTAAAAGAATACAAAAAGCTGCAGATAAAATTCGTAAAGATTCTGAAGTATTATTAGTTATAGGAATTGGAGGATCATACTTAGGAGCTAAGGCCGCTATTGATATGTTAAACAAACATTTCGATAAAAATAGAAAGGTTGAAGTTATCTTTGTAGGACATCATATTTCTAGTACTTACATGATGGATTTAATTGATTACATTGATGGAAAAGATTTTAGTATTAACGTGATTAGTAAATCAGGAACAACTACAGAACCAGCTATTGCTTTCCGAGCATTCAAAAACATATTAGAAGAGAAGTACGGAAAACAAGAAGCGAATAAAAGAATTTATGCTACAACAGATAAGGAAAAAGGGGCTTTACGTAGTTTGGCTAATACAGAGGGTTATGAAACATTTGTAGTTCCAGATGATGTTGGTGGTAGATTTAGTGTGTTAACACCTGTAGGATTATTGCCTATCGCTGCTACAGGAGTTAATATTGAAGAGATTATGAGTGGAGCAAGAGCTGCAAAAGAAGAGTACAGTGAACCTTCTTTAGAGAATGAAGCATATAAGTACGTGGCAATAAGAAATTTACTATATCGTAATGGTAAGAAGATTGAAATGTTAGTGAATTACGAACCAGCATTGTATTTTATTGGTGAGTGGTGGAAGCAATTATATGGTGAAAGTGAAGGGAAAGATAAATTAGGGATATTCCCAGCTAGTGCATCGTTTAGTACCGACCTACACAGTCTTGGACAATATATTCAAGATGGAGAAAGACACTTATTTGAGACAGTAATTAATGTTAAAAAACCTCGCAGGGAAATGGCTGTGTTAAGCGATGAAAGAAATCTGGATGGACTTAACTATCTTGCGGGTAAAAAAATAGATTACGTAAATAAACAAGCATTTTTAGGAACGCTATTAGCGCATACTGATGGAGGAGTTCCGAATATAATTATAAATGTTCCTGACGTTAGTCCGTATACATTTGGATATTTGGTTTACTTCTTTGAAATTGCCTGTGGAGTTAGTGGTTATGTATTAGGAGTGAATCCATTTAATCAACCTGGTGTTGAAGATTACAAACGCAACATGTTTGGGTTACTAGAAAAACCAGGATATGAAGAAATTACAAAGGAATTACACTCAAGACTAAAAAAATAAGCAATTCTTCGTGAATTGCTTTTTCTTAATGGAGAGATATTATGGCAAACAGTAAAAGAACATATTCAGAAATTGCTTTAGTAGTTATTACAGTTATTTGGGGATTGGGATTCCCTATTACTAAAATAGCAACAGCAAACGGATTTGGTCCTAGTACGATAATGGTTGGTAGGTTTTTAACAGCTACAGTTATTTTGGGGCTAGTATATCGTAAACGATTGAAGAAAATGAATCGACAGTATTTAGTTTATGGAACAATAACAGGTGTGTTTTTATTCCTAGGATTTTATTTCCAGACATTGGGAAATGTCCATACAACGGCATCAAAGAATGGATTCATTACACAGTTAAATATCGTGTTTGTACCATATCTATATTTTCTATTTTTTAAGAAAAAGGTGTCTGTTAGCAATATAATTGCAGTTGGAGTTGCAGTGGTTGGGATGTTTATAATGTCTTATAGTAAGGATCAGTTTAATGCATTCAACATTGGAGACTTTTATACTGTTATTTGTGCTATAATGGTTGCCTTCAATGTAGTGACAACTTCGTATTTTCAAAAGAAGTATAATCTTGATACAGCTGTATTTATAATGGTGAACTTCGTTGTTAGTGCCTTATTTTCTATTATTTTTGCAGTTTCATCAGAATCTTTACCAAGTGTCACTATTTTGGAATACTGGCCGTTACTATTCTTAGGTGTTCTAAATACAGGATTAGGGTTTTTAGTACAAGGGTACGCACTAAAGTATAGTTTACCTACCAGAGTAAGTTTGATCGTAACTCTTGAAGGTGTTGTAGCAGCGATTGGTTCAGTATTAATCATTAGCGAAAATATACCTTTTAATGTTGTTGTTGGTGGATTCTTTATAATAGTAGCAGTCATGATTTCTGAACTAAAGACTAATGGCAACCAAAAAAATAATAAATCACTTGCATAAACGCACAATAAATTATAAAATGAAGTACTTTTATTTAGGAGGTAATAATTCATGTTAGATTGGATTAAAGAGACAGTGTTTCTAGAAATTTCATTAGGGGAATGGATTGGATATACAGCTTCATTAATAGTTTTAGTATCATTACTAATGAGCTCGCTGAAAAAGTTAAGATGGATTAATCTTGCAGGAGGGCTGTTATTTGGGTTTTATGGGTTCTTTATCATAAATAGTATTCCAACTGGAATGATGAATGTTGGTATAGTTATTATAGATGCATATTATCTGATAAAAATGTATACCTCAAAAGACTATTTCAAACTTCAACCAATTGAAAAGGATAGTGAGTTCTTAAGTGCTTTCTTGGACTTCTATCAAGAGGATATTAATAAGTTTGTTTCATTAGACAAAATATATATTTCAGGATCAGACGTGAAGCTATATGTTTTAAGAAACATGACACCAGCTGCATTGTTTTCAGGGAATAAGTACAGTAAGGATACTCTGAACATAGAGCTAGATTACGCGGTTCCCCAGTACAGAGATTTTAAAATTGGGTCATTTGTTTTTGAGGAAAACGCAGATTATTTTAGAAAACTTGGTTACAAGAAATTCATTACATTCACTGATGAACCAATGCATATTAGTTACGTAAAGAAAATGGGATTCAAAGAGATTGATATTGATTCAAAAATTGGTTACGTAAAGGAAATTTAAAAGGAGCAGAAATTTGCTCCTTTTTTTTAATATGCTTTTAAATGTATTTGCTTTCCTGAACTTTTTACACTCATGGATGTTACATCTTCGTATTTTTCTCCATCAGATTGACAAATTTGAGGAGTTGTAAACTTAACGTCTATGGATTTACATTTTTTTGTAAACACCCATTTAGTAAATTTTGTATGTATTCCAAGATAAATTGTTGAAAACAGTAAAAGAAGCATAGGTCTTGATAGACCATGAACAATTAATACTTCTAGATTCTCGTCATCAATATTAGCATGTGGTGTCATTTTCATTCCACCACCAACATATTTTCCGTTATTTACAACAACTAAATACGCCTTGTCAAAATGGTATGTTTCTCCATCAATTACAGCTTCTAGTGGCTCGGGTATATAGTTCATCATTGCTCTTAATGAGCACATATAATAAGTGAACTTACCTTTGTTTTTTGCCTTGTCAACATAGTCTATAATCAGCCCATCTATGCCAAATCCCGTTCCATTAATGAAGTAATGTTTTCCGTTGCTGTCTAAACTATTTTCCATGATGTACTGAGGTTTTAAATCTTGTTTCCTAAGTGATCTTAAGAAGTCGTTTCCTGATCCGTTTTTCTTAAGGTATATTTCGCTTTGTAGATTGTAATCATAAATATTGTTTATAAGTGTGTTTATTGTTCCGTCTCCACCTAGAAGTATTATCTTTTCAAAGTGCCTGTTTTCTTCCAGATATTGTTTCATATCATTGATTTTTAAGATACTTTTTAGACGGAAAGGTTTTTTTTCTACTTTGTATTTCTTTACAAGTTTATGAGTTTGTACATTTGCTCTACTATTTTTTGATTTTGGGTTGTATAGGATAAGGTCCATAAAATCACTCCTTATGAAGATTATATCATACAAAAAGATATAACATAAATAATTATTATGTTATAATCTTCTTATAGAAATCGAGTATGAGTGGTGAGAATATGTATAAAGAAATGATTATAGAAAATATTGAAGAAATGAAGACCTTTGCCACAAAAGTTAGTGAAGAAGTTTTTCCTGGTTTTGTGTTGTGTCTTGAAGGAGATTTAGGGGCTGGAAAGACCACGTTTACGAAGTATTTAGGGAAAGGTATGGGGTTTACTGATAATATTAATTCTCCTACATTTACAATTATGAAGATATATGAGGGTGATTTGGATCTATACCATATGGATGTATATCGATTGAATGGTATTGGTGCAGATTATGATTTAGAGGAGTATATTTACAATGATGGTGTCTGTGTTATTGAGTGGTATAAAAATATTATCAATAGTTTACCTGATGAAAAACTGATTATTGAAATAGAAATCAAAGGAGAAACAAGACGCTTATTGAAAATAGAAGGGACTGGTATATATGAACAAATCATTCAAAAGATTAGTAATTGATTCTGCGACAAAATACCTGTATATAGGTCTCTTTGATGACGAGTCATGCTTAGGGTCGTTTTATGAAGCCGGACATAATGATCATTCGGTGAAGTTGATGACAGAAATTGAAAAGCTATTTCAAACGAACTGTTTAAGAATTGATGATCTAGATGAAATTATTGTAGGAATAGGTCCTGGTAGTTATACGGGGTTAAGAATTGGTGTAGTAGTTGCAAAAATGTTTGGGTGGAATAGTGCTATTCCGGTAAAAACAGTTAGTAGTTTAGCTTTGATTGCTAGTTCATATGAAGGAAATCAACTCATTTTACCTGAAATAGATGCTAGAAGAGGAAATTCATTTTTAGGGTTATATAAGAACTCTGGAAAAGGGCTTAAATTAGTTGCTGAAGAACAGTTAACGAACTTGGAAGATTATAAGAGTTCTCTTGATAAACCTTTTGAAGTAGTGAGTTTTGGTGAGCCAAACATTTCAAAAATATTACAGAGTAGTCTGTTGAACATAGTTGAAGATATTCACGGATTGAATCCAAACTATTTGCGCCTAACAGAAGCGGAGAGAAATCTTAAGTAATTCATATTAAATACACATATATTTAGTATTATATATATAACCGGAAAAGAAGGTGGTGGTTTCACATGAGTATACTTCGCATCAAGAACTTACATAAGAGCTACACGCATGGTAGTAACACCACACATGTATTAAAGGGGATTAATTTAGAAATAGCAGAAGGTAGTTTTGTATCGATCCTAGGAAGAAGTGGATCAGGTAAAACTACTCTTTTGAATGTAATAAGTACATTACTCGAGTATGACAAAGGGAAAATCGTTATTGATGGCCAAGATATTTCAAAAGCAAATAAGAGGAAGATTAATGTAATCCGAAACAATTACATTGGATTTGTCTTTCAGGAATTTAACCTAGTTAAGGATATGTCTGTTCTTGATAATGTGGCAACACCATTGATTTTGAATGGAGTTTCTTTTAAGATTGCAAGAGAGAAGGCTAAAATTGCCTTAGAACAGGTTGGGTTGGGACAGTATATCAAAGTAAGACCACCTGAACTAAGTGGAGGACAACAGCAACGTGTAGCTATTGCTAGAGCCATCGTAAATGATCAAAAAATCATTTTATGTGATGAACCTACAGGGGCTTTGGATGATTATACTGCTGTAGAGATTTTGCAGTTGTTACAAGAGTTGTCGAAAACAAAAACAATCATCATGGTTACGCATGATGAAGAGTTTGCAAAAAAATATAGTAATCGTATTATCATGTTAGTAGATGGTAATGTAGTTAAAGACGAAATCCTAAAGGATTTCGCATTTGATGGTACTGATGAAAAAAAGAAAAAGTTAAAGGAAAGCAGAGCAGGATTCTTGAATCTTCTAAAGTACTCATTTGTGAGTATGGATATTGATAAGAAGAAATTTGGGAATACATTTAGGACGTTCAGTATTTCTTTAACTCTTTTTATTGTAATTAGTGTTATTAATCAAAATCTGGATGTATTCACTAAAAAGTATCTGAACTTTTTTGTTCAGAGTGAAGTAGCAAATCGTAATATTATTTTAGATTTTATATACCAATTTTTAGAGCAAAACATCACAATTTTAATTCAGTTTATATTGTACATATTGATTGGGTTCTGTATTGTAAGTTACTTATTTGTATTTACAATTAATATTATTAATAAAAAAAGGGAAATCGCTGTATTAAAAGCATTTGGGGCATCACAAGAGGAAATTGGTATCTTGTTTATGTTACGACCAATTAAGTTTACATTAGCGATTTTTAAGGATACATTGATATATACTTTTATCCTAATGTTACTTCTAAATGGGGTTCTTGATTTAAAGAGTATATTGTATGCTGATTATTTAGAGTTTTTCGTAAACTTCGCGCAAGTAGTTTACGGTTCATTTATATCACTGCTCATTAACACCGAAAGTCTGTTGGTGGATTTCCACCTGCATTACATGCACATTATTCCAATATTTGGAGTTGTACTCGCGTTATTTATGATTGGTAGTTTAATACCAGCCTATAGAATATCGCGTAGTAATACGATAAGGATGCTTGCGACAGAATGATTGAACTTAAGAACTTAACTAAAGTATATGAGACAGTGAACTATAACGTAATTGCGCTTAGTGATATAAACTACCAACTTGATAAAGGTGAAGTTGTTGTTTTACTTGGGAAAAGTGGTAGTGGGAAATCAACGTTATTAAACATATTGGGTGGTTTTGATCGAAGTTATGCTGGACACTACATTTTAGATGGAGAAAGCATGAGAGAAAAATCTGAACGTGAAATTGATGATATAAGAAAACGTCGTATAGGGTTTGTATTCCAACATTATGTGCTGTTGAACAACTTAACAGTTCTTGAAAATGTTGAACTTGCTTTACGCGTTATTGGAGTAACGAATCAAGGAAGTAGAAAACGTGCTTCGTTACATGCTTTGAAGTTGGTTGGGTTAAGAGACCATGCGGATAAGTTTCCTTATGAGCTTAGTGGTGGACAAAAACAACGTGTAGCTATTGCTAGAGCTTTTGTAAAGAATCCAGATATTATTATCGCTGATGAGCCTACAGCAGCTCTCGATTCAAGGACATCAAATGAAATATTAGAATTGTTAAGAGATTTATGTAGAACTAAGTTATTGTTAATTGCAACACATAATAAGTCTATAGTTCGTGATTTTGGATCACGTGTTATTGAGCTAAAGAGTGGATATACAATAAAAAATGATTTAATAACCGATCCAAGCAAAATTCGTGTAGATGAGTTGGATTTAATTATTGATAAAGAGATTCATCTAGATGACGAACGCATCCAAAAAATCATTGATGTAGAGCAAAAGGTATCTGAAGAAAATAAAGCTACTGTGCTAAAAGATTTAGGAGTGGATTTAGAGGACTTTAGATTGAATAATCAGGATAAATTCGATATTGATGAGGAACTAAAAAGGCGTTTAATAAAGGAAAGAATGAGAAATTCTAAACTTAATACAAGGATTTATAGATTTCTTCAAACAAGTGACGATTTTCATGGTAAAAAAAGTTACGCTAGTAAATCATTTTACCGTAATATTGGTCTTCATTTATTTAGTGCTTTAATTTTTACAGTCTTCTTATTAACTATTGTATTTGGTCTTAATTTTGTTACCGAAACATTTGGTGGATTTAATGAGAAGGCAATGTATACAAGAACAATGAATAATGAGAATGTTCTTTATTTTACGGAGAGCATTTACGATATGGACGAAGAGGAAAGGGAAATGTATTATGACGTTGATAGTATGTTTATCAACGATTTTGCTCAAACTGAAATAGAGAATAACCGTTTCTTCAATAAGTTATTCCTTGATCCATACTATCGATATCAATATGAACAGGAAAAGATTAAATATATCCAATCATCCTTAGAGTCTAGTGGTAATTCGGATGTATTTAGTGTGTATTATAACAATGCAAGTATTGTATTGAAGCAGGAAAATGATGAAATCATTTTTGAAGATTTATCATATACCTATCAAAATATTGTTACCTTCCCTGAACCATATGTATATGTTACTAAATTTATGGAATTCGATATGAACCAAGATACGATTTATCAGTTCAACCATGTATATGCAGAAAGTAACGAAATGATATTAAGTGAACATATGCTTGAGGGTAGTAGACTTCCTAATGAAGCTCTTGAAGTTGTTATCCCTGTTGCATATTTGTTTGAGTATGAGATATTGAACCCTGCAAACTTTAAAGATGAACATGGAAATATAATGGAAGTAATCCCTAGTGATTTAATTAGTGATGAGTTCTTTAAGTTACCTGTTGAGGATAGAAAAATAGAAATTACAAAGAATATTGTTACTATCGATGATGAAGGAGATTCTTACACATTATCGTTCTCTACAGAATCTACTGAGTTTGACATTGTGGGCTTGATTAACTTTGATGGTGATATTAATCCGTACTTAGAAATGAGAGAAGATATATTTGTAGCAAATGATTCTGGAGATAATTTTAGTTTTATTTTCAGTCAGGATGCTGAAGAATACATTAATTTTGAAGTAGTAGATAACTCAACAATAGGTGATTTTACAAGATCTATTCAATATGCTGAAATCTCGAAAGAAAACTATGAGTTATATGATATTGAGGAAGTTGAAATCGCCTTTGAAGAAGCTTACGTAGGCAGCATACAAGAGGAACTGTATGATCAATTTGAAGAGTGGGTTACTACATTAAATACAGCGAGCGCTTTGGTAGCAACATATGTGGAATCTGACCTGAAAGGTGAAGACCCAGATGATGCATTTCTAAATACATTAGTAGACAATGATATGTTTGAAGGGTTAACACATAGAGATTTATTAAGGTACTATATAGCACAACACATGCATGTCATTAACGATCGTGTTGAGTTCAATTCATTATGTCCTTCGTGCAATATAAATAATCGTGAAACCACTGATTTATTACCATACGCAATGGGTGCTTACGATCGTTTAAAGGAAAGCAGTGAGTATGTTGATATGTTAGAAAACTATGGTGATTTCTCAAGATTGACATATCAAGAAAGTACCAACTTAATCATTTATAATGAGTATGGACACCTTTTTAATAATCAATTTTATGAAACATACAATGAGGAGTCTTATTCATTAGAGTTAGTAAGTAGTTTTGAAAAAGAATCCGGTAGTATTTTATCTTTAGTTTATGTAGTAGTACCAAGAATTTTTATTGAAAACTTACCATTCTTAGAACGTATTATATTGATGGTAGAAAGTTTAGAAGAGAATGAAACATTCAATACGTTTATGCAAAACACGAATTTAGACTTATTGATTAGTAGTATAAGTACCAATGCAGTACGAAGTATAGTAATGGTTGTTTTATATATTGTTGTATATCTTGTATTGCTTGTATCGGTAACATTCTTAAGTATTGTGTTAATTAACCTTTATGGAAATATATATGAGACAGCAACAAGAAGAAGAATAAAAGAACTTGCTAGTTTGCGTGTACTTGGAACTTCTTACGATGACATCCACAGTATGGTACGACTGGAAAATCGCCGTGTGGCGCTGTTTAGTTATTTAAGTTTCCTTGCTATTCTGTTTGGACTAAGTCAACTAAAAATCTTTACAGATGCACCGATACATCATTTCTATATGCCATTACTTGGGTTGTTCTTTGATTTTAATCTATACGATGTATTTTTAATGAATACTATCGTGATAGTATTTGTATCCATTATTTTCTATTTCTTCATATATAAATATATTATTAAACGTGTATCTTCGAAGAAGATATCAAATATAGACACTGTTCAAGCGGTTAGGGATGGTGATAACTTATGATTGAAGTACGCAACCTAGAAAAAATATATCCAACAAAAGAACGAGATTTTGTAGCATTGAAAGATGTTAATCTTGTTTTTGAGCCTGGAGAGTTTATAGCAATATTAGGAGAGAGTGGAAGTGGTAAAACAACATTCTTGAATATGATTTCAGGTGTAGATGCTAAAACAAGAGGAAAAATACTATTTAACGATTTAGATGTTGATAAGTTTAATGATGCAAAATGGAGAGAAATACGAAACACTGAAATAGGATTTATCTTCCAAAGATTTAATTTAATCGATCATTTGACGGTGATGGAAAACGTTGTACTACCTTTGATTCTAACAGGTAGTGATAACAATATCGCAAGAGAAATCGCAAGTAAAATACTGAAAGAAGTTGATCTTGAAGGCGTAGAAGATAAATTAGCTAGTGAGTTAAGTGGTGGACAAAGACAACGTGTAGCTATTGCTCGAACAATTATTATCAATCCTACCATTATTCTTGCAGATGAACCAACAGGAGCACTAGACAGTACCACAGCAAAAGAAATACTTGCCCTGTTACAAAAGTTTGCAGCAGGTAGAATCATAATTATGGTTACTCATGACGAGGATTTAGCATATAAAAATGCAACCCGAGTAGTTAGGTTGCATGATGGAGAAGTTATTAGCGATGAGGTTGTGAAAGAAAGGAATGCGGTTACTAGGGATACAACGAATCGTATTCTATCGTATGAAACAAAAGTTACAAGAAGACTTAAAAAGCGCTTGTTAAGACAATTCCCAGAGCTTGAAGGCGAACTCAAAGTAGGTCAAAAACACTTTGTACCACTGCATCGTACATATGTTCCAAATAATCCTGTCTTTACTAGAAAGATTGCAAGAGAAAACTATAAGCAAAAGAAAAAAATCAATCGTAGAATACTTTGGAGTTTTGTAATTAGTATAACAATGTTACTTGTTGTAAATATTGTAATGAAAAACATTACAGCCTATAATTTCAATCTATTCAATGTTAATAATAATTATCATCAATATCGTATCGATGATTTTGATGGTTCTGAAAATGATGCTATAATCGCTGATTTACAGGCAAACTTAAATATTCATGAAGCAGCTGATTACTATGAACATTTTGTCTCTGAATTATATTTAGTTGATAATTCAAATGACTCATATTTACCGATTATATCCGGAGGGAAAACAACTTATAATGAAGGTGTTTTTAGTCCGAAAATGGTGTCTCTTCCACAAAGTAGAAGAAACTTCTATTTAGACAATCAATTATTAGCTGGATTATATCCATCAAACGACAATGAGATTATTGTCTCAAGTGAGTTTCTATTGGTGCGTTTTTATAACTACAGTATTGAGAAAGAAAACAATGGACCAGATGATAGTGTACCGGTAAATAATCTTAACTCATTTATTGGGAAATCGCTTTATGTGTGTGGTGAAACGATTATTGATACTGAGGTTAGTTATACCTCTATTGAATCAAATTGTTATCAGTTCGTTATTAGTGGAGTGTTAAATAGTTATTATAAGGGAATCAATTATTCGGGACATATTTTTACTCCGATTGAAGGATTTGAATCATATATTGAGGATTTACGTACAAATAAAGGATTTACAAGAGTGGATGAGTATTATGACCATAATATTAGTTTCTATTTAACTGATATTGATCAGGGAATTGATATTGAGAGTCTAAGTGATGAAATCGGATATGAGATTACTAATGATCAGTTACGTGAGTATCAGGAAACAAGGTCTCTTGAGGATATGCTTTATTATATGTATTTGGCTATATTTGCAAGTTTAATCATTATATCAGGAACAATTGATATAAATATTGTTGCTTCAAGTATCTCTTCAAGAATAAAGGAAATTGGGATTTATTCATGTATTGGAGTAAGTAAGAAAAGTATCCGCAATATGTTTGTTTTTGAAACAGTAGAAACAGCAATAAGGATTTTACTGATTAATACTGTTTTATATACCGTTATTGCTTATACTTTCCAGTGGTTCTATAAATGGATTGTTGTTGATTTAACGGTCTTTGAAGGAATCTTTGGAGTGAATGAGATGTTTAGTTATGAAGTAGGATTTAGTATATACGTTATTGTCGGGGCAGTAGGATTCTTGTTTGTAAGTGTCCTTGTTCCGTCGTTTAGAGCTGCCAATATGAGGGCAATTGATGCTTTAAGAAGTGGGTGAGAATAGATGAGCCGCGGAGATATTATTTTACGTCTGGTAGATGTAGAGAGAATTTATGAAACTAAAGAAGGACGAAAAATAGTAGCACTTAATAAAGTGACTACGTCTTTTAAGCGTGGCGAGTTTGTTGCAGTAGTAGGAAAAAGTGGTAGTGGAAAATCAACATTAATCAATATACTTGGTGGACTAGATACTCCAAATTCTGGGGATTATTTCTTAGAAGGGAATAATATTGCTAGTATTAATGAAGGTCATTGGGACGCTATTCGTAATGAGAAAATAGGTTTTATTTTTCAGGAGTATCATTTAATTGAATATTTAAGTGTATACAAAAATGTAGAGATTGCATTGAAATATCAACAATCAACTAATAGAAAAACAAAAGATGCAAAAATAAAACAAGTTCTTACTGATGTAGGAATTATTGATCATATTCATAAGTTACCAGGGCAACTAAGTGGTGGACAAAGACAGCGTGTTGCTATCGCAAGAGCGTTAGTTAAGGATCCAGCAATTATTCTTGCTGACGAACCTACTGGTGCACTTGATCATAAGACAAGTGAAAATGTTATTGAGTTAATTAAGGGTCTTAGTAAGGAACGTCTTGTTATCGTGGTAACTCATGATAGAGGAATTGCAAACGATCATGCTACAAGAATCATTGAGTTAGCGGAAGGTGAGTTTGTAAATGACTTAATCAAAGAGGATATTGAACAGACATACCAAAATGTATATCGTAAGACAAAGCCTACAAACTTAAGTATGAGAGATAAGTTTGAACTTACATTTAGAAAAATCAGATCACAACTTCTACGTACATTATTTACAGCACTATCTTTAGCTTTAGCATTTAGCTTTACAATCCTTTTTAGTGGAATTGAACGTGGAATAAGCGATAGTTATGATGCATATTTTGATGCGTTAAATAAGGCGAATAGTTATGCCTTTAGTTTGATACCGATAGATGATGTAATTACAGAGGGTGATTACTCTCAGGCGATTACGGATCTACAAGGAGAATATAACGCTATTTTCGATGATGAAAATAGTGAAATAGTTACTGGGTATTCGCCAGATATGGCCTTTAGCACTATAACTGGTGGTGCAGAAAAAACAGTAGGTAATTTAAGTTATCCAGATGTATTAGGACAGTACAAAGTACGGTTGTTTAATCAAGCAGAAGTAGAGAAATATAGTTATAATGACTTATTTATTGGTGAAAGTACATACCCAGATCAATTTGATGAACTTATGGTAACTACGAAGTTCTATCGTGATTATTTTATGCTTGGGGATGATGTTACTTCATTAAATGTATTTGTAAATGAAACTATGTTATTACCAGAGTATAGTTTTGATATTGAACGTGGTATCTTTGGTGTTGAACAGTATTTTGATTCTCTTGTTGAACTGGAAAATGGCTCTATTGTTATTGATAGTCCATTAATAACTGAAGACAAAGTAGCTGTAAGATATCTTGATTTGTATGTACCGGAGTATTGTTACAACTATGATGATTTGAACGCATATTACCAAAATGACTGCCGTGATATTATTGATGATCAAAAGTTTAATAGATACTTTGATTCAGTAGATGAGTTTATTGATTATATAAATGACTTTAAGTTGCAAGTAAATGAAATTGATTCAGATTACTTTGATATTCTGTTAAGAAGTAATGCAATTTATTATGTGGTGGATGAAAGGGATACTTATTTAGCAGAAGGGGAAGATCGCTATATAGAGAGATTATATCGCACGTTGTATAATTCAGCTACCGCAGAACTTAATGATACAGAGTTGAAAGATGCTGTGTTTAGAAGTCATGATACATTTAAAGAAATGACAATAACAGGAATTATCGAAAATGAGAATGAGAGTATTATTTATATTGATATAGAAACGTATAATAAGTTGTTTGTTCCTGAAACATCGAATATACGAAATTTAGATGGATACTTCAGTATTAATTTAGAGGGTGGAATAAACAATGATAATACGCCTTTAACAGTTGCTGAGGATAGTTTTGCATCACCATTACTTGAGTTTGAACAATCAGGATACGTTGATGATTTTAGAATCTATCGTAAAGAGACTAAGAGTCCGGGTGAAGGTGAAGTTTGCGCGATACATTCTGTTGACAATGTTTTGTTAGATAGTACTGAAATTGAGGGGTTGCAAATAGCGGGAGATGTCTTCTATATTGCCGATTACTCTAGTTGTAAAGTGAATAGTGAAAGTTATCATTATCTTAATTCTATTAGTATATTGTTTGGAGTGTTCTTCAACGTATTGATGTTTATTAGTATTGTATTCTTCAATATTTTACTTCAGGTAATTTTAAGTGAACGAATTAGTGAAATTGGAATCTACCGAAGTGTAGGTTCGACAAGTAAAGATATTAAAACATTATTCTTTATCGAAATAATAATTGAAATAGTACTTGCAGCAGTGATGAGTATCGGAATTATTTATTATGCAAATAATATTATAAACGATGTATTTATTACCGTTATTAATCAGGGTTCTGGGGTTATCACATTTGCTGGTATGAAGTTAAGTATCGGGAATGATGGTACGATAACAAATATTAGTTTCTTCAATCTAGCTTTTTATATTGTTGTTGTGTTCATTCTTCTTGGAGTTTTAAGTAATCGCAATGTTAGTAAACTTGCCAATACTAAACCAATCGATATTTTAAGAGAGGTGGAGTAATATGAAAAGACCAATTAGATACATATCTCTTTTCCTACTATTTATAGTAGTCTTTTTAGCAAGTTCTTGTGGTAAATCTGCTGAAAATGAGCATTTACCAGAGTATTGCCAAACATACTCTAGTTTTACTAGTTTTGCGAGTAGAGATTTTTATGATTTACTTATTGAACAAGATATAGAAATTGATAAGAGACATTATTTGGACGCAATTGCAGCAATAAGTTTGGAGTTTGTGGTTGATAATCCAAATGAAGATATTGATTTAAGTGGTATTCAATGTTTCCAAAATCTAACAGATATCTCACTTACGGGACAAAGTTTCCGTGATTTGAGTCCGATCAGTGCTTTAAGTAACATTCAAAGTATTGAACTAGTAGGAACAAGTGTTGTAAGTATTGATAGTTTTAAGAATTTAAGTAAAATCAAATCATTAGTTATTTCAGATACATATACATTGCAAAGTGTTGATGGTGTAGAGGAAATGACAAAACTGACAAACTTAGACCTTTCAAATAACGGGATTGTTAATATTGAAGGCCTGAATAATCTTATTAATTTAACAACGCTTTACTTGAATGATAATGATATTATTGAGTTCCCTTCCATAAATCAGCTTGATCAATTAGAGACTTTAAATATTTCAAACAACAATATAAGCATACTTGGTGATGATTTAAGTGGTTTAACTGCATTAAGATTTCTATATGCACAAAATAATGATATATGTGATATCTCAGCTTTAGATGATTTAATCCGCTTAGAAGTTCTAAACTTAGGTGAGAATGATTTAGGTTGTTTGGGTGTCAGTCCAAATTTTGACAGCCTGGAAAACGCTCCGTTCTTACGAGAACTCCATCTTGACAATAATGGTTTAACTTCAATTTCAGGATTAGAAGGGCGCGATATTAATTTGGAAACACTCTTTCTTAATGATAATGAGTTAACAGATATTACGCCAATAGCTGAGTACACTGATATCGTAGAGTTACATATTGAGAATAATAATATTGAGAACATTGATGATTTATCAGATATGACAGGTCTTACTACAATTGATTTATCACGCAATATTATTACCGACTTTAGTGATTTACTAAGTATTACTAATTTAGAAGAAGTAAATCTTTCATACAACGAGATTAGTGTAATCCCAGACATTTCTACTGCTTGGCCAGATTTAACATATCTGGATTTAAGTAGTAATGAGTTGACGGATACTTCTGGTGTAATGGGGCATCCTTCTTTAGAAACACTAAATATAATGAACAATGGTTTAGTTGAGTTAAAAGGCCTAAGTAACCTACCGTATTTAGATACCTTGATTGTTTTTGATGATGAGCTTGTAGAAGATATTCCTGAGGATCTTCTTAATCCTAATAGAATAAGAATTATAAGAGATTCTTTTACAAATGTTCCAGAACTCCTTTTACATGAAGAAAATGTGTTTGATTTTGGATTCGAAGTAGAAGATCACTTAGAAATCTATAATAGTATAAATGGCTTAACAGCAATCGCTACGATCCAGTTAAGTGGTATAGAAATTGATGTGATTGATGAACTCTCATTAAATTTACCAAATCTGGTTTCACTTGATTTATCAAACAATAACATTGAAGACATAAGATTCATTTTAGGAAGTCCTGAACTAATACAAATCAACATTAGTGGAAATCCAGTAAGCAATCTAGAAGTGTTTAGTGGCTTAGCTACAAGTGATTTGGATAATTTAGTAGATATTGATGCAAGTAATGTTACTGCGGACAATAATTTATTAGATTCGTTTATAGATTTACCAAGTATTGAAAGAATAAATCTTACCGGTACGAGCGTTGTGTCAATCAATAATTCATTCAATGATTTACCAACGTTATTACTACTGAGTATTGACGGAGACTCCTTAACGTCCATAGTCGATTCGTTTAATGATATTTTTGAAACATATAACAGTACAAATGAATTTGATTTTAGTAGTGGTAGAATTGGGCACATTAGCGGTTCCTTTAATAATGGGTATTATCACCTTATGAACTTTGAGTCACAAAACACAATTTTACCTACAACTACTATTTCTGGATCATTCAATAATCTAATCATTGAGGATCCAGCAGGAATTAATCTATTTGATGGAGATTACGAAAGTATTGTTGATAGTTTTAATGGAATAGAAACAAGTGTTCTCTCAATTAATGAGAGTAATGTTTCTACTATTACAGGCTCATTTGTGGAAAGCTCCATTGAAACACTAGATTTATCAGATAATTATATTGAAACAATAGCTTCAATGAATCAAATTACCTCAGTGAAGACATTGCTTCTAAACAATAATGTATTAACAACTGTTTCATTCTTAGATGGTTTTCCAGATCTTGAGACATTGAATATTTCAAATCAATATACAAAAGATACCATTGTAGCCACGTTAGTTAGTTTAGATGGTGTGAATAATATGCCAAGTTTAACAACGTTTAGCTATGCGAATATCGGTATTACCGAAATTAATGGATTAAAAAATCTTGGAATTACTGAGTTTTCTAAGACATTTCTTGAGAATAGCTCAATAGCGATTACTTCGGTAATTGATGGATCTTTTACAGATACTAATCTTACAGTGTTGAACTTGAATGGACATGCGATTACAGATGTAGCGTTCTTATCTAGTTTAGATGTTTTAACGACACTAAATATAGGGTTGGATATCTCTGATTTAAGCGGTTTCCAGACTCAAGATTTTGAAACAACACTAACTTCTTTATCAGTTCAAAATATTCAGGAAATTGCGGATTTCTCTTATTTGAGTGCGTATGATGATGTGGTGTCTTTAACAATAGAATCTCCACTTACTACAATTAATAATCTAGATGGGTTGGATAGTCTTACAACTTTAGTTATGGATTATACAGGAGTTACTACAATATCAGGTAGTTTTAATAACATGCTTGCGTTTGATGAAGATAGTAATTTTATTTTAGATGAGTTCAATGTATTAACAGCTATATCGAGTAGTTTTGATATGTATGGAACACTTAACCATGAGGACACAGTTCATTTAGAACCATACATAACGGTTACGGATTCTTTTAACAACCTAGTTAATCTTTCGATGGATAGTAATAATAATGAGCTTACACCAAGCTTTGATACATTGAGTTTTGACAATATTGAAGCCATTACCCTTGAATATAGTGATTATTCAAGTCATGTGTTTTTAAATGGCTATACATCATTAACAACCTTAACAATTGCAAATTTGGATGTAGATATAACAGATTTAAGCAATGACAACATAACTTATGTAAGAATAATCAACGCAGATTCACTAGTAGATTCCATCACAGTTGATTTAAACAGTGCATCAACGTTAGAGTTAACCTCGTTTAGAAACGGGCTTATAACGATAAATTCAGATACTTCCTCGTTGGACATAACAGCAAGTAATGCAACGCTAGACATAACAGTTGATAATACAACGTTACTTTTAGAAGTAGATGCGAACGATGTAACACTAAATTCTGCGAATCTAACAGCAATTACTTTAGATAATTATGAATCAACTACTACAATATTCAATACAGATATCCTAGCGACAATCTCAAGGAATACGACTACAGAAGTGAATGCGTCAACATTTACGGTAAATTCAACTGAAGTCACAGTTGATTATGATACAAGAGTGACACAGTTGGTTATAAACAATAACTTTGCCACAACAATTAATGCAGTAGCAAGCGGTGGAACACTAGTAATAAATAATACACAAACTGATTTACTAATGGATG
Source organism: uncultured bacterium (assembly GCA_965601585.1). GTDB lineage: Bacteria > Bacillota_I > Bacilli_A > Izemoplasmatales > Izemoplasmataceae > Xianfuyuplasma. The sequence goes on from CBFCWH010000004.1 coordinate 242,634, forward strand.
TGGATGCGAATCAACTAGTTGTAAGTTATAACACTTTGGAACAAATAACAATCAGTGGAACTGTTGGTACGATAGATATAACTTCTACAAATTTCGATACCCTGAGTTCTACTGCGGATATTACTGTCCTCAATGTTGATTCAGGAGTAGCTGCATTGTCTGTAAGTGGAACAAATACAACAACAGCATATCTAACCAATAATTCCATTAATGACATTACAATTGATTTGCCTGGAGCTACGACAACTTTGTATTCAACAAACAATCAAGCTCTTACTGCTTCTATCATTACAAACACATTCCATTTTGAAGCACATAGTATTCCATCTATTACAGTAAGTAATGCTTCAAATGTTACTAACATGGATTTATTGAATAATAATAGCTTATCAAGTTTAAGTTATGGTACAGCAACGTTAACCAATATTGATATAGACACAAATGAAACAACATTTAGTATCGTTGGTACTACAGGACAAGTAACTCTAACCGGAGCGCTATTTACGAACTTAAATGTAGCTGCTGCTGATGTAGATTTAACTGTACTGTCTTCCGCAGCAACACTTGCCGCAGACCTTACTTTGGATACTGTATTGTTTGATAACACAAATTTATCTACATTAAACTTAGCAGGAACAAGTGATATAAGAGTACTGTCAATTGATAATACATCGCTATTAAGTACTGTTAATACAAATAATGCACCAATATCATTGCTATCAATTGATAGTGGAAGTGGATCCCTATCAATCGATGCAACAAATACAACAAACACAGTAATTACTGGTGGAGCATATACTTCATTAACGGTAGATACAGGGACAAATGATTTATCTATCACGAGTTCAAATACGGGAACATTGGCTGTTGATTTTACAAGTGATACAGCGGTAATTAGTGGAAACTATTCAACACTAAATATTGATGCTGGTTCATCTGTAAGTTCTCTTGATATTTCAAGTTCATTTCTAGGGACGTTCAATGCAAGTACGGCGACAATTGCATCTTTGGATATTCAGAATTCCTCGGTGAATCTAGATGTATCTGGAACTGAAATTACCGATGTGAATATTACGGACGCCTTATCTACTTTGGATTTATTATTATCACCAACAACTACGGTAACTATTGATTCTCCAACCGGAGTGGCAATTACTACTGATACAAATACTTTACATTTAATATCAAATGGAAATTCGAGTTTATCGAGTTCAATCTTATCGAATTTAGAGTTTAACTTGGGTGCAAATGATTTAGCACTAACTTTAGACAAAATAGGTCTTAATGTAACATTAGATGGTACAGCATCTAAAGTAACGTTAAATGGTACTAATATAGGGGTAATCACGACGACATTGAATACTAATATTGAGACATTAGATTTACAGTTCTTAAATGTTAACACGCTTGATTTCACGACAGGAGTTGTAAATAATCTAGATATGTCTACTACACTAGCCACAATCACAATTGAAGGCGATGAAGTTCAAAATATTGACTTAAATGGAGTAAATTTAAGTAATGTTACGGTAAACTCTAGCAATGTGAATGCAGACCTCACCATTGTCTCTACAAACGGACTACTAGACTTAAATGGTTCTATATTGAATCAAACAACAATTGATAACGACAATTTAACTAGTTTGGACATTACTGGGTTCACAACAGATGATCTAACACTTCTCACAAATGATTTAGCAACCTTAACTACAGGGACAAGTGTTACAGGGAATCTAAGTATTACGAACAACCAATTAGCATTTACATTATCTGGTAGTTTCTCAACACTTGATTTTACTGGGAATTCGCTAGGTGACTTAGCAATTACTAGTTCAACTGTAACAGCAATAACCACGACTATTGATAGCTTAAACTTAACAGTTTCATCACCGACTATAGATATTACAGCTACTAATTTAAGTAGCATCGAAGGAACTGTGAGTTCAATGATTTTAGGAAACACAGATTCTGCGTTATCAATAGATGTAGTAGCTAGTGGTGATATTACATTGAACAACAATACAGCAACTTCGGTAACATTGACAAACGCAACTACTGCAGGTGTTTTGAGTGTTGATTCAACAAGTATAACAACACTATCAACAAATGATGCAACCTTGACAACTCTCCAATATGGAGGAGAGAACAATAATGTTACTATTACAACAAAATGTGATGATGTAGATTTATCTTCGTCTGGAACGGGAATCATTACTCTTAATTACTTAGATGTTTCAGCTTTAACAGTTGATGGAACAACGCTTCCAGAACTTGTATTAACAGCACCGTCAAGCACAGTAATGAACTTATCAGGAAGTATGGGAGATGTTCTAGTAGATTCAAATAACCTTGTAACATTAAATGTCCTACCTTCTTCAACAATTGCAACTCTTGATATTGACTCAACTAGTATGACGTCATTAGATACAAACGATGCAACGATAACCACCTTGGACTATTTAGGTGATGATACTAATATTACATTTACTACAGTCGCTGATTCAATTACCATGGAATCGACAGGAACAGGAATTGTAACGCTTAATTATGAAGGATCAACAGCACTATCAATCACAGCAACCTCGTTACTTAATCTAAATATCGACGTTTCAAATGGTGCTTCATTAAGTATTGAAGGAACTATTACAAATCTAGATGTACAATCAACTAGTTTAAATATTCTAGATACAAACAATACAAACATTACAACATTTGCATATACGGGGAATAATAGTGATATTACAATAACAACCGAAAGTGATGAAATTGATTTAACCTCAACAGGAACGGGAATTATTACATTGAATTATGAAGGATCTACAAGTCTAGAAGTAACATCAAACACAGTTCCTGAACTACTATTAGATGTAGAAAATGCGACAAGTGCAACAATTCTAGGAAGTGTTACCGATTTAACAATGACTAGTGATTCCTTAACTTCATTGTTATTTGATAACGCCGTTACAATTACTAACCTTGATGTAACATCCTCAACCATTACAACGTTGAATACGAGTAGTGGTTCTATAACATCAGTTGTTCTAAATGGAAATAACAATAACATAACATTGTCGACAAGGGCTACTGAAATTGATTTAAATATGTCAGGAACAGGTGTTATTACCTTAAACTACAATAATACTCTTCCTGCTCAAATAAATGTCGTGGATGGTACCGAAGTTACGGTAAACGCACCAAACACAACAACTTTAACTTTACTAGGATCACTTGATGATATGATAGTAACTGGAAATGGCTTAACTACAATAACTACAACTTCGTTATTTGTTGATGTTTCTTTCACAATGAACGATACACTCATCTCAGATTTAGACTTTGTAAGTACTGACATGTTGACTGTTGTAGTTGAAATAACAATGAATACATTGAGTAACACCAATATGGATTCAATAGTTAGTAAGTTAAGTGGGACTACAGTAACACTGACAAGCCCAATAGTGAATACAGATGTATATGATTATCACTATAGTGAAGAATATACACGTTTAGAAGACCAAGAAGCAATTGATACAGCACGTTATAATCAATTTAGAACAGAAGCAATCAATGATGCTTGGGCAGTTATTGTAGCAAATCAATATATGGATCACTTGGATGAGACATTTACGAAGAATAATGAAATAGATACCCAAACATATCAATCACTAGATGATTATTACAATTCGTACTTAACGAATGATGGTATTGATGAAGGAACCTTAACACAAGGTGAAATTGATGCGATAAAAGCGTCTATTCAAAGTGTTTTAGACGATTCATCACTTACATTTACAACGAATGATACTGATACATTAGTAACAACATCAATAGAAGATGACGCGGACACATTTGCAACAAATGAAGTTGCGTCTAAAACATATACTCTAAGTTAGGAGGTGTCATATGAAAAAGCTAGTTATTGCCTTATTATCCGTTATTCTACTTACCGGATGTGGACTGTTTGATCGTGGTAATTACGAGAAAGACCGTAGTGGGTTTGTTATTAACGGAGACTTAATCGTAAGTTATCGTACTAATTCGATAGGAGAAATCGATGTCTTTATGATTGATCAAATTATGACATTCTTTGAAGCTTTGGATTATTCTAGTTTAGATTCATCAGAACTAGCGAATCACGACACAATTAGTTCTTTTGTTACTGTTGAAGAGTTAAGTGCTTGTGGAATTACAAAAGAGACACCAATTCCTAAATTCCTACGCATTGGCGAAAAGACATACTTCTATAACAACCGTGATAATGGATACTGTACTTATGATGAGTATATTTTCCATGAGAATGGATATAGCGAAGACGTTATTACAGATCCACAGACAGTAGAACCGATTGAAAAAACCAATGTATTACGTTTTAAAAATACTGATTTTACGATTAATACTTTTGAAGATATCGTATTTATCGAGCAAATTCGATTCAATGTTCTTGAAGAAATATGGTACAAGGAGATTGTTTCAGTTTTACCAATGAGTTTATCTCAAGCAGGAGATACATATGAAGATGTATCAGATACACTAGAAGAGTTTAGAGTAATTGAGTCCTATCTTCTTACAAATCAGTCTGTAAACTTACTAGAACTAAAAGAAGATTACAAGGATGAGGACGTTAATAACATATGGTCGATTACGACAATTGAAACTCTTGGTAGAGATCATGAGGTTATTAAGAAAGTTCGATTGAAAAATACCGGAGAAATCATTGATATAATAAACGATGCACTCTCTAGATTGGGGATGTTCTAATGAGAAAAATAAATGCATTCCTTGTTTTTTTCATCGTAATTTTATTAAGTAGTTGTGGGTCTACAGGACCGACCTATAATTTTAATGAACGTAAAGATTCCTACTTAGTTAGCGATGACAAAAAAGTTATGATTTACTATAAAACAGATAATGACGGGAAGTTGATTGAACTAAATGTTGATCGGTTATTAACAATTGAGGAAATGATGCTTCTAAATCCCACAATCGATTTTGAATATGAGTTAGAAGGATATGTGGGAGATATCTTCATGGAGCCAAATAACATATGTACAGATATCTCGAATGATGTATTAATTCCAATTAATATAGAAGTAGGTAATACCAGATACAAGTTTGATAGTGACGAATGTATGTATAAAACTGTTGATAACCACAATCAGTTTAAACCAGGATATTCAGAAGAATATTTACTTACAGATACAATCCCTGTCGCAGCTCATGTAACAATTAGTATTATTATTTATAACCCAACAGAGTTAATTAACTTTGTTGAGATATATGAAATTCCTAATACGTATAAAAAAGTTGGTGTGAACAGTATTCTAATTAATCGTGATAAAGATGGATTTGATAGTGATTTAGTGAATTACTATCGAGATATCTCATTATTTGAGCAATTATATCTGAAACATCAAGAAAAAACTGCGACATTGAATGAAGTTAATGGAATCGCTACGGATATAAATCTAATGGATTTAAACAGTTTAACCGAAATAGTTCCTCTGATTGAGAATTTTACTGATATTTATGAAGTTGAAATTGACGCTATTGATGAGCTACAAGATGAAATTGGTGTGGCTTTTGAAGTAGAGAGTGAAGACCTTGATGACGAAGAAACTTCATCTGATACAGAGTAGAGGTGAAAAAATGGAAACATTAATTCGCAAGATGGATTTAAGTGATATACCTTATGTATATAAAGAAGAACTAAAAATATTTGGAAAATCTTTAGGAGAAAAGACATTATATAATGAAATAATGTATAATGATATGTCTAGATATTTCATATCGATAGTTGATGGAAAAAGAGCAGGATATATTGGAAGTTGGTTAACACTACCCAACGCCGAGATTTTAAACTTGTTTGTTTCTGAAGATTACCGAGGACTTGGTCTTGGAAAAGATTTAGTTATGGAAGTTATTAGGGTATGCAATGATAACGAAATTGAGAATTTAACGTTAGAAGTAAGAGTGAGTAATCATTATGCCATTAAACTATATGAAGAACTTGGATTTCTTGGTGTAACGAAAAGAAAAAGGTATTATGAGAATGGTGAAGATGCCTTATTAATGATGTTAAGTTTAGGAGTGAAAGAATGATTTTATTAAGTGTTGAAAGCTCTTGTGATGAAACAAGTGTAAGTATTATAAGAGATGGAAAAGAGATACTAAGCAATGTCGTATTAAGCCAGATTGATATTCATAAACAATATGGTGGAGTAGTGCCTGAAATTGCTTCAAGAGAGCATATCAAAGGGATTACAATGGTCTTTGAAGAAGCGATTGAAGAAGCTGGAATCGAAAAAAAGGATATTGAGCTTGTTGTCGTAACAAAAGGTCCTGGATTAATTGGATCACTACTTATTGGGATAAATGCCGCAAAAGCATTCGCATTTGCGAATGGGATTGAAATTGTTGGTGTTCACCATATAGCTGGACATATCTACGCCAATGCGATAAGTGATGATTTAGTCTTCCCACTTGTGTGTTTAGTTGTAAGTGGAGGACATACTGAGTTGATTCTTATGAAAGAACATTATAGTTTTGAGAAGTTAGGAGAAACTATGGATGATGCAGTAGGAGAAGCATACGATAAAGTTGCTCGTACTGTTGGACTTGGGTATCCTGGTGGACCTGAAGTAGATCGATTGGCTAAAATTGGACAATTGAACTATAAGATGCCTGATATTAGCTTAGGAGATAACTATGATTTTAGTTTCTCTGGGATAAAGTCACATGTAATTAATTTAGTACACAACATTAAACAACGTAATGAGAAACTAAATGTAGAGGATCTATGTGCTTCTTTCCAAGAAGCGGTTACTGATGTTCTTGTAAACAAAAGTATCAAGGCAATTAATGAGTTTGATGCAAAAATGTTTATGATTGCTGGTGGAGTAGCGGCAAATAAGGGTCTGAGAAGCAAAATAGATAAAAAGATAACAGATGTAAATGTTGTCGTTCCAGAATTTGATTATTGTACTGATAACGCAGCAATGATTGGTGTAGCTGGTTATTATCAATATATAAGTAAACACAAAACAGATGATATGAAACTCAATGGAAAAAGTAGGCTACCGTTAGAGTAGGATTTCATATCAAATAAAAACGATATTCATAAAATATACACATATTTTCTATATACTAGGGTTGTATAAAAGAAAGCTCTCAAGGAGGTAATATTATGAAAAAATTATTTATGGTTATTTTTATTCCGGTACTAGTTTTACTGGGAACCCCAGCATTGGTGGCAACACTAATGTATGACGGTACAGGTGCAGAACATCTACCAACTCACTTGTACACAGATGAATATGACGCAATGACGATGTTATATGAGGAATTAGATACTTCAATTACTGAAGTACAAGACGGAACAACTGACGACTTAGTATTTAACTTAAGTCAAGACGTTATCAACCGTGCAATTTATGAAGCGATTTTAGAACAAAATCCGGAGTACGCACCTGGTGCAAATTGTACAACAGATAATGAGTGTTATATCTTTGCTGAACCTCAAGAAATTGAAGGATATAATATTAGTTTTAGATTAGTAGGTGCATGGGTATCATTCTATGATGGTTCAACTGCTACTGATCCTGGTAAGTTTGTATTAAATGTAATGGCTGAAATCGATATTGATGGACAACTAACATATAAAACAGTATTAGAAGTTCATATGTTATTCGATGATAACGCTGAAGAATACTATTTAGCATTTGATAAAATTCAAATGGGGAACTTACCATTACCAAAATCAATTTTCACTACAATTATAGGTATTGCTGAAAATCAAGGAAACTTAGATTTACAGAGTGAAATTGATGCACAAATCCCTGCAGGTGAATTTGATGTTGATACGATTTCATATACAATTCAAAAAGATGAAATCTTAGAGCAAATGTCAGAATCACAAGATGGTGAATCAAACGCAGAATTTATGTTAATGCAAGAGTTATTATCGATTATCTTTGACAATCAACTTATCCATTTTGATTTAGAAGATACAGAATTTGTTTTAACTGCTGGTGTTTCTAAATTCAGAAGTATTGACGATCCAGAATATCCAAATTATCTATATGATTTACACGATGTTGTAACTCCTGCTGAGTACTGTACTCAAGCTGATGTAGATAGTGGAGCATTAGACGCTAAAGGTGCTGATTGTGTATTAGATGCAGTCAAAGTTGAAGCGGTTTACGGTGAATATAATCCTGAATTATTCGATCCAGAAGCATACTTACAAGATGTATTTACTTCTTATATCTTTAACAGTTCATTACTAGGTGGCGGATTTGAAATTGAAGAAGAAATCTTCAATAAGTTAATCTATAGCGCTGCTGGTGGATTTGCTGAAACAAGAGGAACACAAACAATTCCAGTTTCAGATACAGAGAATAAAGAAATTGAAGTAGGCTTAAAAGCGATTTGGTTCGAATTTGAGGAAGAAGATATATATGTTAACGCATTATTCAAAATTGCTGGAATCGACTCTAAGTTAGTTATTAGAGCAGAAAATGTTACAGCAGATGGTGTAGAAGATGAACTAAAATTTGAATTTACTACAATCACATTTGGTAAAGACGAATTAGAGAATTCAGGAGACTACATTGAAATTGATGAACTAGCTGTATTTAAACAAGTATTTGCAGATCTTGGAGATGTTAAATTTGGTGAGTTTAACACTGACGGTGACTTAGTAATAAGTACTGCTAAATTATCTGGTTTATTACAAGATGGTGCTGAAGAAGGCGCAGTAGAAGTTAATTCAATTGACTTACAAACTGATGCAATCGTTCTTGGTATCGTAGCTGGTGATGAAGATCTTCAAGAAGCTTTAGAAAGCTTCCAAACAGAACTTCAAAACATTATTGAAGAAGGAATCACAGATGAAATTGAAGCTGCTGTAACTTCTGATGATCCAGAAGAGCAAGAAGATATTGATGAAGTGATTGAAAACTTAGAAACAATCCAAGAAGCATTAACAAGTGCAGATCCTGCTGAAGAAGTTACTCCAGAACAAGTTGAGGAGTTAATGGAAAGTTTCGAAGAGTTAGATCCTGAAAACCAAGAAGCATTCTTAGAAACAATCGGAGACGCAATTGATCCAGAAACATTAGCACAATTTGGAGATATCTTCGGTGGATTCGAAGAGGGAGAAGAAGTAGAATTACCATAATATAGCCAATAATTATTAAATAAAACAACCCTAAATATAGAAAAACCCTTTTTAAACAAGGGTTTTTCCTATAAGATACTGAGAAAGGAGAATAACAATGCTATCGAGTATAATTCCTGAAATTGCAGTGGATTTTAATTTTGATTTAGTACTTGCGATGATTTACATTTCATATTTATTATATGGATACTTTTCTGGTGGACATAAGCAAATTAGAATATCGATAAATTTAATTCTTCCTTTCGTGATTATATATTATATGGGTAGTGCAATCACAACATACCTGTATGCACCATTATCCGAAACGTTCTTCTTTGAGTTAATCAACGAGTATTTAGGAGTATTTAAAAATACAATTGGAATGATTTTCGCATATGTATTTACATACACCCTATTGTTTGTTGGAATCTTTATCCTTTCAATATTTGCAAGAAAATACCTTCTTAATGAAAATATGCGAGCTAAATTAGGGAAGAAAAACAACTATTTAGGTGCAGTATTCGGATTTATAAACGGATATGTACTTGTCTATTTTATTATCCTACCAGCATTTAGTATGAACTTAGTTGATACTAATGCATATATGACAAACTTTGTATTAGAACATCCTCCACCATTCTCACGAATCGCAAGAACCGCAGAAAAAGCTGTTCCAATTAAAGGATTGGCTGATAAAGCTTCAAACTTTGAAGAGTTACTTAGTGTAGATGGAATTGAAGGATATTATAATGAATCAATTTATGAGTACCAACAACAGTATGTTGGTGGACAAGAGTCTTACGAAGTACAGTTTATGTCGACAGTTTATCCGCAGTTAACATTGGATTCACAAGATATAATTAATACTGCGTACTTTGATTATTTCGGAACAGCATTAACTACAAGTAGCTATTACGGGGTATCGCTTGTTTTAATACAGGACGGTAGTGGATCAAACTTGATTTATCAAGATGTTCTAACAAGTGAAACAGCTTTTCAAACAGAGTTTGATGAAGCGAAAGAAGTTGTAGAAGTTCATGAGGCGAGTATCTTACAATATGATAGCGATCTTGAAAATTTCGAATATCAAGTTCAATATGAAGCATATATTGCGGATTTAGATGATTATCTTGTGTTGTTAAATGCTCATCTTGAAGCGAAACATGAAACTTTTAATCTCGGGAACGACTATACTGAGACGTTTGTTGAAACGCGACCTACGTTTACAGTGGAAGAGCCTGAGAATTATGTTGCACAAGAGAATTTAGACCCAACAACTCCGCCAGTAGACCCAGAACTTGATGTGGATAGTAATGTTGTAGAAGCTGCTGCGTTTGTAGCGCTATATGAGGATAAGGTTAATGTCAATGCCGACTTGAAGACATTTGGTGAGAACTTCAAAAACCATGAGGGACTACTAATTTGGTATGTTGATGTACTTTCAGACGGACAGAACTTTGATCCTGGTATTGGAGATATTTCTAGTGTAATTGTTAGTTTCAAAGAAAACTACGAGGATATATCTTCAAAACTGAATGATCAAGAGTTAGAAGATAAACTTTATTTAGCAGCGATGAGTATTAGAAGTTATGATGTCTTTACTCTATGGCTTGATCACACACAATATAATATTGAGAACGTTCCACTTGAAGAAATTGAATTAACCGCAAATCGATGTCCAGACATCGATGTGCGTGAGGTAACCGATTATAACTTCACAGACGATGCCTTAAGCATTGTTGCAACGCTTTTCCAAGGAGAAAGTGTATCTTGGGTTATCATGCAGTTTAAGTATGATTATGAAGCAGGATTATTTGATGATGTGTTTGAGGAATATAGTGAAGTAAATGAAATATTAGATAGTACAAAAGAACTAGTAGACGAATACGATTCAAAATATAAAGATATAGCCAATAGTATTGAAGGTAATATCTCTATGTTATTTAAAATCGGAATCTCAGTAATGAAGTTCCATCTAGATGTATATGAAACCTTAGAAAATACACCATTACTATCTGCGTTCTTCAATGACGCAGCTCGATTTTGCGCTTCACCTACTCAAGTAAGTGGGTATGATGTTGAGATCTGTTCAAAATCTAGTGGTGAAACAGGAACGTTTAAAGAAGTATTGAATATGCGCTATTTAGTTAGTGAAATATACTTCAAAGCATACTTCTTAGTAGATGAGAATAATGAACTTAAGACGTATGATACGACTGATATGTATGAGTATTTAGAGAAAATAAATGATTCGGTTGAAAGTAAAGTAATATCTAAAGAAGTAGTTACAGCAATGGCAGATCAATTTGCATTCAATATAATTGATGAATCAAATGAACTAACACTGTTAGAAGAAATGTATGAAGAAGGATATATTTCTATTGAAGCAATGAGAGTATTAGCTGACGACGATTACGAGTTGTTTAGCGAGGACTTTCGAGCACGAGTAAGAAGTTTAATCCGATAATACTTTAGAAAGGAGGGACTACCATGAAATCTAGTGAAGAATTAATGTTGTTACTTGAACTTAATGGTTTTGACATTAAGAAATATAAACTAAAAAAGCAACTAGAATATGAAAAAACTGGGAATCTTGAACTATATAAACATAAGAAGTACTCAGATTTAATCGTAAGTCATTATGCATTTAAAGATGATTCCGATTATTTTCATCGTAATCCCTTAACGTATAAAGAGGATTGGGGTTCAGAAGTGAAAAGTATTGATCAGTTCTACGTTTCTCATCCCGATTTAGATCAGGATATGACATTGAAAGAGTTCTTGAACCTGAAAAAGTTCAATGAAATCAATCGAGAGAGTATACTTTATGATATTTTAGATAATTGGGTTGAAGAATACCGTGAAGCATCGATTACTCAAATGGAAAACTTACGTGAAATGGTGAAACTACTACCAAAGAAAAATAAACGCTATAAAAAACCAAGCAAGTTCGCATTTTTTATCAGCGTTGTTCTTTCAATCATACTGATGTTTCTATATAAAGCACCAGATGCCCTAAAACCTAGCTTTCTAGCAAACGTATTTGCGTTTTGGAGTAATCTTGTTGATGACTATGTTCAATTACTGTACGATGTACCGTGGTATAGTTTCTTAGGTATCGTTGCTATCTTCTTAATGATAGGATATGCCGTTCTAAACAACTTTATCACAAGATATATCAGAGATGTTAGAAGTGAAAAAAACAAGCACGCAGAGCGAACATTCGACAAATGGGAGCAAGATATGAGAGATTCACGCTTAAAACAAGCGGGAATCCTAGAAGATTATGTAGATTTAGTAATTAAAAAACCAAAAAAATCAGAACTAGTACTTAAACAACTGATTGGTCCTGGTATTTTATTAGATAAATTTAAAGCATATGTTCAAATGGTTGAAAGACGTTATGATTGGATGACAAAATACTATTCAAAAATGTTTAAATACCTTCGTTTAGAATACATCATTGCGATTTTGGTGTATATATCATTCTTCCTTGTTGGATTCTTTATGAGTAGGGGGTGGATCTAATGTTTAAGAAGAAAAAGCAAAAGCAATTACCTTCAGAAGAAATTGTTGAGGATATCATTGAAACTTCAAAACCTTTAGAACCGACAACTCCGATCAAAGACCGAGATAATCCTGCATCTTTCTTTGACTTTACTGATGAGGATATAGAGGAACAAGAACCTGTCCGAGAAGAAAAACCTTCTTCTAAGAAAAAGAAAAAAAGGAAACAATCAGGAAAACAAGAAGAACCTATATCAGATGATGAAGCAATTATAACTATAATGGTTGGAAAAGAACCTTGGAAATGGGTAAACACAGAAGAGTACGAGTTACAGAAAGAAAAAGAAGAAAAGAAAAGCAATAGAAGAAAAAGTAAAAAAGAACTAGATAAAGAACCAAAGTCAGAAGATGTGGAAAAGAAAAAAGAGTTAAGCACCTATTTTGAAGAAAACAAAGAGAAAACGAAAAAGTTAAAAAGAGTAGATAAAAAGGCTTTGAAGAAAGCATCAAAAGAGGATAATGAGAAGCAACATCGTAAGTCAAAGAAGGAAAAAATACAAGAGGACATCAAAAACCAAAAAGTATTTCGTTACGATGGAAAAAGATATACAAAAGTAGAAGACTTTGTTACTTACTTAAATGAACACTACTTGGATATTGAAAAAATTTCTGAAGAAGTACTTGAAGATGAAAACTTCTTTGGATGGGTTAATAAAAACTCAGGAGTCTTTTCTAAGAGTTTAGAAGAGTTCAAAAAAATTAAAGCAAAAATCGAGAATAATTCCTAATTCTCGATTTTATCTTGAATAAAGTTGTGTTATTATATAAAATATCATAGATAATACAGAGGTGATTATTATGAAAGTCCAGCAGAGCACCCGAAAATAGTAACCAAAGACAAAGAACAAAAATAAAATAATAAAGGGTGAAAAAAATGGAAATTAATCATTTTATTAATACAATAATAGAAGAAGATATCAAAAGTGGGAAACATGAAAAAGCAATCACAAGATTTCCACCGGAACCAAATGGATTCTTGCATTTAGGACATGCAAGAGCAATTATTACAAACTACTCAATGGCTGAAAAACATGGAGGATATTTTAATTTGCGATTTGATGATACAAATCCAGTAAAGGAAGATATCAGCTTTGTAGAAGCGATTAAAGAAGATATTGAATGGTTAGGTTGTCACTGGGAGAACTTATATTTTGCTAGTGATTATTTTGAGGAAATGTTTAACCGTGCGGTTCTTCTTATTAAAAGAGGAAAAGCATTCGTATGTGATTTAACCGCAGAAGAAATCAGAGAATACCGTGGTGATTTCAAAACACCTGGAAAAGAGTCTCCTTATCGTAACCGTTCAGTAGAAGAAAATTTAGAGATGTTTATGAACATGAGAGAAGGAAAATATCCAGATGGAACTCATGTTTTACGAGCTAAAATAGATATGTTAAGCCCAAATATTAATTTAAGAGATCCTGTTATATATAGAATTCAAAGAGCGCATCATCACAACACTGGAGATGCATGGTGTATTTATCCAATGTATGACTATGCACATCCAATTGAGGATGCTATTGAAGGTATTACACATAGCTTATGCTCGCTAGAATTTGAAGACCACAGACCTTTATATGATTGGGTAGTAGAGAACTGTGAAATGCCTGAAAAGCCAAGACAAATCGAATTTGGTAAGTTATATATCGCAGGAGCCGTTACTGGTAAAAGATATATTAAGCAATTAGTAGAAAGTGGTTCAGTTTTAGGATGGGATGATCCTAGATTGATCACATTATCAGGATTAAGAAGACGAGGTATTCCTGCAGAAGCAATCAGAGATTTTATTTATAGTTTAGGATTGCCGAAAAGCCAAGGTGAAACCGAACTCGATATGTTATACCAAGTAGTAAGAGACAAATTAAAAACAGAAGCACCAAGAACAAACGCAATACTAGATCCTTTAAAATTAGTTATTGATAACTATCCAGAAGGTGAAGTAGAGTATTTAGAAGCTGAAAACAATCGAGAAAACGATGATTTAGGATCAAGAGAAATTCCGTTTAGTAAATATGTATATATTGAAAGAGAAGATTTTATTGAGCAAAAACCAAATAAAAAATGGAAACGTCTAGCTCTTGATGTTGAAGTTCGTCTAATGCATGCGTACTTTGTAAAAGCAAACTCTGTAGTAAAAGATGAAAACGGAGTTATTACAGAAGTTCATTGTACATACGACCCAGCCACAAAAAGTGGTAGTGGGTTTAACGAAAGAAAACCAAATGGTAATATTCATTTCGTAGATGCAACTCATAATCAAAAAGCAGAGATCAGATTATTTGATGATTTAATCACAGATTTTGAAAATAAAGATGTTCCTTTTAGTGAAAAAATCAATCCAGAATCACTTTTAGTGAAAGAAGGATATGTAGAAGAAAATGTAAAACATAACGTAGGAGACAGATTCCAATTCACTAGAAATGGCTATTACGCTATCGATAGTGATACTACAGAAGAAAAAATAGTATTTAATCGTATCGTATCACTACGTTCATCATTTAAACCAAAGGCGAAATAATTCGCCTTTTTTTGTAATCTTCTTGCATTATTCAAAATATAGTGTATTATTAAGTCGATAGATTATAAAAAGATATATGAAATTTAGATAACAATGTTACCTCAAATTGATATATGAAAAATTTGTAATAATCAAATAAAATAGGAGGTAACACACATGACTGGTAAAGTAAAATGGTTTAATTCTGAAAAAGGATTTGGATTCATCACTACTGAAAATGGAGAAGATTTATTCGTTCATTTCTCTCAAATTCAAAAAGATGGTTTCAAAACTTTAGAAGAAGGAGAAGCTGTAACTTTTGATGTAGTTGAAGGACAAAAAGGTCCTCAAGCTGCTAACGTAGAAAGCTTATAATTTCAACTAAAAAGACCGTTACGGTCTTTTTTTTTATTTCTAAGGAGTGATTTCATTGTTTACTGGAGAACTTATTTCACTAGGTACAGCACTCTGTTGGACCTTAACAGTTGTTGGATTTGAGTATGCGGGAAAAAGAGTTGGAAGTTTAAGTGTTAATATCATAAGACTATTATTTGGACTAGTATTTATTTCCCTAACGCTTTTCGCCCTTACAGGGTCGTTTATACCCCTTGATATTTCAAATGAAGCAATTCTTTGGTTGTCTTTAAGTGGACTGGTAGGACTTGTAATAGGAGATTTATTCTTGTTTCAGGCCTTCGTCGATTTGGGTGGTAGAATATCTTTATTAATTTACTGTAGTACACCGGTTATTTCTGCAATACTCGGATTAGTATTCTTTGATGAAATACTAAGTACGAGACAAATTATTGGAATTGTTATTGCATTATCTGCAATATCGTTTGTTATCTTATTAAAACAGAACGGTAAAGAACAATTACATCCCCATGTAAAAAGAGGAATCGCATTCGCTTTTCTTGGAGCCCTTACACAAGCAATTGGACTGGCTCTAAGTAAAGAAGGTTTTGGAGATTTGAATCCTTTTGCAGCAACACAGGTACGAGTGGTTACTGCAATTGTAGGATTTGTAATATATATATCAATTATTGGTAAGTGGAGTAATGTGAAAGTAGCTTTTAAAAATTCTAAGGCTATAAAGTTTATTTTACTCGGTTCGTTTTTTGGACCCTTTCTAGGAGTTACTTCAAGTATTTTAGCTTTGCGTTATACAAGTCTAGGTGTTTCAACAACGATTGCTCAACTCAATGTTATTTTGATTATTCCGTTCTCGATGATATTATTTAAAGAGAAGGTGAACTTCAAAGAAATACTAGCAGCATTTGTCGCGTTAGTAGGAGTATCGCTATTATTTATGTAGAGGTGACAGTATGACTGATTTTACAGAACAAGTTTTAGAGATCATAAAAAGCATCCCATTTGGACGGGTAATGACCTATGGACAAATCGCTGTTTATGCAGGAAATCCTCGTGGTGCAAGACAAGTTTCTAGAATCCTAAGTTCAATGAGTAGTAAACATCAATTACCATGGCACAGAGTGATAAACTCTAAAGGTGGAATATCGCTTACTGGAGAGCCTGGATTTACACAAGGTGAACTGCTTACTGTAGAGGGTGTAAGAGTTGAAAATAAGCAAATAAATTTAAAAGAATATCAATACTTTCTTGATTAAAAATTAACAGTGAAAGCACTATGAAATTAGTGCTTTTTTTGATATACTTTTAATAGGTGATTTTATGAATAATTTACTAGATAATTTAAACGAAAAACAAAAAGAAGCAGTCCTAACAACAGAGGGTCCAGTAATGGCAATCGCGGGGGCTGGGAGTGGTAAAACAAGCGTTCTTACTAAAAGAATCGCTTATTTAATCTACGAGAAAGGTGTTCATTATAAGAATATTTTAGCTATCACCTTTACTAATAAAGCAGCGAAAGAAATGAAGGAACGTGTTAAAACATTACTAGGTATGAACCCATATGATATGTGGATTAGTACTTTTCATTCAATGTGTGCGAAAATACTACGTGATCACATTGATAAATTAGGATACAATCGTAATTTTCAAATTATTGACGATGATGATAACTTGCAAATCGTTAAATCATTGATGAAAAAGGCAAATATTGATATTAAACTGTATAACCCCAAAATAGTAAGAGGATTTGTCTTAAAAATGAAGTTTGATGAGGATTATATAAACGACATAGAATCTCCATTTAAAGAGATAGTTGCTAAAATATACCGTCAATATCAAGCCTATATATTTGAATCAAATCTTGTTGATTTTGAAGACTTAATGATTCTAACAATTAAACTACTAAAACAAGAACCGGCAGTTAAAGAATACTATAATAATCTATTTAAGTATGTTCTTGTAGATGAGTTTCAAGATACTAACAATACACAGTATGAGTTGGTGAAACTTCTAATCAATGAAAACAACAATATTTTTATCGTTGGTGACGAAGATCAAAGTATCTACGCTTTTAGAGGAGCAAACATAGAAAATATCAACAAATTTAAAAGAGATTTTAAAGACTATCATATAGTTTTGCTAGAGCAAAATTATCGTTCTACAAATAACATTCTTGATGCTGCAAACAGTATTATAAAGAATAATAGTACAAGAATACCAAAGAACCTGTTTTCTACAAAAGGTAAAGGGGAACAGATTATTCACTATAAAGGTGTTACCGCACGAGATGAAGTAGAATATGTTGCTCAAACGATAAGGGCTTTAAATCGAATGGGGTATACGTACAATGATATGGCTATTTTATATCGAGCGAATAGTACCTCAAGACAATACGAAGATGTATTGTTGCAAAAGCAAGTTCCATACCGTATTGTAGGGAACACAAGTTTCTTTAAAAGAAAAGAAATAAAAGATTTTACAGCTTACCTAAGATATATTCTGAATCCTGATGACGCTTTTAGCTTTTTACGAGTTATCAGTGTTCCAAGAAGAGGGATTGGTCCTTCTACTATAGAAAAAGTAACGAATTATGCTGCGGATAATGGTTTAGCGTTTAGCGATTCCTTACGACTTAGTCATGAATACTTAGGCCGAAACGCTTCAAACAAACTAAAAGAATTCTTAAACCTAATTATTGATTTTAGAATCCAACTAAAAGAAATACCCTTCATAGACTTCGTTGATTACGTATTAGAAAAATCAGGATACTATAAAACTCTTGTTAATGACGAAAAAGGCGATGTAAGATATGAAAACTTACAAGAATTTAAAACAATATTAGCAGAAAATAACGATATTTACGGAGATATATCAAAAGAAGAGATGTTAACTTACATCTTAGAAGATATCTCTTTAAAAGCAGAAGAAAACAAAGAAGATGTAATTGATGGTGTAACATTAATGACGTTACATGCAGCAAAAGGACTTGAGTTTAAAGTGGTTTTCTTAGTTGCATTAGAAATGGGAATGTTCCCACTTGCAAGATCGTTTGGAAGTAAGTTCGAGTTTGAAGAAGAACGCAGATTAATGTATGTTGGTGTGACACGAGCAAAAGAAAGACTATATCTAACTAATGCCGATGTAAGGCAAACGTTTGGTGAAATTAGTCGGAATCTAGACAGTAAATTCTTAGAGGAAATTCCTTCAGACTTAATTGATAAACAAGGTTATAGTGTTGCGGTGAAAAGATCAACGAATGTAAATTCCTTTAATAAGCAACCTACATTTAAACAAAAGATTATTAGTAAGAGAAAAATTTCTTTAGAAAATACATCGGAAAATGATATTTCTAAAGGAGATAAAGTTACACATAAAGTATTTGGTGATGGTGTAGTAGTAAGTGTAGCTGGAGATAACTGTGTTATCGCCTTTAAACAACCACATGGAGTGAAAAAACTACTTAAAGATCATCCAGCAATATCAAAGAAATAATACGTAATTTATGGTATAATAAAGAGTGGTGATTTGATGAATATTATGAATAGAATAAACGAATTAAGAGAACTACTAAACAAGTACAATTATCAGTACTATGTTTTAGATAATCCAACAGTTAGTGATCAAGAGTTTGATGCTTTACTACATGAATTAATCAAACTAGAAAATGACAACCCTGAATTCAAAAGTGATGATTCACCTACGGTTAGGGTAGGATCTGTTGTTCTTGATAAGTTTGAGAAAGTAACACACGATGTACCTATGATGAGTTTAAGCAATGCTTTTAATGAGGATGACTTATATGCGTTTGATGAACGTATCAAAAAAGAGGTAGGACAAGTTGTTTATAATGTAGAACTTAAAATAGACGGACTCGCAGGTTCTTTAAGGTATGAGAACGGGAGTCTTATTTTAGGAGCTTCAAGAGGTAACAGTGTTATTGGTGAAAATATAACATCAAATATTAGAACCATAAAGAGTATTCCATTATCGTTAGATTATAAAAGTAATCTAGAAGTACGTGGGGAAATCTTTATGAGTAAAAAATCTTTCGAAAAAGCTAATATCGAAAGAGTAAAGAACGATCAAGAGGAATTCAAAAATCCTCGTAATGCTGCTAGTGGAAGTGTAAGGCAATTAGATAGTAGTGTCGCAGCAAAAAGGAATCTAGATATGTTTATCTACAGTGTGATTTCACCAAGAAATCACAATTTAGAATCGCATATGGAATCTTTAGAGTTCGCAAAAAAACTTGGATTCAAAGTAAATCCATTAAGTAAAAAGTGTAAGAATATCGAGGAAGTAATTGAATATATTGAAGAGTACTCCGAAAAAAGAAATAATCTAAAATATGAGATTGATGGAATCGTCATCAAAGTTGATGATATTTCGTTGTACGATCAAATTGGATATACTGCGAAATCGCCAAAATGGGCGATTGCCTACAAATTCCCTGCTGAAGAAGTAATAACAAAAATTAACGCTATAACAATGCAAGTAGGAAGAACAGGACAAATTACACCAGTCGCAAATTTAGATCCAGTAATCGTACAAGGAAGTACTGTTTCACGTGCAACATTGCACAATGAGGATTACATTAAAGAAAAAGATATAAGAGAACTTGATTATGTAGTAATACGTAAAGCTGGAGACATTATCCCAGAAGTAGTGCGTGTCGTAATGGAGAGAAGATCAGTAGATAGTAAAATGTTCCATATGACAAAGCAATGCCCTGTATGCGAAAGTAGCATAGAAAGGAAAATAGGAGAAGCAGATTATTATTGTATTAATCCTGATTGTCCAGCAAAAGAAATTGAAGGACTCATTCACTTTGCATCAAGAAAAGCGATGAGCATCGAAGGACTAGGAGAACGCATTGTTGAGCAATTTTACAATGATGGTTTAATTAAGACTATTGATGATATATATAATTTAGAACAACATAAAATGGATCTTGTAGTGAAAGAAGGATTTGGACAAAAATCAATCAATAAACTACTTGATAGTATTGAACTAAGTAAACAAAATAACTTAGATAAACTTTTATTTGGTTTAGGGATACGCCATGTTGGAGAAAAAGTATCAAAGGTTTTAGCAACGAAGTTTAAAAACATAGATAACTTCTATACTCTAACAAAGGATCAATTAGTTGAAGTTGATGAAATTGGGGAAGTAATTGCGGATAGTGTAATAAACTATTTTAAAGACGATAAAAATCAAGAATTATTAATGAACTTAAAATTCTCAGGATTAAATATGATATATACTTCAAATGTTGTTGAAAAAGAAGAATTTGTGGGTAAAACATTTGTATTAACTGGGAAATTGGAGTTATATAAAAGAGATGAAGTTAAAGCTCTAATTGAATCAATGGGTGGAAAGGTTTCTAGTAGTGTTTCAAAGAAGACTAGTTACGTAGTAGCTGGAAGTGACGCTGGAAGCAAACTAACCAAAGCCAATAAATTAGGTGTAGAAGTTTTAACGGAACAAGAGTTAAAGCAATTACTAGATAGCTAGGTGATAAATATGATTAATGACATAATCATTAAAGGTGCAAAAGAAAACAACTTAAAAAATATAGATATATCAATACCAAAAAACAAACTTGTTATCATGACAGGTTTAAGTGGTAGTGGTAAATCTTCTTTAGCATTCGATACAATATATAAAGAGGGCCAAAGACGCTACGTAGAGAGTTTGAGTGCGTACGCAAGACAATTCCTAGGGAATATGGAAAAACCTAATGTAGAAAGCATTGAGGGACTTTCACCTGCAATTAGTATCGATCAAAAAACAACTTCTAAAAACCCCCGTTCAACAGTAGGGACTGTAACTGAAATATATGACTATTTACGTTTATTATACGCACGTATTGGAAAACCAATTTGTCCAAACCATGGTGTTGAAATTTCAGGACAATCAATTGAAGAAATGACTACAAAAGTATTAGAAGTTTCTGAAGGACGTGTAATAATCTTAGCTCCTATCGTTAAAGAACGTAAAGGAACCCATCAAAAAACCCTAGAACAACTCCAAAAAGATGGTTTTGTTCGTGTTCGAGTAAATGGCGAAATATACGATTTAGATGACGACATCAATCTAGAAAAAAATAAACGACATACTATCGAACTAGTAGTAGATCGACTAAAAATGAGAGAAGGAGTTCGAAGTCGTCTTTTTGACAGTATCGAAACTGCCGCTCGCATTGGAGAAGGTAAAGTAGTTGTATTAATCAATAATGAGGAACATATCTTTAGTGAACATTACGCTTGTCCTCATTGTGATTTTAGTATCGGCGAGCTAGAACCTAGATTGTTCTCGTTTAACGCTCCATATGGAGCGTGTAGCGAATGTAATGGTCTTGGACATAAACGTAAAATTAATCCAGATTTATTAATCCCAGATAAAAACATATCAATCCTAAACGGAGCGATAAAAGGATGGGAAAATACCGATACCTATTTCTTTAAAATGATAAAACAAGTCGCGAAATACTATGGATTTAGCCTAAAAGTACCGATTAAAGACATGGATCCAAAACACTTGGATATCGTTTTATATGGTACGAAAGATAAAATTGAGTTCAAGTTTGGTGGAAAGAAAACAGATGCGTATCTATATCAACGCTCTGCGAAGTATGAAGGTATCATTAAAAACTTAGAACGACGATATATAGAGACAAAATCTCGATTTATGAGAGATTGGATCGAAAGTTATATGTCTGAAATAACTTGTCCGGTATGTCATGGAAAAAAACTAAATGAAAAAGCATTAAGTGTTAAAGTTGGTGGAGTAGACATCATCGATTTAACAGATATGAGTGTTAAAGAAATAATCCAATTCTTTGAGAAAATAGAGTTAAATACTACCGATAAAAAAATTAGTGAAATGGTTTTAAAAGAAGTTATTGAACGATTGAGTTTCTTAGATAATGTAGGATTAAACTATCTAACACTATCTAGACAAGCAGCTACATTAAGTGGTGGAGAAAGCCAAAGAATCCGCTTAGCTACACAAATTGGATCACAATTAACAGGAGTGCTTTATGTACTTGATGAACCAAGTATTGGGTTACATCAAAGAGACAATCATAAACTAATTAGTACACTTAAAAAAATGAGAGATTTAGGGAACACATTATTGGTTGTAGAACATGATGAAGAAACTATGTTAGAAGCAGATCAAATCATTGATATCGGGCCAGGTGCTGGTTTATTTGGAGGAGAAGTAACCTTCCAAGGAACAGTAAAACAAATTCTAAGAGATACAAAAAGTATCACAGGAAAATACTTATCAGGAAAACTAAAAATTGATGTACCTGAAACTAGAAGACCACATGATAATGGTTATATAGAACTTAAAGGCGCAAGACAAAATAACTTAAAGAATATCGACGTTGAAATCCCTAAAGGGGTATTAAATGTTATTACTGGAGTTAGTG
This sequence comes from uncultured bacterium, assembly GCA_965601585.1. GTDB lineage: Bacteria > Bacillota_I > Bacilli_A > Izemoplasmatales > Izemoplasmataceae > Xianfuyuplasma. Next base: position 265,665 of record CBFCWH010000004.1, read on the forward strand.
GTAGTGGGAAATCAAGTTTAATTAATGAATGTTTATATAAAGGATTATCAAACAAAATCTACCGTAAAAAACAAAGCCAAGGTGATTTTGATGAATTATTAGGTGTTGATGATTTTGAGAAAATTATCAATATCGATCAATCCCCAATCGGAAGAACCCCACGAAGTAATCCAGCTACATATACCGGTGTTTTTGATAATATCAGAGATATTTTTGCGATGACAAATGAAGCGAAAATCAGAGGATATAAAAAGGGCCGTTTCAGTTTCAATGTTAAAGGTGGACGATGTGAAACTTGTAATGGTGATGGATTAATTAAAATAGAAATGCATTTCCTACCAGATGTTTATGTACCTTGTGAAGTATGTAGTGGGAAACGTTATAACAGTGAGACTTTAGAAGTAAAGTATAAAGGGAAAAACATTAGTGATGTCTTAGAAATGACCATTGAAGAATCTGTTGATTTCTTCAAAAATATTCCCAAAGCAAAAAACAAATTACAGACATTAAACGACGTAGGTCTTGGGTATTTAAAACTAGGACAACCAGCTACTACTTTAAGTGGTGGAGAAGCACAACGTGTGAAATTAGCAAAAGAGCTACACAAAAGAATCACTTCAAATACACTATATATTCTTGATGAACCAACCACAGGGTTACATAGTGATGATGTAAAAAGATTATTGAAAGTAATCCAACATATAGTTGATTTAGGTGCCACAGTTGTTATAATTGAACATAACTTAGATGTGATTAAAGTCGCAGACCATATAGTTGATTTAGGACCTGAAGGTGGAGATATGGGTGGTACAGTTATCGCCACAGGTACTCCAGAAGATATAGCTAGTAATAAAGCGAGTTTTACAGGAGAATATTTACAGAAAGTATTAGGGTGACATTTATGAAAGACGAACCCAAAAAAGAGGAGAAACTTGATTCTGAAAAAAGCAAAGAAGAACAGAAGAACCTCGAAGAGTTAAGAGAAGTAATGAAAAAACTGGAGGAAATGAGTAAAAACCAACCTCCAAAGAAACCACGACACAGAATGATAGCAATAGAATTCGGTGGCGTGTTTCATCATAATCGTGTTATTAACTTTGTCTTTACATATATATTGACGTTTACCATTGCATTCTTCATTACAGAGATATTTAACTTTGTTACATATCGTGATATTATATACTTTGCAGGAGCAATTTTAGTATTTAATATTCTTGAAGAAATTGTTAAAACATATGTATTAATGAGGTTCTTTAGAGTAATACTACGAACGTTTGGTACTGTATTTTATTTCATATACGTACTTATGTTCTTTATAATTGATCAATATTTAATTATTGATACATTTAATTTTATTAATGAAATAACACTAGCGTTTTTCGTACTATTCCTAGCAATTGTACGTTATATGTTAGGACAATTGATAAGAAATTTTTTACGATACCAAACTATGAGGTGATTGGATGTCATTATTAGTAAGAAACATGGTAGAAGACTACAAACTTGAGTTAGTTGGAGGAAAAGAAGGATTAGCAAATCCTATTTCTAAAGCACAAGTATCTCGTCCAGGACTAGAATTAGCCGGGTTATTTGATTTCTATGAATTTGACAGAGTTCAAGTTCTAGGAAGTAAAGAGGTTGCGTTCTTTGGATGGTTAAACGACCACGATAAAAACATTCGTGTGGATATGTTGTTTCAAAAGAAACCTCCATGCTTCATCTTCTCAAAAAATGCAGAAATACCAGAATTATTTATTGAAAAAGGAAATCACTATAATATTCCGATTTTAAAGTGTAAAAAGAAAACATCATCATTATTAAGCAGCTTGTACCAGTACTTAAGCTCAAAACTCGCAGAACGCGAGAGTTTACATGGGACATTAGTTGATGTTAGCGGTGTTGGGGTTTTAATACGTGGTAAAAGCGGTTTAGGTAAAAGTGAAGTTGCTTTGGAACTTGTTCGAAGAGGACATCAATTAGTAGCTGATGACCGTGTTGATGTATATCAAAGAGAAATTGGTGTAGTCGTTGGTGAAGCACCTGAAATCTTACAGAAGTATTTAGAGATTCGTGGTGTAGGGATTGTTAATGTTGTAAAACTATTTGGTGCGAAAGCATATAAAAGTAATAAAAAGATAATGTTAGTAATCGATTTAGAACCATGGAATACCCAATCAAACTATGATCGCTTAGGATTGGAAAATCACACAATTACATTCTTTGATACAGAGGTAGCACATATCGTTTTACCAATTAGTGAAGGACGTAATACGGCTTCTTTAGTAGAAGTAGCTGCGGTAAACGCAAGACTAAAATACATGGGTGAAAATTCTGCGCAAGATTTTGCTGACGCGCTTGATGCACATTTACATGAAAAAAATAGACAAGTAGAATAGAGGAATTTATATGATCAATATTTTAGCAGAACATGTTTTCGATCCAATCCCGAATATCTTTTTAGATTTAGGATTTATTACATGGTATAAATACAGTGTAATGATTATGTCAGGGATTGTTATTGCCTTTATATTAGGAGTAATTGAAGGTAAAAAGATCGGGATAAATCGTGATACGATTATCGACGGAGTTTTAATAATAGTACCACTTAGTATTGTTGGTACTAGATTATGGTATGTAATCTTTGAATGGGAACACTATGCATGGGATTTTATGAAGATTATAAATCTTACTGATGGTGGTTTAGCAATTCATGGTGGATTTATTACAGCCTTTGTAAGTGCGTATTTCTTCACAAAGTGGAAGAAAATAAGCATCTTAGCTGCCTTTGATATTATGGCGCCTGGATTCTTAATTGCACAAGCATTAGGTCGCTGGGGGAACTTCTTTAACCAAGAAGCTCACGGTGGAGTTATTGGTGGTGCTGGTTCAGACTGGGATACACAAAGAGCGTTTTTGGAGAGTAAATTACATTTACCTGATTTTATTACAAATAATATGTTCTTATATGGTGACTCTGGACTAAATTACTATCATCCAACATTTTTATACGAATCTGTTTGGAACTTAGTTGGATTTATTATTATGTTGATATTAAGACGTACAAAATTAATTAGACAAGGTGATTTACTTGCAGTGTACTTAATTTGGTATAGTACAGGTAGATACTTTATTGAAGCGATGAGAACAGATAGTTTATATATTGCGAATACAGGAATAAGAACAGCACAATTAATCAGTATTTTGATGATAATTGGTGGTGTAGTATACGCTGTATTACTACGTAAAGTCTTCAAAGCTCCAAAATATTGTGACGTACTTGAAAAAGTAAAAATGCAAAACACTGAACAAACAATTTAAAAAGTATTATAATCTAAATCGAGGTGATTTTAATGGAAAGATATGACGTTATAATTATTGGTGCTGGTCCTGGTGGGATGACAGCTGCAATATATACGCAAAGAGCTAACTTAAAAACAATGTTATTAGAGAAAGCTGCTCCTGGTGGTAAAATGATGACTACATGGGAAATAGAAAACTATACAGGATTTGGTAAAATTGGTGGGTTTGAGTTAAGTGAAAAAATGTTTAATCATACACAAGAACTAGGTGTAGAATACCGTTATGGAGATGTTTCGAACATCGTTGATAAAGGAAACTACAAAGAAGTTCATACACAATCAGGTGAAGTTTTTGAAACAGGTGCTGTAATTATTGGTACAGGAACTGTTCCAAGAAGTACAAACGCTCCAGGTGAATCTAAATTAACAGGTCGTGGAGTAAGCTGGTGTGCAATTTGTGATGGGGCATTCTTTAAAGATATGGAAATCGCTGTAATCGGTGGTGGAAATAGCGCTATTGAAGAAGCTGTATTCCTAACAAAAACAGTTAAAAAAATTACAGTTATCAACATCTTACCTACTCTTCAAGCAGATGCCAAAGCTGTTGAAGAGGCAAAAGAAACTGGTAAAATGGATTTCATGTTAGGATATGAAGTAGTATCATTTAATGGTGATAACCAATTAGAAAGTATTACATTACGAAACGCTGAAACAAAAGAAGAGTCAGACCTTAAAGTTGAAGGAGCTTTCGTATTTATCGGACAAATTCCAGAAGTTTCATTTGTAAAAGATTTAAATATCACAAACAAATGGGGATATATTGAAGTTAATGAAAAAATGGAAACAAGAGTTCCAGGTGTTTTCGCAATTGGTGATGTAATCGATAAGCAATTACGTCAAATCATTACAGCTGCATCAGATGGAAGCATCGCTGCAGTAGAAGTAGCAAAATACTTAGAAAAATCAAATAAATTATAAAGAATAGGTTGCTTAACCTATTCTTTTTTAATTAGACTTTTACCATAATTTTTGGTATAATAAATTATTAATTTAAGGTGTGATTTTTATGAGTTTTGCATATGATACAAAAAGTGAATTATTAAATGTAAAAGCGGATGATTGCTGCCAACTAGCAGAATTATCGGCTCTTTTAACTATAAATGGAAATGTGACTATTTCTAGCGAAGGATTAAGTGTTGAGTTTCACACTACTAATCTAGGAATCGCTCGAAAAGTAATAAAAAGTATTAAGGATTTATATCACATAGATGTAGAAATACGTTCAAAGAAGCAAATGAAATTACGAAAACAAGATATTTATATTGTGATTATTAAACATAAGGCTTCGAATATTATTAATGAATTATCGTTAATGAACTCAAGTGAGAATATTTTAGGAGAACCATTACTTGTAAAAGAATGTTGTAAAAGAGCGTATTTACGAGGAGCGTTTTTAGCTGCTGGTTCGATCAACTCGCCGAAATCAAGTAGTTATCATTTAGAGATTCATACAAACTCAGAACAAGATGCAATTAATCTTACAGACTTACTAAATCACTTTAATTTAAACGCTAAAAATCTGAAACGTAAAAAAGGATTTATCTCATACATCAAAGAATCAGAAAAAATATCTGATTTCCTGCGTGTAACTGAAGCAATGACGTCTTTGTTCATTTACGAAGATGAACGAATTAAAAGAGATTTTGTGAACTCCATTACACGAGTGATGAATATGGATATCGCAAATCAAAATAAAACACTAGCAGCAGCTAACAATCAATTACGTAGCATTAGTATTCTTGAAAATATGGCGGATATATCAAAACTACCAAAGAGTATTAGAGAGGCAATTGAGTTGCGAAAGAAATATCCGGAATCTTCATTAAATGAGCTATCTGATTATAGTTATGATCTATTCAACAAAACAATATCAAAATCAGCATTAAATCATCGTTTTAGGAACATCAACGATCTTGCAGAGCAACTTATGAGTAACATAAATGAGTAAAAGTATTGGAATTGATATTGTTGAATTTGAAGAGATTAGAGAACGAATGACAGATAGATTTATTCATCGCATATTAAGTGAACAAGAATTAATAAAGTATCATGAAATCAAAAATACAGATCGTAAGATCTCGTATCTAGCAGGTAGATTTGCAGCAAAAGAAGCATACACAAAAGTATACAAACGATTTGAAGAACCTTTAAACTTTAGGGACGTAACAATACTTAATGACGAATTTGGAGCACCATACATCGTTTCAAAATACCGTCCAGAAGATAAACTAAGTCTAAGTATTTCACACTCAAGAAACTACGCAGTAGCTATTTGTATTAAAGATTAGTGTAATGTAGTTTTAATATCTTGTAATTAATCTATATTACTTGCAAATATAGTGTGTACATAATAAAATATTAAGAGCTAGGAGTGGTAATATGACAAACACAATAAACAAAAAATCAAAACTATTTAGAATGATGGTTTTTGTAGTACTTTCAGTATTTACATTCACGCTAACAGCGTGTGATAATAGTGACGAACTCGATTATAGCGATTTCTCGGATGATCATTTAAATACATGGCAAAATATACTTGATAAAGACGAAGACCAATACTTGATTTATTATTATGGTGTAAACTGTTCTCACTGTAAAACAATCAAACAAGATGTTTTACAATTTGCGCAACATAACGACGCGGATTTAAAAGTATATTTTATTGAGTCAGGTGAAGTACCAAGAGAAGACTATGATATGTATCCTCTTTTGGATCCACAAAGTGGTGAAGAAGTACCCGGAACTCCAACAATGTTTGTTGTTGTAGATGGTAATGCAAAAGCGATGAATGTTGGACCAACAATCATCAGAAGTTTATTAGAACAAATTAATAAGGGAACATATGGATTTATACAATAACTAGCCTTCTAAAGGCTTTTTATCTATATAGAGGTGAAAGATATGGAAATTAATGAAAAACTAGTTAGCGAGATAACGAGAAAGCTTAACATAAGCAAAAAACAAGTAGAAACTGTTTTACTTTTATTAGACGAAGGTAATACAGTTCCATTTATTGCGCGTTATCGTAAGGAACAAACAGGAGCTCTTGATGAAGAGCAAATTCGTGACATTAACAAAGAGTACGAATACAAACTTAACTTACTGAAACGTAAAGAAGACGTAATCCGTTTAATCGATGAGAAAGGTTTATTAACTGAAGAGTTAAGAAACGACATTTTAAAGGCAGAAAAACTCGTTGATGTAGAAGATTATTACCGTCCGTTTAAAGAGAAAAAGAAAACCAAAGCAACAATCGCGATCAAGCAAGGGTTAAAACCACTTGCGGAGTACATTCAAACTTTCCCATTAGAAGGGTCTTTAGAGAAAAAAGCTGAGGAATACTTAAATGGAGAAGTAGAATCAGTAGAAAAGGCAATTGAAGGTGCACAGTATATTATCGCAGAAGAAATCAGTGATCAGGTTGATTACCGTAAATGGATTAGAAACTTCACATTCTCAAACGGAATAATTCAATCAAAAATTAAGAAGAACGCCAAAGATGAAAATAATACATATGAAATGTATTACGACTATGAAGATCGTCTAAGCAAAGTGAAGTTATACCGAGCGTTAGCTTTAAACAGAGCTGAAAAAGAAAAAGTATTAAATGTAAAAATTGTTGTTGAAGCTGACAAGATTCACAGTTACCTAGAACGACAAATTATTAAAAATCAAAGATCTTTTGTAGTGCCTTATGTTCAGACTGCTGTAAAAGATGCTTATAAACGTCTAATTCAACCATCAATTGAAAGAGAATTAAGAAGTGAGTTAACAGAAAAAGCGGATAATAATGCGATTCATATTTTCAGTGAGAACCTACGTTCATTATTATTACAACCACCTATGAAAGGGAAAATGGTTCTTGGAGTAGACCCAGCATACCGTACAGGGTGTAAACTTGCTGTTGTAGATAAACTAGGAACAATGGGCAACATTGATGTGATTTATCCACATCAAAAATTCCCTGGGGAAAAAATTCCACAAGAAAGAAGAAATACCGCTGGTAGAAAAATCGCTTCATTAGTTAAGAAATATGACATTGATATTATTGCGATTGGAAATGGTACTGCATCTAGAGAAACAGAACAGTTCATCGTAAATGTAATTCGTTTTGTTGAAAAAGACATGAACAAGAAGCTTCATTATGTAATTGTAAGTGAAGCTGGAGCTTCTGTTTATAGTGCAAGTGAATTAGCGAAAAAAGAATTTCCAGAACTTGCAGTAGAAGAACGAAGTGCAGTAAGTATCGCAAGACGTTTACAAGATCCACTTAGTGAACTTGTAAAAATAGATCCGAAAAGTATTGGTGTTGGACAATACCAACACGACGTTTCACAGAAGAACTTAAGTAACTCTTTAGATTTCGTAGTAGAAACTGCAGTAAACCAAGTTGGTGTAAATGTAAATACTGCCAGTGTTCAATTACTACAGTATGTAGCAGGACTTAATAAGACAATTGCAACTAATATCGTTAAGTATCGAGAAGGTAATGGTGCATTTAAGAATAGAAATCAAATCAAGAAAGTTCCTCGTTTAGGAGACAAAGCATATGAGCAATCAGTAGGATTCTTACGTGTACTTAACAGTACTAATCCTTTTGATAAAACTGGAATTCACCCTGAGAGTTATGATTTAGCTGAAAACTTAATGAGAGAACTAAATCTATCTCCAGACGAAATCGGAAATCCGATCTTAAAACTGAAATTTAGAGATGTAAATGTAAAACAACTCGCACAAAAACTAGGAGCAGGTGTGAACACTGTAGAAGATATCATGGATATTTTTGTCGCACCATTAAGAGATCCACGTGATGACGTAGAGGCCCCTATTTTAAGAAGTGATGTTTTAAAACTTGATGACTTAAAGCCTGGTATGGAATTAAGAGGAACCGTTCGTAACGTTGTTGACTTCGGTGCCTTTGTAGACTGTGGTGTAAAAGACGACGGTTTAGTACATATTTCTCAATTAACAAAAGACTATGTGAAGCATCCTCTTGACGTAGTAAGTGTTGGAGAAATCGTTACTGTTTGGGTAAAAGATGTCGATTTAAAACGCCATCGTTTACAGCTTACTATGATTAAGGAAAATGCTCCTTACTCAAGTTAAAAGAATAACTTTAAAATAACCGGATTATCATATTGACAGTTAGCCTAAAATATATTATTATATAAAGGCTAACAGTTGGAGTAGTACTCAAGTGGCTGAAGAGGTGCCCCTGCTAAGGGTATAGGTCGTTTACGCGGCGCGAGAGTTCAAATCTCTCCTACTCCGCCAGCTAAAAATCAAACGGACTTCGGTCCGTTTTTAATTTGTATGCATAATACTTTGATAATCAAACCATCGGTTGTATAATAAAAGTAGGCAAACATGTTTAAAGTTAACCTTTTCTGTTCAAAAACTCCTTCAAGTTTAATCTTTCCGAAAAAATCGCACCTCTAGGGTGCATTTTTTCCGTATTTCCATGTAAAAAATAGTTGACAGTATGTAAAAAATATATTACATTATAATTGAGGTGGTATTATGAGTTTTAGAAGTAAGAACTCCCTAATTATAAGTATTGTATGGATTGTTATATTAATTATTATGGTTTTCTCTTTTGATGCAAATGAGTATACATCCTTAAGAAAGTTGATTGCTGCTATGGTGATATTTATTGGTGTATGGTTAGATATCTTTATGCTTGCTAGAAATAAAAAAGAAGCTTTTGATGAACGTGTTATGAAGGTTACACATAAAGCATCTTCAATATCAATGATCATTACATTAACTTTCGTTTTTATTGCCTGTATCACATTATCTGAAGTGTACCCAGATACTATTAACAGTTCTTGGTTTTGGTTGCTTGGGTATAGCATGATAGCGGTAGCGAACATATCTTCTAGCATTACTTTTATCATTATTGATCGTAAAGGAATACCCTATGAAGATTGAAACTGTTGAAAATCATCTAAGAGAACTCCGATTTAGGAAAGACAATATGTCTCAGCAAAAACTAGCGGAGCTTGTTGGTTGTACAAGACAAACAATTAACTCTATAGAAAAGAATAAATATGCTCCGTCATATTTACTTGTTTGTAAAATTGCATCTATATTTCAAGTGAAACCCTCAGAAATAATCACAATAGTATTTGAAAA
>CBFCWH010000005.1:0-179795 GCA_965601585.1 uncultured bacterium
ATTTTATCTGGATGCCCTTCTGTTACACTTTCTGATGTAAATAGTCTTCTCATTTCTTTTTCACCTACTCCTTAAATTTATAACTGTCATAGAACGCTTCAAATTCCATTTGATATTTTAAGAAACGATCTAGTATATATGGTTCAAAGTATTCTTTAAATTCAAGTTGTAGTAAATCTACAGCTCGTTTATGTTTCAACTCTGATTTATAGTTTCTTTCCTGACGTAAGATATCATAGATTTCAGCAAGTAAAATCACTTGTCCTTCTTGACTTCGTTGAACACGTTTCATTTTTTCTGTAAACGTCGAATCAACAGTTTTTTCAAAATGAACACGAACGATATCTTCTGATTTTTGATTTAATTGAAGTCGTTTTATTACAACGGAACCTAAAATAGTTTTTTCACGGATTACGGCGTAATCTCGTTCGGTTAGAGTTTCTTTTCCCTCATACTCTAGAATAGATAGGTCTTTTACACGATCGATGTGAATGACACTATACTCATATATTTCGGTACAGACATTACTACTTAGTCCTAAAATATTTGCGAGTCTAGATGCGAGTTCAGCCACTCGGTGAACGTCATTTTTTGATTGATTGATCGTATGGGAGTTAAACACTCCTATTACATCAAATACATCTCCTACGACTGCGGTAAAGTCTTTTTCCATATCACGACGTTTTACTAGTTCCTCTTTCCTTTTATTATTCATCATTTGGCCGATTGAGACACTTGAATAAAGCGCAATGTAGAACACAACCAATGTGATAGTTCTAAGGACAATATCTATTGTTACATTTGCGTGAGTGACAAATAGATAGTTATAGAATCCAGATAACCCTCCTGAAATCTCATATAGTGGGTACATCACGATGATGTGTAATCCTGTCATAAAGACAAAGACCCATCTAAATAAAATTCGTAGTAGATTATTATCTTGATACAGACTAATAACGACTAAAGCGAAATAGATTAGCAAGTATCCTGCTTGGGAAATAGAAATATCAGTCATATATCTTACTATCCCTTGAGAATCTCCTAAGCCTACAGCTTCTGCGATACTCAAGTTTCCTGCGCTTATTCTCAGTTTCGTATAAACTGCGATTGAGGCTACTAAGATATAAATACTTCCAATATACATCGCCATCTGCTGTTTAAGGAGTGTTCTTGGTTTCTCGTTAATAACTTTTTTTAAGGTTCTATTTATTGTAAACATTAAAATAGAAAATAAAATAATTATTGCGTAATTAGGTTCTTGATTTCCAATAAAGGTAAACAAGATAAACACGAAGTTTATTAGGACTAAAATATTTCGATTTACTTTATTACGACGAAACAAAACAGACGTATCATCTAAAATATCTACACCTGCTTCAAAATTAAATCGCTCAGTAATTTTTCGTGAAATCCATTTCCAATATACTTGAAGTTTTCTTCTGAATGTTGAACGTACTTGTAGGTTCTTATCCTTCTTATTTCTGTTATAGTAGATTCCTGCTTTGTCAGCTAGATTCTTAAAAAAGAAAGCAACGCGGTCTGTAACTGTACGTTTGTTAGGATCAACACCCTTATTTAAGTCTTCGTAATACTTTACTAATTCTTCTGGTTCTTCATTAGATTTTTTAAAGAAATCATCAAGTTTTTTATTTGTGTTCGGCATATTTATACCTCCCTACATATCTAAATCTAATTTGATCTCCTCGATTGATGGATCTTTTAACGCTTCGTTTTCATTAGTGATTTGTGCAACTCTTGTTGATGCAGCAGCAGCGATTGCTCCTACAATATCATCAAGGAATGTATGACATAATCCACCTTCGTGTTTCCCGTCTCCATTTAGACGATCCACTACTAATGGTTTGTTTACATCAATATCTCCAAAGTTTGTTTTTCCGATTGTTCCGTACATACCTGCTAACTCTAAACCGAATAGTTCATCGATACCAAACATTCCTAAATCTGTTTTTAAAATATCTTGGATAGGCCCTTTAAAAGCTCCCTCATCTGTTAATCTATCGATTTCAGCCCCAAGTTGTAGAATATGGAATGTATCTCTTAAACTTAAGATTTTTTCTACTGAATCCACACATTGTTGTAATGATATGGTTTTTGACCATTTCAGTTGTTGACGATATGCTACTTCAGCAATCTCTTTCACTGTAACAGTTCTTGATTTCAATGTTTCTACATTAATTTTTAACATTTCTTCTCTTGTATATAATGGTTTATGACTCATATTACTCACCTCTCATAATATATAATTATAACATAATTAGAAATTATTTGAATAGTTTATCTATCATTATTAGATTTCTTCCTGCCCCATTCATAAATGTCTTTATGTCTTGTCTTTTCTTTCCTGATAACTGAACTTCATAAATATAAATTAATCCATTTAAAACTTTGACCCCTATACGTTCCTTATCAATTAGAACAATCGTTCCATTAGGTTTATCTAATAAGGAATCCTCTATATCGAGAGTATAGTCTACTTGAAGAATTTTTATTTGCTTATTATCAATAGTAGTATAGACCGTAGGAGAAGGGCTAAATGCTCGAACATGAGCATCAATTTCTTCTGCACTATCCTCCCAGTTAATTGCTTCTTCTTCTCGTTTTAAGTTGTAGGCAAATGTTACGAGATTTTCATCTTGAGGAACACGTTTGTTTGTCCCTTCAAAAATAGAAGGTAACGTATCTAGTAGTAACTCACTTCCGACATAACTAAGTTTCTCAAATAAGGTTCCAGATGTATCATCTTTTAAGATTGGAATACTTCTTTGAGAGATTATATCTCCACTATCCATTTTCATAGCCATATACATAACTGTAATACCGGTTGTGTTATGCAATCTTTTTATCGCTCTTTGAATTGGAGCTCCACCTCTTAATAGAGGAAGTAAACTACCGTGAACATTGATTGAGCCAAAACGTGGATAGTCTAGAATTACTTTGGGGATTAGTTGTCCATATGCTGCTGTGATTATAATATCTGGATTTTCCTGTATGATGCGGTCATAATCTTCTCTAATATTACGTGGTTGAAATACTTCAATACCCAAATCTAATGCGGTTTGTTTAACTGGTGAAAAGGTAAGTATCTTTTTCCTACCTACTACTTTATCTGGTTGCGTTACTACAAGACTAACAGGATATTTTTCATGTAAGTCTCTTAAAATTCCTGTGCTAAAATCTGGGGTTCCCATAAATACGATTTTCATGTGATCAACTCCTTATAATAATGATGGGTTCTTATCAATAGTAATCGTGAGGATTTCACTATATTCTTGATAGATTTGTTTTAATACATCATCCATTTTATCTGATTGTTTATACTTAATAATTATTTGCGCTCTATAGTAATTATTGATTCGTGCTATTTTTGGTAATACTGGTCCTAATACTTGGATATTGTCTTCTAGTAGTTTACGAAGTTTAATAACGATTTTGGTACCTTCTTTTAATACTTTTCTTACATCTAAATCTGTTAAGACTATTTGAGTGATTTTAAAGAATGGTGTGTACCCACTTATTTCTCGAATATTCATTTCGGTTTTGTAGAAACTATGATAGTCATGATCCTGTGCATACATAATTGCATAGTGATCTGGATTATATGTTTGAATGACTACTTTTCCAAGTTTATCATGTCTACCCGCACGGCCTGAAACTTGGGTTAGTAACTGGAAGGTTTTTTCGATTGCTTTGTAGTCTGGAAGGTTCAAACTCATATCTGCTGCTAGTACTCCTACAAGTGTTACTTTGGGGAAATCTAGCCCTTTAGCAATCATTTGCGTACCTATCAGTATATCACCATTATGTTCAAACTCAAAAAGTAATTTCTCATGTGCGTTTTTTGTCGTTGTTGTATCGCTATCCATACGAATTATTTTAGCGTCTTTGAAGATTTGCTTGGTAAACTCCTCAACTTTTTCAGTACCAATACCCATAAAACGAATATGTTTGCTTTTACATGTTGGACAATGACTCGGATTTTCCTCTTCATGTCCACAGTAATGACATTTAAGTTTATTGATTCTTTCATGATATGTGAGTGATATGTCACAGTTTGGACACATAATAACTTCACCACATGTTCGACACATAACGAATGTTGAATGGCCTCTTCTATTAAGTAGTAAAATGATTTGTTCATTCTTCTTTAGACGGTCTTCAATCAACTCGTGAAGTCGCGCTGAGAATATAGATCGATTTCCTCCTTGGAACTCATATCTCATATCCTCAATAAACACTTCTGGTAGTGTTGTATTGTTTGCTCGTTTTTGAATTTCAAGTAATTTATACTCATTTGATTTCGCTTTATAGTACGTATCAATACTTGGGGTTGCACTCCCCAAAACGAGTGGAATATTGTAATATTTACTACGCAACTCAGCTACATCTTTTGCGTGATACGTAGGTGAGGTTTCTTGTTTATAACTTTCAGTGTGTTCTTCATCAATAATTATTACACCTAGGTTTTCAAAAGGAGCAAAAATAGCACTACGTGCTCCAACCACTACCTTCACTTCTTTTCGTCTTATTTTACGCCATTCATCATATTTCTCTCCTGTACTTAAACGGCTATGTAGTAATGCGACATCATCACCAAAACGTCCTTTGAATCTCGATACCATCATCGGGGTTAAGGAAATTTCTGGGACCAACATGATTGCCTCTTTATTACTCGATACCACATCTTCAATAATGTTCAGATAGATTTCAGTCTTCCCACTACCTGTTACTCCATGAAGTAAATATACGTCATAGTGATCGATGTTTTCTTTGAGGATATCATATACATTTTGCTGCTCATCATTCAAAGTTACTTGCTTATCATTCACTGCATAAATACTTTGAATTTCTCGATAAGTTTCCTCACTTGTCTCTTCTATTACACCTTTCACAATTAAGGTCTTAATTGTAGAGTTTGACAGATTTAACGCGTGCATTAACTCCTGTTTTAAAACAAAATCTCTTCCTTCTAAAAACTCAACGACTTGTTTTTGTTTTATCCCTTTTAAGGGGATATCACTATTTAGTAGTTTTATTTTTTTTGTGAATAATTCCGTTTTCACTTGTTTTATACGATAAACAAGTTCTATGAGTCCATCATGAATTGCTTGCTTTATTTCTTTAAGATAGGGATCTAACTCTTTAGTTAGTGTTGCTTCATTATATCTATTGAACTTTAATGCTAAATCTAAAGGTAATACACTTGTATCCTCACAAATAAGAACTTTGCGGTATTTCGACTTCAAAGCAGCTGGCAACATTGCCTGGTAAATAGATACTAAAGGACTTGTATTTGTGATTCTAAGTTCTTTTCCAACCTCTATAAGTTCTTCTGTCAATGTAGGAATCAAATCCATTACAGAAGAAATATTCCTTAGTTTTTTAAATTCTGATGTCTCTTTCAAATGTAAAACATATCCCATTATGAAACGAGGTCCAAATGGTACTCTTACCCTTTGTCCTATCTCAATAATAGATTCTAAGTTTTTCGGAATGTTGTAATCAAATGTACGGTCTACTGCTTTTGCCTTTACGTCTACTAGAATCTCTGCGATCATGTTTTTACAGCCTTTCTATGAAGTTATCTTTATCGTTTAAGAAGTGTTTCATAAATTGAACACTTTCAATATCACGATAGTTTATCTCGTGAATTTTTGTCTCTGTGAAATTATATAGTTTCGCATCTTTTAACGCCATTAAGATTGGTGAATGTGTCGCTAAAATAACCTGTGAACCATTCTTAACTAAATCAGTAATTAACACTACTAGTTGATACTGATTAATCGCACTTAGTGGTGTTTCAGGCTCATCAAGTAAATAGATCCCTTTTTGATGCATTCTTGCTTTGAAAAAATCTATAAATCCTTCTCCGTGAGATCGATTTCCTAAGTCTCCTCGGTATTTATCTTCCAACTCATAAAGACTCTTCTGAATTGGTCCTAATGCTAGTTTTAGGCTGTATGCATCTTTCCCATTGAACTCGCTTTTGATTTCTTCCATATCTCTTAACAGTTGCGCTTTCATCATTTTTAATGAGTTGATGTACGTAATAAACTCCTCACCACTAAAAAAGAAGCCTTTTCTTGTCTTTACACTGTAGATTAGTTTCATTTTTTTCGATAATTCTTGTACTGATTCATAGTAACTAGAATCTAGAGAACTACCCGATACATTGATAGAATTATTATAGTAGGCAATTGCTTGAAGTAATGTAGATTTACCACTTCCATTATCACCCACAAAAATCGTGATTTTGTTATCTAAATCAAGTTCTTTAATCGTTTTAATTGCTTCTATATTGAAGGGGTAGTTTGTTTTATTAAAGGGTTGTATACAAAGACGTTTAATCACTTAAAAACCCTAAGTGAACTAGTCCCTTTTTTACCCCGTCATTTTTAATATCATCTGTTAGATAGGTTGCATGTTTCTTCGCACGTTTTGATGCGTTCCCCATCGCAACACTTTTTGGTATATAATCTAGCATTTCTATATCGTTATCTCCATCACCAAATGCATAAGCATTTTCTAAAGGAATCCCTTCAATTTCCAATACTTTCTTAATACCTTCTCGTTTACTCATACCTTTACTTAACACATCAAATCCTCCACCGAGCCAACGTACAACTTCTAGGTTTGAAAAATCTTCTTTAAAGAATCCTATTTTGTCACGTTCGCAAAATGCCCACATTTGAAAGATATCATTATCCTTATAGAAATGTGGATCTATCTTTGGAAGTTTCATATCTACTAATTCAAAAGCTTGTTTCCCTTTTTCATCGACAATGTTTAGGGTCTCATCAAACTCACCTAAAAAACCATACTTCATATTATGTTTATTAAATGTATCTACAACGTATAAAACATCCTCTTTCTTTATTGGATTTCTAAAGATTGTTTCACCATCTTTTTTAATGATTTGTCCATTAATTAAGATAAATATGTTGATATATTCCATTATTTCCTTTATATTATGTAACATATAAAAAGCACGACCTGTAGCGATAGCTATTTCAACACTAGGATCGTCATGTAAAATCTTCAATGATTCTATTGTACTTTTTGGGATACTTCTTGTATCAGGGTCGTATAAAGTTCGATCAATATCGAAGAATATTATTTTCTTGTTAGTCATAAAAACACCTCATATAGATTATAACATACATTAAATATATATATTTAATTATTCAGCAATAAAAACATTTTCACAAGTTTATGATATTAAAAAACCAGTAAATTTGTTATAATAGAAATAGAAGAAAAACGATTCAATAGAAAGGACTATTAATAATGCAAAATATATTAAAAAACAATGAAGTCGGCGTTTTTGCATTAGGTGGTCTTGGTGAAGTAGGAAAAAATATGTATGTAGTAGAATATCAAGATGAAATTCTCATTATTGATTCTGGGATTTTATTCCCTGACGAATCACTATTAGGAATTGATTATGTTATTCCTGATTATACATATCTTTATGAAAATCAAGATAGGATAAAAGCGTTAATTATAACGCATGGGCATGAAGACCATATTGGTGGAATCCCATACCTATTACGCCAAGTAAAAATACCTAGAATTTATGCAAGCGGATTCGCTGTCGGACTTATTAAGAACAAAATGGAACAACATAAAGGATTCCGTGCAAATGTGAAGGAATTCCAAGAATATGAGAAACTAGTTCTTGGAAAAATGTCAGTAAGTTTCTTTAGAACAAATCATAGTATCCCTGATTCATTCGGGGTTGTAATACACACACCTCAAGGTGTCATTGTTGCAACAGGTGATTTTAAGTTTGATTTCACTCCAACAGGACCTGATGCAAACTATCAAAGAATCGCTGATTTAGGACGTAAAGGCGTTCTATGTTTGTTAAGTGATTCAACTAATGCAGAGTTAGCAGATTTCACAAAAAGTGAAAAACTTGTAGCTGAAAGTATAAAAGATATTTTCACTAAAATAGAAGGTCGAGCTATCGTAGCAACTTTCGCTTCAAACGTACATAGAGTACAGCAAATCGTTGAGGCAAGTGTTGCCACAAAACGAAAAATCGCTGTGTATGGTAGAAGTATGTTAAAAACCCTAGAAGTAGGTAGAGATATGGGTTATATAAAAGCTCCAACAGGAACTTTTATTGAACCAAATCATATCAATAAATACCCAGCAAGTAAGATGACAATTATATGTACTGGTTCTCAAGGAGAACCCCTAGCTGCATTAAGCCGTATAGCTGCTGGAAGCCATCGTCAAATTAAGTTAATGGAGGGAGACACTGTTATATTTAGCAGTAGTCCAATTCCAGGAAATCAAATCGGTGTAAACAAAACTATTAACATGTTATTTAGACGTGGAGCTAACGTAATTACAGACTCACCTCTAACAGATACACACACATCTGGACATGCAGGGCAAGAAGAGCAAAAGTTAATGTTAAAACTTACAAAACCTAAGTTCTTTATGCCAGTTCATGGTGAGTATCGAATGCTAAAAATCCATGCAAATCTAGGATACCAAACAGGAGTACGTAAAGGTCGAGCATTTGTTATGGATAATGGAGATGTATTGGCACTAACAAAAACTACAGCAAGAATCGCAGGAAAAGTACAGGCCGGTAATATCTACATAGATGGTAAAGGAATTGGAGATATCGGGAACATAGTAATCCGAGATCGTAAGTTACTAAGCGAAGATGGTTTATTGAGCGCTATTGTGACGATTGATAAGAAGAATATGAAATTAATCGGTTCTCCTGTAATTATTTCTCGAGGTTTTGTCTATATGAAAGAACATGGAGAATTAACAGATGAAATAAGTAAGTTAACAGAAAAAGAACTGAACAAAAAGTTAAAGACTTATAAATCGATAAATATAACAGCATTGAAGAAATCACTTACAAAAACATTAGGTGATTTTATCCGCAATAAAACAGAACGTAATCCAATGATTATGCCTGTAGTTATGATCGTAAATGAGTAGAGATTTATCTCTACTTTTTTTATGCAAAAAACATAAAAAAAAGAGTGCTAAGCACTCTTTCTATTTATTAATTCTTGAGCAAAGAATGATGCTACATCTTCAGCAAACTTCTTTGGTCCAAATCCCGCATCAAACCCTAGTTCCTTAGCTAATTCATGAGTAATACGTGGTCCTCCAACGATTATCACAAAACGACTTCTAAGATTTTCCGCTTCTAATAGTTCTACTAAATTAACTAAATTCTTAATATGTACGTCTTTTTGAGTTACCGTTTGGCTTACTAATAATACGTCAGCATTTACTTCTAATGCTTTCTTTATTAACAGCTCATTTTCTACCTGGCTACCTAGGTTATATGCATCAATATTTCTATAACGTTCTAACCCATAATGCCCTGCGAAACCTTTCATATTCATAATAGCATCAATACCTACTGTATGAGCGTCGGTTCCTGTAGAAGCTCCTACTACAACGATATTTTCATTGAAATGCTCGTCAATATAATCTTCTACTTCATATTTGCTCATTACATCTGTATCTACAGTCTCAACTTCAATTTCAGTATAATCAACAGTGTGATTGACCCCACCGTAGCAAACATACATAGTGAACTCATTATCTAAGGTAATAGACTCAGCAACCAGCGGATCCAAAATCCCCATTTTTTTTGCAAGCATTTTTGCAGATTCAATACCTTTTTCATCATTCTTAATTGGTAAAGTAAAGCTTAGTTGAACTTTACCATCATTCATTGTATCACCGTAAGGCTTTAGCTTCTTTAGGTCCAACTCTTTGGAATAAGTTTTCTCATTCATATCGTATCCCATATTATTTTTCCTCCTTTAGCTCTTTTACCATCTGGTCAAGTATTGGGTTAATATATTTAGTGTCTTTTAGACTAACCCCTTTCAATCCTTTACCACCAGTTTTTTCACGTTTAATTCCAGCAAAAATACCTCGTTCAAGTGTCTCAAATATTCCTATATTGGCAATTTCTTTTAATAAATCTGCTGCATCATCTAACACTTTTGTAGCTCTCGACTCAATAAGACCACCTTTTTTAAACACAATTTCGTCACCTAAATCTTGCATTGTTGTATTAATATAATTCGCATTCTCAATAGCAAGATATCTATCACTCATAAATGGGGTATGAACAGCTTCTGTCAACATACCTAATAAATGGATTCTTTGGTCTGTTATTTTGGTAACAATATTGAATAAAGCGTTTTGCACATGCCCTTTAAAGATGTTTCCAGTCATATGTTTAGTTGGTGGCATATACTTCAGAGGTGCTTTCGGAAAAATTTCTCTTGCCATTTGGGCTTGTGCTAATTCAAATAAGAACCCGTTCTCAACTTTGGGATCAATTTCAAACGCATGTCCAAGTCCTTGCAATTCCTCTTTCATATGAGCAAGTAATGCAAACTGCTCATTGATAAACTGTGAAGCGAGTACTGTGTGTGCTTCTGTTACAGCATCACTAGTAGTTAGATAGTTATCCTCACCAGTATTAATTATAATACCTGAATAAGCATTGATTACACGAGAGAAATATTGGTCAACGAATGTACGTTGTACGTTAATGTCTCTAAACAAAATTCCGTATAATGAATCATTCAGCATCATATCAAGTCTTTCAATAGCTCCCATCGCAGCTATCTCAGGCATACATAAACCAGATGCATAGTTAACTAATCTAATATATCTACCTAGTTCTTCACCAACTTCATCTAATGCAGAGCGCATTATTTTGAAGTTTTCCTGCGTTGCATATGTACCACCAAAACCTTCAGTTGTTGGACCATATGGAACGAAGTCTAATAGGCTTTGACCAGTTGTTCTAATTACTGCTACAACATCAGCTCCCGCTTTTGCTGCTGCTTTTGCCTGAGTAACATCCTCATAAATATTACCAGTTGCTACAATTACATATAATAATGGTCCTTGCTTATCACCATATTTATCAAAATAACTCTCTCTTCTTGACTTGTTTTGATTAATTTTAAAAAGTGATTCATCAATATAACTTTGCAATGTTTTAATTACCTTTTGTTTCGAAACAAGTGGATAACTCGTTAAATCAATTTCATTTCGAACCACAGCTTCTACTACTTCTTCCAAAGTCATGTTAGTAGCAACCATTGTTGCTGCTAAGTAATTTGATACACCAATTCCTAAATCACCATTTTTTTGAATGTGATCAACAATCACATTTGGATATGGAACATCAACTTCATCTACCCCATCAATTCCAAGTAATCTACAAACTGTTCTTTCAACTGTTACAGTTGTATGTTGATCAATGAATGCTTGAGTATCTTTTGCAATTTTCAATGCATACTCTCTAGCGTCCAAAATTTTATTTTTATCTAAATTTAACTTTGCCATGCTTATCACTCCAAATCTGTTACTACATTTATGACAACATTATTTATATTCTTGTTTAACTCATGTCTGAAGTCCTCATTATCGAAATTATAACCAAAAGGTGAATGTGGGTTATATGTCACAAACAAAATCTCGATTTGATTTAGGACTTCAACTTCTACACCAATTTTACCTAACTTGGAAAAGTTTCTTGGCTCCACTAGTATATTTGTTGGATCTTTGACGACAATTTTAAGATTCTTTATTTCGTTTCTTTTCTTGACCAAAATTTGAAAGATTCTATCTGTAAATGCTCCATTTAGATATAGAGAATCAAATTCACCTAGATAATTGAACAAGATTTCCTCATTATGTAAAAGAGATTTAGTAATATGGTGTGTTTCATCGTTGTTTTCATTATAGAATACTGTGTTTACATACTTTCTTACATCTTCTAATTTCGATGATTTATACCTATCACAACTTAATTGGTCAATTAATACTTTTGTATCCTCAACAACCTTATTCATATTGTTGCTATAACTTGCTCCTGTAGACAAAATAATTGCATCTGATAGGAACGTATTGGCAATTGATTTTCTGAACAAAGCTCCATCAATGAATATTTTTTGCACACTGTACTTTTTGAATAACTTCACTACGTGCTTCATATCGTGATTTGTCGATGGTCCAGCTACAAGTACTTCCCCTTGTTTAGTTATTTCTGCGATTACAATAACCCCTAGAGGTGTATTGATTTTTGTCTTTTCATGAATTACATATTCACATGTTGTTTCTTCTAGACAGTTCAATGCGGTAGCAACTAACATTTTTGGGTATAACTTGATCCTTGGTTTTTCTTGGTAAGTAACATTATCTATTTTTTCACCATCTAGTCCAATTGATGTTATTGCAATTGGACTAGATTGGTATTCATCAATGATACGATTTAAAGCGGTTGTTTTTCCTGCATTTTTTGCAATACCAATGATTGAAATTACTTGATTATCTTTTAGTAATGGTTTTAGATTAATGGTTATTTCTTCTCTTTCTATGTACGTTGTATTGATCAAGTCTTACGTTACTGTTTAACTCTGGATCAATGACACCGTTTCTAGCTGCTACGCAGTCTTCACAGTCACATTCGTTATCGTAACTAGTAGGTCCATGATATGTTGTAATCATACCTTCGTAGTTTCTTAGGATTGTTTTTCCTGGAGCTTGAGAAATAATGTAATTTGGCATTACTGGAATTTTTCCTCCTCCACCAGGAGCATCTACTACGAATGTTGGCACTGCGATACCACTAATATGTCCACGTAAACCTTCAATAATTTCAATCCCTTTTGATACAGGTGTTCTAAAGTGTTCAATCCCTTTTGATAGGTCACATTGATAAATATAATAAGGTCTAACACGTAATTGAATTAATCTTTTAACTAGTTTTTTCATTACATTAACACAGTCATTAACACCTTTCAGTAATACTGATTGGTTTCCTAAAGGGATTCCAGCATTTGCCATTAAATCAATTGCTTTTTTCGCTTCAGGTGTTAGTTCTTTTGAATGGTTGAAATGAGTATTTATCCATACTGGATGATATTTAGATAACATGTTTACAAGTTCAGGAGTAATACGTTGTGGCATTACTACCGGTGTTCTTGAACCTAATCTAATAACTCCAACATGATCAATTTTTCTTAACTCACTAATGATATACTCCAAACGTGCATCTGACACTAATAGAGCATCTCCACCACTAAGTAAAACATCATTGACCTCAGGATGATTTTTAATATATTCTAAAGCTTTATCTACATTGTCTAATTTCGAACCTGTATCTTGTTGTCCTGCGAATCTTCTTCTTGTACAGTGACGACAATACATACTACACATATCAGTGATAAGGAATAGCACTCTATCAGGATATCTGTGTGTCAAGCCTGGTACTACAGAATCACCATCTTCGTGTAATGGATCATCTAAATCATGTAACCCTACATGCATTTCATCTACCATAGGTACTGCTTGTAGACGTACAGGATCTTTTTTATTTTCCGGATTTATTAACGTTAGATAGTACGGAGTAATAGCCATTCTAAATTGACCAAGTACATTATTTACGATATCTAACTCTTCTTCATCTAATTCAATATATTTCTTTAAATCTTCTACAGTTGTGATTCGATTCTTTACTTGCCAATGCCAATCATTCCATTGCTCATCAGTTACATTTGGAAAGTACTTCTCTTTTCTTTCTAAGTACGTTGTGTATAATTTCACTGCCATGCTTTCACTCCTACGTATATATTCTTTCAAATAATTCTTTGATCTTTGGTGCGTTATTCACTAAATCTAAAGTTAAATCTGCGTGTCCTTTTGTATATCCGTTACCAATAATCATCGTTACATCACTACCTACACCCTCAGCTCCTAAAGCTGCTTTTGTAAATGAAGTAGCCATACTGAAGAAGTATACAACTCCTGAATCTTTAGTGATTAGAATACAACTCATCTCTGTATTTTGTACATTAACAACGTTAATTGTAACGTCAACAGGTTCTTTATTTACTTCTAAGACTTTTTCATAAACATCAATAGCGTTAGTAGCATCTGCAAGAACAACTTCATGACAGAGCTCTAAATCGTTTAATTGCTTAATTTGCTTTTCCTCGTTCACAACTCCAATAACTTTTCCTGTTTCACCAGCATTGATCATTGCTTGATATGCACACAAGACTCCACTTTTACCAGCTGCACCGATAATAGCTACAGTGTCACCTTTTTTAACGAGTTTATCTACTTGTGCAGGTGCTCCAGCAACATCTAAAGCTGCTAGAACTAAATGCTCATCCATATCAGTTGGAACTTTCGCATAAATTCCTGATTCAAATAAAATCGCTTGTCCCTCAATATTTACTTGATCATTTACAATATTGACTGAATTTATTTTTTCTATTTTTAAAGGAGTTAATGAAAGTGATACTAAGGTTGCAATCTTATCTCCTACTTTAATTGACTTATCAGGGAAGTCATTTCCAATCTTAGCTATCGACCCTATCAACATACCTCCAGAACCAGTTACTGGATTCTGCATTTTACCTTTCGTCTTAACGATATCTAAAATCATTTCTTCCATTTTTTGAACATCAGCATTACACGCTTTTTTGATTTGAGTAAATGATGCACTATCAATATTTAAAGTAATGACATCAATCAAAATCTCATTATCATAAATTTCCATTGTATTATCAACTTTTAGAGCAGCTTGTGGTAAAACACCTTTTGGCTCTATTACACGGTTTGTACCATATTTACAAGTCTTCATGTCTATTTCTCCTTTATGTTTAGAATTCTTCTAGTTTCACTTGGTGTTGCTATTTCTCTATTGTATTTCTTCGCAATTTCAGTAACTTTTCTTACTAGATCTGCATTTCCTTCTGCTAAAACACCTTTTTCAACATATATGTTATCTTCCAAACCAACACGCACATGTCCTCCATGCTTGATTGCTAGTTCTGCAAGTGTAAACTCGTATCTTCCGATTCCAGCAACACTATAAGTTGCGGTTTCTGGTAAACTTTCTCGTAGGAAATGAAAATCTCTCTCTTCACCTGTTTGCCCACCATTTACTCCTAGTACAAAACTAAAATGAAGATGGTCTTTCAGATAACCTTTTTTATATAATCTAAGTACTTGGTCAATATGTGATTTTCCAAAACATTCTAACTCTGGTAATATATTTCTTTCATATATTTTTTCAGAGAAGTACTTTATATCATTTTCAGTGTTTATGAATACTTCATCACCACCAAAGTTTACACTACCACAATCTAACGTACACATTTCAGGATTTAACTGGGTTGGTTGTAATCTTTCATCATTACTCATACCAACTGCTCCACCTGTAGATGGTTGTATAATTACATCTGGACATCTTTTTATTATTTCGTCCATAACATCTTTAAATCTATTGACATCTTGAGTTGGAGTTCCATCATCCTCTCTTACATGCAGATGGATGATACTAGCACCAGCTTCATATGCCTTAAAAGCCTCTGTTGCTATCTCTTCTACTGTATAAGGTACATATGGATTGTGTTCCTTAAGCACCTCAGCACCACATATTGCAGCAGTAATTATTAACTTTTCCATTAGTATCTTTGTTTATCCTTTGGAACGATACATGTCCCTGAAGCTTTTGCAACGAGGATTCTTTCCTCAAGAACTTCTGCTGCGCTATCATTAAGTTCAGGTAATGCTCTAACTACTTTGTAGCATTCAAATTCCATTTTTCTTGAAGTATTACCTTTTTTTGTAATCCATCCATATGCTTCTACATAGTCCCCTGCATATAAAGGTGCTAAGAACTCTACATTGTCATACGCTCTGAATAATCCTTCATCTCCGTCAGTACGGATTAATAACTCTGTTGCCACATCTCCGAACAATTGAAGGTTGAATGCGCCGTCAACTAGCCCTCCACCGTAATGTGCATGATGTGCACTTAATCTCATTCTTATCATAACTTTTTCCATATCTCTACTCCAGTTCCATTTTTTTTGGATTATTAATCACTAATGTCGCTTCTGTTGCCTCAATAATCTCTTCAAGTGTAAACATTGGGTTGTATTCTATCAAGTGTAAACCATCTTCTTTAACTTCCATAACTCCCATCTCAGTAACTATGAGATTCACCTGATTTCTAGCCGTTAAAGGCAATGTACACTCTTTTAAGATCTTTGCTTTTCCTCTATTTGTATGTGTCATAGCAAGTATAACTTTCTTTGCTCCAGTAACTAAATCCATTGCTCCACCCATACCAGGAACCATTTTTCCTGGAATGATCCAGTTTGCTAAACTACCAGATTCATCTACTTGCAAGCTCCCTAATACAGTAACATCTACATGTCCACCACGAATAATACCAAATGAAGTAGCACTATCGAAATACATTCCACCTTGTAGTAATGTAACTGGCTGACCACCAGCGTTAGTAATATCAGGATCTACTATATCCTCTGTAGGTGCAGGACCTAATCCGATTAGACCGTTTTCTGACTGTAAAAATATATGCACATCACTAGGAACAAAGTTCCCAACTAATGTCGGTAATCCAATACCTAAGTTTACTACATCTCCATCACTAAATTCCTTAGCAACTCGCTTTGCAATAAAGTTTTTTATCTCTTTTTTATCCATTATTTAGCCTCCTCTACGATATTGTCTACAAATATATGAGGGGTCAATATATGATCAGGGTTGATTTCCTCAACGACTTTGCGCGCTTGAACGATAACGTGTTTTGTCGCAGTTGCCATAATAGGGTTGAAATTCCTAGTTGTCTTAGAATAAGTAATATTTCCGAATTTGTCCACTTTATCTCCTAAAAGCAATGCTAGGTCAGCCTTGAGAGCTGGTTCTAAAAGGTAGTTTTTGCCCTCTAGAGAGATAACTTGCTTCCCTTCTTCTACAACTGTTCCAATTCCTGTTGGCGTTAATATTCCACCTAATCCAGCGCCACCAGCACGTATCTGTTCTGCTAGTGTTCCTTGAGGTCGTAAATCAACGTCAAGTTTACCTTCGCTCATTAGTTGTCCACTCATTGGGTTTAAACCAATATGTGAGGCGATTAATTTCTTTACTTGACCGTTAGATATTAATTTTCCAACACCTTTATCTACAAAACCTGCATCGTTACAGATTATAGTTAGATCTTTTACGTTAATTTTAACCAACTCATCCATTAGTTCTTCAGGTGTACCTACAGCCATGAATCCACCAACCATAATACTCATACCGTCAAAAACAAAATCTTTTAGTTGATCTCTTTTGATTATTTTATTCATCACTACACCCCTTTTGGCGGCATTAGTTCCGCTTCACCTTTTACTACAATATCTCCGTTTTGGTTATATGCAACACAATCAAAAGTTACTCGGTTGCGCTCAACATTTAATTCTTTCACTTCTACTTCTGCTTTGATACTGTCTCCAAAATATACTGGTCTTTTAAATTTCAAACTTTGTGACACATAAATAGATCCTCTACCAGGCAAGTCCATACCGAACACTTTGCTAAATAGTGACCCAACATACATTCCGTGGCTAATACATTTCTTAAACATAGTTTTCGAAGCATATTCACTATCAAAGTGTGCTGGATTGTAGTCATTCGTGATTTCACCAAACAGATGAACATTTTTCTCTGTAATCTCTACTGTTTGAGATGCTTTATCACCAATTTTAATTTCGTTAATTGTTTTCCCAATCATAGAAAAACCTCCTTTATAAAAAATAAAAAGAGCAATTTATGAAATAATCATAAACAGCTCATCATTTTAAATGACAATGAATAATGTTTGTCCTTATTCATCAAACAATAATATATGAACACATTACTGTTTTCGGCGATAGCGACTTTCCATAATGGCTTTTAGAGTTCATTCTATTATCATCCATTATGTACCAAAACTAACGCTCCTCTGTATTTAATACGTCCCTTGACGTAGTCAATTATACTAAATTATGTAAGCGTTTGTCAATGCTTATTTATAGACATTTTCAAAAACAAAAAGAGTACAAAAATGTACTCTTTATAGAACTTCAATTTCAATTGTTTTTTTCGTGAAATGATTTGATGTTATAGTGACTTTACCAAGCCCTTTTTCTCCTATCGACTTTACATAGAAACCAATGCTTCCGCCAAGTAGTGATAAATCAGATGGTCCAATCACTTCTAATGGTCCTTCAACATTTACATGAATCACTTCATTTGAGTATAGGAGAGGTCTTTTATTCTGATCCAAATGCTCAACAATAACTCTCGTCGTTTCATATGTAGATGTTTCAGTTATTGTATGATGATCAGCTTTCACATATAGATTACTACTATGAGATGTCCCAATTTTTTTTGACATCACAACAAGTTGATCTTTTATTCCCTCAAACTTATATTCAATTGATTCAAGTCCCCATTTTCCAACATATTTCTCATATAGCTTTGCAGCTTTATCAATTGAGAGTTTGTATTTAAAGAGGATGATTCCCATTTTAAGTTTTTTTAGTAATGGTAACTTTAGTCCATTTTTCATAATTGATAGTAATATTTCTTTTACTGTGTTTGCATCTTTTTCTGAAAACTTCTCATTATTATGAATTAAATTTCCGATAAAGTCATCAATGATGATTGGTGGATGTGGGAGGTGTTTGTATTCATCACTAGGGAAGAACTCACCTACATAATCCTCATTAATATAGAACTTAATACTATCTAAGTTGGTAAGTACAATCGCTTCTTTCACCTCTGATGCTTCTCGTTCTCCAATTTGTAAGCTATTAACAACTTCTAAAAATGGTTCACTATCATCCTGTGATTTATATACATATGAAGCCATTTTTGGAATTCGAAACATATCCATTACCCCGTGGTAACATATACGGTCTCCACTACCAAAATCTTTATGGGTATTATAGTCAAACATACACCACCCAATCGCTCCTGCATTTTCTTTTCGTTTAAAGGAATCATCTTGTACCTTTAGATGTCTTTTTACTTGATACTCACGATGATACTCATCATCAAATTTTTTCGTTGGGTACATGTGTCCATTATATTCAGTTACTAGATATGGAACATGCTTTTTAGAGATTTTTCGTGGTTTTGATAACCCAGCATTATTTCCTCTATGAAGAAAATCATTATAAGTATATACATCTTCTATAATATTACTACCCGCAAAATTGCGTACACCTCCAGTTGGACGTGTTGTGTCATATAGTTTAGCTACACGATTTGTCTCTTCGTAGAATGCGTTGTTATCAGGAGATTCATTGATACGAGTTCCCCAGATAAATACACAAGGATGATTGTAATCACGATAGATCATTTCCTTGACGTTTTCAATCGCTACTTTTTGCCAATTCTCATCTCCAATGTGTTGCCAACCTGGTATTTCATTAAACACTAGTAACCCAATCTCATCACAGCGATCTAAGAAGTATTTACTAGGTGGATAATGACTACTTCTTACCGTATTTACTCCCAAAGTGTACTTTAGAATATCTGCGTCTAATTTTTGTGCACTACTCGGCATAGCGTAACCGACATACGGATAGGATTGATGACGGTTAAGACCAATGAGTTTGATGTGCTTCCCATTGAGAAAGAATCCTTCTCTGGTGATTTCTATAGTTCGATTCGCAAAACGTGATTTAAAAGAAACTTCTCCATTCATCACAATCTCTAGTTCATATAAGTTTGGTTCTTCTAAAGTCCATTGATCTAAGAAGACTTTCTTCTCTTTAACCAAAATATCTGTTTTTGTAAGATCGTATTCTCTTTCAAAGAAGTAAACAAGTTGATTGTCCTTATATACATTGAACTTAAAGACAGTATCTTTTGCTTTATTCACTTCTAAAAACAGACGAATGTTTAACTCATCATTATCGAGATGTATAAATGCATTTTCAACATAATTCATCTCTTTTTCTTCAATATAGACTTCTCTATATATCCCACCATATGTTAAATAATCTACTACAAACCCATGTGGAGGAATATCTTTTCTCTCTGTGCTATCAACCATTACAAATAAGGTGTTTTCACCATTGTTTAGTTTTTTCGTTATCTCAACACTAAAGGGTGTATAACCCCCTTTATGTGAAGTAATCAGTTTTCCGTTTAAGTAGACTTCAGCATACTCCATAACCCCTTCAAAATGTAGGATATAACGTTTCTTAGCTGTCTTTTTAAACAGAAATACTTTTTGATAACTGGATATAAACTGATAATCCATTTCACTAAAGTTATTGTATGGTAATTCAATATTTGTGTGTGGAAGTTCAATTTTCTTTGATTGTGGAAATTCCTTTATATAACTCTCGTTATAATCAGGAATGTAATCCCAATCATGATTTAAGTAGGTTGTATTAAATTGTATTTTCCCCATTCAACTCACCTCTTTTATTTAACTCGGTTACTATTTCATTGTATTTTTCCTCATCAATAATATGTTTCTTGTTAAAGATGTATCTTCCTAATAATAATCCAAAGATTGGTAAGATAAACATAATGTAGTTCATACCTTGTAAAGTAGAAGCTGTTTGATCAAATATGGTGATATCTATTTCTGAGTTTACGATAGGTTGCTTGAATCCAATAATACTTAATCCAACACCAATCACTCCTAGACTTAACCCCATAGCTAATTTTACTACAAAAGTTTGAACACTAAAAGCGATAGCTTCACTTCGTTTTCCTAATTTCAACTGTCCATATTCAACAGTGTCACTTAATAAAACGGTTTGTAGTACCATAAATACTCCTTGACCAACAAAGATTGGAACTGCGAAAACAAATAATAAAATTACATTACTTTTTAAGAAGAAGGCATTGATAAACAGTAAGATAAATGCAGCTAGCTGCGCTAGAATTGATATATTATAGATCTTTTTCCTTCTAAATTTATTACGTAATGGTGTATAGAGCACTGTTCCTAGAATTTGCCCTATTCCACCCACAGCGATAAACGGTAAATAAAGGTCTTGATTTCCGATAGTATATGTAACGTAGTAAATTGCCATACCACTTGTAATATAGAGTGTGAAGTTAATAATTAACACAACGATCATTACTACTAGTAATTGATCATTCTTCTTCAATAATCGAACCATTTCAGGTAAAGTTTTCTTCTCTTCTTGAACTATAATTACTTCTTTTACATTTCGCACTGTGACAAACTCAGTGATTATAAATACAACAGCTACAATTATCGATAGATAAAATGCACCATTTAACATTTCAGGGATATCAGTCGCAGTATCTTCTGCGCCTCCTAAAGCTCCTGCGATAATATAGAATCCTCCTGCGATAACAAAGTACCCTAACGTTGTCATTAAACGAGTTAGTACAGTTACATCTTCACGTTCTTTTTGTTTACTTGAAAGGGTAGGAATCATACTCCAAAATGGAATATCCATTAATGTATAAGTCATTCCCCATAATGTGTAAATCGAAGTTACGTATATTAGTTTCAATGTAGCACTATTTTGGAAGTTCGGATTGGCGAACATTAGTACTAATACGACTCCATTCAAAATTGAACCAATGAGGATCCACGGTCTGAATTTACCCCATCTTGTTTTTGTTTTTTCTACGATAGTCCCCATCATTGGATCATTCACTGCATCCCATGCACGTACTACCAACATCATGACTCCTAAGAACGCACTACTAATCCCTAAATACACATTGAAATAAAATAGCATAATTGTACTCATTGCAAACATTGCGTCTTTACCGAATCCTCCGATTGCGTAAGACCATTTTACTTTGTTACTAATCTTGTTATCCATTTATTTTCTCCTCTTCAATTATGAACAATCTACTTCCAAAATCTTCTAACATCATGACTGAGTCATTTTGTCCCGTACCTGTGAAAGTGTGGTTCATTAACAGTTTTGTGTTTTCCAATTGATTACTTGTTAAAACTTTATGAAAATCATCTGCTTTAAATAAATATCTATTCGCAACTAAATTATGTAAGAAATGATTCACCTTCAACTTAATCGGTAACGCATGTCCTATTAATGATCCAAAGCTTCTAACATTTAAGAACTGTTCCCTGTTTGTAATGTGATAAGTTCCCTTTTCTAATCCTTTTACAGAAAAGGATTCAAACCCTGGATTTGGTTTATTTAGTTTCTGAAAATATCCTAATATTGCCTTTGTATTGTCCTTATTAAGTACCATCCAAATTGTGTAGTTTGTATCATATACACTTTGTAGTCGGACAAATCTACCGTATTGAAACAGCGCTCTATGTTCTTTATAAAAGGCAATTTGTTTCTTGATAACTTTCTCATCAAACGGTGTTAATTGACTTAAATCTAGTTCGTATCCTAAGACTCCAAATGATGCGACATTAAACCTTGTTTCTAATGGGGTATGTCTTAATACTTGATGACTTCGATCCCCACTAACATGATTGCTTATACTTGATAACGGGTATAAAAGACTTGTACCTTCTTGAATCAGTAATCGTTCAAATGCATCTGTATTGTCACTTGTCCATGTTTGAGGCATATAGTAAAGCATTCCTAGATCAAAACGATTTCCTCCACTACTACATGATTCAAACAGTATCTTAGGGAAGGTATTAGTAAGGTGTTCTAATATGTCATACAGACCTAAAATATATAAGTGATTAAACTTTCCTTGTTCATCAATCGGTAGTGATTGACTATACACATCACTAAAGTTACGGTTATTATCCCACTTCACATACGAGATATTTGCGCTACTAAACAAGTAGGAAAGTGTGTCTTTAAGATATGTAACTACGTCTTTATTAGTTAAATCCAAAATCAATTGATTTCTTCCCAAACTTGGATCCTGATTAGGGACACTTATTGCCCACTCTGGGTGTTCACGATAAAGATCACTATCCTCATTCACCATTTCAGGTTCAACCCAAAGTCCAAATTGTAGACCTAGTTTATTGATTTTATCGGCGATTCCTTTTACTCCTCTAGGTAATTTCTTTTTATTGTAATGCCAGTCACCAAGCGAAGAGTAATCGTCGTTTCTAGATGCGAACCATCCGTCATCTAGACAGAATAATTCAATTCCTAGTTTTTGTGCTTTCTTGGCGATGGCTAGAAGCTTTTTTTGGTTAAAATCAAAATATGTAGTTTCCCAGTTATTTACTAATATTGGTCGTTCTTTATTTTGGAAGTTTTCGTTGATTATTTTACTGTTTATTAGCTGGTGGAAATTATTTGATAAGGTTGATAATCCTGTACTAGAGAATGTCATAATTACTTCCGGAGTAACAAATGTCTCATCTTTAGATAAGGGATATCTAAAATCAAAGGAGTTTATTCCGATATTACTACGTAAGAAATTATGGGGACTTACCTCAATATTTACTTCAAAGTTTCCACTATAGATAAGTCCAAAACCAAAACAGTTTCCATATTCTTCATTTACATGTTTTTGCTTCAATATGAAGAAAGGATTATGATCACTTGAACTTGTTCCTTTTTTACTATCAAAATGCACAGTTCCATTTGTAAGAAGGGTATCTGTGATATGACGTTCACGAATCCATGCGCCATCTAGTTTCGATAAGATGTAATCCTTGTTTAACATATCAATATTCATACTTAAAGCTTTATCTAAGACGATTTTACCTTCATTGTGGTTCGTGATAGATACGTTACGTACAATGACGTTAGAAGAGAAATTAACAGTGTAATAAAGGTTTACTTCTATCTTGTTTGGATTATCAAGTAAGGTAATGTTAAGTGTTTCTTCTTTTTGAACTTGTGGAAGTCCTTTAAAATGAAGATTATGAATGATTTTATGTGAGTCGTAGGTTAAATCAATCGTTCTACTACCATTTGGTAATTCTAAATGGATGGTAGGTTCTCTATAATCCCCTTTACCAAATGTCGATAGTTCAAGAAGAACTCTATCTAACATATAGCCTTTTGTGTCTTTACTATAAGAAGTTGATGAACCCGTTTCAAACTCATACTTTAGCTTGATATCTTCTATGTTTTTTACTTCATCAATTTTTGCGCCATAGTAGATGTGTTCTAGATGTTGAAACTTATTTACCTGCATAAGGTAGGTTGTATCTTTCGTTTCTAGGTAAAACGTATGATCTCTTTGGTTATATGTAATCATAAAATCACTCCTCTACACTAAACTTATAGAGTGTCTTGAAGTAATAATCTTCCCCTTTACGTAAAATACTGCTTTCTAGGATGGGAATATTCACTCCATTTGGTGGATTTTGTGTTTCAAAACAAATTCCTAAATGTTTCATGTTTTCACGGTTATTATATAGTTCCAATGTATCAGGATGATTGTGTGTATACACGACAACACTTGGATATGTAGTATGAACGTCAAGTCGACGTTTGGTGATTGGGTCTTTTAACGTTATACAAGGTGTATCATAGTCTACTTCATCTAAAAGGTATGGATTATCAATCCCTTTTTCTGGACGATTGTAGATATCTTTTGTAAAAACTTCATTCAATACTTTCGGTTTAGTAAAATCTAAATACGTGTTTCGTAGTGAATCGACTTGTACTGGGACAAACTTCTCATCCAAAGAGATTGTATTAGACGCGTTAATCCATAACTGATTATCCAGTACTTGTCTTTCGAGATTTCCTGAAAGATTAAAGTATATATGACTTGTTAGGTTTAGTACTGTTGGTTCAGTGGTGTCACCCATAAACTCAATCTTTAACTCTGAATCTTTTACAGTATACATAATTTGAATGTGTTGGTTTCCTGGAAACATCGACAATGATTCTATCGAGTAATACTTAAATAATACTTGTGTTTGTGAGTCCTCATCTATAATCTCGTAATCGAAAAATTTATGGCCTAAACAGTCATTTCCACTATGAAGACTTTCGGTCTCTAAAAAATTTGGTTCGATGTGATATGGGGAGTTATCGATATTAAATGTTCCCCCTTTGATGCGACCCGCGACAGGTCCTACGATGCAATTTAAAAACATTTCTCCTTCATAGTATGAAGCTAATTTATCGTAACGTAAAACAACACTTTCCATAATTCCGTTTTTATTTCTTGTCTTAATGTCTAACACTGTTGCCCCGTAGTCTAGAAAAGATACTTCAATATTTTTATGAGAAACATCGATTCTAGTAAAATCAAGCTTCTCTGTTTGATGTTTTGATATTTTATACATAGCATAACTCCTTCATGAATTTATTGAATTGCTTTATTCCATCTTCCGTTTGTTTAAAAACCCCTGAATCTTCTATACACTCGATGAACTTTAGCGCTAATTGATCATGGATGAATAAATCGATATCCTGACTGTCATAATCTTTCTTTAACTGTGTTACCCATTCTTGATGGTATCGGTATTCTTCGAGATTTTTATCATGTAAAATAGCGTCTTTAATAACTGGAATTTCTTTCTGTAATCTACCTGGTAATACTGCGAGCCCCATTACTTCAATAAGCCCTATATTTTCCTTCTTTATATGGTGATGTTCGGGATGAGGATGGAAGATTCCGAGTGGAAACTCCTTTGTAGTTCGATTATTTCTAAGTGTCATATCTAATACATACTCATCTTTTTCTTTTCTAGCGATTGGCGTAATAGCATTATGTGGTGTATCACCGCTATATGCGTGTATTCCTGCTGATTTATCAGTATAGCGTACCCATTTTTCAAACAACTCATTCGCATGTTGAATGATTTGATGTTTGTCTTTACTTCGAAGGCGAATAACACTTAGGGGCCAATATAATTGTTCATAAGTAACATTGTTCTTTGTATAGGTATTAAGTACTTTTGCTCTTTCAATAGGAAAGTGGTGTCTTCCTCCTTGATAATGTTCATGAGATAAAATACTACCTCCAACAATGGGTAGACCTGCGTTTGAACCTAGAAAGTAATGAGGAAACTGATCGACAAAATCAAAGAGTCTTTTGAACGTATCAACAGTGACATTCATTGGCTCATGTTCTTTCTTTAAAACAATGCAGTGTTCGTTGTAATAAACATATGGAGAATACTGTAAATAAAAATTCTCCTGATTTATTGTTATTGGGATAATTCGATGACTTGTTCTTCCTACATTTGTACTTTCACCGTTATAACCAACATTCTCTTTACACAGCAAACATTTCGGATAGCTTATCTCTCTTTTCTTTCCTGAGGCTATTATATCTTTTGGATCCTTTTCCGGTTTACTGAGGTTTATTGTCATGTCCAACATTCCATATTTCGTTTCGGATTTCCAGATAATGTTTTTAGAAGTACGCGAGGTCTTAATATAGTTACTTTTCATCGATAAATCATAAAACCATTTTGTTGCATTTTTCGTATTCTGAAATGCGTAAAATTTATGATTTATATCACTTGGTCTTGCGAGTAAGGTGTTCATGATTTTTGCCTCAAAAATATCTCTTCTCGTAATCGTATCAGGAGTAATAAGTCCTTTGTTTGAAGCGTAATCAAGAAGTGGTTTCAATAACGTACTTGGTTCTTGTGGAACTACAGTTGTCACGTTATCCTCATGAATATAATTGCTTACTCCAAGTAAATCACAAATTCTATTTATCGCATACATTCGATCTTCTTCATGAAGTAAGGAATGATAGATCGCGTATTCTATTAATTTATTAAGATCTTTTGAAGGATTATTCATTAGAAAACCCCTCCTTATATTTCTGATGGAATTTCCATGCCGACGCAATAATATCTTCTACGTTTGTATATTTTGGAATCCAACCTAGTTCCTTTTTCGCCTTTGAACTTGATGCGATAAGTTTCGCAGGGTCTCCATCTCTTCTTTGAGATTCCACTGCTGGAATTGGATGTTTGGTAACTTTTCTTGCGGCATTAATCATTTCTAAAACACTATATCCTTCTCCACTACCTAAGTTGTAGTAATTACTTTCTCTCTTTTTAGATAGTTTCTTTAGAGCTAATATATGCGCTTCAATTAAATCTTCTATGTGAATATAATCTCTAATACAAGTTCCATCTTCAGTAGGATAATCTGTCCCAAAGATACTGATATGTTCTCTTTTTCCTAATGGGACTTGAAGAATAAGTGGAATTAAGTGCGTTTCAGGATTATGACTTTCTCCTATTTCACCCGTATGATACGCTCCTGCGACATTAAAATACCTTAAGGCGATATATTTTACGTCATGGGCAATATCTGCCCAGTGCATCATTTTCTCCATAGCGAGTTTTGTTTCACCATATGTATTTGTTGGTAACTCGTTAAATTCTTCTGTAATTGGCATTTCTATATGTTCTCCATATACGGCTGCGGTAGAACTGAAAACAATTGTCTTCACATTCGTTTCAACCATAGCGTCAAGTAACACTTTTGTTCCATATACATTATTTTCGTAGTACTTTAATGGTTTTTGCATACTTTCTCCAACTAAGCTAAAAGCTGCAAAGTGGATAACTGCTTCAATATTTTCATTGATCAAGACTTCTTTTACTTCTTGCTTATTTCTGATATCAGTTTGATAGAAGTTCGCTCGTGAATCTACTGCTTGTTTATATCCAGTGGATAAGTTGTCAATTACAGTAACATTCTCGCCTCTTTCAAGAAGGATTTTTGTGCAGTGGCTTCCGATGTATCCTGCACCACCTGTGACTAGTATATTCATACTAAATCCTCCTCTAATAATTTCCGAGTTCCATCGCTAGTTTTACAAGTGAAAAAATCTGCTTCATATCCTACAATTTCAAAATAGTCTTTCTTCACTTTTTTAATAACTTCATCTACATGATTTGATTCAACTAAAGCTATCATACAACCACCGAAACCTGCTCCAGTCATTCTTGCGCCTATTGAACCATGTTTTCTAAATGAGTCAACTAGTGTATCAAGTTCCAAACAAGAGACTTCATATAGGTTTTTGAGCGAATCATGACTCAAATTCATTAATTCACCGAACTTAATTATATTTTTTTCATTTAAGTAAGCGATTGCATTTTTAGTGCGGTCATTCTCGTATACAGCATGTTCTACTCTTCTTTTGATAGTCTTAGAAGGGAATATATGATGGATATTCTCAAAATCGTTTACACTCAGTTCACATATATTATCTATATCAATACCATGTAAATTTATCACATCTAAACCGGTATCACATTCGCTTCTTCTCTCGTTATATTTGGAGTCTGCAAGAGCACGTTTCTTGTTGGTATTTGCAATAACCAAATCATAGTTCTCTAACTCTAATGGAACATACTCAAATTCAAGTGATTTTGTGTCTAAATAAATCGCTTTATTTATTACACTCATTCCCACGGCAAATTGATCCATAATTCCACAGTTTACACCAATATAATTGTTTTCAACTTCTTGCGACAACTTTACTATGTCAATCATTCTCATATTATAGTGAAACTCCTCACAGAGTAAAACACCCATTAATACCTCTAAACTAGCGCTCGAAGACAATCCAGCTCCATTGGGTAACGTTCCATAAATTAAAATGTTTAATCCAGATGTTACTTCCAGCCCTTTATCAATCATATACTTAAGTATCCCCGTTGGATAATTCGCCCAGTTACGGCCTTCTTCAAACTCCAAGTCCTCCAAAGTAACAATAATTTCTCCATATTGCCTAAAATTGTGACTAAGGAAGTGAAACTCCATATCATCCCTTTTCGTTACAAAAGCGTAAGTTCCCAAGTTAATTGCTGTCGGAAAAACATTCCCTCCTAAGTAATCAATGTGTTCACCTATTAAATTCACCCTTCCAGGCGAAAAATATATCTGTGGATTTTTTTTCAAGAATTCCACGTTCTCTTCTACTATCTTGTCAAAAATCATATTCATTCTCCTTTCGTGAGTAAAATTTTACTAAAACGACATTCTTTTCACTAACTTTGTAGGGATTACTTTCTTAATTGGTATTGTTCTACCATCTATCTTCTCACTCAAACTAAGCAATGCTTGTTCCCCCATAAACTCAGTATGAACACGCACAGTAGATAGTGGTGGAAAAGTATATTCACTATTTGGGTTATCATTAAATCCAACGATTGCAATGTCTTGTGGAATCCTTAATCCCTTTTCATGTATCGCTCTTATTGCTCCAAGTGCAATTGAATCATTAGCACAAAAATAGGCATCCGCATGTTCGTTTTTGGTTAAGGCTTCATTCATCATTTGGTACCCCGATTCGGTTGAAAAAGAGCCAACATGAATGAATCTAGTATCTAACTTATTACGCTCAAAAAGGAAATCTCTAAAAACCAATTCGCGTCTTTCACCTAGTTTAATCGACTTACTTACATATTCAATTCCACCTAAGTAGCCAATCTTATCATAACCTTCCATAACGAGTTCATACAGTAACCCTTTAACAGCTTTACTAAAATCTATAACAACACTATCGTATATATCAACATCAGGAGAACTATCAACAAAAACTAGTGAGCTGGTCACTCTTCTAAACTGGTTGATTTGAGCTGCCGAGAACTTACCAATACAAATAAGTCCGTCAATTCGCCCACTATCTTTGAAATTAAAGACATCTCCCTTCTTATATATAAGAGTTGTTTCAATACTAGATTTAGTCGCTAATTTTTCGATACCTCGTCTGATTTGAATATAGTATGGATCATCGATTTCCTCATGGATATTGTACCAATGCACTATACCAACCCTCATTTTTTTACCAGACTTGATTTTAGTTCTATTTCGCGGGGTTCTGTAATTGAGTTCAGAAGCAGTTTCAATTATTTTACGTCTAATTTCTTCACTAACTGAAAGCGTCTTGTCATAGTTAAGAACTCGAGACACTGTAGTTATTGATGTATTTGTTTTTTTAGCTATTTCTTTTAGTGTTGCCATACTATCACCTCATTAAAAAAATCTTCAGTAAAATTATACTACAATTTTACTAAAGATTAAAGTTTTTTTACTTATATTTTGAGATATCCACATTTAACTCGTTATTAACTACTTGCTTAAATCCGTAGAATATTTTACGTGTTACTTCAGCATCTTCATATGCATTATGTGCTTGTATTTCCTCAAAGTTTTCATATAGTTTTAGAGCGTTAAATAAGCCTAGATCGTTTTTTAAGTTGAAATAGTTTTTGTGTATTTTCAGTAAGTTTATATACCTAGTTTCTGTAGCGAGTGAGGGCAAGTGATTGATTTTGTAAGCCTGGTTCAATGCTAAGAAGTCATTTCTACCCCAAACAATTATACCAGGATTGTATTTATGTATTACATCACTAAACTTGTTATAGAACTCCTCAAACGGTACTCCACTATCTACTTCTTCCTGTGTTATCCCCAAGAACTTAATTGTTCTCTTGGTAATTTTTCGATGAATTGAGGGACGAACGTTTTGATTAAAAGCTTCAATGACATTGTCATCTATATCGACAAGAATATATCCTACTTGAATAACCTCTTGTACGAAGTTTTTATCCACTTTATATGGATGCATTGACATCTCTAGATCTAAAAACATCTTATAATCAAGCCCGTTAATTAGTGCTTTTGTTCCTGTTTTAATGTTTTTAACATCATAATATACAATATTTTTTCTATATCTTGTTTGCATTATTCTGATTATATAATCAACCGTCGAAACCTTGTGTCTCCTATAAACTCTTTGCTCCTCAGTTATCGTAAACTGAATGAATCGATTAATTTCAATATATTTAGAGATACGATTAAGTAGTGACCGTTGAATATAGAAATACCTAATTTTATCAGATACATGTAGTGAAATGATTCGATTTTCCTCATCGTAGGACAATATCCTACCTGAAATTACTTCTTTCATAAATATCACCTTGTTATTCTTGTTTCAATTTTTTTATTAAGTTACTTGCTTGCTTTTGATTTAATCCTAAACTCTTGAGCTCATCAAGGGTTGCTAGTTTAATTAAGTTTACCGATTTATAGTGCTTTAGGAGAAGCTCTTTTGTTTTCTCACCAATACCCTCAATGTTATCTAACTGGCTATTGAAGAGTCCTTTAGAGCGAACTTGCTTGTGATAATTAATTGCGAATCTATGTGCTTCATCTTGTATCCTAGTCAATAAGTGAAAAACGTTTGATGTTCTATCTAGTTCTACTTTATCTAAACTAGAAGTCAGTAGATGACTAGTGTTATGTTTATCATTTTTCACAAGTCCAGCTATAGGAATATCCATGTCTAAGCTATCCAATATCTCTTTTGCTGCATTTATTTGTTGCAAGCCACCATCAACTAACAGTAACCCTGGTGGATCTAAATCCTCCATCAACACCTTATAGTACCTACGATACAACACTTCCTTCATCGTGTGATAATCCGATGCTTTATTGTCCATTGTTTTTACTTTATACTTACGATATTCTTTTCTTGCAGGTTTTCCATTTATAAACACAACCATACTACTGACCGCATCCTCACCAAATAGATTCGAGTTATCAAAACACTCTATTCTATATGCAGGTGAGATATTTAATATGGTACTTAAGTCTTCGACAGAATTAATTGTTCTATCTAGTTCGCGTTTTACAACTTCAGTTTTTTCTTTTAAACCTTGTTCTGCATTCATTATTGCTAACTTCAACAGTTTAAACTTATCGCCTTTTAGCGGCTTAATAATCCTTGTACTTAAGTAACTTGCCAGAATATCTGTAGATAACTCTTTTTGAACAAAGATTTCTTTTGGAATTGGTTCTTTTTGATAAAACTGCGCAATGTAGTTTTCTACAGTTGTTACAGGATCATCATAATACTCAAATAATTTTTGATGTCTTGCACTAATTTTACCATTTCTTACAAAGAAAATTTCAATAGAAAGTAAGTACTCGTTAAAGAAGTATCCAATGATATCTCTATCTTTCATATCATTCAAGTTTATTTTTTGCTTATTTGTAGTCGTTTTGACACTATCTATAGTTTTTTTGTATTCGTTCGCTCGTTCAAATTCAAGATTTTCACTTGCCTGAAACATATACCCTTCAAGTTTCTTTATTGTTTCAGAGATATCACCTTTTAAGAACTTCTTAATTGATGCGATTATTTCTTTATAGTCTTCTTCTGTAACTTCTTTTATACAGGGTGCCAAACACTGTCCCATATGATAGTATAGACATTCTTGTTTGGGTAATTTTTCACATTTTCTAAGTGGATAAATCTTATTTAATAACTTCACCGTACTTCTTGCTGCTTGGACATTAGGATAAGGTCCAAACAATGCTTTAGATTTTTTCTTAAGATTCCTTGTAACTATCAACTTTGGATGTTTTTCATTTGTTATTTCTATGTAGGGATACGTCTTATCATCCGTAAGCATTATGTTATATCTTGGATTATATTTCTTTATAAGATTTAGTTCAAGTAGCAATGCATCTAATTCACTGTTAGTTACAATATATTCAATGTCTGTGATGTTCATCACTAAACGTGCCGTTTTCGCATCATGAGAACCAGTAAAATAAGATGAAACTCGCTTTTTTAGGTCTTTTGCTTTCCCTACGTATATAACGACTCCATCTTTGTTTTTATATTGATATGATCCCGGTAAATTGGGGATGTTTTTGATTTTATCTTTTAAATACATAACAACACCTATAATTTTCTATCTTCAAATAGTGCTACATAAATACTTCTAAATGCTCCTAGATAAATTTTAGCTAAGCGTGAAGCAGATTCTTCTTTTCCCGTTTTATGCCATCTAGAAAGTAAAGTCCAACAACTAGAAGCCACCATATCCATAATGTATTCCTCGGTTTTTCTATTCGATTTCACCAACTCATAGAAACGTTCTTTATAGTAATTCATAATATGTAATATCCCATCTATCATTACATATTCTAAATTACTTTTTATTACAGTGTCAATGAGTTTTTCTTCTTCATCAACTCTTTTGAAGAACTCAGCAATCAACATTGTCTCATCATCTGGTTGGTTTATCGCGTAGAACTGTAACATCATCTTGTGAAAGTCATTAAACATACTTTTCACTTTTATTTTAACAATATCTTCTTTTGAATTAAAGTTACGATAAAATGTTGCTCGTGAAATCCCAGCTTTGTCAATAATTTCAGATATTTTTATTTCATTAAATGCCTTAATTTGAAGAAGCTTATAAAGCGCTTCAAAAGTCCACTCTCTGGTGTACTTAATTCTCATATCTACTTTCTCATTTTCGAACATAAGTGCCTCCCATGTCTCATAGATTATTAAACATTTGTCTCAATATAACTAATAGTATACCATAAAAGTAGATATGATACAAATGTACTAATAAGTAAATAAATGTTTTGGAGGGAGACATATGAATAAAATTGTAAATCTATTGTTTTCACGTAGAAACCTTGTAATAATGCTCTTTATGATAGTTTTCATTTTTGGTATTTATAGTTACTTTGTAATCCCGAAACAAGAAATGCCAGAGATTGATACTCCATATATGACTTTAAGCATCACTGCTCCTGGGGTTGATGCAAATTACATTGAAGAAGAAATTGTTGAGGATATCGAAAAAATAGTCCTCACGTTTAGCGATGTTACCGAGGTACGAAGTTTTGTGTTTGATAATTACGCAATCTCATATGTTCTATTTAATTATTCAAGTCAAAACCCAGACCAAACATCCTTAGACATATTCACAAAGGTAAATGAATTGGAGTTAGATGACAGTATCTCAAATTTAAGCTATGAGAGTGGTTTTGATGATCCACATATCATTTTCAGTGTTCATAGTGAAAATCTAACACAAACCGAATTAGAAGCATATGCATTAGCGTATAAAAACGAGTTAATGACGATTGATGAAATTAGCACTGTAGAAATTGACAACTCATTTAGTGAAGAAATAGTTGTCACTCTTAATATGGAAAAACTTGCGTTATACGAACTAACCATAACCGATATATATCGAATTCTTTACGCAAACTCTTTAAATATTCCTTTAGGAGGAATTAGTACCGGTTACGGTACCATTACTATAAATGGAAACACATCATTCAGTAGCATTAGTGATTTCGAGGAGTTAATCATCATCCCAGAAATCCCCACAGTAACTCCAGTAGTTACTTTAGATGATTTAGCAACAATCACTTTAGAGGACACATCCTCTAAAGAGTTTACTTTTAATGATGAAAAAGCGATTTTCTTAAGTGTATTTTTTGAAAAGGATATCGATTTCACAACAATGGGAGACGAGGTTCTCGAACTTAAACAAAGTTTCATTGAGGAACAGAACGATTCAAATTTAAAAATTAGTGAGATGCTATTCTTACCGGACTATGTAAATAATCAGATTAACAATGTATTTTATAGTTTATTGAGCGCGATTGGTGTAGTAATGATTGTCGTACTTATCGGTATTGGATTTAGAAATAGCCTCTTAATCATCGCTACAATCCCTGTCATTATATTCGGTACCATCGGTGTGCTTTATTTAGCCGATTACGAGTTACACAAACTGACAATTGTAGGACTTATCATTGCGATTGGGATATTGGTAGATAATAGTATTGTAATCACCGAAGGTATAAAACGAAATATTGATATTGGTATGGATAAAACAGAAGGTGCAAAAAAAGCGATTTTTGATAACTTTGCGCCAATCCTTAGTTCAACCCTTACAACAATCGCAGCATTCATTGTACTTGTATTACTACCTGGTTTTCTAGGAGAAATCGTTAGTTCAATGCCTCTTACAGTAATAATAACCATTTCTCTCAGTTATATTGTCAGTATGATTCTTAGTCCTGTAATCGCAGTACTGTTCCTAAAACCAAGAAAAATCATCAATAAGACGAGTATCCATGAAAAAAGAATCAAGAAGATGATTTCTGTAACAATTAAGTTTCCAATCTTATGGTTACTAATCAGTGTTATCGGATTAGGAACTGTCGTATACTTCGCCTTTGAAAATCAACCGTTAGATTTATATCCGAACGATGAAAGAAGTGTTATCTA
This sequence comes from uncultured bacterium, assembly GCA_965601585.1. Taxonomy (GTDB): domain Bacteria; phylum Bacillota_I; class Bacilli_A; order Izemoplasmatales; family Izemoplasmataceae; genus Xianfuyuplasma. The sequence goes on from CBFCWH010000005.1 coordinate 34,846, forward strand.
TATCGACTATGAAAACAATGTATTAGGTGATATAGAGTCAACTAGATCACTAAACTCAGAAATCACTGATGAGTTTAAGGATAACGCACACGTAACTAGCTATGCCTCAAGCATAGGTGGAGATTTACCTAACTTCCATTTCAGCGCTGAACTAATTAGTGATTTAAGTCACTTCGGACGTATATATATTAACCTTGATCTTAATGAAACTGATATGTTAAATTATATTGAGGATTTAGAAGAAATTTACAGTGAATTTGACAATTCAAAAATCACGGTCAACGTACTTGAACTCAGTCCTCCTATCGCTCCCGTGCGACTTACAATTAGTGGAAGTAATATTGGAACTGTCGATGAAGTGAGTGATGATCTTTTCACCAAAATAATTGAACTTGATAATGTAAAAAGTTATAATATCGTAACCAATCAGAAATCACCAAAATACAATATAACATATAATCAAACAATGATGAGTAATATGTTTATTACAAAAGCACAAATTGATCAAGTAATCGCTTTAAATCTAAACGGATTCGATTTAAATATTTTCGAGTATAATGACGATACCATAAATGTGTCAATTAATAGTGATATAAACGTAATAACTGATTTATTACCTTTAACAGTATATAGCGAACCACTTGATCAACACATCCCTATTGGAACCTTCATTACGATTACTGATGTCGTTGATTACAGTGTTATTTACCGATTCAACAATGAAAATGTATCTTATATTGACTTATACTTCACAAATGATTCAAGTATTATAGAACTTGAAAAAGATGTAAAGGAAATTGTTGAAAATTCAGATACTACAAATGTAAATGTTACATATGGTGGAGAAAACGAACTTTTCACAGAAATCAGTGGTGATTTGATTCGAGCTAGTATTATTGCGATTCTATTAATCTACATCATTATGTATGTCCAATTTAATAACTTTATAAAACCTTTAATTGTTTTCCTAACAATTCCATTAAGTTTTACAGGTAGTTTCTTATTCCTAATAATCTTTAACGAATCAATAACAGCAACAGGTCTAGTGGGAATGGTAAGTTTACTAGGGGTAACCGTTAATACAGGTATTCTACTAGTAGAGTACATTACAAGGCATCATAGTAATGGTGAAGATGTTAGAGACGCTTGTGTAGAAGCTGTTTATCTTAGATTTAGACCAATTATGCTAACTAGTTTTACAACAATTCTTGGGCTTATTCCATTATTTATCACTGGTGGTAACTTCTTCAGACCATTAGCAATCACCTTTATGGGTGGTATGGTTACAAGTACAATTGTTACTATTTTCCTTGTTCCAAGTGTCTACTCAATGATTTACTGCAAAAAGAAAAGAGCTTAAAGCTCTTTTTTTTAAAACTTCATGAAATCAAAATCAGCCAGTTCAAAGACATCTTCATTATTGTAGTAAGCTCTGACAATTGATTTTGTCTTATTTACTCCATTTATAATCGCTTGATAACTTCCGTTTCTTTTTACATCAGGAATATCAATAAGAATTTCCGAGTTAACTCCCTCATTGAAGAACTGAATAACTTGTAACTTATTATCTAAACCAAAGAAATTTTGCTCTTTGTTTTCTAACATTGAGTTCACATATTTCACCACTTCATCAACATCAAGAAGCATCGGTGATTCACTTGGAATTTTTACACCTAAACTAGGCGCATCACAATAAAAATGAATAGGATTCGATTTTGGTGTTGATTTTTGAAAGAAATATCCATCTTCATTCTTCCTCTCAATTCGTCTTTCTTCATGTTCATTCAGACGAATAAAAGAAACGAGTCTAGTCCCTTTATATACTAAATCACCATAAAACCCAGGTAATAACGTTTCATATGTTCTTTTATTACAATTAAGTGTAATTCTGTTTCCAGAATCATCTCTAAACTCGATAAAAAACTGTGTATGATCATAGTTATCTACATGATTCAACCGTGACATACTTCTCACATTATTATCTGTTTTCACCACTTCAGCTCTTATACTTCTTTCCACTTGTGAATTATACTTGTTTTTATTGCTTGCCATAAGAACAATGGCAGCTACAACAGCTCCCATTGATAACATTGAAATTAAAATAAAAATTACTATAACTCCTGACATATCATCACCTCAATTTCTATTATACCAAAAGATATCTATATTAATTATAACTAATTAGAAATAACATTTACATATGTAGTGATAGTGTTATAATTACTTTTGAAGGTTGTGAATATTATGAGTAATGACGACAAACGAAGGTACTTGATACTAAAAGACCCAAATATTGCTAAGGGGCTATTTTTACTATCTCTTCCTATTATGTTAAACAATTTTATTAGAACATTGCACGATGTTATCGATACATACTTTGTCGGTAAAATAGTTGGATATGGTAAAGACAGTATCGCTTCGATATCTATTACATTCCCTATCACATTTATGTATATCGCGCTCGCAATCGGACTCAGTGTAGCTGGTACTGCCTTAATCTCGCAATTATTTGGTAACGGGCAGACAGATACCGCTAAAAAATACGCAGGACAACTAGTTTTCATCAGTTTGATACTTGGTATTTTCCTAAATATTTTTGCATATTTTGCAGCTGAACCAATTATGACAGTAATGGGTGCAGAGGATTATATCCTTAGAGAAAGTGCCAAATACTTAAGGATTAGATCTTTCGAACTTCCATTTTTGTTCTTATTCTTCGCATTCACATCTATTAGACAAGCAAGTGGAGATACAGTCACACCTGTAGTTTTAGGTGTTGTCGCAACTGTACTAAATATACTTTTAACACCGTTGCTAGTTTTACATGCTGGTTGGGGTGTAAGTGGAGCTGCATACGCTACACTAATTGCAAACATCGCAATCATGCCAATAGGTATTCGTTTACTATTTATTGCAAAAAGTGGTATTACAATTTCTGTAAAACACATTTCATATAATGCAAAAATATTCAAAGATTTAATATCAACTGCAATTCCAGCATCTTTAGGACAAGCAATAACTGCTATTGGTTTTGCAGTATTAAATGCATTCATCTTATCATACGGAGACGACACTATCGCTGCATTCAGTGTTGGTAATAGGATATCCAGTATTTTCTTACATCCTGTTATGGCTATTGGTGGAGTAATGAGTGCATATATTGGACAAAACATTGGGAACCTAAATCCTAAACGAGCTAAAAAGACATTTAAAGTTGGAGTTCTTCTATCTATCGCAATAATGTCAGTATTCAGTATAATCGGGTTAATCATAAGAGAACCAATGGCCGGACTATTTCTAGATCCAAACGACTTTGAAGAAGTATTGTCCTACAATTTAAGTGTAACCTATATGTTCTATCTGTTTGCTGGATTACCTCTAATGGCAATCTTCCAAGCATATATTGGGGTGTTTAACGGTACAGGTAAAACTATTTTCACCTTTGCTATTGGAGTTACAAGACTTTGGCTAATTCGTATTCCTTTAATCTTAATTATGAGAGAGTTTACCGACTTAGGTAGTAGTGGTATCTGGTATGCGATGCTCGCAAGTAACTTTATCATCGCCATTGTTGGTGGAGTAATGTTGACACGTGTTGAATACAAACCTAAAATCGATATTGATCCAGTATTATCACCATAAACAAAAAGCGCTAATTAGCGCTTTTTGCTTTTTCTTCTAATTATTTTCTAATGAAAACAAACTAAGTTTACATTTCTCAAGAATAGCAACTCGATGTTTTTGCTCACTCATTTTTTGTCCTTTAGAAAGATATGTTTTAATTTTCTCAAACAGACCAAAATCACCGTTCATTGCGGCCATTTCTTTTTTAACTTCTTTATAATACGCACCTACTAATTTATAACCAGTAGTTTGATCCTTAAGTAACATACTGTTTATTTTATTAATGCGAACATTCATCTTTTTATTATATTTCCAGTTCGATATAACTAATATTGTTGTTAAAGGTAGAAAAATCATTGAAATAAATGATCGTGGTGTAAATCCAAAAAATATTACAAAAATAATGATTAAACAGATACTAATAAAAAACGCAATTAACAACGTTCTATTAAGTTCTTCATTTACTTTTAATCCTTTTAAACTTCTTATAATTTTATCCATATTTCCCCCTCTGCGAGTTGTAACTAATAGTATTATATCACTTTGAAATAACAAAAAAAAGCGCTAATAAGCGCTTTTTTTATTCTTCATCTTTTGGTAAAACTTTTTTTAGTCCTTGCGATATTAGATTCCCACGATCTAGTGACTCATCGTACTTAAATAGTAATGATGGTACTTTTCTCATTTTTACTCGTTGCGCAAGTCTTGAACGTACAAACTTACTAGACCGTTCTAAAGCTTTTAGTGCTGCAGCTCGTTTATTGTCAGCACCTAAAATAGTATAATACACAGTTAAGTAACTATAATCGTTTGTTAGTCTTACTTCTGTTATAGTCATGAAACCAATTGCGTCATCCTTCACATCTCGACGATAAATATCAGTTAGAGCTCTTAAGATACTTGTTTGTAAATGATCTAGTTTACTCATTTAGCTTTTTTAACTTCTCTTTCTACTGAAGCTTCAATAATATCGCCTTCTTTGATATCATTGAATTTTTCAATCATGATTCCACATTCGAATCCTTCTCTAACTTCTTTTACATCGTCTTTGAAACGTTTTAATGTTGCCATTTGTCCTTCAAATACTACGATACCACTACGTAAGATACGTACAAGTGAATTACGTTCGATAGTTCCATCTGTTACATAACATCCGGCAATAGTTCCAACTTTTGATATTTTGAACGTTTGACGAACAGTTGCTTGTCCTGTAACTACTTCTTCATATTCTGGATCTAGCATACCAGTTAAGGCAGCTTCAATTTCTTCAAGAGCTTTATAGATGATGTTATATAATCTTACATCTACACCTTTTTCTTTAGCTACTTCTCTTACTTTAGAAGTTGGACGAACATTGAATCCCATAACAATTGCATTAGATGCTAATGCTAATGTTACATCAGTTTCAGTAATTGTACCAACACTTGAGCGGATAATATCAATTTGCGTTCCTTCAACATCGATTTTTTCTAATGATGCTTTAAGGGCTTCAATACTACCGTGAGTATCTCCTTTAACAATGATTCTTAATTCTTTTAAGTTTCCACTGTTAACTTGACTGAATAAGTCATCAAGAGAGACTGCTTTTCCTACTCCACGTTCTTCTTTCCAAGCACGATGAGCTCTTTCTTCAGCGATTACTCTTGCTTTTCTTTCATCGTCAAATACCATGAAAGAATCACCAGCTTGAGGTACATCGTTTAATCCTGTAACCTCAACAGCTTTAGAAGGTAATGCATTGTTCATTCTTTGGTTAGTATCATCTACCATTGCACGTACTCTACCAAATGTGTTACCTGCAACAAGTACATCTCCAATTTTCAACGTTCCGTTTGCTACTAATAATGTTGCAACAGGTCCGCGTCCTTTGTCTAACTTAGACTCAATTACATTCCCAGAAGCTAAACGGTTTGGATTTGCTTTATATTCTTCCATTTCAGCTGTTAATTGGATCATTTCTAGTAAGTGATCAACACCTTCTCCTGTCAATGCACTTAAGTTACAGAATACAGTGCTTCCACCCCATGCTTCAGGTAGTAATTCTAGTTCACTTAATTCTTGCATTACACGATCAGGATTTGCCCCTACTTTGTCCATTTTATTTACAGCAACAATAATTGGTACACCCGCAGCTTTTGCATGGTCGATAGCCTCTTTTGTTTGAGGCATTACACCATCGTCTGCAGCTACTACTAAAATTGTAATATCTGTAACTTGAGCACCACGTGCACGCATTTCAGTGAACGCAGCATGTCCTGGTGTATCGATAAATGTAATTAAACTACCATTTTTCCTTACTTGATATGCTCCAATATGTTGTGTGATACCTCCAGCTTCGCCTTCGGTAACACGACTATTTCTAATTGTGTCTAATAATGTTGTTTTACCATGGTCTACGTGTCCCATAATTGTTACTACAGGAGGACGTTCAATTAAGTCTTCGTCGCTATCCACGATTTCCATTTCATCAAATCTTGTTAAATCCGTTACTTGTTCATCTTGCAACTCATATCCGAACTCCATAGCAACTAACTCAACAGTTTCACGATCTACACTTTGTGTTTGTGAAGCCATGATTCCAAGCATCATTAATTTCTTAATTACTTGAGCTACTGGTTGATTTAAACCTTCTGCTATTTCTCCGACATTCATCCCAGGTGCAAAATATAAAATACCTTCACCTTTTTCTTGAGTTTGAACGGGTACATTGGAAATACGTGTATCTTTTTTCTTTGTCTTTTTGGCCATGAAAAATCACCTCTTTCTTAGGAATGTAAATATTCCCTAAACTTCTTACAAAATCCCTTATCACTAACTAAAATTAACCTTCTGTTTTCTTTACCAATTGCACGGGATAACTCTTCTGAGTTGAACTTTGTAATCAGTGTAAAATCATATATTTTAGTCTTATCATTAACCTTCTTTTTAATATTATCTCCTGAATCACTAGCTAGGAATACCACAGGTTTCTGTGCTCTGGCTAGTTCCTTTAAAACAAAATCTTCTCCAAGGACAATCTTGCGAGCTCGCATAGCTAGTCCTAATAGGTTTAGTGTTTTATTCATTTACAATTCTCAATAGTTCAATGTATATTTCTTCAGGGATAACAACTTCTAGATGACGATCTAGTTTTTTTGTTTTCATTGCTCTTTGGATTACTTTTGAATCTCTTTTTAAATATGCTCCACGTCCATTTAACTTACCAGTTACATCGACATTTATATTTCCTTCTTTATCTCTAACAACACGAATCAATTCTTGTTTTGGAAAACGTTCATTTGTTACTACGCATTTGCGCATCGGAATTTTTTTTGGTTTCATTAGTCTCTTTCGATTCTTCTGTATCTGATTCCTTGTTCTTTTGCTTGTGATACTGACATAATTTCAATTTTCCATCCGATTGCTTGTGATGCTAGTTTTGCATTTTGTCCTTTAACACCAATTGCACTTGTTAAATCTTTGTCATTAACAATACATAATGCTTCTCTTTTTTTCTTATTCGGATTTACTGCTTGGATTTTCGCAGGAGCAAGTGCGTTTAATACTAACTCTGTAGGATTTGAATCATATTCGAACACGTCAATTTTTTCACCTTGTAATGCTTCCAGTACTTCCTTGATACGAGCACCTTTAAATCCAACTACAGCTCCAATTGGATCTACATTCTCATCATGTGAGTAAACAGCGATTTTACAACGATCTCCTGGGTCTCTTGAAATCCCCATGATTTCAACTGTTCCATCTCCAATTTCAGGACATACTTGTTCTATTAAACGTTTTACTAAGTTACGGTCCGTTCTAGATACAAATACTTTTGGTCCTTTTGTAGTCATTTCTACTTTTGTGATGTATACACGTAATCGAGATCCTTCATATACTTCATCACTCTTAAGTAACTCTTTACGTGGTAAAGATGTTTCCATATTATGACCTAAGTCAAGAGTAACAAAGTCTCTATTGAATGAAACAATTTCTGTTGTAATCATTTCATTTTCTTTTTCTTTAAACTCATCGTACGATTTTTCTCTTTCAAGTTGCTTCAATCCTTGTGTTAAGATTTGTTTTGCACTTGATACAGCAATACGACCAAATTCTTTTGGTGATTCTTTAATTATCAGTGTATCACCAATTTTAATAGTTTTACGTCTTTTTCTAGCTACTTCTAAACTAATTTCACCAGGATTTTCCACGTGTTCAACAACAACATATTCAGCGAATAAAATGATTTCATTTTTCACTGTATTGAATTCTATTCTAGCGTTATCACTAATTTGATGATCTTTTTTATAAGCATTTAAGATCCCGCGACCCATTACGTCTAAGATTTTTTCTTTTGAAATCCCACGGTCCTCAGCTAATAATTCTAAAGCTCTAAAGAAATCCTTACTAATCATTTTTTTATCCTCCTAGAACTTGATTGCTAATCTAATTAGATTACAATCAATCTCATTTATTTTACTAGTTTTTTTATTGGCGTGTTTTATTTCCAAGAACCCATCTTTGTATTTTACAAAGTCTCCTTTAAGTTTCTGTTCCATTGTTTCAACGTAAACATACTTCCCAACAGCTCTTTTTATTTCAGCTTCTGTACGTAACTCACGTTCCGCACCTGGGCTTGTAACTTCAAGGTTATAGGGATCTGTAAACGGATCATCTAAATCTAAAAATTCAGATACTTTTTTTGATACTTTAACACAGTCATCAATGTCTATTACATTATCATTTTCAATCATGACTCTTAGTATGTAATCTTCCTTCTCTTTTACATACTCAATATCGTAGACATAGTATCCTAGATTTTCTATTAAATTTATAATCTCTTTTTTTAGTTTTTCCATAAAATCACTCCTTTATATCAAACAAAAGAGCGGGTTTTGACCCACTCTCTAACTCATATGCATTAGTATTTTATCATATTAATATTAGAAAATCAAGACTGAAACCAATCAAATTATGGTTCAAATATTCACTTTCTTTACAAGTTGTTTTTATATCCTATTCCGCTATAAAAATATTCTACTCATAAAGCAGAAATTCCTAAGCTACTTCAAAGGCTAAATTACTACTCTTTAAAAGCTCAATAAACTTCTCTCTTTGATACTCATCAGAACCGAAAGGTTTTCTAAGGATTCCATAAGCTTCACCTGATACAATAAAACGAATCATTCTATAGTCTTCAAAATCTTCTAGAACAAAAGATATTGATAAATCACTGTTTATACGAAACATATATACATCAACAATGATTAGTTCTGTGTTCCCTTTAAGGATTAGATGCTCTTTTATGTTTTTATAGTACTCTTCATTCGCAATGAATTTCTTAATTTCTTCGATTGTCGCAGTTGTCTTTATGTCCATGTTTTTACTCCTTTACAACCTCATATGATATGTGTTCATTTTCAAGAAGTTTGATGAATCGATTCACTCGACTGTTACCTGCACCCCAATCAAAACCAAACAACCCCCTTGAAGATCCAGATTGAACAAAATGAACTTGTCGAAATTCCTCTTTGTCCTCTATCACGATTGATAGTGTCATAAAATTCCCATTTCGAAACGTATATTCCTCATACACCATAAAAACAGAACTATCTCCTATTTTCTCTTTGTAGATTGGTGTCCCAAAAGCGTTGTTATTAAAAATCTTATTTTGTAATGAACTTACTGATTCATTAGTCCTTATTAGCATACTTTTCCCCCTTGTTTTAGTTATCTAGATAATGCATTAAGATACTTCCAGCTACCCCTACGTTCAAGCTTTCAGTTTCTTGCATTTTAATTGCTATATTCATATGTGTTTTACTTAGAATAGTCGTACTAACACCACTGCCTTCATTTCCTAGTATAATGGCTATTTTACCTTGTTTAATCATTCTAGTGATTGCCTCACCTTTCATTGCGGTTCCATAGTATTTATACTCTTTGTGTTCATTCATAAATACTTCTGTTTTCTCCTCAACAATGTTCAGTTTAAATATCGCACCTTGTGTAGATCTTAGTACTTTATCATTATAAATATCTACAGTGTTATCTAATACAATTGTATTGAACCCAAAGGCAAGTGCACTTCTCATCAAAGTTCCCAAATTTCCTGGATCTTGAACCTCTTGAAGAATGAGTACTTTATCTGTTATTTGATTACTTGTGATTTTCCTACAAACAGTTAAAACCGGTTGTGGGTTTTTAGTTTGTGTTAGTTTTTCTAATACTGGTTCTGTTACATAAATAACTTTTTCTCCAATAATCGATTCATCTGTTGTAAATATTTGCTCAATATTCCCTACTTTTGATGACTCTTCATAAAGGTGATACCCTTCTACTAAAAACAGTGATTTCTGATCACGATATTTCTTCTTATGTAGCTTTGTAGTATCTTTGATTATTTGGTTATTTATACTTGTTATTTTCATAAAAACACCTCGTGTATATTATATATTAAAAACAGAGTTGTGTAAAAAAATAATGAAAGTAATTTATATTGGCTTAAGTAAAAGAAAAAACGGAGTAAGATTTACTCCGTTTCACCGTCCCATCCTTGTATACCATTTTTTAAATTATATACTGTTGTAAAGCCTTGTGAATAAAAGATATTAGAAGCATCAATACTTCTATTTCCACTATTGCACATAATTACAACGGGTTTGGTTTTATCGAGTTCGACAATTGCAAGATAGTCTTCGAGATATGTAATATTGTCTTCAAACATATAGTAATCAACATACATGTTGAATCCTGTTACATGCTCTTCGTAATACTCTGCTTTTGTACGAACATCAATAAAGTGATAATCATCTTTATTTTGCAACATTTCTTTTAACTCTTCATTATTGATGTCAGTAAAGTTTTTTTCTTGACAAGCGGATAGTGTTAACACGCTAAAGAATACCATTACTATTAATAATATTTTCTTCAAAATAATCACCTCAAGCTATATTATAACAAAATATAGTTCGTTTACAAACGATGTGAATTATTTTGTTAATTTCAAGAATAAATCAATATCTTCTTTAATTACTTCTAATGAAGTAACCCAGAAGTCTTTTTTCGTAACATCAATTCCTGCCATTAAGGCAACGTCTTCTACATCCATTTTCACTGTCGCTTTTAATAAATCATCATATTTCTCTGTGAAGGCAACTCCTTCTTTTTGATACACTCCATATAATCCTTTAGCGAATAATAATCCAAAGGCATAAGGGAAGTTATAGAATGATAATCCTGTTGAATAGTAATGAGGTTTCCATAACCACATATATGGATTCATGATTTCAGGATTTAATCCATCACCATATGTTTGTTTTTGTGCTTCAGTCATTAACTCTTTTAATTTATTTTCATCTAAGAAGTTTGTTTTTGTTTCATCAAAAACACTTGTTTCAAAAATAAATCTACTTAAGATATCAACGATTACCGCAGTACTTCCTTGTAAGTCAGATTCTAAGATACTTAGTAGTTCTTCACCTTCTGCTTCTTTTAAAGCAGTTTTGATAAGAATTGTTTCACAGAAAATCGAAGCTGTTTCTGCTAAAGGCATTGTATATGATCCTAGTGGGTTTTCACTGAAGATGTTATCGCCATGATATGCATGTCCTAACTCATGAGCTAGTGTGATTACTCCATCAAATGTCCCAGTAAAGTTATGAAGGATTCTTGATTGCTTAATAGGTTTTAAGTTACTACAGAAAGCTCCTCCTCGTTTCCCTTTATATGGTCTATAATCAACCCAGTTTTCTTTAAACGCACGAGCGGCAACACTTTCTAAGTGTGAACTAAATGTTCCAAAATTCTTTAAGATATATGCTTGTGCTTCTGGAATACTCCACTCTTTACTCGTTGAAGCAATAGGGGCACCCATATCATACCAAGGTAGTCCATCTTTATGTCCTAAATATTCACCTTTTCTACGTAAATATTTTCTAAACTCTGGTAAGTAATCCTTCATTGCGCTGATCATTGCGTCTAATGTTTCTTTCTTTAAACGAGAATTAATTAAAGTTCTTTCTAAAGCCCCTTCATATCCTCTTTTTTCACTCATTGTGTTAACTTCCATCTTAATTCCGTTCATTGCGAAGGCAACAGCCTTGTCAATTTTACTATATGCAGCTAATTCTGCTTCGTAAGCGGCTTTTCTTACTTCTGGGTCTGGAAGTTCCTGTTTTTTTATAATCTCTGGTAAGGTAATAGTTTCACCCATAAATTCGATTTCTAAAGTTGAAGTTAAAACACCTTGCATTTTACTCCATAAACTACCACTTGATTGTCCAAGTTTTGATAACAATGCTTCGGTATCTTTATCTAAATTGTACTTATTAGATTTTTTAATGTTTTTTAGATTGTAAGAGTGTTCTTTCAAGAAATCTGTAGACTCTAAGATTTCTTCTAAATTTGGAACACTACTTACATACTCACTCCACATTGTAAATACAACTGTTAGTTCAGTATATTTTCTTTGTAACATAACCATATACTTAGAAGACACTGGATCTGTTGTGTTGGTCGCCATTGTTAAACTAATAAATGCTCCCAATCTTGTTGTTAAATCTGTTAACTCAATTTCATTTAGTAAAAAGTTCGTTAATACTGTGTCATATTCTTTACTATTAAACTCACTCATAAATGCGTTTGTTTTTTGAATCATTTCATCAAACTTCTTAAAATCACTTTGAAACTCTTCACTATCAAACGATGTATAAAGTTTCGATAAATCCCAATTTTCCATTCTACTTCTCTCCTTCTTTCATAATCTCATCTATTACTTCACTAACTGTGAATCCCATACTTGGTAAGTGTGGGGTATTTCCTACTTCAACCATAATATATCTTGTTTTTTCAACTGTGCGATTTAAGATGTCTTCAAAATCAAAGAATGATTCATACTTCTCACACTTGTCGATATGTGGGGCTGTTGTTGGTTTCTTTGGTACATAAACTGTACAACAGTCCTCAAAAGGCATTATTGATATATCATAACAATCAATCCTCTTCGAAATATCGATAATATCTAATTTATCATATGTTGATAATGGTCTGATTACTGGTTTACTTACGACACCATTAATTGCTACCATACTTTGCAATGTTTGAGATGCTACTTGTCCTACTGATTCCCCATTTAGTAAGACACTACATCTATATTTTTCAGCGATACGTTCACTAATACGATACATCATTCTTCTCATTATTGTTATATTATAACTTTCGGGTACATTGTTGAGTAATGCTTGATGCATTTCTTCAAAAGGTACCATATGTACTCGGATTTTATTATGTGGTGCAAACTCCGCCATTTTCTCTGTTAAATCAATTACTTTTTGTGCTGATTCAATACTTGTTAATGGTGTAGACTCAAAATGAATCGCATCAATTTCAACACCTTGTTTCATCGCTAAAAATCCTGCAACTGGTGAATCAATTCCACCACTTAACATCAATAATCCTCTACCGGCAACACCAACGGGGAATCCACCCATACCCTTTATCTTTTTACAGTAAACAAACGCTGCATCTGGACGTATTTCCACATGTAACGTAAGTTCTGGTTTATGAACATCTACTTTCAATAAATCAGTATTCTTAAGTACATACCCTGCAACTTGCTTTGTTATTTCTGGGGAAGTAAGTGGAAACATCTTATCACTTCTTTTACTCTCCACTTTAAAAGTAACTACTTTGTCTTCTAATTCACCTTTTACAACTTCTAATGATTTTTCTAAGATCTTATCCATATCTAAATCAGTCTTTGTAACTAATGAATAACTTCTTAATCCCGATACTTTATCAAGGTTTTTAATTACTTGATTATGGTCTTCACCATTTAACACTATATACAGTCTATCGTGGTTTTTCTCATATACTACATTAGGGTTATTAACTTTCTCTTTAATTAGCTCATTCACCTTTTTAATAAACACTCTTTTGTTTTTTCCTTTTAAGGTTAAATCGCCATATCTTACTAAAATTCTTTCATACATATATATCACTACTCCTAAACAAAAATATAATAACATAATTGTTTGCAATTACCTATGATTTTGTATAATATTTTAGTAGGTGATATTATGTTTGTTCCAATAGAAAAAAGTACTGATAAAAAGAGAAATTATGAAATCATGTTAGAGAACCTAACACACTTTCTTTATGATGGTGACACTTCAATTACCACTTATAGTAATTTAAGTGCTTTTTTGAACTATTTCATTGATGATATCAATTGGGTAGGTTTCTACTTATTTGATGGAGAGAAACTTACTTTAGGTCCTTTTCAAGGATTACCTGCATGTACAGAAATAAAACTAGGTGTTGGTGTATGTGGAACTAGCGCTCAAGATCAAAAAACTTATCGAGTAAATGATGTTCATTCATTCCCTGGACATATTGCGTGTGACGGTAATTCAAACAGCGAAATCGTTGTACCTATAGTTAAAAACAATAAATTAAAAGGTGTTTTAGATATTGATTCACCAGTAAAAGGCAGATTTGACGAAATAGATCAGTTTTATCTAGAGAAAGTAATCAATAAATTAGTTGACATAATAGATTAAAGTCTATATAATATATGTTGCGCTAGTGTAATAATGGCAGCTAGATAATGAATTTCATTAACTGCTGAATGTAGCTAAAAAAGCGTTGTGAGTAGTCTTAGCTGACAAGGTGAAAACATTAATACATTCTGATTAATAAATCGTTATTACTCTAAGTAAAAAAAATAAAAGGAGAATACACAAATGGCAAGATACACAGGACCAAGTTGGAAAAAAGCTCGTCGTTTAAAATACTCAATCAGTGAAACTGGTAAAGAGTTAGGAAAAAGACCATATGCTCCAGGGCAACATGGACAAAGACGTGGAAAAATTTCTGAATACGGATTACAATTACACGAAAAACAAAAAGTTAGATTCACTTACGGTGTAAATGAAAAACAATTCAAGAAAACTTTCATTGAAGCAAAAAAAATGCAAGGTAAACAAGGTGAGAACTTCTTATTCTTATTAGAATCAAGATTAGATAACTTAGTTTACAGAGCAGGATTAGCTAAAACTAGACGTCAAGCTCGTCAATTAGTAAACCATGCACATATTTATGTTGATGGTAAACGTACTGACATCCCATCTTACAGAGTAGTTCCAGGACAAGTAATCACTTTAAGTGATAAAGCTCAAAAATTCCAAGTTGTTAAAGACAGTTTAGAAGCAGTAGTAGTACGTCCAGAATTCGTAAGCTTTGATGATAACAAATTCGAAGTTACTTACATAAGATTACCTGAAAGACAAGAAATTTTAACTGAAATCAAAGAAAACTTAATCGTAGAATTCTACAACAGATAACAATTAAAAGCATCCAATTGGATGCTTTTTTTATATTTAAAAAAGGTGCGTTTATCTGAACGCACCTTTTCATTATCTAGATTTTATTTTAAGTTACAATAACTGTCCTTGTCGTTGTAGCGGTATTTCCACTCGCATCAGTCGCAGTATATGTGATTGTGTATGTTCCTGGTGTATTGATATCAAAAGTTGTTGCTGAATCATTTGTTACTTCTACACTTTGTAAATCAGTAGCACTTGCTCCTGGATCAGTCCATGGTCCACCTACAGTTAGATTCACAGTAGCGTCACCTTCAAGTGTGATTACTGGAGATGTTGTATCTTCTACTGTTACTGTTCGTGAAACTGTTGAAGTATTCCCACTTAAATCTTCTGCAGTATAGGTAATGATATACTCTCCAACTGTATTTAAGTCTGGTGTGATATCAGTTGTTACGGTAACTGTTTGTAAATCACTTGTTGTTACATTTGGGTCGGTCCATGTTCCACCGAGTTCTACTGTTACTACAGCGTCACCTTCAAGTGTGATTATCGGTGCGGTTGTATCAACTACTTCTACAGAAACAACCAATGTCCTTGAGTTTTCTTGATCATCAGTTCCAATGATATTGTACTTTATTTCACTTGTAATTTCATCTGTGTTTAAGGACTGTGGTAATGTTACACTACATGTTTCTGATTCAGTTGAAGAACATGAGACAGTAGGGAACAGATATAGTGACCCTAGTTCTGCCGTTGTAATAATGTCTCCAACATTGATAGTGATATAGTTTGCGCGATTTATGATAACTACTGTCACTTCTTCGATACGAACATTTCCACTACTATCTTCAGAGCGAAAGGTTACAGTATGTTCCCCCTCAACACTTAAATCAGGGTAGTTTGGAGTCGTTACCAAACATGTTTCATCAAAATAATCTCTACATGTAGCACTAATAACTGGTATTTCGTCTCCTAGGAAATATTCTTCTTGATACGGATTCACCGTTATTTCAGGAGCTTCCCTGTCTTCTCTTGTTAGATAGCTTCTACAACCCGACAGTGCAACAAGAAGTATGAAGAGTGTTAGTAATATTGTTTTTTTCATAAAAATCACCTATATTTTCTTTAAGTTAAATCTTTCTATTATAATATCAGCACAAATATCTGGTTCGATATTTGTGTTTTCTATTCGAATGTAGTTTGTAAATGGTACTTCATCTTCAAAAGATACAGTACGATGTTTTCTATATGTATCTATAAGCCTACTTTCTGACGCTTCAACATCTAGCTTTGTCCACTTCTTTTCTAGACGGTTATGTGTGAGATTTCGATCTAAACGTGTTTCAATATCACTATTTAACTCGACATAACACACGTTATGATCTTTGAAAATTTCTGAAATATGATCAATATAATCCCAATCATTCAACATATCAAAAGCCCAGACATAGGTGAAAATCATCCCAGGTTGATCTAGTGAAGCCATTCTTGTAAGAATTGCCTCACGAAATTGTCCAATTAAGTCAATACCTTCTTCCCATGAGAAAAACTGTAAAACAAGATCAATTGTCATATGATTGTGAAACAACTTTAATCCCGTTTTTTTCGCTAGTTCCTCTCCGACTGTCATTTTCCCAACAGCTTGGGGTCCAAAGATGATAATAAAATCCATAGGTATTCCCCCTTTTTGTTTTATACGTCGTAGCGTTTTACTCGTTTTGCGTATTTTGTATATAATTCTTCTCGTTTTCTTTTTGCCTCTTCATAGTCATTCATCGGGAGAAATTTAACACTTGTAAGTTCTCTCGTTGAATACATCCAGTCTATTTCCGTCTTTTCATTGTTGTAGTGGTATTTTACCTGTTGCTTTAGGTTTTTCCCAGTATGTTTCTTAAAAGCGATTCCAACGTGATATACACGCCCTTGATGCTTCACGATATATAATCCATCTTTACTTGGAGCCATTAATTTGCTGAAAGGATACTTGATAAACATTGAAACTCCCCCTTTTTGATTATTATACCACGAAATAAGGAACTATTATTATAAAAAAAGAACCAAACCCGATGATAGTCGAATTTGATTCTTTTGATTTAAAAATTATTGTTGATAACTAGTTTACTGGGTTCTCCATAAACATAACATTATCAATTGTAATAACTCCAGCTGTAGAAGCATTTACTAACCCTAATAAGAAGTTAAGTTTTGCATCTGTTACATCAGCAGTAGCTAAGAATGTAAATGTATATGTTTCTGTAGTAGCTGTTAAACTTGCAGAGTATTGATTGTTTCCATCAATTACTTCAAGTAAAACATCTCTATCTACTGTAGAACTTGCATCAAATGATACTGTATAGATTGTACCTGAAGTGAAATCAACAGTTTCATTGAATAATTGAACGTGCCAAGTATCTTCACCAACATTAGTTACATCTACAACCATCGCTCCTGATGTAGCGTCAAATGAAGCTGCTGTTGCGTTCCAATCTGCTACCCAGTTACCCCATTCTGCACTTGTTGCGAAGTCACCTTCTGTTACTAAGTTTGCGTTTTCCATTTTTTCGTAAACGTATACATTGTCAAGTGTGATTGCACCTGCTGTTGCACCATTTACTGCACCTAATAAGAAGTTCAATTTAGCATCTGTTACATCTGCACCTGCAGTATATTCAAATGCGAATCTTTGTGTTGTATCTTTTAAGCTTGCTGACCATTGATTGTTTCCATCGATTAACTCAATTAAGATGTCGCGATCAACTGTAGAACTTGCTTCAAATGATAATACATAAGTAGTTCCTGAAACTAAATCAACAGTTTCGTTGAACAGTTGAACATGCCAAGTATCTTCACCAACATTAGTTACGTCTACAACCATTGCTCCTGATGTAGCGTCAAATGAAGCTGCTGTTGCGTTCCAATCCGCTATCCAGTTACCCCATTCTGTACTTGTTGCGAAGTCACCTTCAGTTACTAAGTTAGTCATACCTGTAGGAGCGTCAACTACGGCGATCCATTTTTCAGCATTCGCAGCATTTCCTGAAGCGTCTACTAAAGTATAAAGAACTTGATAAACTCCGTTAGTAGTGAATGTGTATAATCCATTAGCATCTGCTGCAACTACAGCTGTACTTGAATCTTTAATCTCTACTACGAAATCAGACATTGCTAATTCTGTATCAATATTATCAGTAAAACTTACACCTAATAATGGGTTCCAAGCGAATCCATTTACAACATACATTGTATCTAAACCTGAAATTACAGGAGCTTCAGCATCTCCAACTACATTAACAGTTCTTGTTTCAGTAGCTGTATTGCTTGATGCGTCAGATACTGTGTAAGTAAATGTATATGTACCTACTACTGCGAATGTATAAGTACCATCAGCTTCCATAGTTACGTCGTCTCCACCATCATGAGTGATTACAACATCATCCATATCTACCTCAGCATCGAAATCTGAAACAGTAACACCGTCTAATGCATCAAATGCATCTTCTGTTGTGATTGATACTTCTGTTAAACCTTCTAATACAGGAGCGTCAGTATCAGGATCAGGAGTAGATTCTTTTACTACTACGTTATCTAAGTAGAAAGTAATCGCTTCTGTTGCATCTTGATTTTGTCCATATTCGAATGTAATTGTACCGTTATCAGTAGTTGCTTCTGTAACAGTAAATTTGTAAGTAAATGTTTGCATTTCTGTAGTTAAATCAAAGAAGAATGCACTTGCTTCACCTTCATCATTTAAATTGTAATAATAAGCTGTAAACCATGGGTCTGCAGATAATAACACACCTACTTGTGAAGACATTTTAGCAGCAGCACTTGCTTTTGCTTCAAACGATACTTCATAAGTCTTACCATTTTCATAGTCAATACCTTCTTGGTTTACACGTGGTGCTGAACCATCCCATGAAGGAGTAGTTACTTCAATCATTAATACACCTTCAGTTACAGATGCTGTACCTACAGCACTGTTGTATAAATCAATTAATGAACCATCAGTATTTGCCCATGCATTTGTTCCTAATGCAAAATCACCATTTACTAATGCATTTTCTGTTACGTCTACTACAACTTCAACTGTAACTGAAGAATTTTTTTGAGCTTTCCCACCGTTAGAATCTTCAACTTTATAAACTAATGGACAAGTTGCTCCACCAGCCGCTTCACCAACAACATTGTTAGCGTCTAGATTCAAACAATCAATACCTTCGATTGTAATATCAGCAGTGATATCTCCATCTTCTTCATCATTTGCTGTTACACCAGCTAGAGGATCGAACGTATCCCCAACTTTTACGTCAACTGTACTTGCAATCCCACTAAATGTAGGAAGTTTGTTTTCAGGATCTGGAGTATCATTTCCAAAACACCCTGTTAAGGTTACCATCAATAAGGTAACTACAATAAAACTAAATACTTTTTTCATTTTTTTCTCCTTAATTTATATTTTTTTTCTTTAACACCTTTTTATATACATAAATCAGTCCAAAAACTATAACCCATAAAGATAGTATCGGAAGTATTAATGGTTTGATTAACCCATTAGGATATTGAATCTGTTCAACTTCGTTTGCTGTGTACCCTTCAACACCGTTATTGACAATGTCATCCTCATTGATAAACCCTATGGTATTATCTACGTCAGCTAGGATTTCTCCATTGTTCAAAGTTACTAAAAGGTTTTCGAAATTTTCGTTAAGACAATCTCCTTCTAATGAAATTGTCTCTTCACCATCCTGGTATAGTGTAATGACTGCTATGCTTCCATCTTCATACTCTGTGAAAATGTTTGAAACTGTATGTTCTTCTGTGCAGGTTACTTTCAGTTGTGACTGTTCACCTTGCACCTTGTTTCTGTCAACAATGATTAGTGTTATTGTTTGCTCGCCTTCATCATAAGTATTGAAGACGCTTACACTATTATCACTTGTTTTGCTGAAATATTGAGGAGTGTCCATATAGTAATCGTTGTATGCAAGGATTGAGTGATAATCGTCATTAACAATTGCATCACTAATTATTGATTCAACGCTTTTCAAAGTTTCGTTATAAATCACTACGAAACTTGTAAAATATGTCATTATTATCATAAATATTACAAAGAAAATTTTTTTTACCATAGATAACACTCCTTTCGTTTAACTTATCGTACTGTCTTGATAGACACGGACATAATCAATTTCGAATGTTGCCTCTGTTAGTGTGGTGTCAATCCCTTGAGCTCCACCCCACATACCTCCAAACGCTACGTTTAGAATTACAAAGAAATCTTTATCGAAAGGCCAATGCCCCTTTTTAACGCAATCAAATTGATTAACGTCATATGTAAACTGTAGTTCATCATCCACATAGTACATCAGTTTATCTGGTAACCATTCTAATGTGTACTTATGAAAAACTGTATCTACATCGTCATGATATTCTCCATCACCTTTTTGTGTATTTAGTGAATGATTGAAGAACTCGGTATGGATTGAATGATGAACGTGATTCAAATCATATCCAACGTGCTCCATAATATCGATTTCTCCACTATTTGGCCAAACACCATAATAACTATCTGTTGGCATCATCCAAAATGCTGGCCAAGTTCCTTTTCCAGTTGGAAGTTTTGCACTCATTTCAAACTTTCCATACTTGAAATCTTGTTTGTTTTTTGTAACGAGTCTTGCACTAGTATAACCGTTCGCTTGATAGGTTTCTTTGATTACTTTGATAATCAATGAACCATCCTCAACATACGAATTTCTCTCGCTATCTGTATAGTACTGTAACTCTTCATTTCCCCAACCATTTCCACCAATCTCATGAGTCCAGTTGTCTAAGTCCAATGTATCTCCATCAAACTCGTCTTCCCAAACTAATTGGTAGTTAAGACTCTCATAGTCATACGTATTATTTATATCTTTACAGAACTCATCTCCAGGTTTTGGTACAGGTCCTGAACC
Organism: uncultured bacterium; assembly: GCA_965601585.1. Classification (GTDB taxonomy): domain Bacteria; phylum Bacillota_I; class Bacilli_A; order Izemoplasmatales; family Izemoplasmataceae; genus Xianfuyuplasma. Next base: position 55,733 of record CBFCWH010000005.1, read on the forward strand.
TGTACTTCCTCCAGGGCTTGGATCCTCATTACCTGTATTACAGGCTACTAAAGCGAACCCAAGTAGAAGAGTTGAAAGAAACAATAGAATTTTTTTCATATCAGACCTCCTATTGACCTGTTAATCCACTATTTTCAATACCTTGAACAAATTGTTTTTGGGTAACGAAGTATAGGATTAACACCGGTGCCATTGTTAATAATGTTGCTGCCATTTTATAGGCTTCGTTGATGTTATTTGTACTACCACCACGGTTTCCGAATAATGTATCGAATAACCCTAGTTGGTGATTAAGTAGTTGAATATCATCTCCAAGGAATGTGTTTGTTATAATCGTATCGTTCCAGTGCCAAACAAATGAGAACACGAATGCAACCATAACTGTTGCAAATGATATTTTCAAAGTGACATGCCAGAATGTTTGTAACGCACTAGCTCCATCAATAGAGGCAGCTTCAAATAATTCAAATGGTACTTTTCTAAAGAAGTTTATAAAGATCAAAATAATGATACTTGAATTTACTCCTTGCCCTAACAAGGCGAAAAGCAACTGTGGATTCATTGTCCCGATCATTCTTATTCCTGTTAAATCAGTAAATGCTACAAATGTTAACTCTCGTTGAATAAGGAATAATTGAATTGGTACAACGAACGTAATAATTATTAAAGCGTATAACGCTTTTTTAAACTTGAAATTGTATCTTACAAAAACGAAACCTGCTAACCCTGTAACTATTGTTTGAATTAATGATAAAACTCCAATAAACAGTACTGAAGTAATCAGTGATTTGAAATAATCCATTACACGAATTGCTACTGAGATATTTGTAAACGTAAGACTTGTAGGTACCCAGTTAACTTCAGGACTAATCAAATCTGATTCAGACATGAAAGTCATTGAGACCATTCGAATAATTGGAAGGAAGAAAATAAATGATAGTGATAATAATACTAGGTAGATAAACATATTAGAGTAATTAAACTTCATTATTTTTTTCTTGATGTTCTCTAATTTACTATTCATTATCTAACCCCTCCTCTCTTCTCGCTTTTGCGATTGAGTGTCTAAACTCTTTTGTTATTTTAGGAGTTCTTTCACGTAAGATAAACGCTACAAATCCAATGAACAGAAAGACGATTAGAGAGTATGAAAATGCGTAAGTTGCACTAAGCCCAAGATTTGAAGAAGTCCCACCAAGTGATGACTCTAATAATTCAAATAACGGATTTAGTCTGAAACTACCAAGTTGTACAATACTAAATACCGATACAACTACTGCTGTTGATTTCATACTAGGCAATGTGATTTTCCATAGTATTTGCCATGGCGTTGCTCCATCAACTCGTGCAGCCTCATACGTTGAGCTATCAATTCTTTGTAATGCATTTATAAAGAGAATAATTGGAATCCCTGTAAACCATAAAATTGATATTAAGTTGGCGAATATGTCTACAAGCAATCCAGAGATAAACGGAGAGTAACTTTCAATCATTGAAATGATGAAGTTCTCATTACTATTCATGATCATAGATCCTGACGCTGTAACATCACTAAACATATCCATAATGCTATTTGATAAAAGTAATACTGGTAAGAAGAAAACTACTCTAAAGAACGACTTACCTTTAATATCTGTAATTAATAATCTTGCGATTAGTAATGATGAGATAATGATTACTGGTAAGAATGTTGCTAATACCAGAATAAACTCTAATGCTGCTTGGTAGAATGCTGGGTTTGTAAAAGCGTATACGTAATTATTAAGTCCTACGAAGTCATAGTTCCAACCTAGTGAATCACTATATACATTGTTAAATGACATATATATGATACTTAGAATTGGATATACAACAAATAAAAGACTACCGATTAACCAAGGGCTTAATAATAGATATGAAATCCCATTATGCTCTTGTACTAATATCTGTTTTTTCTTTTTCTTAGCCATATTATTTTATTACCTCGTAACTATTCGCTTCTACTGTTGTAACCCCGTTAAAATCTGTGTCGTTATAGTTAATTATGATTTCTACTCCATTAGAGTATGTGTTCATAACAACACCTTCTGCAAGAACTGTTCTACCAATCCAGTCTGCGTTTTGTACTTCTTTTAATGCATTGTTTATATCGTCGTAGATTTCTACAATCTCATCTTGATAAAAATCATATTGTGTAGAGTAATAAATAAATGAGTTCGTATCTTCTAATAGATATGATGGTTCCTTTGTTAATATGAATGATGGATAGATATTGAAATCAATCATTCGTAAAATATCATTGTATGTTGTGATATTGAAATTACCATATGTAGCATACATCTCTATATTTGATGACAATACTAATTGTAAGAATGGTACTGTATCCGTTTCGATTAAGAAATGACTTGAGTACGCTGGTGTATCTAAGTATCGATCAACATAAGGTAATAAGTATGCATTCGGATTTGAAGCATTAATTTTAAGGTTCTCTATTGAAGAAATCCCCTCAATTACTAAATCCATATTGTCTGATCTTGTTAGCCCTCTTTTGTATTCGGAGAACAATGTATTTGAAAGTCCATTAACTGTAATAGATTCCATGTTCAACTTAGTTGAATATGCTACATCACTTTCTAACCAATCAAGAGCTTTATCAGTTCGTAATAAGTTGTATGTATTGATTGTTTGATAATCTTTTATTTCATAAGTTAAATACTTCCCACTTATGTGTTTTGCAGGAGCAAGATTGAATAGGGCGTTAAACTGCAATTCTGTGATATTGGTGTAATCTGTAATGAATGAAACATCATATCCATATGAATCAGCTGTTTGAACTAGTGACTTCATATCACTTTTCCCACCAATTTTTCTTGAAACAGAACTGGAACCTATTTTACTAGCGGTTAATCCACCACTACGATATCCGAGTAGTCCTGAATTTATATTACTAAGTCCTGCGGTATTCATATCACCAAGAATGCTTTCCACGTCTTTTAAGTTTGTTACAACTACGTCCTCATATCCAAATAGATCTTTTCGGACATCTCCCATTAGGAAATCTAAACGTAATGGAATATCTTGATTTTGGTTACTTTTAAGATCACCTAGACCATTTTCTTCTAAATAATCACGATAAGCTAGAGCCATACCTACATAACTCGCAGGTAGATTGTCTGTTGAACCATCCCCAGCTAAGAAGTGGTACTGTATTTTATAGTTTTCTACTTGAACAGACTCTCTGATAGTGTTGAATCCCTCATCATTTGTATTAAATGTTTGGAAGAACGATTCATTTAATGTGAACGAAGCGTAAGCGAAGTTATACCATGTCTTATTATTATGTGGTCTCGCTACTACTTTCATATACTCTTCTCCAGCAGTCGCATACGCGATAAACGCTGCTTCTGTATCGTTTCCTTGTGACAAACCAAATACTGGTAATGTCATTTGCTTTGGTGCCAAGTAATCAGTTTCCACTTTATTTGATGTAAGTGTACTAGTAATATCTCTTCCATATATAAATCCTGTGTAATTACTAATGCTCACATCATTTTGCTTAAATCTGATTAACGCACCCGCTCCATCAGGAACAAGAATATATCCATCATTAGATGGTTTCGAAACTGCTTCTTCACGGTTGTATTCTGTACCATTAAACTCAATTTCTTTTCCACCTTGTGCATCTAAGAATGGTGCGATAATAATATTATTTATTGATGAGACACCTTCTCCAGTTACTTGGTTTGGTTTAATCTCAAACTCAACACCTTTTTCACTAAAGTATAAGTGAACTCTTACATCAACATCAATACGATTAAATTCAATGTCTAATGCCCAATGGCTATCACTAGAAATTCTTGAAAAACTTGATCGCGAGTAATCTTGATTTGCACTTGATGTCCATTTAAGGTTGTTTCCATCATCGAAAAACTCAAGTGTGACTAACGAGTTTGCAAAGTCTGTCCACGTTTGATTTAATCGATCCTCTATTGGAACACACGTTTCATCGATTAATGGTTGTTCTTCTGCTTTTAAAGCATCTTCACAATCTAATCGAACATTTGCTCCAACCGGAACATCTAACCCTGTTAAATGGGTAACATCATTTCTTTTGTCATACACTGCAAGAACATCTCTTGCATCTCTAAAGTAAAACTTAAAATTATCATTTTCATAAATAAATTGCATATCTGTTGGTTCTTCTATTGTATATGTAATTTTTTCTGGAGGTACTGAAGTCGACCTATTTGAGAATATTAGATTAGAACTTACTCCAGTGATTCCTATAATCAATAACACCAATAGAGAAATCATTATTTTATTTTTAGAAGACAAGCCTAATCACCTCCAAGACTACATTCATTATGAAGTTCACAATATTTGAAACCATTAACTGTAAGAATAGAACAACAATGATAATGACGAGCATTAACACCGATGTAAATACAAAACTTCTAAATGTTACACTACCATCATAATTTTGGATAATTGTTGATCCGAGGAAGATTAATAATCCCGACCAAATTGCTCCAATTAATACTGTAAATTCTACAAAGAATGACTCATCTAAAGTTGCTACATGTGATAGAAGTGTTGCTAATAATAGTGATATTGCATAAGGTACAATTGCGTATGCAGTTGATATATATATCTTCCTTAATCCCCCAATACCATCAGTGATTGAAGTAACTAAATAATTCGTAACTACAAAACCACCAAAGATTGTAAAGTACCCTAATACAAGTGATAAGATATTAATATTTTCAATATCTACTATTTGGAATAAAAATCCTTTAGACGTTGTATATATAACATACGCTACAAATCCGAGTAACATATAGATTGTTGAAGCTACAAGTCCATTAATACGGTTTTTTCTGATTTGATAGAATCCATCACTCGGGTGCCTCATTATGTATTTTGCATAAGCGAGTTCCCTTAGGTGTTTCTTATCAAGTTTCTTTTTAATATTATTTTTGATATCAATTAGATAGGATGTTTTCCTATTAACTATTTTAACTACTATATACAGTACAGTAAGTGAAATTATCGATGTGAACACATATGGTAAGACACCTTTAATATCTTCATTACGAACTTCCCAATATGCTTGTGAGTAAAACTCACGGTTCTTTGATAACTCAAAATACTTCATCGCACTATCATAGTCTTGTCTAAACATATACGTTTTACCTAATTGATCATATGCGATTTTTGACATTTGATTGTATCTTAATACTTCTTCCCATACTTTTGTAGATTCAGTATAGTTTCCTTCATCAAACAATTCCAATCCTTCGAAAATCAACTTCGAGTATTCTGTTTGCTGGTACGATAAGATATAAGATTTCTCATAATCTACAGTAAATATTTCACCTTTAGAGCTCACTGCGAGAGAAACCAGATTACTATATACCCCAACAATGTCACCATCTAAAGATCCTCCAGAACCATAATGGAAAATATAATCTCCATATCTACTATAAATAGCTAAAACTCCTGTTGCGCTACTTGTATAGATAATTCCGTTTTGATCAACATAGATGTCCGTAAGTTGTTCACTCGATAATGTATTGTTTAAAGTATCAACACCTTGGGTATTATGTTTCTTAATACGGCTATCTGTTGAACTTGACGCTGTTGTTGAATAAACAATTGATTCATCATTCACAAATATATTTGAGAACGGAGGTGGGGTTTTAACTACATTGAAATCTCTCCCAATTAAATCATAGAAATATTTTCGAACTAACTCCGTACTTGTAAAGATTACATCATTAGATGAGAAATATCCTAGGAAATCACCTTTATCGGATAATTGAACGATTCCTCCAAATCCACCTTCAACTAATATGAAGATGTTTCCACCTTTATCAACTGAAATACGTTTTGGTTTAAAACTGTCTAAACTGTATGAAATACTATCTGGTTTTCCAAACTCCTCAATTAAGTTAAAATCTGTATCAAACACAAAGATTTTAGAAGCTCCTGGATCCGCAACATAGATTTTTAAATCCTCACTAATTGTTACACCACTTGGGCTAACGAAATCAGGATGTTGTAACTCTCTTTTAATACTATTTGTTTCAATGTCATAAACTACTATTCTTCCTGAAAGTGACTCATCAACTGGATCAACATATCCACTATCAGCGATATATAAATCATCATTTTTATCGAAGTATAAGTCTGTCGGATAAACTAATCCTAAATCTGCATTGTAGAGATTTGTTCTATATGCTTCATTTGTTTTGATAAACTCACCATCTGCTGAAATTGTGTATGTGCTTGACACTTCACTTTCAGACGCTTTTAACTCAACAATTGGCCCGAGGAGTAATAATAGTGCGAATGACAAAGTAAGTAATACTTTTCTCATTTTTACTTCACCCCCGAATGTGCCATTGTATCCATTACTTTACTTTGTAAGAATATGAAGATAATTAAGTTTGGTAAGAACATGATTAACCCAGCTGCTGCTGCGATACCTTGTCCTGCAATACTTTCTTCTACTCTTGAAATTAAAGTTCCCATGAAGAACGCAAATGTTTTCATACCTTCAGCATCAACATATAGTTCTGAGGTAGACATATTTGCCCATGAAATTTGGAATGTTAAAATTGCTACAGTAGCAATGGCTGATTTAGTTAACGGAACAATTACTTTTGTTACTATTTGGAAGTCATTTGCTCCATCAATTCTTGCTGCTTCTATAATGTCGTTTGGTAACTGATCAATAAATTGTTTCAGTAAGAATAACCCTACAGGCATCGCAACAAGAGGTAATATATGTGCTAAGAAATTGTCTGTAATTCCTAAATTTGATACTACGATGAATGAAGGTATCGCTACAGCGATAGGTACAAACATTAGCGCACTTTGGTTAATTTTAAAGAATGCTTTATTTAATTTATAGTTCTTTTTTGATAAGGCATATCCAGCCATAACAGAAAATAGAACTGTCAATGTCACTGTAGAGACTACAGAAATCAATGAGTTAAAGATATATCTAGTTAGAGGTATACCACCCTGATTTGCAGCTCCGATTAACATTTGGAAATTTCTCATTGTTGGTTTTTCAACAAAGAATCTTGGTGGGAATAAGATGAGTTCATCTACTGGTTTCAGTGCTTGTGAGAAGATGTAAATGATTGGCAAGATCATTACAAGTGAGATTGGCAACAGAATTAAGTAAAACTTAATTTGTGATTTATGAAACCCTTTTGGGTTAATATTCGTAACTTTCATGTCATCACCTAATCTCTTTCCGCAAATAATACATGCCCTAATCTTGAGAAGGCAAATATTATAATGAATAATATTACAGATAACGCAGATGCGTATCCCATATTACTACGCAAGAATCCGTAGTCTGCGATATGGTTTACGATTAACGAACCTGAGTACTGTGGAGTTGGGTTGGCTCCGGATAACTGAACACCGATTTCACCCATACTAAATGCTCCAACTATTGCCATTACTGAACCGAACAACATCTGAGGTTTCATCGAAGGTATTGTTATGTAAAAGATTTCTTGGAATCGATTACGAATACCGTCTATTTTCCCTGCCTCATATAATTCCTTATTGGTATTAAGAATACCTGCTAGCATCGATAAGAATCCAATACCCATACTACTCCATAGAGATACAAAGATCATAATGTTTAATAAGTAATCTGGTGACTGTAAGAACTGTATTGGTTTATCAATGAAATCCCAGCTCATCAAGAAGGCGTTTAAATGCCCACTTTCACTACCGCTAAAGATACTTCTCCAAAGTATCGCAACCAAGATAGGTCCAACCATTGAAGGTGTATACAGTAGTAATGCAAAATATTTTCTTGGACCTGATGGAAGTTGTGCTAATACCCATGCCATAAAGAATGACAATGAGAATCCTACAGGACCTACAATAAACGCATATTTAAGTGTGTTTGGTAAGATGTATCTTGCAAACTCTGCGTCTGTTGTAAAGATGTTAATATAATTATCAAACCCGATAAACTCAGGTGTATTAATTGTGTCAAAATATGTGAATGATAAAACCATTGCGATTAGAATAGGTAATACAATGAATACAGAGAACATTAGGAAATATGGACCAACCATCAATGCATATGAGAATGCATCTTTAACTTTATCTGTTAGTTGAAACTGTTTTTTTTCTATAGTTACTTTTTTTACATTTTCCATATTTTACTCCTCTAGTCCATTCTCTAAGAACTTGTTATAGAAGTATTCATAGTCTTTTACTGAGTAGTCCTTAATCATATTTCCACTTTCATCTAAGAATCCAAATTCTGTCATTTTTAATCTGATTTCCCTATTCATTATTAAAACTTGCCTATCAATCGCGTATCGTGCACTGTATCCATCAAAGACCATCTCATTCCAAATATCTGATAATCCTCTTTCCACCATATACTGTCCTGGTGTTCTAGGTACATCACGTAACCATTCAATTTGATTCAGTATTACTTCTTTATCTTCAACATCAATTGGTAAATTTTTAATGGCGTTTTTATTCGCAGGTAACCATAAGTATAATGGTCCATATGTTGTATATAAATCATATGCGAATTTTGTTTGTGTTTCCTCACTTTGCCACCATTTAAAGAAGGTCCAAACGTCATCTTTCTTTTCTGTATCCTTGAAGATAATTCCATTTGTTCCATTCCCTACGTAACTTCTATTTACGACACCTGTTTCCTCATTTAAGGTTCCTGGATAATTTGCTAGTTTCCATTTACCTTCAATTTCAGGCGCTGCGTTTTTAATAGATACGTATGTATTGAAATCTATAATCCCTACAGGTAGTTTTGAGTATCTGAAATCATTGTAGAAACTCGGTACTTGTTCTGGTAATGAGTAGGTTGTATATAAATTTCCTAAGAATTCAATCCCTTTGATTGCTTCTGGAGAAGCTAAATCTACCTCAAATCCATTTTCATTATAGATTTGTCCTTCATTCTGATAAATAAATGGAGTTGTTTGATAGAACCATTTAATACTTCCTCCACCAGCTGTTGGATAATAGAAGTTCATATCATATCTTTGCAACTTCGGTAATAATCCAATTACATCGTCCCATGTATCTGGAACATCTAAATCGAGTTTCGTGAAGATATCTTCACGATATACTAACGCATTAAATGTAAGTGTTTCAGGCATCGCATAGACGCTATCATTAATTGCATAAGGGATATAAGACCCCGGTGCAAATTTATCTGCGGAATAGGTCCAAAAGTCATCAAACTCCGTTAAATCTTGTAAGGTACCTCTTAACGCTAATTTATAAGGCACATATGATGGTAATCCAAGCGCTCCATCAGGAGTGTTATCTGCGGCACTTGATAGTACTAATTTATCCACGTTAGGCATAACGGATAAGTCTACTCTTATACCTGTTTGTGGAGTAAAATCCTGATCAATCATTTTTTGCATTAAGTCGACATAAGTTGTTTGTCTTCCGACCCATATTTGAATAGAATCAGGATCATCTTTTAATGTATATTTATCACTTGAGAATGAGTTAAAGAATGATACCAAAGTATAACTCACTTTCTCAAAGAAACTTGCATTGTAGTTGTTTTGATCTTCATTACTAATAATGAATAAATCAAACTGATATGATGAACTACTTAAGAACTGAATTGTATCTCCTAGTAGTTGATTTACAGATCCTGAACCCATATATAAATCATCTACATATAAAGGCAAATCATCAGGTTCTTCCAGTATTTCATCTAAAACTCGAACAGCTTTACTTAAGTACGATAACTTGAAAGATAAGTCTTGAGTTGATCCATATTGTGATAATCGTACAATATTATACTTAATAATATCTTGATAAGCTGTCAAATACGCTTCAGTTTCAGGAATAATTGTTGTGAAGTTCCATGTACGATCCTCATCGACATTACTCCCACTTGCTTTCTTAACATCTAGTGAAAATTCGTTAATATGATTAATCAAATACTGTAAATCATCCAATGCTTGATTAAACATTCCAATCTCATTTTTGAATGAAATTGTATTTTCACCTTCTTCAAAATAGAACTTGTATTCAAATTCATTAATGTCATAGTTTTCGTCTGTTTCTTCTAGTTCTATTGCTTGTGCTTCCTCAAACGGTACTTCACCGTTTATTCTTATTGATCTAAATATTGAGAAATCATACTCATAAACCAATCCATGTGTGTAAATGCTATAGTATCCTGACTCCTCTACATCTACATGAAACACGATTTCTTGACCTGCATCTTCCCATCCAGATAGAATGTTGTTTTTCTTGTTGTTATTGTCAAATGGTTCAACATCAGGTGTATTATCATTGTCCGGTCTTACGAATGGTGTATTTTTTGATACATAATCAATTGCATTAACTACAATTGTATTCTCCGGATAGTTCTCCGGATATAGTGTCAAATAGTCCTCGTAGCTAACAAGTTCTTCTGGAGCAGCTACTGTTAAAGAACCTAGATACACATCGTTTAGGGCTTTTGTTGATAACGTAATTGAATTTACTCCCTCTTTTAACTCAAATAAAAGTGGGGTAATTGTTTTATATCTATTATCAAAAAAGTCCACATTCATCCACTCAACGATTCGTTCATGACTTGGAGGTAACTCGTCTTTATATCGATCAATATTATATGTTTTTGATGAATCCTGCCATAGTAATGGTAGTACAACCAATTCACTTTCATTGTATTGGGTTTCTCCATTTACAAGGACACTTATAATAACATCACTTAATACTTCCTCTTCCACATAATAATCCAAATTTAATTCATATAATCCTTTTGAATCCACAGTTACTTGATATGTTACCGTTTCTTCACTATTGAGTAGTACAACATCCTCCTCATAACCGAAAGTTTCGGTATGAGGGGTTTTTGTAGACGTCGTACTGTAAATAGAAGGGTTATATTCTATATCTTTTTCATTCATAAATCTTTGATATGAAAGATTCTCGGCATCACTTAAAAGCATATAGGCGTCTATATAGTCTTCAACTGATACTTCTTGTTTATACTGTTCTAATTTAGAGCGACTTGAAGTCACTGAGAAAATTACTACAGTAAGTACTATAATGGTTAGAAGTATGGATAATTTTTTTATCGGTATTCTTCTGTTTTTCATGTGTAACCACCATTTTCTTTAGTTTTTTTTAGTTGAACCTTTCATCATCTTCTGTATATCCGTAAAATTCAATTAAACCTTCACGAATACCAGTAAATGCATTGTCTAATCTATCATTAAATAGAACTTCCCATTCAGGTAGTTTTGCGGCAAAAGCATCATACCAACCTGAATCGCTGATTCCTACTTCATCAATAGTGTAATAAGATAAGAACTCCTCAAAAATACGTCTTGATTCACCTGAATCTGGATCTGTATAGAACCAAGGGTAAGATTTATCACTAATTGCTTTTACATCTCCTGATTTGATTAGATCATTTACAGCAGCGAATCCTACCATTGATGATTCCTTATACATTGCATGTCTTGGTGAAGAGAACCAAATTTCCATTTGCTCATCGTATAGTTCACCAGTAGTAATAGGGAATGATGAATCTAAAACACCTGTTTCAACTGTTCCTGTCTCTGCATCTGTATATTGTTGAGCTACTCTTGCTTCCCATGCTCTAGTATCTACTGTAGTAAATGCTTGGAAAGTGTAAGCAACTTGAATTTGTAGTTCTTCTTCCTCTGTACAATCTAATAAATCATCATCAACACAAGAGTTAAAGATTCCTACAGGGTCTGTAATTGTACCGATTGTGTTCCCGCTACCTGCGTATGATGGGAATGGGTAAATATCATATCCACTAGGTCCTGGTAACCATCCTGTTGGCGTTGAGAAATCAGTAATAAACCATGGTTCTGAAGCATGAACGATTGATTTACCGTTTGAGAATACTCGCGCACCCCAAGCATCATTATCTTCAGTGAATGTTTCATCTGAATTTCCATAGAAATCATATGCACTCCAACGAGCTACTCCATCTTTGAAGAAATCTTTAGTATAGTCGTCGTTAATTGTTATGTATTTTCCATCTTTAGGTCCATCATATAATTGATTATATAAGAACTCTTGTTGAATCCACCAGTCTGGCATAGCTGATATACTTACATATGTATCAGTACCTTGACCTTTTTGGCCTGCTGTAACCAATTGAGTAAACTGACTAAATGTCCAGTCTGTACTTGGAAGATCTAAGTTTTCAGCTTCAATTAAATCATTATTTAAGAAGATTCCTGCTGGGATGAAATATCCAGGCAAAGCTGCTTGGAACCCGTAAAAGTTATTTTGCTTCATTAACCCTTCGTTGATGAGTTTATAGTAGTAATCATCTTCAAATCGTGTCAAATCTGCTAAATATCCTTTTTCAATAAATCCTGTAGTATTTGTTAGCGGAATTATGTTTGGATAAGATCCATATTTATTTTTATAATTTTTAATTTCATCTTCCCAAAATACTCCACCATCATCTGGACCGTATTGTTTTCCATAATAGTTAATTTTTACATTAGGGAATAACTTATTAAATTCTTTTGCATTTGCATACATTGATGCTACTTTTGGATTTTGAAGATCCTCAACACTTAAATTTGTGTGACCAATATCTTCATAGTGTATCCCATCACCAGCCCATGAAATAACTGAAATTGTAGTTTCTACATCAGAGTCTATTCCAAATTGACCTCCACCTTTATTGCACGCTGTTAGCGAAAGCGTAGCTACTAGTAATAACATTCCAATAAATAATTTTTTCATTTTTTTCTCCTTTTAAATTCTCTATTTTCCAAGTTGTAAAACAACTCTTTCTTCTGTTTCTTTATTGAACAAGTATACATTCTTTAATGGTATATAAATTTCTACTTCTTCATCAGTTTTAAAGTATTTATCAGTAATCAAGCTGAAATCACCTTCTGAATACACTCCTCTAGTTATATTGTGTGATCCGTGAACTTCAGTAAACCCACTTTTTAATGTGATTTTTAAACTTGGTTCGTCTTCAGTTAATAACATATCACTAGGGCGAATACCTAATATATATTCAGAATCATCAAAAACTCCTGTAAGTGTTATGTTATCTCCTTCTGAAGTTGTTAGCACATTGTCTTTAATAGTTATATCAATGAAGTTCATCGATGGCTGACCGATGAATCCAGCAACGAACTTGTTTTTTGGATTATCATATAGATTCATTGGCGTATCTACTTGTTGTATATAACCTTTGTTCATTACAACGATACGATCTGCTAGAGTCATTGCCTCAATTTGATCATGAGTAACATATATTGTTGTGTTCTTATACTTATTATGGATTCTTCTTAGTTCAACTCGCATTTTAGCTCGTAGTTCGGCATCTAAGTTTGATAAGGGTTCATCCATAAGAACGACTTTTGCATCTCTTACAATACTTCTTCCTAAGGCAACTCGCTGTCTTTGTCCACCGGACAAATGCTTTGGATACCTTTCTAAGTATTGTTCTAAACCAAGTACATTTGCTGCACCTAAAGCTGCTTCTTCACATAATTCTCTATCTTTACCTCTAATTCTTATACCAAACTGAATGTTTTCTAGTACATTCATATGAGGATACAATGCATAACTTTGGAACACCATTGCAACGTCTCTTTCATTAGCTTCTATTTTGTTTACAAGTAAATCACCAATGAAAACTCGTCCTGCGCTGATTTCCTCAAGTCCTCCAATCATTCTTAGAGTCGTTGATTTTCCACAACCAGAAGGTCCAACTAGAACGATAAACTCACCATTTTTTATATGTAAGTTTACATTTTCCACTGCTACAACATTATCGTCGTAGACTTTTTTTACGTCTTCTAAAATAACACTAGCCATTTTCCTTCGCTCCTTTGATAAAACTATTTTCTATATTGTTTTTGAACTTTCACCGATTGCAAAATCACAATCAACTGAAACTGTTTTTCCCGTATGTTGCTTCTTATTATTTTTGATCATATCTATTATATTGTTAGCAGCAATTTTCCCCATCATTTCTGTGTTTTGTTTTACTGTAGTTAAACGAGGAGATATCAATTGCCCCAAGGTGATACCATCAAACCCAATTACACTAAAATCCTCAGGCACACTCAAATTGTGTTCTTCAATTGCCTTTATCGCTCCTATCGCTAACATATCCGAGGAGCAAAATATTGCAGTTGGTTTGTCTTCAAGCTCTAATATTTTTTTCATTGCTCCATAACCTTCTTCTTTTGTAAAAGTAGGTCCCTCAACAATGTATTCATCTTTTGTAATCAAATTATGTTTCTTTATTAAACTATTAAAGTGTTCGATACGTTGGTTACCAACATATGTGTGTTGGCCACCTGTTATATGTGCGATTTTTTTATGGCCACCCTTATGTAAATATTCTATTGCCTTCTCAATTCCTGAGTAGTTATCAGAAGTTACTGTTAAAGTGTCTTGTGAAACAAAATCAATAACGACTGATGGAATATCACATTTATATATGTCATTCATCATTTTCGAGTCATATTGGGCACAAAGCACTAAAACTGCTTCGACTTGTTTTCGTTTAGAATGTTGCAAGTAGGAATCTTTTTTTTCAATGAGATTCTTTGATAGAAACAAAATATCATAACCTTCATGTTCCACTTCATTCTTGAATGATTCAAGGATTTTGGAGAATAATGGGTGTTGTAACCCAACTCCCGTAATTTCTTCAAACACAACTCCAATAGTATATGATTTTTTTAACACTAGACTTCTTGCACTTAAGTTAGGAACATATCCCATCCGTTCACACAAGTCGAGTATTTTCTTCTTAGTTTTTTGGGAAATATCAGGGTAGTCATTCAAAGCTTTTGATACTGTTGTAATACTGAATCCACTTTTTTTTGCAATATCTTTAATCGTTATCATAAGCTTTTCACCCCGTTTTTAATAGAACACTTTGATTTCGTTGTAATATCCTTCGCGAACTTTCAATGCATACTTGCTAGATAAATATTCACCATTTACTTTTATTTTATTTCCATTTTCAATTAATTCATAATATTTTGCTTTCATACCAGTATATGTATGTTCTTTGTTTGGATTGATATATGTAACAGTAGTTTTCTTCATAAATGTAAATGAAAGTGTTCCATCATCTTTGAAGAAATCTCCATGTAGTTTTGGTTCAAACTCTAAAACAAGTTCATTACCTTTCATTTTGAATGGATTGCCACCTGTCATCATTTGCTTCCACATATCTAATGTTTCAATTGTTGAACCACTTAACCTTGCGAAGAAACCTTTACCATGTGAAGTTTCATTCGGGTTGTTTGTAGGTACTATAAAACTTGAATTTTCAAGTGTACTTCTCTTGTAAACTTCTGGTTCCATGAAGCAAACCATATTACTATCTATTTCTTCATAGAACTCCTTATATAAGCCAGCTTTAATTAGTCCTAGTAGGTACTTATAAGTCATATGAAGGAAATCACTTTCACGTTCTAACCAACCTTGTGTGAATGCTCTAATGCGTCCAATCTCAATTGATTCTTCTTCTAATGAGTTACTTGTTTTATAGATTTTCAACTGCTTATCATACATTCCTGATTTCTTAATTTCCTCATACATTTTCTTGCACTTGTCTTGATCGAAACCTGATTTTAGTAAACGTGCTGGAGCCTCTAAGAAGTTAGGAAGAAATCTAGTTTTGAACTCATGTGGTTTCACTATAGGTAAATTATAGTTTCCAATGACTGCTTCACCGTTCAACTTTATTTCATCGTACTTTGTAACTTCATGGACAATAAAAGTAGGTATTACACCCTTGTTAACTTCAAATAACTCGTTAATTTTATCAGTAATTTTGATATCCAGAATATCAAAATATAGTAGTAAGTCTTTGAATGAAACTTCCGTAAACACTCCACTAAAACCAAATCTTGTTCTATCACGATACATATCTCGTGCTGCCAGACGTTGTTCATAACTCTGTTCCTCTAGCATTTGATATAGTAGGTCTGCAAGTTCAATTGGAAGTTCTAAAGAATCTCCATCGCTCTTACCTTTTAAGAATTTAGCAATTCTAAGAGTCTCTACTGCTTCTGACACTCCACTACCAAATAATCCAGGTACACCATTCATTGCATCGTTCCATCCTGGTTTTCCACCATCCATTTCTACACCGTAGAAATCTTGGTCCATTAAGGAATGTTTGTTTAACACAAGCATTAACATTTTTGTGTAAAGGTTTGTTTTATATATCTCTCCGTTAACTTTCTCCCAGTTTGATTCATGTATCTGTAATCCTAAACGATTGATTTTTTCATCATCATGATGTAACAAAGAACCATATTGTCTTATTGTTCCTTCTTTCGTTAATACAGATTTATCATGTTGCTTGATCACAGAAACTGGAGAACTAAACGTTTTATATGTTTTTGTATCAAATAGAGTTTCATTTAGTTTGTCGGGATAAATACTTAGGTAGTCCTCTAAAAGGTCATATAAATAATCAAAGTGATCAGACCAATATCCTTCACCAAACGAACTCTCTATTAATTCCTCTGAATGATTCATAATTTCAGTTAAGTATTCTTCTTCAGAAGTAATAACTTTTACTTTTTCACTTTCAACAAAGTTCACAAGTCCACCTGGAGTAAACTTATATTTCAGAAACTCATTAAGGGCTTCATTACTTTCAAAGTGTTTTTGGACTAATGTATCTTTTTTAGTTCTATTCAATTCATACATCATCGGTTTTACAACGAGTGGATTATATCCATCTAACTGAACTAAACTAAAGAAATGTTTGATGTTGAAGTCCTCAATAAAAGGTTGGATATAACTATCTAGACGTCTATTTTGACAGACATCTCTGAAGTTCCCATCTCCTGTTGAGTAGAACTCAGGTGCTAGACTAAAGAAATTGTAATCTCTTTCTAAGTCTCCATGTCTTCTTGCATATAAATGAAAGACGTGTTTTCCAAATTGAGTAGGGTATCCACCTCTCATAAGATTGTCCAGATAGTTCTGTTTTACGTATTCATCAAACACTTTATTGTTTGATGATGTTTTCACATCTTGAACAAGTTCATCTATGAGTTCTTTTGATTCATTCCTTTTGTTTTGAAGGTGTTTTCCATCTAGCAATGTTTTTGATAGTGAATCAAAATACTTTATATCATGTGTATTTCCACTAAGCATATTGAGCTCGTAAACCTCACCTGGATTTAGTGTCTTTTCAACAGGGATAAATCCACAGCCTATTTGGTTAACATGAACATCTTTTTGCTTTTGAATTTCTTTAAGTGATTTACTTATGAAATTTATTGGTAATGTTTTTGAATTATCGTATCCAAATACCTTACTTGGATCGACAATAGGTTTGATTAGTTTCTTTCCATCTGTTGCCATAAGGAAATTACCTTTTGATACTTTCGTTACTTCTGCTGAATCTGAAGTTGAAGAACGTAACGTATAGAATGCAAAATCATAATCATAATTGTTTGATACGAACCAACTTGTTAGTAAGTTTGATACTGACTTAAAATCTTGATTTGTAACTCCGTATGGAAGTATTTCTGAAATACCGTCTAGCATTTCGAATTTTGTTTTCTTTTTTGAAATATTTTCTATTTTAACGTTTCTTACTATCGCACCTAACATTTCATTAGGTAATCCGAAGTAAGATACTGTGATTTTAATTCCTAAATCAGGATTGATTTCTTCTATGAAAAACTCACTTCTTCTAACAACCATTTTGTGTTCGTACTTAGTATTAACATTAAATGGTTCATATATGTCGTTATCTATCTTTATGAATGTTCTGAATCCACTTTGTCCAACTGATGCGTAAGCTTTATTGGCTGGGGAGAACTCTAAGATAGGGTGATTCTTATTATGAATTCCAAAACTTGAAATTCCCTGTGCTCTATTTACGTAAAAGGCCCATAACGGAATTCCTTTCTTCCCAGCAAGACCAGGTAGGAAACTCGAGAATGGGGATTGCTTATTATAATTATTGATTACAAAGTCGTCATTATCGAAATAATAGTTCATTGTTACTCCTTCCAAATCAATGTCGAAATACTTCTCTTCATTGATTTTACGTTGTGATGTGATTCATCATTTACTAACTGTATATTAATATCGCGTTCTGTTTCATTCAATACGACCGTAACGATATCCCCGTTAGGATTCATAAATGATACAGTTTTAATTTCATTAATTTCATTAACATGTCCGATTCTTTTTGCTCCAGGTTGAACATACTTGCTAAAGTGTCCAATATAATAATAGGAGCTATTTATGTGGACTTGATCATTCTTTGTATCACAAATAATCGGAGCGTCACAATAGTTTCCAACATGATTAGGTCCACCCATTTCATCTAAAACGATGTTCCAGTCTATGTAACCTTCACAATAATTATTGAAGTCTCCAATCATATTGCGTGCGTAACGTTCTCCTGTATGCCAAGCTCCTAGATGAACTCCACCTTCAATACAACCTTCTGTAAATAGGATATGTTTATCCGGGAATAAATCATGTACTTTTGATAGGTTCTCGAATTCTTCACTTACATACCAATGTAGTCCAGTTCCCCAAACATACTTGTTTGCTAACTTGTCTTCTAAAACAGTTTTTGCTCTATCGACAATAATATCTCTATTGTGATCCCAAATGATAATTTTTGTGTCACTGTAGTTACTTTTCTCAAAAGTTGGACCTAGGTAATTCTTTACGAAGTCTCTTTCTTCTTCAGCAGTATAAATACATGAGTCCCAAACTTGGACGGCCGCTGGTTCATTTTGAACAGTTACTCCGAAAATATCTACTCCAACCTTTTTCATTTCATCTATAAATTTCACATAATAGTTTGCCCATGATTGCTTATACTCATCCAGTAACTTACCACCATGGTTCATTTCATTCGTATCTTTCATCCACGCTGGTGGACTCCAAGGTGATGCAAGAAATGATAGTTTAGATCCTTTTGCCTTTTCAGCATCCTTAATAAAAGGAAGTACCCATTTCTTCTCACGAGAAATATCAAATGTCTTTAAATCAACATCGTTATCCTCAACGTATGTATAATTTTCCAATGAAAAATCACAACTGTGAATATGAACTCTCCCAATTGTGTAATTTAATCCATCTTGTCCAAAATACTTATTTATTATTTTTTCCTTACTCTCTTTGCTCATTTTGCTATATGTATATGCGGCTGATTCTGTGAATGCAGCTCCGAATCCAAGAATGTCTTGGAAAACGTTTTCGTTTTTTAGTAAAATTTTTCCTTCAGTTTTTGCGATTTCCTCTTCCACTATATCAAATGGTCTATTAAGACTTTTTCCCGTTCTTATGTGCTTAATCATGATTTCTCCTATATTGTTTTCTCATTTTATACTTGTATTATATCATAAGTGTTAGCGTTTTACTACAACGTTTTCGTATTTTTCGAACGCTCTTATAAATATGCATAAGAAAAGGTCTATTTTAGACCTTTTTCTACTTGATTTTTAATTGTCTATCTATGTTATAAAATCCCCAATGTTTTTCTGGCTCATTTAGATTTGATGATCCTTTCCAAGGTTCATCAAAAGCTTCGAAAAAGAAAATTAGTACTTGGTTTTCAATACTCCATATATCCATTTCAGTAATATATTTCTCTTGATTTTCAATATTTGCTGCATAATTCTTAATTGTTTTGTTGTTCGAGTTCGTTGGCCAACCAGCTTCTGTAATAATTACTTTCTTTCGTGGGTACTTGTTTGCAACCAGATTATACTCATATGTTGAAGCTTGAACTGAGTCGTTTATGTTTACTTCATTCCATACTGGGTATGTGTGGATACTGATAAAATCAACCTCTTTAGCGACCTCATCTAATATTGTCGTCCAGTAGTAAAAATTCTCACAGTATGTAACAAGCTGGTTTGTATTCTTCTTTAGTTCTTTGACAAAGTATAATACTCTTTCAACAGACACTAGGTTCTCATTCCATTCAGGTACTGATTCATTTCCTGCTGATACTGAGAAGATAATGTCTTCATAACGATTTGCCAATGTAATCAATCTTTGTAGTTGCTCATTGTTGTAGTGAATATGTTCTTGTATTGTTTTTTCATCATAAGTACCACCCCAAGAACATTGATCGTTTGAAATTTCTCCGAGTAAATCTATTCCTAGCATAACTTTTAAGTTAAGGTTATTTTCCTCAATGACCTTCAAAGCTACCTCTGCATGTTTAGAAGGAGAGTACATTCTAATGTAATCGAAATCTCTTTCAAGAATTTCTAAGTCATCTTTTACTTCTTTGTATGATGGAAAAACTTTTGTTAACGGACTTTGATTTTCTCTAAACCCTGAGTAGCATATTGCTTTTCCATATTTGATATCTTTCATTTCTCAACCTCTTAAAATTTGTATTTTCCGTCCTTATCCCAAATTCCCCAGTACGCTCCATATTCTCCTTCGTGATTCACTTTCCATGCTTCATCAAAAGATGAGAAATAGAACACTTCTATGTTTTCTTTTTTTGCCCAGTCTTGAGTTTCGATAAAGTATCTCATAGCATTGTCATATGACGGTAATGCTTCTCCGTAAAGTTCCCCTTTTGTTGGCCATCCTGTTTCAGTGATCATTATTTTTTTACCCTTTGAGACATTTTTTGTGTACTCATACATTTCTTTCATGTATTCAACACTAACATCTATTTTGCAATGTTCCCAGAATGGATAGCAATTAATTAGAATCACATCACAAACATCGACTAACTCTGGGTAGTTTATAAATGTATAATACGCATCAACATACCCTACCTCAATATGAGGTAATGTTTTTTTCACACGTTTTATATACTCAATTAACACTTCCACCTCAACATCATCTCTTAGTAAAACTTCGTTACCTACAGCAATAATATTCGCATGACCCTGTTTGCCAATTTCAATGGCATTACTTAATTCTTCCTCGTTTAAAGCAAGATCATCGCCAATCCATACACCAACCATAGTTTTTAAACTTTTCTCGTGAGCGATTCGCGGAACAACTTCATTTCCATTCGTACAAGAGAATGTTCGAACCCAGTCCGTATGTGGTCTAATAACTTCTAATCGTTCTGCAATTTGAACATCACTAATTTGATCTTTATCATTTGGATTTTGATTCTCTAAATAAGGACTAAAACCAATCCCAAAAATTCCATCATCTAAATGTGCCTTTGCCTTCATTTTTAGATCATCTGTCTGATGCTCCATATACTTCATAGAAGATAACTTTCTTCTATCTACTGCTAAATACTTTACCTTATTTCTCATACTTGACATATTATCATTTTCTCCTTACCTTTAGCTCTTTTATTAGTATCACTTACATATATTACTCAATTTTTATTATCTATTTTGTATATCCTTTACATTTACATACTACCATACAACGATTTCAACTACAACGTTTTCGTAAAAATAAATAGTACTACATTTAGAGCCCCTAACAAAGGTATATATTCATGGTTATGCCGACGAAAATCCAGGACTAAAAAAACACAATTCTTAAGTTTACAAGAATTGTGTTTTTGGATTATTTAATATGTATAACTTTGTCAATATCCGAAACAGATACTTTAATATCTCTTGGTTCATTTACTTTATTCATAAACTCATCATAAAATGATAGGTCTTCTTTGGCTACTTTAAATTTAACTTGTTTTGATTGATTAGGACTAAGTTCAATCTTTTGGAAGTCTTTCAATTGAGATAAAGGTCTACTTACAGAAGCATACAAATCAGTTATGTATAGCTGAACAACTTCTTTAGATTTATAGTTTCCTGTATTTCTAACTTGTATTGATACATATAAATCTTCATCAGTACTTATTGATTCTTCGACTTCTAGATTTGAATATTTAAAAGTAGTATAACTTAACCCATAACCAAATGGATAAAGCGGTTCATATTTTGAAATAATCTCTCCACTTAGATACCCTCTCATATTGTAATATATTGGGATTTGATTTGATGATTTTGGGAAAGTTATTGGTGTTTTTCCGGAAGGACTTACTTTTCCGAATAGTGTATCTACTATCGCTTGCGCTCCTTCACTACCTGGGGTGTACGCCCATAAAATTGCTTTCGCGAAATCATCTATCCATTGTACATCTTGTGGTCTAGCGAGTAGTGATACTACTATGACATCTCTTTTCGAATCTTTTAGGAACTGCAATATTTCTTTCTCATCAGACTCTATTTCCAAAGAGTATGAGTCCCCCAACCACTCTGAATGAGGTTCTTCACCAACAACAGCAATAATATTGTCAAATGTGGATAAATCCAATTCTCTAAGTTGGTTTATATTGCTTGCGTACGTGAACTGTATTTCTTTTGAGAAATCATTCAAAGCTTGTGTGATCGTTTTAAAGTCGAGATCTTCTTCATTTGCTGACGCCCAATTAAGAGTCCAGCCTCCACAAAGATGTCGTTTACTATTCGCTGTTTTACCAGTTACGAGTATTTTTTGGTTTGAATTAGATAGTGGTAACCTATTTGAATCATTCTTCAATAGAACAAATGACTCTTCTGCTATCTTCTTGGCAATTTGTTTACTGTTGCTTGATTCTATTTTTTGATTTACATTATCTACATCTATTTCATGTTTCTCAAATAATCCCAGTTCTAATTTAACTTTAAGAATATTCGTTACAGCTTGATTTAAGCGTGACATTTCAATTTCATTGTTATTTACAAGATTTTCCATAATATCTATTGTTTCTAAGTCACTTACCACCATGCTCATATCTAGTCCAGCGTTAAAGGCTCTTTTTATTGCCTCTGTCTTGTTTTTCGCAATTCTATGTCGCGTTACTAGTCTCGATACATCTTCCCAGTCAGACATAACAATGCCTTTGAAATCAAGATCTCCTTTTAGTGTTTGTGATAGTAGTTTTTTTGAAGCTGGTACAGCAATACCGTTCAAATCTCCACCGTTTACCATAATACTTTTTACTCCTGCTTCAATTGCGGCTTTGAATGGTGGAATATGAATATCGTTAAGAACACGTTCTGATATGTCAGCTGGAGTTCGATCAAAACCATAATTTGATTCTCCATACCCAACAAAATGTTTAGCACACGCTCCTACTCTTTTGTTCTTTTGTAATCCATTTACTAGTGCGAAGCTAAAACGTGAAGCTAAAAGTGGGTCTTCCCCTAAAGATTCATAGACACGTCCCCATCTTTGATCGCGAGATATATCTATCGTAGGCGCAAAGTTTAAATTAATTCCAATTGTTTCTAACTCTTTTCCAACAACATCCATATAATCCTCTGCAAGTGATGGATTCCATGTAGAAACAACACCTAGGTTATGTGAAAAAATAGTTGTTCCTTTTACGAAGTTTACACCGTGAACAGCGTCAACTCCATATAACATTGGTATTTTACTATTTCTATTTACATATTTATTAACAGTATCTAAGTAGCTTGCCCAATCAGATGGTAAATCATCTTTAATGCGTGTAACTCCTCCAAATAGTAAAAATCCAATATGATATTCATTAATGATTTTATCTAGGAATTTCTCGTCAGTAAGACCTGAATAATTTCCATTCTCCTCGTTCAATCTATTTAGTAAAAAAACAGGCTCAATCATAACACATTGCCCGATTTTTTCCCTTAATGTCATTGAATTTAACAATTTATTGATGTTTTTCATATTTTACACTTCCAGTCGTTTGAGTTCTCTGTTTGATTTAAATATAATGGAATAGAAAAATAAAATCAAGAGTTAACTCTAACGTTTTCGATAATTTGTGCAAATTGTATCAAATACCTGTTGATAATCTAAAATTATCCATAAAAAAAAAGAGGATTTCTCCTCTTTATTTTTTAACTGCAGCGTTTACTAATGCTAAGAAACTTTCTGGATCTAAACTTGCTCCACCAACTAATGCACCATCAATGTCACTCATTGATAATAACTCATCGATATTTGCAGGTTTTACACTTCCACCATATTGAATTCTCATAGCTTCAGCAGTTTCTTCATTATATAACCCTTTTACAACATTTCTAATTGCTTTAATTGTATCATTTGCCATTTCAGAAGTTGCTGTTTTACCTGTCCCAATTGCCCAGATAGGTTCATAGGCGATAACTAGTTCTTTGATTTGTTCTGTTCCTAATCCTTTTAATGCAGCAACAACTTGTGCTTCAACAAAAGTATCAGTAGTTCCAGCTTCTCTAATTTCTAACTCTTCACCAACACATAAGATTGGTGTTAATCCATAACGGAATGCTTGATGAATTTTTTTGTTTACATCTGTATCAGTTTCATTGTAGTATGCTCTTCTTTCAGAATGTCCTAATACTACATATGTTACACCGATTGATTCTAATAATGGTGCACTAACTTCTCCAGTGTATGCTCCATTATCTAAATAATGCATGTTTTGTGCCCCTACACGTAAGCTATCTCCTTGTCTTTTAACAAGATCTCTTAACACAACAGATTGTGCACATACAACACTATCAACAAATTCGCTTGATGGAACTTTCATGTTTACATTGTAGATGAACTGTAAAGCTTCATCTCTAGTTTTATTCATTTTCCAGTTTCCAGCTATAATAGGTTTTCTCATTTTTTTCTCTTCCTTAACTTAATATTTTTTTAATATCATTTAATGCTTTGTCAGCATCTTTACCACTACAAATTACTTTAACATCTCTTCCCTGAGGAACAGCTAAACTGATAAGCCCTAAAATACTTTTTGCGCTTACAGTTTTATCACCGTATTCAACAGTTACGTCAGCTTCATATTTTCCAGAAACTTGAACGATTTTTGAAGCGAGTGCAGCATGTAATCCGGCAGTACTATTAATTGTAATTTCTGATTTCATTTTGACTCCTTTTATTGGTCTTTTTTTATTTTGAACTTCTTTTTATAGTTCGTCTACTGCGGCAACACCTGGTAATGATTTACCTTCTAAATACTCTAACGATGCTCCACCACCAGTAGAAATATGTGTAAACTTAGGTGCATATCCTAAACTAATTGCAGCTGCAGCGCTGTCTCCACCACCAATAATAGTAGTAGCATCTAAATCAGCTAAAATCTCACAGATACCAACAGTACCAAATGCGAAGTTAGAGAATTCAAACACACCTGCTGGTCCATTCCAAACAACTGTTTTTGAATCTTTTAAAATTTCTTTATATTTTTCTAAAGTTTTAGGTCCGATGTCTAATCCCATTTCATCTGCTTGAATATCATCAAATGATGCAATTCTTGCAGGAGCATCGTTGCTAAACTCTTTTGTTACTTTTATATCTAATGGTAATTCTAATTTACCTTGAGCTTGCTCTAATAACTCTTTTGCTAAATCTAACTTATCGTTTTCACAGATAGAAGTTCCGATTTCATAACCCTGAACTTTTAGGAAGTTATAACTCATTCCCCCGACGATTAAAATTTTATCTGCTTTTTTTAGTAAGTTTGTTATAACACCAATTTTATCTCCAACTTTTGCTCCTCCAAGGATAGCAACCATTGGTCTTTGTGGTTCATCAACTGCTCCACCAATAAACTTGATTTCTTTTTCTAGTAAATATCCAGCAGCAACTTCAGCAATGTTTGCAGCAATACCAACATTAGAAGCATGACTTCTATGAGCTGTACCGAAAGCATCGTTTACAAATACATCTCCTAAACTTGCCCAATATTTACCAAGTTCTGGATCGTTCTTTGATTCTTTTTTACCATCAACATCTTCAAAGCGAGTATTTTCAAACATTAGAACTTCACCTTCATTAAGTTCAGCAATAGCTTTTTCTAACTCTGCTCCTCTTGTGAATGGTACAAATTTAACTTCTTGTCCTAATTTTTCAGCTAAGTTAGCAGCAACAGGTGCTAAACTTTTTCCTGCTTTATCTTCTTCAGTTTTTACACGCCCTAAGTGAGAGAATAAAACAACTTTTCCTTTTCTTTCTACTACATCCTTAATTGTAGGTAATGCTTGAACGATTCTGTTATCATCAGTGATAACTCCATCTTTCATTGGTACGTTGAAGTCTACTCTCATTAAAACAGTTTTACCTTCAACCTTTAAATCTCTAACAATTTTCTTTGCCATTTTTTTACTCCTTTAATTTGATTTCACCCATATTATACTAGATTTACAATAATAATTCCATTGTTAAGGATGTTATGAAAACATTTTCTTTCGTGTTTCTACCTATTGTAAATGTATTCGTAAATAATATTTGACCTTACCATTTGGCGTTTTATCTTAGTAATACTAACATTGACATTCACTTCAGTCAAATCGTCAAATATTACCTTATTTAAGCCATTTAATCCCTCTTCAACATTAAGAACTCTAAGGAAATTAATATAGATGCAATCATAATTTCGCAAGGATTTTGTAGGAAATAGTATCATATTCTCATTCACATACACAGGTACATTGCTACCAACGTTTAGCACCTTACTAGAAGCTTTTACTCTTCCTTCAAAAGTCGATAGATTACGAAGACAAAGTTCATTTATAAAATGTTTCACTCCTATGGTGTATGTTCTTGTTTTTTTATCTATCACGACGATCCCTTCACTTGATCTTTTTAGATATTTCATTTTTATCACCCTATTATTTAATACTTATCTATTTGATTTCTTACTTGTGAAAAAAGCAAAAAAAAAGTGTACTTTCGTACACTAATCAACTTTCTTGTATAGCAAATACCCAACTTCATATCCACTTTTTGATGGCATTTCCTCAAACATATATAAGTCTTTGCTTGTCTTTCTTAATTTCCACATATAGTAAAAATCTCCAATACTACCACTTAAATAAATAACTCCAAATATTCCTATAGCTGCATTATTTAATATGATTCCTACTACTATCATTGGAAGACAAAAAATATAAACAGGCATCATCAATGAAAGTCTACTAATGCGTACTTTCACTGGAACTTGACTAATACAATATGCCATACCACTTTTTAGAACAAGACCAAACTTTATGTTGCTCCAAGTAACATTTTTGTCTAACACAAATGACATTCCATGCAACAACTCATGTACAACTATAAACACAAAGTACCCTAACATTAAAACCAATACTTCTATTGAGTTAAATGATCCACTACCCATAATTATCATAACGATAAAAATAGCTACAACTGTAAAAATTAAAGCATACACATTTAACTTTATAATGAACTTCCTTTTATATTGTTCAGGGATTATTTTATCCTCTATCAACTCATAATTTCCATTATCAAATGTTCTTATTGACCCTATTTCTCGCATCCTTCTTCCTTTCTGCATAATCGCACTAAGCGATCCTCACGTAACAAAATATATCCAAACATTACTATTGAAAAATTAACAACAATTTTAGAGAACATTAAGCTTTGCTCTACACCAATTTTGTAAGCATCTGAATTTTCTCGAAATATAAAATATAGGACAAAGTTTAGCAGAAGGTTATACTTAAACTTACTAAGAAATTCTATTGACTTATTATCTCCTGCAAAATATGTAAAAAAGAACATACTTAGTAACATTATTTGTCCCCAAACTAATGTTTTTGATGGTAAAAATAATACTAAAACGATAAACACATAATTGATTAAAATAAATAATTTCCCATACTTGTTCATAACATTACTCCTCTTGTTGTTCTTTCATAGGTCCACCTAAGTCTATTAGGTTTCCTTCTGGGTCTCTAAATAATACAACCCTATAATACCAATGAGGGATGTCTCTAGGTTCTCCTATGAACTGTACCCCTTTTTCTTTTAAGTACTTGTAGTGCGCATCTACATCATCGCATCCCATACACATTACAACATAGTCAGACTTGTTTTGGTTTCCAATATCTTGATATCCTTCATAATATGAATAATCTTTTTTTACGTAGATAGCGAATGCTGGTTTTTCTTCGCCAGGAACACTGAAAGACGCATATGTCCCATTTCTATCACCCCAGTTTACTTCGTATTCTAGAGTGTCTTTATAGAAATCATACATCATCTTGAAATCATTCACTAAAATTCGTACAGCCAATCCACTTTCAGGTTTCATATCATCAACTCCCTTTTACAATTATACCATAAAAAAAGTCCTCTATTGAGGACTTTTATGTTTATTATTAACTATTTGATTTTAATCTTAATTCACTTTCAGGATCGAAGAAGTGAACTTTGTTCATATCGAATGCTAACTCAATTTCATCACCAATGTGAATATCAGTACGAGCACTTACTTTAGCTGTAATTGTGTGTTGTCCAACTTGTGCATGAATGTTTGTCTCAGCACCTAGTAATTCAGCAACATCTACTTTTACTTTCACCATAGAATCTTTGTACGTATCCTTTACTACATTGTCATCATGAATGTTTTCTGGACGAATTCCTAATACGATATCTTCGTTTAATTTTTTATTTTCCTTAAGAATCGCTAACTTGCTTTCTGGTACTGCAACTTTGACACCTTCACCTACGAAGAATCCTTTTTCTACTTTACCATACAAGAAGTTCATTGGAGGAGTCCCGATGAATCCACCAACAAAGATATTTGCTGGGTTATCATAGATATCTTTTGGAGCTCCTACTTGTTGGATATATCCATCTTTCATAACTACGATTCTTGAAGCCATTGTCATCGCTTCAATTTGGTCATGTGTTACGTAGATTGTTGTTGTTTCAATACGTTCATGTAATTTGATAATTTCTGCACGCATTTGTACACGTAATTTTGCATCAAGGTTTGATAGTGGCTCATCCATTAAGAATACTTTTGCATCACGTACAATTGCTCTACCTAACGCAACACGTTGTCTTTGTCCACCTGATAATGCTTTAGGTTTTCTGTCTAAATAGGCAGTTAATCCTAATATATCAGCAGCGTTTTTAACACGACGTTCAATTTCGTCTTTCGCCATTTTTCTTAATTTTAATCCGAATGCCATATTATCATATACCGTCATATGTGGATATAATGCATAGCTTTGGAATACCATCGCGATATTTCTATCTTTTGGTGCTACGTCATTTACTAGAACATCATCAATATAAAGTTCTCCAGCAGTAATTTCTTCTAATCCTGCAACCATTCTCAAAGTAGTTGATTTCCCACATCCTGAAGGTCCTACAAATACAATAAATTCTTTGTCTCTTACTTTTAAGTTGAAATCGAAAACAGCTTGTACTCCGTTATCGTAAACTTTGTCTAAATTGTTAAATCTTAATTCAGCCATTTATGTCACTCCTTTTAGCTATTAATTTCTCACTGTATATATTATATAAAAAGAATAGCGTTTTCCCAATGTGCAAACTGCACAAAACACTATTCTATAATGAATCTCAAAGATCCTGTAAAAAGTAATACTAATAATATGATTAAACCAATAATTCGAATAGACGTTCTAATATAGCTATTATATTCTTTCTTTACACGTAAGATGTTTAGAAATAATCTTGGTGAAACCAACATGATATTTGCTGCTAATACAATGATATAAAGTAATACTTCTGTAAGAGATGTGGGTAGAATCATCAATACTTATATAACATATAAATCGCATTAGCACCTTTAAAGGTTTTTACGTTTATATGGGTACTTTCTATAAAGTTATCAATACGATAATTAAGGGTGTTTCTGTGCATAAACAACTTTTTCGCACTTACGCTACTATTCATATTATTTTCTATAAATTCTCTTACGGTATGAAGTACTTCTTCTTTAACTTTTGATAAGATATATTCTCTTATTTTTTGTTTTAGATTTTCATTGTTCTTTAAGACTATGTAAGTGATAATGTCCTCTAAGTAGTATACGTTATGTGGTAATAAATGAATAAACTCTTTGATTGACTCTCCAAGTGGAAAGGCTTGTTCTAAATAAGGTTCTATAAAAATTGTAACTTCACTATCAAAATCATCAACAAGCAACATATGATAGCTTTCTACATCAACAGGTTCCTCATTATAGTAGTCTGTGTCGATAAGTGTTAGTAAATCTTCTTCAATTGATTCAACTTTGATATTGTTGTTTAGTTCATAAAAGAATGCGATTAATTCTTCATTGATATTTTTTTGATATATATATAATTTCCGTTTCATCTTTATCACCTAAAATTATTATAACATAGCTTTTCATAAATCATTGTGTAAACATTATGAAAAAAGAGCCTTATTTAGACTCTTCTTCTTTATCAAATTGATTATATACAATATTAAAACTTTCATCTAATGTTCTATTTTCTGTCATATATGCTCTCATATTTGCATAAGACAAAATATATTCCGCTTTTCCTAAGCTTAAAACCTCATAATTTAAGCCAGAGAATAGTTTTTCGACTTCAGTGAAGTAACTTGTGTCATCTTGTGAAACTCCTTGGAACTGAACATATGGATACTCTCCAAAGGTATTTCCATCTACAACGATTGGTTGTGTTAACACTTGTTGTTGTTCTAAGTAGACTGTATACTCTTCATTTGCTCGAACAAGACTATCCCATCCTTGAAATTCCATAAGATTAAGTAGGATATTGTTTTCTTCTTCATCATATTGATAGATTCTTATATCATCTCGATACTGAGTGAACTTGTAATTATAAAACTCAGTGTTTGCATAATGCCAACTAATTTCTTGGTAAAAGTCATAATGTGGATTATAGTATCCTGATATTTCGTAATCACTATTTTGCATGAAGTATGTATAGATGTTTTGAATGATATCAATTGAAGTTCTTGTATATACTGTATTTTCTGAGATGAATGGATCATCAAGATTTCTAGTAATTTCCTCACTGATTTCTTCAACACCTTCTATATAAGATATTGTTTGAAACTTATATGCTTCTTGATCAGGTTCTTGGTATAACAATATCTTCCCATCAAAAGTTACAAGATTGTCTTCATTTCTAGTAAAGTAAAGATCATATATCTCTTGTCCAACTTTGTTTTTGTTTTCAGTGTATTGTACAAGCAAGTTCCATCCATCTCGGTAAAATGAGATTTCTGTATCCTCATTAGAACATATTTTACCTTCTCTCATATCAGAACAATGATCTTGAATTAAGTATACTATATCTTCAATACGATTATAGACATTCATTAAGTTCAAACTAGTCATATAATCTAAATCATTGGAAAATCTATAATTGACAAAATCATCTTTGACAAGAACATCCTTTTCCGATAGTGTTGTTGCTTCATACTCAATATAGTTATTGATGTTGGGACGCAAATCCCCATGCTTATTGTATTCTTCATAATGACTTTTTAGTTTAAACATATAACTTACAAAAAGTTCTTCTGTATCTTCCCAAGTTTCTTCTTCAGTATTCTCAAAATATGGATTTTCTAAATTCTCACCACACCCACTCAATGTAAGAGTAAACAAAGCGACAAGTAAAATAAGTACAATCTTCTTCAAAATAATCACTCCAGTATTTTTTTATCCTTTTTAGTATTATACCATCAATACAAAAAAATAAAGAGCTATATTTTAGCTCTTTATTTTCTATTAGTATGGAATCATTATATCTACACCTATTGGTTCGATATTTGCCTCATGAATAATCTTGTCTATATTATCCATAAAGTAATTTTCTTTGTCTTCAAAGTACTGAGTATCATATGGTAATGATAGTCCAAACTTTGATAATGACAATAAATCATCATCAAACGTCGTTTCAGTCTTAAAGTTCTGGAAAACATACTCACCAGAATAGGTATTTAAGAACACAGTTAAATCTTCTATCTGAATATTGTTATAATAAATGTTATACTCATTTTCTCCTGATGTTAGTTCCAAAAAATCCCATCCGGCTACTTCAGAGAAGTTTACAGCATATAGAGTTTTATCATTAATAAGTGAAACAATTTTTTTAGTACCGTTATAAATGGTATAGGCAAAGTTTCTATAATCACCATTTTCTACTTCTATCGAGAACTTTTCATTATTCTCATTATTATAATAACTTATACTTGCAGACTCATGTGTTTCAACTTTCTTTGTGTAATCCATCGACAATAGATTGAAATTGATTTCGACTTCTTTATAATATGAGTTATCACTTTCATAATGTGTACGATATTTAGATTGTTCTACAGTATTTTCTTTATAGTATAGATACATAGAGAGATACGCCTCGTCTGTATCAATGCTAGTTTCTTCATAACTAAAGTCTAGTACAAGCAACTCTTCTTCGTATCTAAAGTGATAAAAATAAGTAGCCTTATACTGAGTGTAGTATTCTGTGTCTACTATTTTTGTATACTCAACGATAACTTCTTTATCTTCCATAAGTACCCTGATAGATGTACCAGGTAACTCATCACTTGTACAAACTTTATCCTCCTTTGCATTTGGACATTCAGATATACCAAAGGAATATATGTATGCAATCTGCTCAAGAACTGTAGTCATATGATTATTAACAAGATATCCTCGGTTATCTGTTAAGTGATAGTTTAACAACTCATGACGTTGGATTGAATCTAGTGACCCTGTAAAGGGTATATAACTATCCGCTGTCTTAATATCAAACATTTCACTAATGATGGGATAATTCTCTATATAATATTCCATCATATGATTTGTATACCCTTCAAACAAATCCATAGCATCATCAACATGATTTAAAGTATTATTTTCAAAATATTCGTTTGATAATTTGGTACATCCCGCTAGTGGTAGTACTACTAATAGTAACGCAACTATAAATAACCTTTTCATAACTAATCCTCCAATTAAGAAAGTCCATTGGACTTCTAAATCAATCCTTTCACAAACATTATATCATAATATGCAACTCACTAAAAATCATAAAATGAGGTCAAAAAAAAGAGCTTGAAGCAGCACTTCTTTATGTTTAATCATCTACCTGGTACGTTAAAACCATTTTCTATAATAGTATCCTTGAAGTTTAAAAGGAACATTTCCTGTTTACTTATCATCATTGAATTTGAGAATGGAAGTGTTATACCAATACTGTCAAAAGTAGTTGTACCTTCGAATATTTTTGAGACATATCCAGCATACTCATACTCAATTAAAACTGTAAAACCTTCAATTTCTGTATCATCTTGGTACAGTTTATATTGCGAAGTCTCATCGATATTCACCATATAGTTCCATCCAGGAATTTCCGAGAAGTTTACTAAGTACTCATGTTTCTCACGATCATAACTAAACACCATTTTTTTACTTTTATTTGTCGCATATTTGGTATACACGTATTTTGATAAATCATTTTCCGTGTATGCTTCTTTATAATCATTTGTTGTCTTAATGTGGTAAAGTTCATCATTTTCATAGTACCATACTTCGTAATCAGCATCAGTTTTATCAATACGTAAGAATGTATCGTCTTTGATATCATGATGAATCTCTCTAGTATCAAAGTTCTTTACGGCCATTGAAGACACTTCATATCCATCTTCCTTAAAATGCACATACCCTGTTTTGTAAACTAAATGATCCTCTATGGAGATTGCCTGTATATCAAAGTCCATTACAAGTTTTTCTTCAACGACTCTAAAATGATATTTGTATTTCCAATCAAAATACGTATCCTCATTGGAATACTCAATAACGATTTGATCCTCTTCTGCAATGTATGTCAACCTTTTATTATCTGATTTACGTTTACATGTTTCACCCTCTTCTAGAGTAAGACATTCCTCTAATGCGAAATTTAGAACAGCATATAAAGGAAATGAAGCTGTAGAAAAGTTGTTATTTAGTTTATAGACACGATGATCTACCAATAAATAATTAATAAGTTCATATCTATAGTATGCATCTTTATTTCTTTGAATATTTACGTAACTATCATTTTCATTCGGTGTAAAAAGATTGTCACTAGTTGTATAGGTTTCTTGATAATACTCATCCAAAATATCAACATAATCTTCCACTATTTTCATAGTGTCTTCTAATGAATCAACGGTTGTGTTTGGAAAGTAGTTTTGTGGTAATTCTTTTGAACAACCACTTAATGTTAAAACAATTATTACACTCAGTGTTACTACCAGCATCTTCCTCATGTTTTCCTCCAATATAAAAAGTCGGTTAGGACTTTAGTTGTCCCTTTAGGGGTATTATATCATATAGGGTAAAAAAAGAACCAAAATTTCTTGGCTCTCAAACTTATTATCAATCTAATCCCGGTCTTCCAAATCCACTTTCGTCGATGATTGAGATGAAGTTTTCAGTAATAAACTCCTCTTTCTCATTAATAATTGTTACTGTAAATGGAATATTTAACCCAATATTAAATGGGTTTACTGTACGAGTATAAGCGTATTCACCTTTGTCAAACTCTACCATAGCTGAAAGGTTCTCAATTACACTCATATCACTATACAAAACAAATGTTGTTCCATTTGTTGTACGTACAATACGATTCCAGCCAGAAATTTCAGACAGATTTACAAAGAACTCATTATTATCACCATCATATCCGAAGACTTTCTTGTTTCCATTATACTTCTCGTAGGTGAATAACTCAAAATCATCTTCTATATAGGTATCCTTGGAATTATTTTGGGTTGTTATTGCAAAATATTCATCAGTGGTTATATAAGAAAGTGTGTAAAACTGACTTGTCTTGATTATATTATAGAACTTTTCATTTTGAATGTCATGTTTATACATATAGGTAGTTGCATTTGGTAACTTCTGATACAATGTTGAGTTCTCATAGTTATCTTCTTTATATTCTAAGTCCAACTCCTCTATGATTCCATCAGTACTTTTCGATTTCATATCATAATGATGTGTCAAGACAACTTTTTCATCTTCCATTTGAAAATGATACTCAAAAACAGTTCTATAAGTTCTTCTTTCAATGTCTACATTGTATACGAAGACGAGTTGTTTTTCCTCCATTTGGAACATGATACTTGCGCCATCTTCTTCATCACTTGCGCAAAATACACCTTCTTTTAACTTATCGCATTTTTCTGCAAGTGTTATGACTTCATCAATCTGTGTCAAGACAACTGACAAATGACTGAACTGCCCATGACGTCTATGATCTGTAAGATTATAGTTTACAAACTCATCACGATCATACTCCGCTTTACTTGGGTTTACTGTTTCGTATCCGTCTATTCCTGAGATGTCACTATACACAAACTCATTTGGGTACGTTTCAGTATAGTACTCTTGCAGGTCATCTTTGTAACCTTTCAACAAAACAAGTGCATCATCTATAGAGTCTCTTGTTGTATTTGTGAAATAGTCTTGTGGCAATTTTGCACAACCACTAAGAAAAACTAGTAAAAAAAATGTTACTCCAATATAAATCCTTTTCATATTTCCCTCCATTTAAAAAAAGTCCATATAGGACTTCTTAATTATTGTCCTTACACATATATTATATCAAGAACTAGGCGAGTATACAAAAAGAATAAATATATAAAAAAAAGAGCCAGAATTGGCTCTTAAAGTGATTTATATAGTTCTGTTACTGTGTCAACGTCAAATCCAAAGAACTTGATTGCTTCAGAACCTGGGGCACTTACACCGAATGTTGTAATTCCTTTTACATTAGATGCAAATTGGTACCACATATCTGGAGCTCCCATCTCTAAAGCTAAACGTTTTGTACAAGCAGCTGGTAATACAGATTCTTTGTACTCCTTAGTTTGTGCTTTGAATAGTTCCATAGAAGGCATTGATACAACTCTAACATTTGTTCCTTCTTTTGCTAATTTAGCTTGAACGTCTAATGCAAGACCTACTTCACTACCTGTTGCAATTAAGATTCCTTCAAAGTTTTCTGCATCATTAATAACGTATGCACCTTTTAAGAAGTCCTCGTATGAAGTTTCTTGTTTCACTTCTAAATTTTGTCTAGATAATACGATTACACTTGGAGTAGTTTCACTTTCTAAAGCAGCTCTAAATGCATAGTTTGTTTCATTTGCATCACCTGGACGGAACACATTTAAATTTGGTGTAGTACGTAACATACTTAATTGCTCGACTGGTTCATGTGTAGGACCATCTTCTCCTACAGCAACACTATCATGAGTGAAGATATAGATTGAAGGAATATTCATGATTGCAGCCATACGCATTGCTGGTTTCATGTAATCACTGAATACGAAGAATCCACCACTGAATGCTTTTAATCCGTGCAATGTTAATCCATTAACCATTGCCGCCATTGCGTGTTCACGAACACCGAAATTAATGTTTCTTCCAAGAGGAGTTTTTGAACTAAAGTCTCCAGCAACACCTTTTGCTTTTGTTGATTTTGTTAAGTCTGCAGATCCACCAATTAAATTTACAACTGCTTCACTCAATGTGTTAATTGCTTTTCCACCACTAACACGTGATGCTTCAGAAGTACCTAACTCAGCAGTAGCCAATACACCTTCTAAATCAACAGGAAGTTTTCCTTGCATAATTTTTTCTAGTGCTTCTGCTTCTTTTTTATAAGCTTTTTTATACTCTTTGAATAATTTTGTCCATTTATCTAATTCTTTGTTTCCTCGTTCAACTGTATTTTCTTTGAAATCAGCATAGGCACTTTCAGGAGCTTCAAATTCAGAGAAATTGTAGTTCATTCTTTTTCTCATTGCATCTGTTTCTTCTTTACCTAGAGGTGCTCCATGTGTTGCACTTTCTCCAGCTAAACTTGAACCGAATCCAATAATTGATTTCACTTCGATAATTGATGGTTGATCAGTAACCCCTTTAGCTACATTAATAGCTTCATTAATCTCATCAATATCATTAGCATCTCTAACTTTCATATAATGCCAGTTCATAGCTTTATATTTGTCTTCTACATTTTCAGTATTTGCCCATTTTAATGGTCCATCTAACTGAATATCATTTGAATCGTATAATACGATTAATTTACCTAACCCCAAATGTCCAGCTAAACTCATTGCTTCTTGAGTTACACCTTCTTGTAAATCTCCATCACCACAGATTGCATAGGTGTAATGATCTACAACATTAAATCCTTCTTTATTGAATGTCGCTGCTAAGTAGCGTTCCCCAACTGCCATACCAGCCGCCATTGCAATACCTTGTCCTAGTGGACCACTTGTCGCATCAATACCTTCTGTATGAAGATATTCAGGATGTCCAGGAGTTAAACTGTTTAATTGTCTAAACTGTCTTAAATCCTCCATACTTACGTTATATCCAGCTAAATGTAATGTTGGGTATAACATACCAGTAGCATGTCCTGCTGCTAATACAAAACGATCTCTATTAAACCAAAGAGGACTCTTTGGAGTCAAGTTCATTTGCTTTGTATAAAGAGTGTACATAATTGGTGCTGCACCCAAAACAATACCAGGATGTCCACTGTTTGCCTTATTAATTGCATCCATTCCTAAAAAACGAATTGCATTAATACTTCTATCCATTTTATAATTCTCCTTTATAATAAATTCTAATATGTGTACATTATATATGAAACCTGAAATAAAATAAACAAATGTGTTAAGATTTGAACTTTTTCTCACAATGAAAGGGTTTTTAGTGTTTTTAAAAATCAATTTCTATATGTATATTTAAATGATATAATGAAAAAAGAAGGCGGTGGAGAACATGGGTAGAAATGACTCAGGATTAGATTTATTGTTTGGAATTATTGGATTTATAATTGATATAGCACTTGAAAGTAATAGAACCACGAATACTACTGGATTTTTCTCTGATATTTCCAATGAAAGGTATAATACTGGAATTAAGACTAATAAAGGTTGGCAACATAAAGTGAACTTCGATACAACAGAGAATTACTCTAATACTCCTGTAAAGAAAGATAGTAATGAAATAAGTAAAACTATTATCAAGACAGTGGATAAGAGAAAAGCACAAAAAAAGATAAAACCAACTACAAAACAAATAAAATTAGAAGCGCTATTACTTAATTATATGTTTGTTGAAGATGATGGAAGGATATCTCTAAAAGAGCGAGTTGAGATAAAAAGTCACTATAAGGATGCATTGGATTTTCTAACAAAGGATGATATTGAGTATTTAAAAGATATTAAAGATATGGATAGTTCATTACTAAATATCCGTTCATTCATTTCTCAGAATGACGTTTCTGAAACAGAGATTTCAAAATCAATTAGTACAATGAAGTCTATAGGAAATGGTGCAAAAAAATACAATCATATTATTTCAAGAGTTGAAGCTGCATTATTAAATACAATGGGATACTAAGAAGCAACTATGAAAAAAGGAGACCTCTATAAGAGATCTCCTTTTATTTTTGATAGACTTTTATATCTTTAATACGAAACTGTTGTGGGAAAGAAGAGTAATCAACTTTTCCACCCATCCAACCACCGATAGCTAAATTCAATATCATATAGAATTCTTCAGTGAAAGGCCACCCTTTATGAGTAGGATCTTTTTTATTTTGTCCTCGTTCATATCGAACTACTTCTTTATCGTCGAGATAATAGGCAATAAGATTTTCTTCCCATAGTAGTGAGTATTTGTGATAATCGCTTGCTATATTTTTCTTATTTATATGAGTAACATACTCATTTTTTGTTTTATGGTTATGCGCTTCTGTATGAAGTGCGTATGTTAAGACATCTTTATTGTTAGCAGAATATTCAAGTATATCAATTTCTCCACTGTTAGGCCAATGACCATAAGTACTATTCTGTGGCATCATCCAAAATGCAGGCCAAGTTCCTTTACCTGAAGGTAGTTTTGCAACCAGTTCGATCAATCCATACTTAAACGAAAAATGATCTCTTGTATTTATCCTACCACTCTTGATAATCCCATTATTATATGTTGCCTGTATGACAAGTTCATTATCAAAAAATATCGTATCCTTATGATTATGATACTGTTGTAGTTCCTCGTTTTGCCATTTTTCTCCTACAGCAACATTCCAACTTGAGTCAAGCTCATTCATCATTGTGAAATCATAGTGTTTGATTAACTTCATTACTTCATAACCTTTGTAGTTTCTCCAGCTAATAACGTTGTATCTACTGTAATTGTTTCACGTAATTGACGATGGGTTTTATCCTCTATCATTGATAAAATCTGAGTTGCGGCGATTTGTCCCATTTTTCGTGTATCTTGTTTAATTGTTGATAGTCTAGGTGAAATTAATTGACCTAAGTCTATTCCATCAAATCCCAAAATACTGAAATCGTCTGGTACTTTTAAATTTGCCTCTTTGATAGCTTGAATTGCACCAATAGCAATCATATCAGAAGCACAAAATATTGCAGTTGGACGATCTTCTAACTCAAGTAAATGATTCATAGCATTGTACCCGTTTTCTTTACTAAAATATTCTCCTGATACCATATATTCCTCTTTTACAGGTAAATCTAAATTTCGCATTGCTAACTCGAAATACTCTTTTCTGCGTCGTCCAATATCTAAATCTAATCCTCCATAAATATGAGCAATTTTTGAATGACCTAAATTGCTTAGATGTTTTACAGCATGCTTAACTCCTCTTTTATTATTAGAGGTAACATTGCTTACATGTGCGTATGAGTAATCGATAACACATACAGGAATATCAGATTCATACAATTTTTTAATCTCAGGAGATTCAAAATTACTACAAAGAACAAAAATAGCTTCAACTTGTTTTCGACGTGAATGTTCTAAGTAACCCCCATGTCTACTTCCCATATTCTTTGATAAGAACATTAAATCATACCCGTTTGCTTCTACTCTTGATTTAAAACTTTCAAGAATTTTTGAAAACAAAGGATGTTGAAGTCCTATCCCTGTAATTTCTTC
The DNA here is from genome assembly GCA_965601585.1 of uncultured bacterium. GTDB lineage: Bacteria > Bacillota_I > Bacilli_A > Izemoplasmatales > Izemoplasmataceae > Xianfuyuplasma. Next base: position 95,490 of record CBFCWH010000005.1, read on the forward strand.
AAATATTATACCGATTGTATATGATTTCTTACTAACCAAACTACGTGCTGATAGGTTTGGTACATATCCCATCTCGTCGCAAAGTTCTAAAATACGTTTTTTTGTAGATTGACTAATATCTGAATAATTATTTAATGCTTTTGATACTGTTGTTATACTGTATCCTGATCTTTTTGAAACGTCTTTAATTGTTACCATTATTCCACCTTCTTAAATTCAAAATAATTTAGGTTTGTACCTTGTGAAGTAAAAGTTATTTTAAATGTGTAAACTCCAGCTTCCAAGTTGATTTGATTTGAAGTAATTGTTGTCCAATTTTGCCAAGAACCTGTTGCTGGTACTTGCATGTTAAATGTATTATTTTCAGTTGCAAACTGGAATGTTCCACCACTTAATCCACTCGCAACTCTAAAGTCAACAGTGTATGTCCCAACTTCTTCAACATTTAGAACATATTCAATATAGTCTCCATTATCAGTCCAACCAACGTATAATCCTCCACCAGTATCGTTTGCAGTATCGGTATCAATACCGTGTGAGTTAACGTAATCTTCAGCCTCTATTATACCATCTATACTAGGTGGTGTAGTAGTTAAAACTGAAATTTCTGTTATCACTGATTTATTTCCTGAAAAGTCTACTGCTTTTACCCCAATTGTATTTGATTGTGCAGCTAGTAATCCATAAACTGAGGCTGCATTATGGCTATGTGTACTGAAGAGATTCCCATTCACATATACCTCATATTCTTTCACCATTTTATCATCAGTAGCTTGATCCCATTTCACGAAAGCTGTACTACTTGTGATATTGCTTGCTTCTATATTTACTACTTGACTAGGATTTTCCTCATCACCAGTAATGTAATCTTTTTGGTATACTCTTACGTAATCAATAATCATCTCTTGTGGCCATATAGATTCATCTATTCCTTGTTGTCCACCCCATGAACCACCAACTGCGATATTTAAGATTAAGTGAAAATCCTGATCAAATGGCCATGCACTTGATAGATCAATTCCTTCTGATTCATTAGGATCATATGTAAAAGTCGCATATTTAAGTCCGTCTATATAGGAAGTGATTATCCCTGGTTCCCATTCAATCTCATAAACGTGAAATTCTGATTCCAAAGTACTATCTGAATGTTCAAATCCAATATGAGTACCTAACATATGGTTATATGCTCCTGTATGAATTGTTGAGTATACTTTATTCTCTTCATACCCAACATGTTCCATAATGTCTATCTCACCACTATGTGGCCAACCACCATATGCCCAATCAGTTGGTAACATCCAAATTGCAGGCCAAGTCCCAACACCACTAGGTAGTTTGGCTTTTACTTGGATTTTCCCATATAACCAATCTCCTTTTTCTTTTGTAACAAGTCTAGCAGACGTGTAAGAGTTCGATCCAAGATTTTCTTTTATAGCAGTAATTATTAAGTTCCCATCTTCTACGCGAGCATTATCTAAATCACTTTCAGTATAATATTGAAGCTCATTATTACCCCATCCGTGACCCCCAACATCATAAGACCATTTTGTACTATCTGGTAATCCATCATAATTAAACTCATCACACCACACAGGTAAATATCCATCCCCATTTGATAGTTCCGGACATTCTGTATTATCTATTAGATCATCATCAATGTCTTCTTCCTTATCAACACATTGCTCATCAATCAATTCCTGATCCGGTCCACATGTTTTATTATCGTCTTCTTCTGTAGTTGTACAACTTGTAAGTGAAACAACTAAAATAACCATTATTATAATGTATTTCTTCATTTTTCTCATCCTTAATTTAATAGTTTTTCGCGTTACTAAAACGCTTTCGATTTTATTATACACTGTTCATAGTATTTTCACAATAGTCTATAAAAAAATGTAAAAAAAAGAGAAATCTTCATCTAGATTTCTCTTTACTTATTTACCCGATTGAACCTTCCATCTCTAACTTAATTAATTGATTCAATTCTACTGCGTACTCCATAGGAAGTTCTTTTGCGAATGGTTCAATGAATCCCATAATAATCATTTCGGTAGCTTGTTCTTCTGTTAAACCACGACTCATCAGATAGAATAATTGTTCTTCTGAAACTTTTGAAATTGTAGCTTCATGTTGTACTTGAGCTTGGTTATTAGAAACAATATTGTATGGTAATGTATCACTTACACTGATATCGTCTAAGATGATCGTATCACATTCGACATTACTTTTTGCACCAATAGCGTTTTTACCATGTTTAATCATACCACGGTAATTTACTCTTCCACCTTTTGCACTCATTGATTTTGAGATTATTTTACTTGTAGTATCTTTTCCTAAATGTATCATTTTTGCTCCGGTATCTTGATTCATACCTTCTCCCGCAAATGCAATAGATATTGTAGTACCTTTTGCGCGATCACCTTTTAGAATACAAGCTGGATACTTCATATTGATTTTCGATCCAATGTTTCCATCAATCCATTCCATATGAGCATCTTCTTCTACTAAAGAACGCTTTGTAACAAGGTTGATAATATTGTTTGCCCAGTTTTGAACTGTTGAATAGCGACAATAACCACCTTTTTTAACAAAGATTTCAACGATGGCAGCATGTAAACTGTGTTTTGTATATACAGGAGCTGTACATCCTTCAACATAATTCACACTTGCGTTTTCATCAATAATGATTAACGTTCTTTCGAACTGTCCCATTTGTTCAGAATTTATACGAAAATATGATTGTAAAGGTTTATCTACATGTACCCCTGGTGGGACATAGATAAAGCTTCCCCCACTCCATACAGCACTGTTTAAGGCTGCATATTTATTATCTGTCGGAGGTACTACTTTACTGAAGTACTCTTTAAACAACTCAGGATATTCTCTTAACGCTGTATCAGTATCTGTAAAGATAACACCTAAATCCTCTAACTCTTTGATTGTAGAATGATATACCACTTCTGACTCAAATTGTGTAGATACACCAGCTAGGAATTTTTGTTCTGCTTCAGGAATACCTAGTTTATCAAATGTATCTTTGATTTCTTCAGGTACTTCTTCCCAAGAATCTTCTGATTTTTCAGAAGGTTTGATGTAGTATGTAATCTCATCAAAATTGATCTCACTCAAATCAGGTCCCCAAGTTGGTTGTGGTTTCGCTAAAAACTGTTTATAACTTTTTAATCGAAACTCTAACATCCATTCAGGTTCACCTTTGATTTTAGAGATTTCTCTAATGATGTCTTCATTTAAACCCTTACCTGTATTTAAAACACTTTTTGTTTCTGTTTTAAAACCATATTTGTAATCCCCGATTATATCTTTAATTTCTTGTTTTGTTTTTTCGCTCACAAGATATCACTCGCTTTCTTCTAGTGTCCCTTCAAAAGCTTTCCAAGCTATTGAGGCACATTTAATTCTTGCTGGAAACTTTCTTACTCCACTGTATACAACTGCGTCTTCTAATTCAACAGTCTCATCATAGTCTTTATTCGCTAACATGTTAAGATAATTTTCAGCAATAATTATTGCCTCGGCTTTCGTTTTTCCGATTAAAACTTCACTCATAACACTTGCGCTAGAGCAGCAAATACTACATCCTGTACCATCATGTTTTACATCTTTAACAATTCCATCTTCAACTTTTGATTGAACGGTAATGTCATCTCCACATGTTGGGTTTTTAATATGTACTGTTTTGTATTCTGGTTTTTGTATCAATCCTTTGTTACGTGGATTTTTATAGTGATCCATAATAACTTGGCGATATAGGTTTTCCATATTATTCATTCTTATTCACCTCTTAGAATCCCATTTCTTTAAAGAAGTTTCTGGCGTTTTGAAGTGACTCAACAAACTTATCACAATCTTCTTTTGTGTTATATAAATAGAACGATACTCGTAAAGTAGCAACAACCTTTAACCACTTGATAATAAGTTGTGCACAATGATGTCCCGCTCTCATGCAAATGTTATCTCCATCAAAAAACGTAATGGCATCATGAGGATGAACTCCACGAATGTTAAAACTTATAATTCCGGTTTCACTCGTTTCGTTATATATTTCTATATCTTCAATTTCCTTCATTTTCTTTATTGCATAATCTTTTAATTCTTTTTCATATTTTGCAATATTTTCTAACCCAATGTCATTTAGGTAATCTATTGCAGCTCCTAATCCAAGTACTTCTGCGATTGGAGGAGTTCCTGTTTCAAATTTATATGGTGAATTCTTCCATGATGCATCGTGTAGATTTACATTATCGTTCATGTCTCCACCAAACTCAATCGGTGGCATTTCATCTAGTAGTGTACGTTTACCATATAGAATACCAATACCTGTTGGCCCTAACATTTTGTGTCCACTAAACGATAAGAAATCTGCATCTAAGTCCTCTACATCAATTTTCATATGTGGTGCTGCTTGAGCAGCATCAACACTTACTAATGCACCTTTTTCATGTGATAATGCAATAATTTCTTTTATCGGAGAAATATACCCCATCACATTTGAAACATAGTTTAATGCGACAATTTTTGTTTTATCAGATAAAACTTTTTTAAAGTTCTCTATTGTAATTCTTCCATCTTCATTTAATGGTACATAAACAAGTTTTGCGCCTGTTATGTTGCTTACATTTTGCCAAGGTAATACTTGTGAGTGATGTTCTAACTCACTCACAATGATTTCATCGTCTGAAGTTAGATTGTTTAATCCATAACTTGAAGCTACTAAGTTAAGTGCACTACTCGCACCACGGGTAAATACAACTTCTTCAAATTTAGCATTGATGAAGTCTGCGACTTTGCTTCTAGCCTCTTCGTATTTCTCTGTTGCGATAAATGAAATGTTGTAAACACCTCGATGTACATTTACTCCATACTTCTTGTAGTAATTGTCCATTTCATCAAGCACTCTAATTGGTCGTAAACTTGATGCTGCTGTGTCTAAATAAACAAGTGTTTTATCTTCTAATACAGGGAAATCTTTTTTATAATCATATGGATTCATATTTTCACCTAGTTTGTTTTATTTTCTACTGCACTTATAAAATCAGTTTTTAAGTTATCTGTTGATAAAACTTTTAATACTGGACTTAAAAACCCGCTAATGATCAAACGTTCAGCGACTTTCAAACTAAGTCCTCGACTCATTAAGTAATATAATTGTTCGTCATCGATTTTACCAATAGCAGCACCATGAGATGCTTCTACATCAAACTCATCGATTAACAATAAAGGATTTGCATCTAAACGAGATCTTTCTCCTAGGACAATTCCATGATTAGATTGTCTAGCTACAGAACGTTTCATTCCCTTATTAATTTTACCAATACCTTCAAAAACAAGTGCGGACTCATCATTCGCTACTCCGTAGTTCTCGATGTATCCTTCAGTGTCTTTTGCAAGGTGTTCTACAAGTTGTGTGTAGTTTGTTTCTTGATGTCTACTAGAAATTGCTACTGTTTTTGTTGTACCACTCGCATATTCTTCTTGTAGATAGATGTTGGTATTTGAAATCGTGGTTCCATCATTTACTTCAGCAATACTATATTTAGCGTTCGCATATCTTTTCAAATATGCATTACGAGTGATGCTAACCACTGATTTTTCGTTGTATTTTGAAATTCCTGAATACTGTAATTTCGCATTTTCCTTCACAATAGAATTTGTAACAAAATTAACTGACGTATCCGTTTCATTTGATAAGTACTCAAAATACTTTAGCTCAGCGTTATCATCTAACACTATTCTTGTATTTTGAACGATTTCTACATTCTCTTGAACATAAAAAACATGTAACATTTCCTCAATATATGTGTTTCTAGGTACGTGGATAAGTAATCCGCTATTAACATTTTCGATATTGTAGTCGTAAGAATCAGATGAATAATCGTTAACATACTCTGTATCTAAGAATGTTCCAATATGTTCTGGTAAAGCATCCTCATATGTTTTGATAATTACCTTATCAAAAGCATCTGATAAGTCTTGCTTTATGATATGTCCATCTTTTAACACAACATAGTTTTTCAAATCTATTAATAGTTGATTGATTGAAGTTGGTACCTCTTTATTTTTAAGAGGGATTAACTCGTATGATTTCATTATAAATCAAGAGCTTCTTTGGTAGCACATGTACCAAGCATTACTCTTTTTTCCTCTTCATCTTCAATTACACGTACGTCTTCAATACCTAGTTCTTCTTTAATCCAATCGTAACCTTCTGTATCAATTCTTTTGATGATTTCTTGTCCACCTGATTTCACTATTTTACCTTTCATCATAACGTGAACTGTGTCCGCTTTGATGTAGTCTAGTAAACGTTGGTAGTGCGTGATCAATAATAATCCTAAATCATCATTTTTCATTTTTGTTACATTTTCACCAACAATTTTCAATGCATCAACATCAAGTCCGCTGTCAATTTCATCTAAAACGGCGATACTTGGTCTTAACATTTTCATTTGTAGGATTTCGTTACGTTTTTTCTCTCCACCACTAAATCCTTCATTTAAGTATCTATGTGGTAAATCTTCATTCATTTTCAGATCAGTTACGGCGTGATCTAATTCACGAATAAATTTAAAAAGACTAACACTTTTTCCTTGTTCTTGTCTTGCATTCATCGCTGTTTTGATGAAATCAGAGTTTGTTACTCCAGGTACTTCGGCTGGATGTTGCATTCCTAAGAATAATCCTGCACGACTTCTTTCATCTACAGACATCTCTAATACATTCTGTCCATCAAGAAAAACTTCACCTTTAGTCACTGTATATTTTGGGTGTCCCATAATTACAGAAGCTAGTGTAGATTTACCAGTTCCGTTTGGTCCCATAATTGCATGTGTTTCTCCACCATTTATTGTTAGATTAACACCTTTTAATATTTCTTTTCCTTCTACTTCCGCATGTAGATCTTTAATTGATAATGTAGCCATATTTTTCTACCTCCTTGAGTCCAGTTTATATTATATATTTTTATAAATAATATTCCAAACAAAATGATATATTTTTTAATTAGTTATTTATAAAAATAAAAGAAGGAAAAAATCCTTCTTATACATATTCCTTAATTAAGTCCGTCACAAGCTTATATCCCATATCATTTAAATGAAAACCATCTACAGAATATTCTAAATTTAACTGATCAAAATCATTTCTTAAATGTTTGTTAATATCAACAAACTTGATACGATTGCGAACTGCATAGTTTTTTAGATAGTAATTTAACATAGTAATCTCTGAATTATCTCTTGAGTCTACGTATTCCCTATTTATATAGTCCGCGTTCGCAGGGTTTACTGGTACTACAGTAACAAGATAAATTTCAGTATCCTTACTACGTTTTTGAATCTCTTTTACAACTTCAATAATATTGTTGTATACATCTTTCACAGTACTCCCATTGAAACCAAAATCATTTGATCCAATTGAAACAAATAGTTTTGAAGGTTTATACTTTATTGCTCTCTTGTACAAAGTTTCAATAAGTTTGTCAGTTGTATCTCCGTTTATCCCGTTATTGTATATAACAGGAGCAGGGAAATACTTTTCAATATCAATATTCTCAATTAAGCAGTCTCCTAGTAACACAACTTGACCTTTTTCGTACTCTCTATGTGATATGTCGTATAATCTGTCTTTATAATGTTGCTTCATCTTCATATTCATTTTGCACCTCTATTGATGTGAGTCCATACTTGATTTGAAAACACGCTTAATAATAACTAAGGTCAATAGTGATAGCATTGATACTGCAATCCCTAATGTTGTGTATCCCAAACCAAATATTACACCGATTATAGCACTAATCCACAATGTAGATGCGGTAGTTAAACCAGTGATATACCCATTTGTTTTTATAATTGCTCCAGTACCTAAAAACCCTACACCTGCAATAATTTGAGCAACAATTCTTTGACGTTGAACAACTACTGCCTGCATGTATTGTGGATTTTCTTCTAGGAACTTAAGACTATCAATTACCATATACTCTTGAACGATGGACAAAGCTGCCGCACCGAAAGCCACAAGTAAATGAGTGGTCATTCCTGCAATTTTATGTTTTTTCTGTCTTTCATACCCAATGAGTCCAACAAATACAAGGGTTAATCCTAAACTCTGTAAGATGTAAAAAATATCTATTGTTTTATCCAATTCAGTCACCTACTTCCATTTGAACATATCATTATAAACGCTTACACTAAAAAAATCAAGTAGGTTTGGCAATTTAATGTTAAGATTTCTAGAAAAAAAGGTGGAGAAATTCTCCACCTTTTAAGCTCATTTCCCTTAGTTTACTTTGAAAAATCCATTGCTTCGTAACGTTTATACATTGCGTATCTACGTTTCGCTTCTTTTAAGTTATCTTCTAATAATCCTTTTGCTTGATCAGGGTTAATATCTAATAACTGTGCATAACGAGCTTCGTTCATTAAGAACTCATTGTAACGATCCCAATTTGGATCTTTTGAATCGATCTTGAATGGGTTTTTACCTTCAGTTTCTAAACGAGGGTCGTATCTGAATGTTGGCCAGTAACCACATTCTGTAGCTAATTTAGCTTGGTTTTGTGAGTTTGTTAATCCACCTTTAATTTTGTGAGCGATACATGGTGAGTATGCTAAGATTAATGATGGTCCATTATACTCTTCAGCTTCTTTAATAGCTTTAAGAACTTGTTGCTGAGAAGCACCATGAGAAATTTGAGCAACGTATACGTGTCCATAACTCATTGCGATTGCAGCTAAGTCTTTTTTCTTACCATCTTTACCAGAAGCAGTAAATTTAGCGATTGATCCTACTGGAGCAGCTTTTGAAGATTGTCCACCTGTATTAGAGTATACTTGTGTATCTACTACTAAGATGTTGATATCTTCGTTGTTAGCGATAACGTGGTCTAATCCACCGTATCCGATGTCATAAGCCCAACCGTCTCCACCAAAGATCCAGTTAGATTGTTTCACGATATAATGTGATAATTCTTTAATTTCTTCAGCGTAATCAGCGTTATTACCATCAAGTAATGGCATTAACTTGTTGTAAACATCAAGAGTAACATCTCCGTCAGCTCTATTGTCTAACCAAGTTTGGAATAACTCTGCTTCTTCTTTAGAAACATTTTCTTTATTGTTAAAGAATACATTTTGTAATCTGTTACGTAATGTTTCGTTTGCATGTCTCATACCGAATCCGAACTCAGCGTTGTCTTCAAATAATGAGTTAGCCCATGCAGGTCCGCGTCCATTGTCATCTACTGTATAAGGAGTAGCTGGGAATGATCCACCATAGATTGATGAACATCCTGTCGCGTTTGCAATTTGCATTCTGCTTCCGAATAATTGTGTTACAAGTTTCACATATGGAGTTTCTCCACATCCTGCACAAGCACCACTGAACTCGAATAATGGTTTTGCAAATTGTGAGTTTTTAGCGTTAGATTTTTTATCCATTAAAGTATCTTTGTAAGTTACTTTGTTGAATAAGTATTCTGTATTTTGAATTTCACCTTTTTCCATTTCCTCATGAATTGGTGACATAGCTAATGCTTTAGTTTTCGCTGGACATACTTCAACACATACTCCACAACCTGTACAATCTAATGTAGAGATTTGGATTTTGTATTGTAATCCTGCTAATGCTTTACCAACAGCTTTTTTCGTTTTCATACCTTCTGGTGCATTTGCCATTTCTTCTTCTGTTAATAAGAATGGACGAATTACAGCATGTGGACATGCGAATGCACATTGGTTACATTGAATACAGTTATCTTCGATCCACTCTGGTACATAGTTAGCTACACCACGTTTTTCGTATGCAGTTCCACCATTAACCATAGTTCCATCTTCATAACCTTCGAATGCACTTACTGGTAAGTCGTAACCTTTGATTGCATTTACTTTGTCAGCAATATTTCTTACGAAATCTGGACGAGTCATATCTTCAGCTACTGTACTTACTTCTAAGTTTGCCCATTCAGGTTTAACTTCTACTTCAACTAAACCAGCTTTACCAGCATCGATAGCTTTGTAGTTTTTCTCAACAACTGCATCACCTTTACGACCATAAGCTTTTTTAGCGTATTTTTTCATTAACTCAACAGCTCTGTCATAAGGTAAGATTTGTTCGTTTAATGCAAAGAATGCACTTTGCATAATTGTGTTAATCATTACACCTAATCCTGCTTCTTCAGCAGATTTTACAGCGTTGATGATGTATAATTTTGCGTTTTTCTCAGCTAATTCTTTTTTCACTTTATTTGGTAATAAAGCTTCTACTTCTTCAGCAGGTTCGATTGTGTTAAGTAAGAATGTTCCACCTTGACGTAATCCACCTACCATATCATATTTTTCTAAGTAAGAATCTTTAGAACATGAAACGAAGTGAGGTTGGTTAACTAGGTAAGTACTTCTGATTGGGTCTTTACCGAATCTTAAGTGCATACGAGTTACACCACCTGATTTCTTAGAGTCATAGCTTGAGTAAGCTTGTCCGTATAAATCAGTGTTTTCTCCAATGATTTTGATAGTGTTTTTAGAAGCACCTACTGTACCATCACTACCAAATCCAAAGAATAATAATTCTGTAGTATCTTCATGTGCTACATCGATTTCTTCGTATGGTAATGAAGTTCCATTAACGTCATCTTGAATACCAATTGTGAATCCATCTTTTTGAGCACCAGCTAAGTTATCAAATACAGCAACGATTTGACCTGGAGTAGTATCTTTTGAACTTAATCCGTAACGTCCACCAACTACTACAGGAGCATTTTCTGTTCCATAGTATACTGATTTAACGTCTAAGTATAAAGGTTCACCGATTGATCCAGATTCTTTAGTTCTGTCTAAAACAGAAATTCTTTTTACTGTTTTTGGCATTTGATCTAAGAAGTATTTAGTGCTCCAAGGACGATATAAGTGAACTGTTAATAATCCAACTTTTCTTCCTTTTGCTACTAAGTAATCGATTGTTTCTTCAATTGCTTCTGTTACTGATCCCATTGCGATTACAACGTCAGTTGCATCTTCAGCACCATAATAAACGAATGGAGCATAGTTACGACCAGTAATGTCACTGATTGCAGCTAAGTATTTAGCTGTAATATCAGGTACTTCTGCATAATATTTATCTTGTATTTCACGAGCTTGCATATAAACGTCATCGTTTTGAGCTGATCCACGAGTAACTGGGTTCTCAGAATTTAATGCTCTTTTACGGAAACGTTTAACAGCGTCTCTATCAAGTAATTTGTCTAATTCAGCATAATCCATTACTTCAACTTTGTTTACTTCATGTGAAGTTCTAAATCCATCAAAGAAATGAACAAATGGTACACTTGATTCAATTGCAGCTAAGTGAGCAACTGATCCTAAGTCCATTGATTCTTGTACAGATCCACTTGCTAAGATTGCGAAACCAGTTGGTCTTGCAGCCATAACATCTTGGTGGTCTCCAAAGATTGATAAAGCTTGTACTGCGATACTTCTTGCAGCTACATGGATAACTCCTGGTAATAATTCTCCAGCGATTTTATACATGTTTGGTAATTTTAATAAAAGTCCTTGTGATGCTGTGAAAGTAGTAGTTAAAGCTCCAGCTTGTAAACTTCCGTGTACAGTTCCAGCAGCTCCTGCTTCTGATTGCATTTCAATAACTTTTACTGGCATGTCAAATAAGTTTTTCTTACCTTGAGATGCCCATAAATCGATGTATTCTGCCATCGGTGAAGATGGTGTAATTGGATAGATACCTGCAACTTCTGTAAATGCGTATGCATTATGAGCAGCAGCTTGGTTTCCGTCCATCGATTGGAATACTTTTTTTGCCATTTAGCAATACCTCCAATAAATTAAATTTTATATGATTTTTTGTTCTCTTCACATACAGTTTAGATTATAAATCTTTTTCTTTGATATTGCAACATTATAAAATGCAATTTTTCACAAATAAAAACCCTTTCATTGGGTTATTTATAACAATTGTAATTCAATTCGTAATTTTGAAATTTATTTATAATATTGTAAATAAAAAATACCGAAATAATTCTCCGGTATTTTCAATCTTATTTATGTAATTTATGTATATTTAAACTATCAACAAATCGAATTGCTCGAAAGACTATTCATTCGTACATTTCTGATAGCTATAGTACAAGCTCAAAGTTCGTTCCTTGAAGCCTATTTTGGTATATACAATATGTTATGCTCAAATATAAATCTTTCAAAACAATACTCTTTTATCAATATTAGATGATGCTCCAAGTATCTTTTTGATGAATTATATCCCCATGATTTCAGGAAAATAAGTTCCAGTTGTTTACGAGCATATTCTTGATTTAAAGGATTCGTATATGTTGTTATTGTTTTACCAAAGCCTGTTTCCTTTATTTCGATATAATCCCTATCTTTTAAGTAAGAGTTCTTTTTGTGTAAATATGTTCTTCCATAGAGATTTCTTGATTTATATACACCTCTAAAAAAGGTTATTTGGTTCTCAATTATTTCATTTTCATTGTCTATACGATATGAACTTAGTAGATTAAATGTTCCACTATTATTTTTAGCATATATACTAATTTGTGAGTCATCTGTTATGTATTTATATACACTTGTATTTCCATCACTGTCTAGAGAGTATTCACATACATCGTCTTCACAAGTACCACCTATTGATGAGATAAGTTCACCATTCTTTTTTCTGTACTCGCTTGTAATTATTGTTTTACTTTCATCTTTTGTAAAATCTACTTGATAACATCTTGTATCCTGATGAATTTCTTCTTCTGTAAATGTGTAATGAACTAATTCAGTAGATATTGGATCATCATACACATTACTTTCTATAATTACGTACGAACTGTTTGTTTTCACTTGTTCTAAATCATCTTCATTGTACGTATATGATGATTCAATTTCTTTGTACATACTTATATAGCGATAAACCTTACTGGTTTCTTTTTCACCTACGTTTAGAATCGTTTTTTGTGATATATATTTTGTAATATTATGATGATCATCGTATTCCACATGTATATCAAATATTACATCACCGGTTGCTTTTAATACTCCATTATGCGCTTCATAATTTTCTGAACCGAATGAGCCATAAGATGTCATGTTTCCCTCTATATGTTCTATACCCGAAATATCAAGAGTGTTTGCTGTTTTATCATAGTATGTTATCTCTGGTTCTCGATGAGCAATTGCATTTTGATAAAGAATATTGTTGTACTCATCTAAGTAATATATCTCAGTTGGTTCATAATGATTATTTTGAGCAAAGACCATAACATTGTTCGAAATAATCACCAGAGTAATTACAAAAACTACTGTCGTTAAAACACTTACTATATGCGTTTTCTTCTTATTAAACTCGAGCATGGCTTCAACAATAAGCTTGTGAATAAACTCGAGTACTATAAGTGCGATTGTTCCGTATACCAAAAACAGGCAAACATGTCTTATAATATATAGTACTTTGAAGTAATCTGGTATGTATTCAAGGACTGAATATATTCCAAAAGAACCACCCAAAATCATGAAGAGCCTTTTTGTTTGGTTTTTAATTATTTTCATTTTATCTCCTTTATAAAAGTATTTTGTCTTTTTAAGTACTACCTTTATAAAATCAACATCTTACAACGTCAAATGCTTTTGTTCTCGATTGAATATAGTTTATAATCATTTTAATAATATAAACTATTGTATGTATAGTATATGTAAATACTATGAACAGTTTGTAGTTTTCCTGATAGAACACAACAATTAGAAGTGTTGCTAAATAAAGAAAGAGTATCCACAGAAGTGATGTGAGAATGGTTAATGATAATGTGTATATTGTAATAGTGGTTGGTTCAAATTTATTGTTGAAATCTATCATAGACAAAGAAAAAAGCTGATATACAGCGAATAAAATGAGTACATATAAACGTAAACTTGAATAGTTCGTTTTTTTCATTTCATTCCCTCCTCAGCTTTTTAAAGTTAGTATAATTATACCATTAATTATTTAATTTCTGATAGGAATTTTTCTGTTTTATCTAAGTATAGGTTCGCGACAAACATAAAGTCTACACCTAAATCTACACTAAGTCCGATAAACTCTTTGTAAAGAGCTACATTATGCCATTGTAGACATTGGAAAGCTCTAAAGAAATATAGTCTATTATATTCTTCAGTTGATGGTTTATGTCCTAAATAAACAGGTAATAAACTGATTGCATGATTAAAATCATTATTTCCAAAACAAGCAATATCATAAAATGGATCATTATTCCCTGTGAACTCCCAATCCATTAAACGTAGTCCATTATTCGTTACTACGAAGTTACTGATTTGTGAATCACCGTGAGATAATGTAAGACGTTCTTTATCCATATATTTTTTTGCGAGTGTATTCCATTGTTTTTTTAGTTTAAGATAACGTTCTGTATGTGTATAGTTGTACTCCTCTAAATGTGACTCATAATAAGCCAAACGTGCAAGGGGATCATAATCGTTGTCTGCTACTAATTTTGATTCATGGATTTTGTGTAATAATGTTGCTGCTTGATTTAAGTAATCAAGTGGGTTTAACTCACTTAAAGGTTGTCCTTCAATATATTCCGCGATTTTATATCCTGATTCTACATCTAAAAATAAAGTATGATTGTTTAATGATAACTGATTAACTAAATTTATGTTCTTTTGCTCAATATCTCTATCAACAAATTTTCCCGCGTTTTTTCCAGGAATTCTAAAAGTATACTTCTTATCTGCTACTTTCAAAACATAAGTATAGTTACTCATTCCTCCCATTAATCGTTCTACTACTTCTACTTCCTCAGGATTGATTCCGAATACTTGAGAAGTAACTTCTTTCATAATTTGCTCGTTTGTCATGATTTCCTCCTAAATTTCAAATGTCTCTGATGGTATATCTTGATGTGCAACTGTAATGTTGTAATCCTCAATTTGTAGTCCGTATTCCGTAAATACTTCTTCGTATGTTTCAAGAGCCAACTCATTTGTATTACACTCTTTTGAACGGTGCGCCAAAACGATATGTTTTGTTTTGTCTCCTACTAATTGAGCCATATTATATGCTGAATCGTTGTTTGACATATGACCTTTCACACTATCAATACGCTGTTTTAAATAAAAAGGTCTTTTTGAAGTAAACAGTAATGTAATGTCATAGTTCGATTCAAATATATACATATCGGCGTTACGTAATAGTTCATGATCTCGATTTGGTAAATATCCAACATCGGTAATGTAGACAACTTTTTTGTCTTCGTAACTTATGATGTATCCAACTGCGTCTGATGCATCATGGGATATGCTTATGGGAAGTACGTCTAAATCTTTGATTCGAAATGATTCATAAGGAGTGATGTATGAAAGTTTAGAAGGATGTAAATTTTGAGATACCTTCCAATGCATTCCTTCATACGTTTCTTCGGTTAGATAACACTTTGTGTCATGTTTTCTCAATGTAACATCCAATCCTTTAATATGATCGGTATGTTCATGAGTTACTACAATTCCATCGATAGATTCTAACTCAATATTCTTTTGTTTTAGTCTTGTACCAATTTGTCGATATGATATACCGCAATCAATCAAGATTTTAGTGTTATTATGTTCTAAATAAGTAGCGTTCCCACCGGATCCACTTGCTAGTATAGTTATTTTCATTATACCACTCCAATACATATGAAATTATACTACAAAATACGAAAAAGACAATAAAAGTGTTGTAATATATGTTTATATATATGTAAGTTATCTAATATACCATAAAATTGGGTAAAAGATATTGTTTTTATAGGACTAAAATGATAATATATATATTGCGTATATATTTTAAGGAGTGATTTAAAAATGAACAAAGGAACGGTAATTAGAGCGGGAATCATTTTTGGACTTTTCGTAATTATCCTAGGAGCATCTTGGATAGTTAGTGGAGTAAAAGATAAGAATGATGTTGCAGCTCTTACAAACCCAGAAGAAGCCTATCTAACAGTAGGAGATTTTACGATTACTAGAGGCGACTTATGGAACAAAATGAAAAGCGATGATGGAGTTTCTTATTTAACTCAATATATCGAAAAAACTTATCTGTTTGCATCAGAAATTGATTTAGTTACAGATACGGAAGTAGCAAAAAAAGTAGAATTCTATAAATATGGAACAAATGATGCTGATGATTTAGCAGAAATCTTTGCAGATGCTGAGTTAAAAGCAGATTTAGAAGAGCAATTTGAAACAGGATTATTAATCATTAACTTCAATCCAGATTCTGATGCAGATTTAAGAGCTTTTGTTGAATTAGAAATCGCAAAAGAAAATGCAGCTAAAGCGTACGTTTTAGCAGCTGGTGAAGATGATGATTTATATATCAGTGAAGATGACTTAAAAGACCATTATGAAGATACAAATGTTGGAGATGTTTGTGCTCTTAACATTAAATTCAATAGTGCTCAAGAAGCAAGAAAAATATTCAATCTTTACAACTTGGTACCGAACTACAACTTAGGTTGGGGTAAATATACTGGACTTGATAATATTGAAGATTTATCAACTAGTGATTTCGGTCCAGAAAATACTACTCAGTTAACTGATGAAGAAGTATTTGAAGAATACATCAAAATGTACAAATATATGAATCCTAATAACATGATTGCTGACGATACATTAGCTAATCATGTAACTACTTGTAGTGATGAGTTAACTTATAACTATGATGATATGGTAGATGGAAAAGTTTCTAGTGATCCATATAGAGCATTAGCTTCTTATATGTTTAACACATTAGATGTAGAGGGTGAAAACAAAAGATTCTCATTTAACTTACAAGCTTTAGGTGAATTCCAAATGTTATCATTCAAGATTTCACAAGAAGACGTTCCTGCATATGATACTTTAACTGAAGCTGAACTTGATGACGTTAAAGAAGATATGTTCGATAGTTATATGACTTCAGCAGTTATTGGTAAAGTGACTGCTACAAAATGGGAAGAAGCAGATTTTGAGATTTATGATTATGTCTTAAAAATGAACTATGCCCAAAACTCTGGAACTGAATTTGATAACAAAGGTAGCAAAGAGTACATCGCAACAATTAATGGTGATGAAATTACACCTGATATGTTATATGATTTCATGATTAATAAAATTGGTACATATTACACGATCGATATGGTTCAAACTGAAATGTTACTACATAGTGATGAGTTCAATACTATGTTTGGTACTAGTACTGATTACATTGACAGTAAAAATGAAAATGTTTCTGAATATCGTGATCAATTACGTAGTATGAAAACTGCGTTCAGCCAAGGTGCTTATGTACAATATGGTTTTGATAACGCAGTATATACTTGGGATGAATTCATTTTATTAGCCTTTGGTGCTAGAACAGAAAATGAAGCAATTCAAAATTTATATATCTTAAGTGATTTACAACCATACATGGCTGTTGATTTAATTGATTATGCTGCAGCTGCTGCAATAATTCAAGAAAAAGTAGATAATTACTTCAGTTTAAATGTTGTCCATTTATTAGTTTACACTGACTTTAATAATGACTTATCTCCTGATAAATACAATGACTACGTTGATGGTTTAACGGGTGAAGACTTAACTAAATACAACACGCTTAAAGCAGAGTTAGAAGCTTTAATAGTAGCTCGAATCGATAACGGTGATGAGTTCGTTGATATCGTAAATGAGTTTAATGATAGTTTATTAGATGATGAAGACAACGAGTTTGCTGAAGCTAAGAAATATGGTTTCCATATCATGTCGCAAGATTTAAGTTCTCAAGCAAGTTTATCACCAGAAACTACTGTATCTTATGATGAAGATTTCGTAGCTGCTGTGAAAGACTTATATGATGAATATTCATTCGCTGTTACTTCAAGTGCTCTAGACCTTGACGAAATGTATGATGATGAGTTAATCCAATCGAACTTCGGTTTACATTTCTTATATGCTACAGAAGGTGACGCATTCGAAATGCCTACTGCTGTATACTCAGAGGATGATGATCCTGATGGAGATTATCCAGTTGAAGCTTATGGAACTACATTGATTCCAAACGCTGATCAAGTTGCTATTTTCATAGAAATGGAAAATGCTGGGAAATTAGGAGTTGCTACTGACGCTTCACTTCCTACATCAGTTTACAAAGCAATTGAAACTTACTTCGGACCTACTTACAGTGCATACTTCTCAAATGCTTCATATTCAATTGTTGCTGCAAAATATATTACAGATAATAATCCTACTTATGCAACAAATAATGATGTAAATATTGAATACTTAGAAGATATTATTGATATTATGTACAAATCAGGATTCCCTGAAGGATTTATTGCTCCAGAATAAAAATAAAGTAAAACCTCAACTTCGGTTGAGGTTTTTTTATATTTACTTTTTTTATACAATCAAGAAGTATTTCAAAGATTTTAAAAGAATGCTTTAGGGTGAAGTTGAATCATCTTCAATACACAAATGTAATTCAACCAAAAAAAAACACCTTTTTTAAGGTGTTTTATAGTTTTGACTTGTAATACTTCTCTCGATCCAATACAGGGATTGGAGCTGTAAACTCTCCTTGTTCTACTTGTTCAAGTGTTTCTTTTAATACAGTCATTTTTGAATCAATATTATCAATGAAGTGTAAGATTAATGCTTCAGGGATATTAGTCTTTTTAGGAGAACCATAGTTTCCATAGTAGTGATGAGATAGAATCATATGTTGAAGTAGTAATACTTCTTCTGTTTTTAAGTGTCCTAGTTCATGTGCAACTAGTTCGATTTCTTTGACACCCATTGTAATGTGTCCTAAAAGTTTTCCTTCTTTTGTATACTCAGGACCTGCGTAGTTTGATAGTTCCTCTACTTTTAAAACATCATGTAGTAAGATTCCTGCGATAAGTAAGTCTTTATTTAAGAACGGATACACATTCATAAACCCATCAATTAACTTCATCATTGTCGAAGTATGATAGCTTAATCCACCGATGTATGCATGATGGAACTTTGTAGCTGCTGGATATAAGTAGAAGTTGCGTTTATGTTTTTTATAGATGAACATTGTAATATCTTTAATAACTTTGTTCTCTAATGTTTCTAAGTAGCTTTCGATAATATCTTTTGAGATATTTGAATCTACTGGGCTGTATTCATAGAATGCACTCATTAACTCTTGACGTCTCTCAAATGTAATATCAGCATCATCAATATGAGTGTGTTCTAAAACTTCTAGTTGCTCACGCTCTTTGAAAATGATTGGTTTACAAATAAACTCATATACTGAATTAAGTTTGACTTTTGCATTCTCGTCGATTCTAAGAGTATATCCTTCTTTATTTTCAGCTAAGACACGTAATGTGTTTGTTTCATAAGTTGTATTATTTATTGTTTCAATTTTTGCGTAAAATGATTGTTCCATGTATGGATCACCTATTTTCTTTTTAATATATATGTCGTAATTTCGTCTACGTTTATTTTTGTTAATAAACGACGTGATTTTTTACGTCCATCAAAGATTAAGTTGTAACGACCTTCTAAATCAATTGTTTCTTTCTCTTCATTGTTTTTGAAGATAACAACCATATCTGTTTCTAAATCTTTTAGTCTGTAAATAATTGTTCCTGATTCCAATGTATGTAGTTCGACATAATCTCTTATTTTTGATGGAGCAGTAAGACGGAATAAATCGTATTTTTTTCGAATGCGAATCAATTCTCTTATCACTTCAATATCTCGCATGTTTTCATCTACTAAATCCCAATCTACTTGATTGATTTTGTCTGGAGATTTATATGAGTTTTCTACACCTTGTTTTGTTCTATAGAACTCTTGTCCACAGTGTATAAACGGTACCCCTTGAGATAAAATCACCATTGCAGTAGCAAGACGTTGACGCTTTTTAATTTCATCTTCTTTTACGCCTTTTCCTAATGCTTCTACTGATTTATCAAAGAATGTATTATTGTCATGACATTCTATATAGTTTATAGATTGTGATGGATAACGGAATAAGAACTTATTATTTGCACTACCTAGGATAATATTTTTGATATCATCAAGACGAGCGTTTGAACCAAGAGCATATCCTTTTTGTTTTGAGTCAAAAGTTGCTCCTTTGATAAGTTCTCTTGTTTTATCGTTAAAGTGTCCAATATTAAATAATAAATGCTTATTATACATATGTGCACTTCTCTCATATCCAATTTCAGTTGGCATTCTCCAACCTTCACCATATACGATCATATCTTTTCTAAATCGATCTAGTTTTTGACGTAATGTGTTCATTGTTTTTATATCTAATAATCCCATTAAGTCAAATCTAAACCCATCTACTTTATATTCTTTTGCCCAGTACATTACACTATCAATAATAAATTTACGAACCATTTTTCGTTCACTTGCAATATCGTTTCCACATCCACTTGAATCAGTCATTAATCCATGTGAGTCAAAACGATATCCGTATCCAGGAATGATTTTTTCAAATGCAAACCATTTTGAATCAAATACGTGATTATATACAACATCCATAACAACTCGTAAGTTGTTTTTATGTAAGTTATCAATTAGTTCTTTAAGTTCATTAAGTCTTGCATATGGATCTTCTGGATTTGTTGAGAACCATCCTTCAGGAACATTATATTGTTCTGGATTGTATCCCCAATTATATAATTTTGTGGGATTTGTTTCATCAACACCACCAAAATCATATATCGGCATTAGTTGAACATGTGTTATCCCTAGAGATAACATATAGTCTAATCCTGCTTTGTTTCCTTGTTTTGTTGTTAATCCTTGTTCAGTAAAGGATTTAAAAAGTCCTGGATATGATGCATTAACTGAATCACTGATTGTAAAGTCACGAACGTGTGCTTCATAGATTACTGCGTCATTTGGAACCCCACTGAATTTCGGACGTTGTTGTCTTTGCTTATATAGTTTTGCAGGATCAATAACGTATGAATATTCTGCATTAGCGTTGGAACTAATACCGTATGGGTCCACTAATGTGTGTTCCTGTCCGTTAACATAACTGATATAACGATATTTATATCCTTCATAGTCTCCACGTAAACGTATGTACCAAACACCTTGGTTATCATACTCCATTGGAACTATTTCTTTATTTCCTTTTTTGTCTACTAATTCTAATTTCATGTATTTTGCGACAGGTGTCCAAATCTTAAATTTGGTTCTATCGCGACGATAACTTGAACCGAGGTCTGAGTTCTCATAATAGTAAATATCATCGAATAGTTCTGTTCGAACGATTTTCCCTGTGAACAATTCACTTGATTCATTATTGTCGTCAAAGATGTGATACATATGGTTAAGTAAAATGTATCCATCAAATTTTGTAACGTATTTTCTCTCGTTCCCTATTAATTCCGTTGAGATGATCTCTAAATCGATTTCCTCATCATTTCCAATTACTTTGAATGACTTTGCGAAGTCGTCACGGTATTTAGTTGGAACGATGACCGTTATTTGACTAAAATCATCTAAATACGAATAAAATTTAGCGCTCATTATTATCTCCCATTTCTTTTTGTAATTCTGCTACTCTCTTTAATGAAAAGTCTTTTAAAACTTCATACTCGTTAGGCATTATACCCATAATTACGTTATAAAGCAAGTCATCAATTACTAAACCGATTAATCTTCTGTTGTGCATCGTTGTTAGTGCCAAAATATCTTGCCCTTTGAACTTTAAATCACAAACATCCATTACTGGCATTTCATTGTACATAGTCATAATAAAATCCTTTTGATCGTTATACCCGAGCAGTACATTTATCTTGTTAGTAAGTAAGCATGGATCTAATTTATTTGAGAATAGAATATATTTATTAAACTCATTATTTTTAGTAACTTCATGTAGATTTGTAACTTGATAAATTAGTCGAGAATTCGCATTACTAAATCTCCAATCGTTTGTTAACTCTCCTAGTATATCTGAAATAATAAATACTTCAATAGGGTAAACAAAATCTTTCACATTACTTATGTGTTTTAAACCTTCATGTAAGCCATAGAGTTCTTCACTCACACCGGTATCTATCATATATTTAATGGCCTTCTTTTGATAATCACCATTAAATATTTTGTCTAACTCAACCATTATTCGTTCAATCTTAACAGTTTTTACTAAGTGTTTTAGTTCGCGGATCGCATTCAATGTTTCATCTTCAATATCAAATCCAAGTTTACTCACAAAACGAAACGCACGTAAAATACGTAAAGCATCTTCGTTAAATCGTTCTTTAGGATTATTAATCGTTCTGATTAATTTGTCTTTGATATCCTCTAATCCATTAAAATCATCATAGATTGTCTCATTTACATCCATATAAAGAGCATTCATTGTAAAGTCTCTTCGTTGCATATCATCTATAACGTTCTCTGAGAAAGTTACTTCTTTTGGATATCGATGTCTTTTGTATGCACCTTCTAAACGAAACGTAGTTACTTCAAATTTTGTTTCGTCGAAAATTATAGTTACTCCTCCAAAATTCTTACCCGTATCTTTCACTTTTTCAAAGAGGTCTTTCACCTCGTCTGGAGTCGCACTTGTAGTAATATCAATATCATCCGATTTTAACCCAATGACTTTATCTCTGACATATCCACCAACGATGTATGCATGAAAGCCATTACTATTTAATTTTTTAAGGATCGCTTTTGCGTTTTCTAAATATTCATTCACATAAATCACCAATAAAAATTATACTATATATATAGATTTATTTCCATAACATAGCGCATTTTTTTATGGTATACTGAACTTGGTGATAATGATGAGAAGTATTAAAAAAACTGTTTCTAGTGAACTCGTAATAAATAAAAGTGAATTTATTAACTTTTTAGTTCCTGTGAGTAGTATTGAAGATGTGAATGCAACATTATATAAATTAAGAAAGAAATACCCCGATGCAAATCATCATTGTTTTGCATATGTAATTGGAAAGAATCAGGAAATCCAAAAATATAGTGATGATGGGGAACCATCCAAAACAGCAGGATTACCAATGATAGAAGTTCTTAAGAAACAGGAACTTACTAATATACTGGCGATAAGTATTCGTTATTTTGGTGGAATTAAGCTAGGCGCTGGTGGATTGGTTCGAGCATATACAAAAAGTGTTAGTGAAACGATTAAAGAAGTTGAGTTCACTTCGCTCGCAAAATATACTCACATGAATATAATTATTCCCTTTGATTTTATTGGAAAAGTGGAAAAGTATCTTAGAGATAACTTTACCCTTATTGATACCAAATATACAGATCAAGTTTCATATACCATTGAGCTCCTAAGTTCAGATATTAAATCTATGAATTTCTTCCTTACAGAACAAACAAAAGGTGTCGTTCAAACTGAAATCATCAATGAGTTTGAAAAATATGAATAATAAAAGGAGACAAATTGTCTCCTTTTTTTTATCCTTATAAATTTGCTAAAGTGGATGATAACTCTATGATGTTCATAAACGCTCTTGTAAGCAAATATGTAAATGCGATAACTATGAAAAAATATAGTAATTGCATCTGTCTTACTTGCACCCCTTTTTTGAATAGTTTATCAAACTGTAACATGTTGAATAGTTGAAGATTGATTACTAATAAGATAAAGAATAGACCCAATTCTAGTAAAGCAAAAATCCTATCATTCATATTTAACTCCTAACTCGTTGTTCCATCAACTGGAGGTAAAACAAAACCACCTGTTTCAATTGCAATAACGATATTATTTGGAAGACATGTAAGCGGAAAAAGACTTGAGTTCGTCCAACCTTGTGTTTGACATATATGTTTTGGACTTTCCTCATCTATTACACGAACTTTATTGTTCTCATATTTTATTAGAACTCCGTATGGGTTAGACCCTTCTACATGATAAGTAAATTTAGTATCGTCTATCTCGATTATTCTAGATTCATCATAAACCTTATAAGATCCATCCTCTAATTCGATTTCTAATATTTTTGAACTGTTATAGTATACAACTGCTACTCCATCTTCCAAAGTACTTTCACTATTTAACTGTCTAAAGACAATCCAGGTTGATAATGCAGCAACTAAGATAACAGCAATTAATATCATATCTGATTTTTTCATATAATCACCTTTTTATTTAGTCAATATATTATATCATATCATTGATGAATGAGAAACGAAATAGATGAAAAGTTCTAGTTTTTTTATTTACTTTATTTTCTTTACTTTTTTTATTTACATAGTTTATATACGAAGTACTTTTTCACTTTATTTTATTTATAAATACTAATGAATAATGGCTTAATAAAGCGATTTATTTATTATAGAAAACGTTGACATTTAGTAAGCAAACTATTATAATAATAGAGAATTAAAAAAATAAATTTAGGAGGAATTTTTAATGAAAAAGTTATTAGCATTATTTGCTGTAATCGCATTAGCATTTACTTTAACTGCTTGCGGTGGAGAAGCAAAATTACCTGCTGACGGTGAAATCACTATGGCAAACATCGATGAATATATGGGAAGAGATAACGCTCAATACATCGACTTAAGAAACTTAGAAGATAGACTTAAAGATGGATATGTATCTGGATTTTCAGTTATTCCTTACTTCAACTATCTAAACAACGAAGAAATTATCACTGGTAAAGGTGATACTACTACAGTAGTAGACTCAGCTAGAGTTAAGCAATTATTTGATGAAGAAGCTGAAGCAATCTTCTTAATGTGTGCATCTGGTGGACGCGCAGGTTGGGTTAAAACTGCTTTAGAAGGTCTAGGATATACTAACGTTTATAACGTAGGTGGATTCAAAGATTATTCTGGTGAACACAAAGTTTCTGGTGACGGTTCTTACAACTTAGACGTTCCTGTATACGGAGATTACACTCCAGGTACTTACTTCGGTGAATCAAGCGGATACTTAGCTGTTGTTGTTGTTAATGTTAACGGTGGAATTGAAACAGTTGCATTTGACGCAATCTCTTGTACTGAAATCAAAGTTGATGGTGTATCACAAGATCCAAAAGAGTATTCTTCATGTACTACTAAGCAAACTTTAGGTGAAGCTTACGGTATGAAAGATGCTGCACACACTACTTCTGAGTACTACTGGTTCGAACAAGCTAATATGTTAGCTGATGCTATCGTTACAGCTCAAGGTTGGTCTGCTGATTGGACAATTACTGATAACACTATGGATGCTGTTGCTGGTGTAACAGTTAAAGTTAGTGGATTCAAAGGTGCATTCGAAGACGCATTAGGATTAGGAGAATAATCCAAACTAATTTTTATCAAACTGAAACAAAAAGAGAAACTATTATGGTTTCTCTTTTTTCTATGCCTCATTTGCGTTGTATTGCGTTTTCTATGTTTTACCGTAAGAAGATAGTTTGTGTTACATAACTATGTTAGAAATGAAAAAAAGAACGTTCAGTGAACGTTCTTTTAGTTTTGTTTCATTACATCTTAACTTTGACTGGATCTACACCAGCTGCATCGTTATCAAATGTTTCTAAAAATTCTTTAATGTCTTCACGCATTTCTGCGGTACCTGGTTTACATTGTGTTAGTTTTGAGTCTTCATTCAAAATTGCTTGCGCCATTGCTTTACAACCTGGATTACCACATAACCCACAGTTTTGATTAGGAAGCAAATCAACTACACCTTGAAGTCTTGGATCTTCTTCAACATATAATGCGACACTAGCTCCCCAAAGCAATAATGCTAAAACGATACTAACTACTACTGCAAGTATAATTACGATTTCCATTATACAATCCCTCCAAATCCAACGAAGATCATCGCCATGATAAAGGCTGTGATTAACGCGATTGGAATTCCTTGCCAGTTACGTTTGATTGGATATGCATCCATTTCTTCACGGATTGCACTGAATAAGAAGATTACAAGTGCGTATCCAATTGAAATACCAAGTGCGTATACTGTTGATTCAAAGAATGTAGGAACTTGACCTGCGATCATTAACATTTTTGAACTTCCTGTACCATTCACAGTAACATCAATAGCTACCCCGAGTACGGCACAGTTTGTTGTGATTAATGGTAAGTACACTCCAAGAGCACTATAGATTGAAGCACTGAAGCGTTTGATTACCATTTCAACTAATTGTACAAATGATGCGATTACTAAGATAAATACGATTGTTGATAAATATTCAATTCCATTAGGCACTAATACTTGATGATAGATTGTGTAAGCAATCATAGTACTTAATGTGATTACGAATGTTACTGCCATACCCATTGATAAGGCACTAGATTTCTTTGTTGAAACCCCTAAAAATGGACATAGACCATAGAATTGGTTTAATACAACGTTACTAACGAAGATTGCACCAAATGCGATTGCGATAATACCCATCTATGCCACCTCACTTTGCTGTTCTTCTTTTTTGAACTTCAATTTATTTACTTGCGCTACTAGGATACCAAATACTAAGAAGGCACCAGCAGGCTGTATTAGAATCGAGATTTGATATGTATCTGGAATTAGTTGTACTGCTAAGTCACCCCAAATAGTAATCGAACCACTACCTAGTAACTCACGGAAGAATGCGATTAACACAATACCACCAGTGAATCCAATAGCCATTCCGAGTCCGTCTGCCATCGATTTAACAGGACCATTTTTCGAAGCGAATGCTTCAGCACGTCCTAAGATTAAACAGTTTACTACAATTAATGATAAGAATGTTCCTAGTTGTGCAGCTAAATCTGGAACGTATGCATTCATTAACATTTCTAGGATTGTTACAAGTGAAGCGATAACTACGATATAAATCGGGATACGTACTTCGTTTGGTACAAACCTTCTTATCGATGAAATCATTAAGTTAGATAATACGAGAACGAATGCAACACCAGCACCCATACCTAATGCACTTTCTACGCTTCCTGTTACAGCTAACGTTGGACACATTCCTAAGAACTGAACGAATGTTGGGTTTTGTTTAAAGAATCCTGCAGTAAACACTTCATTTAATGATTTTTGTCTTGCCATTATGAAGCACCTCCTACTGAATTATCTGTGTGGAATTTTAATGCAGTGTAGATACTATCGATTAAACCGAAGTGTACACCGTCTCCACCAGTTGTTGTTGATACACCAGATATTGCGTCAACATCAGTTGAAGTACCACCTGAAGTTGGATCTGCATTTGGTGTATAGTTTGTTACAAAGTTTGTTACATCTAGTCCATCAAACTCAAGTATAAATGTAGAATCTATAAAATTCGTTGATTTTCCAGCTCCAATCCATGTCTCTTTCTGACTATATACATTTAATTCTACAGTAGTTCCTGCATTATTAATACCTATTGTATATAGAATGTCTGAGTTTAGACCTTTGTATTTTCCTGCGTATACATAACCGATTAATGTATTATCATTGTCATAGGCTTCATATACGTTTACTACTCCTTGTTGGAAGTCGTAATCATTGTATATTTCAACAAAGCTTACAGCTCCTGGAAAGGCAGCTTCTAACTCTGCTTGTGGAATAGATTCATTAAAACGTTTTGAGTAATCTTCATCATGATATCTACCGATTTCATTTAAAGCATTTTCAATACTCGTTACTTGTAATGCTAATCCATCATAATCCGGTAAATCAACTGGATTTGTACTTAGAAGACCTTCTAGTTCTTCAGCAAAGTACCCAGTTTCATTGAAGTCATCGTAGTTTGCAGTGTAAATTTCAGAAGGATTTACAGCTGGATCGTTTGTACTTAAGAATCTAAATCCTGTATAGTTTCCATCCTTATCGATACCAACCATGAAACGAATCATTGTAGGTCCATCTACATAAGCACCAAAAGTATATCCGTAGTAAATTGTTCCTTCTACTTCACCTTTATCATTCATGATATCGAAGATATTTGAAATATTCACATTTGTAAATTTTTGTTCTGTTACTTCAATTACTCTTGTTGTATGTAAGAATGAGTTTTTCACTTGATTTGTTGCATTATCTGGTACATCAAACTCACCAGTTAACTCAACAATTCTCACTTCAACTATTGTTATGTCTCCTTCTTCTTCTTTAGCGACTGTTTTACCAAGTCCTAATGTTAAAGAAACATCATCAATATTTTCTGTAGGTGTGATTGTGTAGTTGAATGTATTGTCTCTTAAATCTTCTTGAACACCTTCTGTAACTAATCTAGTTTGTAAAATGTCAGTAGTTCCATCATTTAGTGTAAGAATCATTTCTTTTCCTGAATCACTATGAGCAACAACTACAACACTGTATTTTTTACCTGCTACGAAGTTAAATCCATCTTGACTAATCTCGATTGAACGATAATCAGTACCAGGGTTATCCCAAGTAACTAATAAACCAGAACCATCATTGCTTGTTTTTAGTTTAATTCCATCTTCACTATAGATGTCCCAAGTTGTCATTCCACCTAGTTCTACTGGTGATAATTGTTTGTTATACTCAGGGATAAGTTCATCAGTACTATATGTGATGATGTCTTGGTATACTTCCTGATGGAACGCAGCGATTCGATACATCGCGTCTTTCCATGCGTCAGAAGTTACTGTCGCACCACTAATAGAATCAAAGTCACCATTAATTAATGTATTTAAACTCTCATCTTCTAGTTGTGTATAATCTTGTTCTAATATTTTTCTACCAATACCTTCAGTATCATTGTTATCTATTACATCAAATAATACTGTTTCGTGTGATTCACTATCAACTGCTAAGAACACTGTAGTTCCCGGTTCATATGAAGAATATGTTTCGATGTATACTACGTAATCTCCACTTTCACCTTTTGCCTCGTAAGCAACGTCGATTCCTGAATCAGATAGTTTTGCTTTTGCATCTGCATCTAATTCTGTAACAACTAATGTATCATCAGCTAACTTGCTTTTGATTAATGCTGCTGCAATTTCAATTTCTGGAATTTCAGGGAATATATCAGCATCTGCATGCCATGCAGCTACTTGATCAATTGATGTTTTCCAGTAATCTGAAGTATATGTAGCTCCACTTACACCATCAAATGAACTACTTGCTGCACCTAAAAGTGCACCCTTTATTGCTTCAAAAGTTGCTGGATCATCAAATTCTCCAGCAGAACTTGCTGTTTCATTGTTTTTCAGTGTTTTATATCCTGTAACTTCTCCATCTCTATTTACACCAACTACATAATTAAATGAGTTTGCGAAACCTTGGAAAGATACTGTGTAAACAATACCCATTAGAGTATCCTCATCTTTAATTACTTGTGCACCAGTAATTGGAGATTCAAGTTCAAATGTTGCTTCTTCAACTGTCCAAGTAGTTCCTACGATTTCTGGGAATACTTCTGATACAGCTTCTTGCACTTCTTTGATTTGTCGTTCTTCAATAATTGGAGTAGTAATTCTTTCAACAAAGAATACTCCAACACTAGCTAAAACAACAACTAGTGTAAGCATAAATACGATTCCTATACCTTTTTTCATTAGAATAGACCTCCCATAAATGCAGTTGCATTAAAGATTTGTAGTAATTCACCTTGTAGAATAAATCCGAAGAGTAATCCTGTAAATACCACGATTACAAATGAGATGACTGCAGTTCTAATATAAGTTGCTTTGTTTGAACGTTTTACTGTTCTATTTAAGAATGGTGTAATCATGTTCCCAAATAATATCGCGAATACTACACCTTCTGGTTCATCACCTAATACGCGAACAGCCATTGTAATAACTGCGATGACTACAGCATAGATGATTTTTGCTTCTCTTGATGTTGGACTTGAGATTGTTTCACTTACTAAGAATACAGCACCAAATAGTGTTAATCCTGTTAGTAAGTTTACTGATGCGTATGTTAACATACCTGCAACATCAAAGTTTACAAATCCAATTCCTAAACTAATCAATACAATTGAAAGTACAAATACTCCACTACTTCTTAAATCAACAACTTTGTTTATTGCTAAGTAGAAGAACAGCAATACTAATAATATTGCTGCAGTACTTCCGATTGCTACTGCTTCATAATTTCCTGTTAATAAGCTTAAGATATCTGGACGGAAGGCACTTGTTAATCCATCTTTCAATTGTAGTAAAGGAGTTCCTTCAACAGCGATTTGTCCTGCAAATGAAAGTTGAGCAAATAATACCCCTACTAATACTGGATTGAAAATATAGTATCCATATCCACCAAATACAATTTTACCTGCATAAACACCAATTGCTACTGCTAATACGAGTACATAAATAGGTGTTACTGATGGTAATAATAATGCGATTAGTAATCCTGTGTTGATTGGATCAACGAGTCGTTTATATTGTGTAAATTCTTGTGCAGTTCCTTCAGATAAAGAGTAGATCAACTCAATAAGTACACTTACTGCGACACCTACTGCTAACATTAAGAACGATTTAAATAGTAAATCTGGTGACCATTCTTCTCCTTCTAATACCGGGACGAATGCTCTTGTAAATATTGCTGCTAGAGAAACGATTAAGATTGAGATGTGTAAAACTAATTGTTTTTTGTATGAACGTCCTTGGTTTGTTTTGATCGGAGGTTTTTTAGTTGTAAATTCCATTATGCTATCTCCTATCCGACACGACGTTTTGCACGTCGCACCCATTCTAATACGTTAATTTTTGACGGACATACATATGTACACAATCCACAATCGATACATTCATTAGTGTTTAAATCAACAATTCTTGCGTTTACACTACGAATTTCTGCATCCATAATGTTTTGTGGTAAGATTCCTGCTGGACAAACGTCGTTACAGTCTCCACATTTTGTACATACTTCCTCTTCATCTTCTCTAATAACTCCTACGTTTACTGAATCAACAGTAGCCGTAATACTAAATTTATCATTTTCTAGTTGGTTCCCTGTTAGGAATGAACCAACATGTAAGTTAAGTTTTTCTGTTAGTTGGTACCCTCCAAGATCTTCAACTAGATCTGTGAAAATTGTACCGATTCTTACTTCATACAATGCATTCACGCTAAATGCATCTCCAGTTATAGCGATTTGGCGTTTGGTGAACGGGGCATTGTTTAATACTGCGTCATGTGTTGCTTTAGCAGCACATACGTTCGTATATAACACACCGTCTTGTAACAAGTTGTTTGTTAAAGGTTTTTTGATTAATTTTCGAATGATTTTATAATCAGAACCTTGCATTTTTTTTGAATTGATTGTAACAATTTCAATTCCTTTATCTACAGTTGCTTTACCTAAGTTTTCAAGAGTTTCTGTATCCATAAACTTATCAACGATTAAGTAAAGTTTATCTGTTTGAGCAGCACGACCTAGTAATTGAATACCTGTTGCGATTTCTTCTGCTTGTTTTTTAATATAATCGTAATCAGTTGAAATAAATGGTTCATTTGTATAAATTGCATTTACAACAACATAGTTGATTGGGTTTGTAAAATCAACGTCTGTGAATAATCCATCAACACTTACTTGATTTACTCCCATTTCTTCTAAACGATTCTTGATTTCGGTAGGACTCGCATCTAGAGTCATTCTTGGATAATCAAGAGTTGTATATAAGTTGTCATTTTCGATAATAACGTGATCAATTAATTTCCCAAAACGAGTTTCACATTCTTCAAATCCTTCTACAGTTCCACTTACTGTAGCTAACACTGGTGTTTTCACTTTTCCATTAAACTTGTAGGCAATTACTTGTCCGACTTTAACTTCGTCATATTTAGCTACTTTAAGGTTCGCAATTTTTGACTTATTGTCTGTTAATGGAATATATACTTTTCTAGGATCTAGAAATTGTTTGTTTTCCGTAATCATGAATACACCTTCTTATTCTTTACTAAACTCTTTTTGAGAGTAAGTAGTGTGGATTAGTGGTACTAGCTTTTCGTTATATAACTCTATCACTAGTTTGTTGTGTGTTGGGTTTGAGTATGGGATCTCTTCATTTTGATTGATTGCGTTATTTCTTAAAGTAATAACTTCTTCTAGTGGTTCTCTTGTAAATGGTAATCCTCCAGCGTTTACTACTCCGCCTAGATGAACAATCATTTCAACTAAATGGTATGTTTTCTTCGACTGTAGTTTTGCGAACATTTCTTTGAATGCTGCTCCACCTTCACAAATAGCGATGTTTAGTTTCTTCCCACCAATTACTACTGTTGCTTCTTTGATCATACCTTCTGCATCATTAAACTCTTGTCCTCTAACAGTTTTAAACTTGATTGCTTCAAGTGGTTTCGAGTCTACTAACTCTGATACAGTATTTAGTGTAGCGATTAACATTCCACGTTGTACATTGGGAGTTCTTTCTCCTGTGTGTAGATTGTGAAACTCTTTATTCTCTAATTTTTTGTAGTCGATACTGTTACGTTTTAAAAGTTTTGCTAACTCACGTACTGTTAAAACATAATCAACTTCGTTATTTAGTTCTTCTCTTGTAATTTCATGTTTTCCTGTAACATTAGGAGAGATTGTAACAACTTTTACACTCTTTGTTAACTTCTCTTTTAATAATGCACCTTGTAAAACATGAGGTGTTTTTACAGGTGATAAATTATCTAACATTGATGGTTTATATAGTTCTAGATAACGATTTGTAGCAGGATGTGCTGAAATGATAACAGGGAAGTTTTCGGCATTTTCTTGACGATTGATAAACTCTTTAGCTGTTGCATATGCATGCATATCATTTCCAAGATCTAAAGTTGATACTTCATTAAACCCTAGTAACTCTAAAGCATTCATTGTTTTCCCGAATGTTTCTTCAACATCTGTATCAATGTCATAACCAAACTCTTCTGATAATGCACTGTTTGCCTCTAAGCTAAGTTGTGCAACTACAGTTGTATCCTTATCACGTAGTAATGCTTGAACTTCTTTTGTTTTATCTGTTTCAAATAATGTTCCTGTAGGACACGCTTTTACACATTCTCCACAGAAGATACATCCTGATTCATCAAATGTTAGTCCTGGTGTAGGACTTACGATAGGATTGATTCCATCGTCATCTCTGAATTTCAATACTTTAGCAGTAACCACACTTGAGCAAACTGCAACGCATCTTTTACATAAAACACATTTCGTTTGATCTTGTGATACTCCTGTTCCAAAAATTTGCTCTTTGTTACGTCCGTAACCCGGACCAAATTCTTCAAATGTAACGTCAAACTCTTTTAATAAATCATAGAACTCACATTGTCCATCTTTTGGACATCTCCAACAATCAAATCGATGACGAGATGCTAAAAGTTGCAATGTCGCTCTTCTTGAATTGATGACTTTGTCTGAATCTGTAGTAATAACCATTCCGTTTTTAATTTCTGTGTTACATGCTGATACAAGGTCTTGTTCCCCTTCTACTTCCACAACACAAATACGGCAAAATCCAATTTCATTTATTTCCTCTAAGAAACAAAGTGTTGGGATTTTAATACCGATGCTATTCACAGCTTTAAGGATGGTAGAACCACTTTTGACTTTGACAACTTCACCATTAATAGTAACTTTAGCCATAATGTTCCTCCTTAATATTTCTTAACCGGGTTGTATAACACGTTATAATTGTTTTCTAAAACAACTTCCATATTTTTACCAATGTCCAACCCTACACTGCATCGGCTAGCTCGTAAATTATTTACGATTCTCTCTATTTCTTTTAGAGTTTTTAAGGTCGCCTCACCTTGAATATATGATTCAAATAATGTTTCCAGTTTCACGACTCCATCGCGACAAGGGATACATTTCCCACAGATTTCTGGATGAGTAGATTCTAAATAAGATTTTACGTTCTTAAATAGGTCCTTACCTTCCAACTTTGTATCCGCGTCTAGAATCCATTTTTCGAATAATACATTAACTTCTTGAGACTGATTTGTCATTGCGTTCACCTCTTTTCGCGTAATAAAAAAATATAACCTATTTAATTATATCAAAAGCCCTTTCAAAAGTGAATATAAATTTGATACTTTAATTATAATATTTTTGATATAATATATATATATAAACTTGTGTATTTTTAGCTAAATTTGGTATAGTATTTAATGGGTAACAAAGGAGTTGTTTTAATGAAAAAAATATGGTTACTTTCACTTGTTTTTTTAACCGTCTTTTTAATTACAGGTTGTGGTGAAAAAGAGTTAGAAATTACAGCTGAAAGTGAGATTTCGATGGAGAATTTGGATTTATACTTATATCGTAGTGATGTGCAATATGTTGACTTACGAAATCACCAGGCACAATTTAAGTATGGATTTATTGATGGTTTTGAATCAATACCTTTTTTCGATTATCTAGATTATAGAGCTTTTGATCGCGGAAGAACATATGAGTTCAATCCTGACCAATTAAGAGATACATCTATTTTGGAACGGTTATTCAATCGTGATATGGCAATATTATTATACGCGGATGGTTGTATTCGAAGTGGATATATTAAGGACGCTTTAAATCATCTAGGATATGAAAGAGTTTTTGTAATAGGTGGTTATTATGAGTATCTAGGTGATAACAAGATATATGGTGATGGTACCTACGAGATAGGAAATACTTTTTATACTAAGTCCGTCGATACTTCAACTGGTTTTGTTTATATAATGTACGGTGATTATGACGTCGCAAAGAATGTCGATGATATTCATTTTGATGTATTTGATTCAGATAGTGAAAGCATTAGATATGATGAGTCGCTCTCACTTGATAGTACTTTGACCATTATAGAGAATCATATAAAAAGTAACATTTATAACTTCAATGAGATCGTTGAGCTATTAGAAGATGAAAACTCTGATATCGCAAATTTAGAAGGTGTCTCATGGACCGAAAACTCCTCAATAATCGAGTTGTTTAATAATGAATATAGGGACTAGATAGGAACTTTTCTTTTTAAGGCTATTTTATATTGCTTTATAGATAGATATTATATATAATATTAGATAGAATTTATGTGATTTTATTACATGTGATTATATTTCGAGAGGATGAATAGATTATGAAAAGATTATTAATGTTTTTTGCAGTTGTAGCTATCGTTGTTACGTTAAGTGCTTGTGACAATGTATGTGTGGGACCTGAATGTTTAGGTGCAACTGGAGGAGCAGATGAATATGTTAACGGACAAGGTTATAATATTCCTTTTACACACTTAAATGGTGAAGGACACGAAACAGATAATAACGCAATTATTTTAATGGAAAACTCAGATATTGCTGATTACGTTATTTATCAAGTTACTTACCTTTCTTGTACTTGTCGTTCTGCAACTTTAAACTTCTGGAACACAGCTTATGTACAAGTTAATAAAGCAGATGGTAGCATTCGTGTAATATCGTTCCGTCATGATTATGATGCAGATGGTGAAGAAGGTCATTACAATGGTGGAAACTGGGGAGACAGTAGTGGAGCTTCTGAACAAGGTGGAATTACTTTAGAAGATTTAGAAGAAACTTATTTCCCATGGTTCATTGGTAAAACACTTACTGATTTAGACGGATTAAAAGTTGTATCAAACACTGGTATGCACAACATAACTAATACTAGTACAACTCAATTCCCACAAGATATGGTTGATGATTTTTCAGGTAGTACTGTAAGTACAAACAACTTCTTAAGAATGATGGTTGAATTATTGAGATATCACGAAACAAATTATTAAGTAACTTAAACTGGCTTATTTGTAAGCCAGTTTTTTTTATTTACTAAATTTTATAACTTTGTTATAATCTTGTTGAAAGGATGAATGACATGAAAAAAACAATTAATATTATGCTAATAGCCTTAGTTATACTTACTTTAAGTTCTTGTACTAATAAAAACATTGTCTTCGAGTTAAAGGGAGACCAAACTGTGATATACGAGTTAGAAGAGGATTTTGTTGATCCAGGTTTTACCGCAAAAGATGGTGAGACAGATATTAGCGAATTCGTCACTACTACATATTCAGTTAACGACTCAAATGATAGTGATTATATAGTTACTTATACTTTGGAGTATAATGGTGATATTGAAATATTACAAAGAAACATCAATTACAGAATGTATAACTGCATTTCTATTACCGACACAGATTATACACAATGTACAATCAATTTTGATCAGTATCTACATACATATATTCGTTTAACTGTAACATATGAAGGTGATACATATCACCTAGGTTTAAATGAAGTATTTGATAATGTCGAAGCAATTATTTCTGATTATCATAAATTAAGTGATAAATACGATAACTATGATGGAGTAACAAACGTTAAATCAATCAACGATTCACCAACCGAAACTCATGTTGTTGATGAAAGATTATTTGATATGATCGAGTTTACATTAGATCATCAAAGCGATGTAAACAACTTGTTCAATATCGCTTTAGGACCTGTTTTACAAGTGTGGCACGACTATCGTGAACTAGCCGATCCGTTTACTCATACTTCTACTAGTATTCCTACCATGGAGGAGTTAAATGAAAAGAACCAGTATACTGATTCCTCTAAGATCATACTTGACGATGGTAATCATACCATCACAATGGAAGACAATATGAGTATTGATTTAGGTGGTATGTCAAAAGGTTATATATCAGAAGTCTTAGTTACCTATTTAGATTCCTTAGATTTAAACTCATACTTGTTAAACAATGGTAACTCAAATATTTCTATCGGTGGAACACACCCTATTCGTGATCATGGAAAATACATCTTAGCTACAACTGATCCCGATGGTGAGAAATATCCAGGATACGCAACAATCTTACTTGGTGACGGAGATCAGTTAGTAACAAGTGGTGACTACCAACAATACTTCATAGTTGACGGTACAGTTTATCACCATATAATCAATCCACTTACTTTGAGACCCGAAAGACACAGTCGCAGTGTTAGTATTGTTATTGATGGTGACGCTGGATTAGCTGATTTATACAGTACTGCAATCTTCACAATGAGCATTGAAGATGGTATTGCTTTTGTAGACGAGATGGATGGTTTAGAAGCAATTTGGTATGGAATGGATGGAACAATTCATTTTAGTGAAAACTTTGAAACGATGTACTTAGGTGAAATAATCGAATAAAAAAAGGCGCTATCAGCGCCTTTTTATATTGCTTTTTTTACTATTTGAAGTGACCTTGTTGCAATCATACCTGTCAGTACACCTGTTGCAACACTTAACGCCATTACATAAGGTAGGTAATATATCAACTCGGCTCTTTCAATCAAGAAGATTGCCATTAAGATTTGTCCTACACTATGGCCAAAGGCCCCCATGATACTAACCCCAATTAGACTAAACACTCTAAGACGTTTAAATAGGAACATCATCGCAAATGCAGCTAGTCCTCCTGATAATGATAAATAGAACGTTACTGAGAAAATAGTTCCTCTTAATATACCTACTAGTAAGATTCTTAAGATCAAAATTAGGAACGAGTCCTTTTCTCCATACAAGTACATGATTAGCAACGTTACTACGTTAGCTAACCCTATTTTTACTCCTGGAACAAAGACGGGGATAAAAGATTCAATTATTGATAACACAATACTAACAGCTAGCATTATTGATAGTAATGTGAGTCGTTTTGTTTGCATAAAAATCACCTATGTTATTGTAGCATTTTAATAGTAGTTATTCAATAAAAAAAATGGAACTCAAAGTTCCATTTATTTTTTGGATAAATCGAAATAGGCAATCCCTACAGTACCGATTCCAGTATGACATCCGATTACTGGTGTAATTGGTGCTGCGTAGTACTTATATCCTGGGAAAGCTTTTTCCATTTCATCTTGAATGTATT
The DNA here is from genome assembly GCA_965601585.1 of uncultured bacterium. Classification (GTDB taxonomy): domain Bacteria; phylum Bacillota_I; class Bacilli_A; order Izemoplasmatales; family Izemoplasmataceae; genus Xianfuyuplasma. Next base: position 133,294 of record CBFCWH010000005.1, read on the forward strand.
GTAACCCTTCAAGGTTATTTGAAGTATCATATGTGACAACAAAATCATCAAGTTTGGATACATCATTTATGATTAGGTCTACCATTTCTTTTAATGCTTTTTTCTGTGTTCTGATTTTTTTGAATGGTACAATTTTACCTGCATCATTTACTTCTAATATCGGTTTTATCTTAAACATACTTCCAATAAATCCTGCTGCTCCTGTTAGTCTACCATTCGCAACGAATAGGCGTAGATTATCTACCATAAAATATTGTTTTCTGTTGGTTCTCATAAAGTTTATGTGTTCGAGAATTTCTTCAGTTGTTTTTTCTTCTTTAATCAGTCTTAGGATTTCTAGTGATAACCATCCTTCACTAATTGCTGCATTACGTGAATCAATGACATGCATTTTTAGTTTACCATCGTAATTATTTTGAACACCTTTTACAATATCAAATGTTGAACTTAATCCTGATGATATCGTAACTACAAATACTTCGTCATAGCCTTTTTCTTCTAAGTCATCCATTAATTCAAGTAATTCACCTGGAGAAGGCATTGAAGATTGTGGAACTAATGTATTGTCGTCAATTAAATTTTGATAGAACTTTTCAGCAGTCATATCAATGAAATCATTGTAAGTATTGTCTCCCATGATAATTTTCATACGTAGGATTCTTAAATTTTCTTCATTTAAATCTAGGTAATCCAAACATCCTGTTGACGTTGCAATTACAGCTCTGTTACTCATCACTATTTCGCCTACTTTCTCTCTTATTTAATAAATTATATAGCACTGCTAACGGCCAGAATAACACAGCCAAAGCTGGTATTACAAACCAGATAACAGATGGTGCATAATAAAAATTGATAAAGATTAAAGCTCCAATAATAATTAGTGCTGAAACACTACTAAACATTAGATCATTACGATAGTGTTTTACAGTTTTTCTACGTTTTTCCTTACGTTCTTCTCGTTCTACCTTTTCAAAGTAATCTTCAACACTTCCAAACTCGACAACAGCTTTATCTATTGCCTCGTTTTCCGTTAGTCCTGAATCCATCAAGTCCTCTACTTTTTCTGCGAGTTGCTCAAGTACTGATTTTATAATTATTTCCTTATTATGTTTTGGAATATCTTTAAATGTATTTCTCACAAAATTTTCTATTCTCTTCATAGTTTACGCCTCCAACAGGGTATTCAAGATTTCTTTAAGTTCAAGCCATTCTTGTTTTTTCTCGTAGTAATATGCCCTTCCCAATGAGGTAATCTTATAATACCTGCGCTTTTTACCATGTGTTTTTTCCCCAACATAAGATTCAATCAGTTCTCTTTTTTCCAATCTACTTACAATACTATAAAGCGTAGCTTCTTTCATGACAAATCGATTGTTTGTTCTTTCTTTGATACAACTAGCGATTTCATAACCATATCGATCTTGCTCGATAATTAGTTTTAATATCACACTTTCAAGATGCCCTCTTAAAATATCGGAATTTATCATAAAAACACCTCCACTTCTCTATATTTTACAGTAAATATAATACCAAAAATATATAGTAAAGTAAAGGTGTATATTCGCTTAATACTTGTTTTTAAAGTATGTGCTGATATTCTTTAGACTATTTAGTAAAACCTCGTCCTGGTCCAATTTCATGTCATTAATAACGGAGTCAATCATCTCATTGTGAAAGGTTTTATGTATTTCAAGAACCTCACGGGCTTTTTTTGTTAATGAAATAAGAACTTTTCTTTTGTCTTCTTCCTCACGATATCTTGTGCAATATCCTTTTTCAACTAAACGGTTCATTGCAGTAGTTAAAGTACCTACAGTGATTCTCAATCGTCTCGCGAGATTTGTCATTGTTGGAACTTCTGTTTTTTCAATCGCCTCTAAAACGTGAACCTCATTCATCGACAATTTTACCCCTCTGCTTTTTAAGGTAACTCCTTCAATACTTAAAATGTGATTAAATACTTCAACGAGCAAATCATTAATTACTTCTTTTGGTGTATCCATCAAATTCCTCCCTATTTAACTATATAACCAATTCCAACACATCCAGGACCAGCGTGTGCGCCGACTACCGGAGTCAAAGGATAGGCTTTTATTTCTTTGATATCAGGTCTTGCTTCTTGAATCATTTTTCTAATGTAGTTCACTCTTTCTTGAGATTTCGCCTCAATCATAAAGACTTCTACATCTTTTTCTCCAAGTTCCTCTAAGAACTTCTCTATTAAACGGTTAGTAGCTTTTGGTAACGTTCGTATCTTTTCAACAGCTTCCACTCTACCGTCATGTGTCACTTCCAACATTGGTTTAATTTTTAACATACCACCAATGAAACCAGAAGCCCCACTTAATCTACCATTTTTAACTAAGTAACGTAATGTTTCAACACTAAACAGTATACGATGACTATCTCGCAATTTAGACAAATGTTCAACTATTTCATCAACAGTTTTTCCTTCATTTGCTAATTTCGCTGCATCTAGTATCATTCTCGCCTCTGGGTAACTCACAGTTTTCGAGTCAAATACTGTAATTTTAACATCATCTATCATATTAGCAGCCAGTACACAACCTTCGTAGGTACCACTTAATCTTTGCGATACAGATATAACCAATAATTCATCATATCCTTTATCTATCATTTCTTGATATTGCTCCAATATAACCCCAGTAGCTGCTTGAGCAGTTGATGGTGTAATACTTGAATCATTTAAAAGCATTTGATAAAAGTCATCTGCTTTTATATCAATATAATCCGAGTATTCTTTATCACCAACAAATAATATTGAGCGAATAACAGATATATCATAAGGATGATCTATATAATCAATCCCAGAATTTCCACAAACTAGTAAACCAATTTTCGACATAATGTCCTCCTAAAAAATATTTTGAACCTCAAAGTATCTATTAAAGAGTTTATATCTTTTTGGCTTATTTGTCAAATTTAGAGCTTATTCCTAATATATTGATCCATATAGACACTTGCATCTTTTCCAGCACCCATTGCCAATATTACTGTTGCCGCACCACTCACAACGTCTCCCCCTGCAAAAACACCAGGTATTGATGTCTGATAGTCTTCCACAACAATTCTACCCCATTTATCTGTTTCTAAATCTGAAGTAGATTTCTTTAAAATCGGGTTAGGTTTTTGCCCAATAGAGATTATACATGAGTCAATGTCAAATTTTTTGTATTTACCAGTAGGAACAGGACGTCTTCTACCTGATGAATCCTCATCTCCCAAGTCCATAATTTCACACTCAACTTGTTTTAAGTGATAGTTTTCACCAATAAAATTAACAGGATTTAATAACAATCTAAAATCAATATTTTCTTCTTCTGCGTGATGTATTTCCTCAAGTCTTGCAGGTAAACTACTCATATCTCTTCGATACAATATAAATACATTCTTCGCTCCCAGACGTTTTGCAGTTCTCGCAGCGTCCATTGCAACGTTTCCACCACCGACCACTGCAACATTATCTCCTATTTTTACAGGTGTTGGGCTATAAGGGAAACTTCTTGACTTCATAAGGTTCACTCTTGTCAAAAACTCATTAGCGTAATACACCCCACTATAGTTTTCACCAGCAACTCCCAACGCACTCGGAAGACCTGCTCCACTACCTAAAAACACTGCCTTGAAGTCATACTTATTCATTAGTTGGTCAATTGTAATCGACTTTCCAATTAAGACATTCTTTTGTAGTTTCACACCTAAATTGGTTAACTTTTCAATTTCCTTTTCAACAATGTCCTTTGGTAATCTAAAATCTGGTATTCCATATTTCAATACACCTCCATATTCATGTAAGGCCTCAAAAATAGTAACATCATAACCAAGTCTTCTCATACTAGCTGCATTACTTAATCCTGCAGGACCACTACCAACTACAGCTATTTTTATGTTATTATCAACAATCTCATTACATTCAATAAGATCATTCTTCAAGGCGTAATCACCTAAATACCTTTCAAGTGCACCTATTGAAACACTTTCACCTTTAATACCTAAAACACACGCTCCCTCACATTGCTTCTCTTGAGGGCAAACTCTACCACATACAGCGGGTAAAATATTATCATCATATAGCGTAAAATAGGCGTTTTCTAACTTGTCGTCCGAAATTTCCATAAGAAATTTCGGGATATCAACATGTACTGGACATGCATCTACACACCTAGGATTTTTACAGTTTAAACATCTAGAAGCTTCTGCTTTTGACTGCTCTAGAGTTAAACCACAAGCTACTTCATCAAAATTAGATTGTCTTTTAACACTATCTAAGACATTCATAACAACTCTATTTTTTTTCATTTTTCTTCATCTCCAGGTTACATACATGTTCCTCATCTTTATAGTATCCTTGCCTCGCTAGCAACTCATCAAAATCGACATTTTCACCTGGAAAATCCGGACCATCAACACATGCGAAATATGTCTTACCGGAAATTGAAACACGACAATTACCACACATTCCAGTACCATCAATCATAATAGGATTCAAAGAAACATCAGTAGACAACTGATATTTTTTATTTAACTCAACAATATTTTTCATCATAATAAGTGGACCTATCGCTATTGAGTGGTCATAACAATTATCAATTAGTAATTTCTCAGCAATAGATGTCACAAATCCTTTTTCTCCATAACTTCCATCATCAGTACAGTAATATACATTAGCGCAAATTTCCTCGAACTTTTCACGAAGTATTAGATACTCTTCAGAGCGAGCTCCTAATACCAAATCGATACTGACCCCTTGTTCATGATACGCCTTTAATTGTGGATAAATCGGAGCGGCTCCAACACCACCAGCTATGGCTAGTAACTTTTTACAACAATGTATTTTGATAGCCTCCCCGAGTGGACCTACAAAATCTGAAACAGAATCACCAACATTTTTCGTGCCTAGTAAGTTAGTGCTGAAACCTAGCTTTTGGTATATGATATCAACACTAGTTTCATCATGATCAACAATCGTCAAAGGTATACGTTCTCCTGTTTCATCAACTCGTAGTATGATGAAATGTCCAGGTTCAGTATTCATGGCAACTAATGGTGCTTGAATTTTCATTTGGTCAACAGTAGTATTTAAATGCTTCTTCTCTAATATCTTGTACATTTGACACCTCTTGTAATTTATATTTATATGTATTAGTTTCTATTATCACCTAGTATTATATCAAATATATATATGAATTACTATTCATAAATTCTGTATTTTTGATATCGATTCAGAAATAAATTTTAGAGGCAATATTCAAATTGTGCAACAAGGTATTTCCCTTTATATAGAGATAAACTTCAACACTAATTTCAAATAGCAAAAGTAGGAAGTAATTCTACGTACATGTTTCATGTTATTCTTGAGAGATAAACTCGCTTGAGAAAGCAGAAACTTTGGAGTGAGAAATGTACTTCTATATACAAATGTAATAATTAGCCAAATAATGTATATAAAGTTAGTCAATGCATTTATAGAGAAACAATATAGATCAATCAAAATTAAGTTAGTATTACTTCAGAGACTGATATCACATTATTCATTTTCACCATTCTAGAATCAAAATGTATACAGAATTACATAAATGCTATTTACGTCCCTACTTTTGAACTTCAACAATCATATGTGTACATTAATTCGAGCTTCTACACTCATTATTATAGAAAAATAGCTGATTTTTTTGTATTAAAAGTATAAGAAAACGGCTATTTATAGCCGTTTACATCTATAATATTAGTCTATTCTGCATTCCTTACTCAAGGTAACAATTGAGTTCGCGTATAATATTATCATTCATTTTTCAAGATTTTCAGCTTTTAATTGAAAAATATATAATTTATCATTCGAATCCTTGAGAATTAAGCATAATATTCGATAAAAATCACAACTTATACTTCATCACTAATTTTGGTATCATCTTTAAGATCTTCTCCACAATATACACAATAAATATCTTCCAACACATTTTTCTTTCTACAATTTCTGCATACGACAATGTGGAGTCCTTTTTTTTGCAATTCTTCTTCATCAAGTATACGGTCCTCTTTAAAAACGTATAAAGACGGTAGTAAAATGGCCAAAAATACGCTGACCACCAATGCTATAATACCAACGAATAGTAGTATTGTTGACTTATAATACATTGATGTTCCAATAATACTTACACTTAAAATGATTGTAAGTAAGCCTATTAATCTATGCTTGATACTATTCATAGCTACCTCCTATGCATTATTATGTTAATTAATGTGGTCAACTGATAAGTAAATTTTTTGATAGTTTTAAGACTTAACATCTCAGAGTATCAAAATAGCGCTAATTATAGAGTTCAAGGATCGTTTCACCTTGATTCATAGTATATTTTCTACGTCTTATCCTCTTTGATCTTATACCATTAGGATTACTCAGTAATTTTTTTAAGTTATTCCCTCCATGATACCCATGAACGACAATGAGTTCTGTTACCTTGCTATCTAGTTTTGCTATAGTCTTTTCAATGTAAGTCCTTGCTTCTTCTACTGTATAGCCATGTATATCAATTGTTTTTGTCATTAGAACTCTCCAATTTGACGATATCCAAATCATCTTTAATATATACTCTTCTACCGTGTTTCTCGGTAAAGTCTTTTAAAATCCTATCTATTAACTCAGGGTTATTTATTGCCTCATCAATCAGTTTCTCATCTATCCCTTGTGTAAAAGGGCATGTAGAGATACATGTTCCGCAATCAGTCCCTGATTTCAACCACATATCAAAGCATCTATTATCATAGAATTTGTAGAACTGTCTATCATTTACCACTCTCGGTAAATGAGTTATAGCCTTCGAGGGGCAATTACTCAGACACAAGGCACAGCGTTTACAGAAATCAGTTAAGCCAAAATTGATAGGTTTATCATAATTCACTTCAAGAGTTGTAAAAACAGCACCAAGTCTTACATTGTTCCCGTATTTTTTTGTAACTAAGTGATTACACATTCCAATTTCACCTAGACCAGCATCGTAAGCTAGTGGAACTAAAGGTGATAAATAAAACTCTGAGTTATTGAACATTGCATTATATCCTAGTTCCTTTAAGTACATAGCTATCCTACTACCCACAGTTGCCACTTTTACGTATGCTTCTTCAGTTGCGAGCAACTCTTCAAATTGAGGACCTCTGTTTATTTGATTTTTATCCATCAATATCGTAAATACAATAGCACTTGTATATTTAGGAGTAATCTTCTTATTATAGGTATTCTTATTTAACTCCTTTGATACACCACCATGTGTAGAATAGTATGAATAATCAGTTAACTTCACAATTCCAACGTCGGTTGCACCATAATACTTCGCTATTTCCTTTAGATTAGACGAAAAAGCAGAGTCGATTGATACTCTTTTCTTACTTACCGGCTTGCTCTCAACCATATCAAACACCGTTTTGATATACCTCTTGTTATCTTTTAACAATGGAAAAAAGAGTTCCTTAAAACGATCGCTTTTTCTTAACTTGTGTCTAAAAGCGACATTACGTTGCTTATCATCATCTCTTTTAGTATGATGGTTATTTCTGTAAAATTCTTTGTATTCTTCCGTACCTTTTTTTAATGACACTCTAGAAAAAAGGGTTTCTCGTTCATCATATTTTTTCATAAAATCACCTATTTTATTATATCACTAAATTAGAGAGAATTAAATCCTCATTTAATTCTCTCTATTACTCACTTGCTTAGGTGTCTCTTTATAGCCTCTACATCTTTATCTCCTCTACCGGATAAGTTTACAAGTATTATTTTATCTGAAGGTAATGTAGGTGCTAATTTGAAGGCATGGGATAATGCGTGGGATGATTCGATTGCTGGAATAATTCCTTCTTCTCTAGACAACTCTATAAACGCCTCTACCGCTTCTTCATCTGTAGCACTAGTATATTGCACTCGATTGATTGATTCCAAGTATGCGTGCTCCGGTCCCACTCCAGGGTAATCTAATCCTGCCGATATGGAGTGCACTGGGCTTATACTCCCATCAGGTTCTAGAACTACTTTGGTATTCATTCCGTGAATAACACCTTCTTTACCCAAAGTCATCGTTGCTGCATGCTCTAGGGTATCTAAACCTTTCCCAGCAGCTTCGACTCCGACCATTTTGACCTCTTTATCGTCAATAAAGTCCGTAAACAACCCAATTGCATTTGAACCACCACCAACACACGCAACAATTACATCTGGTAGTACTCCCTCTTGTAAGGACAGTTGATTTTTTGCTTCTTCACCTATAACTTTCTGGAAGTACTTCACAATTGTAGGATAAGGATGAGGCCCTACTGCACTACCAAGTAAATAGAATGTATCTTCAATTTGGTTTACCCATTTTTGGATAGCAAAGTCGACTGCGTCAGTTAGTGTACTTGTCCCTTGTTCTACACTTGTGACACTAGCCCCTAACATTTCCATTCGAAAGACATTTAGTTTTTGTCTTTCAATATCTACAGCTCCTTGACATATTTCACATTCCATACCAAACATCGCTGCAGCTGTAGCTGTAGCTACTCCATGTTGTCCCGCTCCTGTTTCAGCAATAATTTTTGTTTTTCCCATTCGTTTAGCCAATAGGATTTGTCCTACTGTATTATTGATTTTGTGGGCTCCTGTATGATTCAAATCTTCTCGTTTTAAGTATATTTTTGCACCACCGTATTTTTTTGTTAAGTTCTCACAATAATATATTGGACTAGGTCTCCCCACATAGTTCTTTAGATAATACCTAAACTCAGCGTCAAACTCTGGATCATTTATCGCTTCTAAAAATGCTTTCTCTAATTCCTCTAATGCATCTATTACTTGTAGTGGTACAAACTGCCCACCAAATCTTCCAAATTCATAATTCATATTTTTCTTCTCCTTTATTTTTTTTGATTTACTATATTGTTTCCACATCTCTTCAAGGTTCCATATTCTTCCTCCTTTTAATATAAAAAAAGCCCTCTACACATGTCTATATGTGTAGAGGACGTTATAAACGTGGTGCCACCTCATTTTTAGTTCTAATAAAAGAACTCTCTATTCGGGCACTAACATACCCTAGCTCTATAACGGGAGCTCCCGTGATACCCTACTATTGTTCAGGTACCCTCTCATAGATCCATTCAGTTATTTAATTAATACTAGTTTCCACCAACCACTAGTTCTCTATGTTTAATTTCAATAACCTACTACTTCTATTCAGTGATTTATCTTATTTCTAATTGTATTTTAATTGATGCGAACTGTCAACAGCAAATATGATTTTTACGGTTTTGAGGGGTCTAAACGGTAAACAATTACTGTTTAGATAGCTCAAACACGTAACTACGTGTTATAGTAAGTTCTTTAAATTTAGTCTGTCTTCAAAGTTCTCATCTCTTATTTTCCTTAGTATTCTTAAGAGATCTTTATTAACTTCATAGTTCGTATTTTCTGTAAACCCACCAGAATGATTTGATAGAACAACATTATCAAGTTCATGTATAGGATACTCTGAAGGCAACTGCATTTCTTTATCTTTCGGATAGTTAAACCACACATCAGAAGCATACCCTTTAAGATTCTTATTTTTAAGTGCTTCATATAAATCTATCTCGTTACAAATCTTACCTCTACCAACATTAACTAAATATTTATGTTTCATACGTGATAATTTTTCCTTGTCAAATACACCCTCAGTTGTAGAGTTTAATGGTGTAGCTATGATAATCACATCAGAAACCTGAATAAGGTTTGTTAGATTTTTCACAAGATGTATATCACTAGGGTACTCTTTATGTCTATCTATTGTGTAAAAATCGCATCCAAGTGATTTCATAAGTTTATATGTAAGTTTCCCAATTCTACCAAATCCATATAGACCTACACTGAGGTCTTGTATACTTACCCAAGGTAATCGTTCGTCACTATTTCGTGATGCCCAGTTACCTTCTTTTAGTTGATTATGGTAATAAACAGTGTTTCCTAATAAAGACAATGTTAAAGTTAGAGCCTTTTCAGCAACATACTTTGAACGCGTTGGTGTGATAAAAAGCATTATGTCATTTTCTCTCATAGCTTCTAAGTCTATTCCATTATGTCCAGTATAAGGAATAATGATTCCTTTTAGATTAGAATTGTACTTTGAGTTATTATACTTCCCTGTGATTATATAACTTGCTTTTTTGATATCATCTACTATCTGAATATTCTCAATAGGATTTTGTTTCAAGAAATCATGAATTTTATGATGTTCTGCAAAAACTTTCATATAATCGCCTCCTAGAATAGTTTTACTTGTTCACTTTTAACGTTATCAGACATACCATTTAGTATATCTTTCATCTTATATACTATACCATATTTTTCGCATAAAGTCTCAAACTTCTTTCGTAACATCTTGTGATTAAGTGATGCGCACATATAAGAATCACCAAATGTTCGAACATATTTTTTAGTCAGTTCTGGCCCAATCTTTTGGAAGAAGTGTTGTCTTTGATTATCTCGCAAAGTCACTCCAAAAGATGCATAGATAAACTTAGCACCAGCCTCACTAGCTTTTTTTACAATACCTTCTATGTTCTCCACTGTATCATTGATAAAGGGCAGTATTGGCATCAAAGCTACTCCGGTATAAATACCATTACTTGATAACGTTTTGATAGTATCAAAACGTAAGGAAGTAGATGGAACATTTCGCTCAATACGACCTTGTAAACGATCATCGGCTGTAGTAATAGTTAGAGCAACACATACAGGCGAGTGAACACTAATATTTTTAAGTACGTCAATATCTCTTTCTATTAAAGTACTTTTAGTAATAATTGTCGTTCCAAAACCATACTTATCTACAGATTTTAATATATTTCTCGTGTACTCAAGTTCCTTTTCGTAGTTATTGTATGGATCACTCATTCCACCGAGACCCATTATTCCCTTCTTACGCTTCTTAGAAAGTTCGAGGTCAACCATCAAGTCAGCTTCTTGCTTCACTTTTACGGTATCAAAATCACTAATCTTATAGCAACTACTTCTTGAGTCACAGTATATGCAACCTTGATTGCATCCACGATAGATATTTAGGTTATGAGTAATCCCAAACCATGACTGACCACCTTTTACCGGATAGACCAATTGTTTTACTCTAATGAATTCCATTTATAATCCTACTAGAACTTTATCCAATGTTAGGAAAGGAATGTTTCCTATGATTCTATCACGGTACTTATCAAGGTATTGTTTGCCCCAAACACTATCAATCAACTCTTCACCGGCATCATAAATAACTATATATAGTATAATTGTACGCAACATTAGGAAATCGTTTAAGTTTGATAAAAACTCTACATCTATCGAATTTTGTCGTCTATATCCTTTGAGGAATAGGTCTAAAATACGGGCTGAACCTTCATCAATTGCCTCCTGAGAGAGATCATAAAAACAGAAATGATAGAATATCACTATAGCTATATCACTGATGAAGTGCTTATAGGCGGAGTCATCCCAATCGAAAAATGTCAGTTCACCGCTAGATATAAACATATTTCCAAAATGAAGATCCGTATGGATTAATCCATAATTTTCATCATTTTTCGGGAGTTTTTGTAGTCTTTTTACTAAATTTAGATACGTTTCCTCTATTTTTTTATCCTTTTTAGGGAGACATTTTTGTGCCATTTCTAGAAGTGGTTCTTGATCCCAATGTATTCTTTTGTGATTTGGATTATATTTTTTTGTGAGGGCATGCATTCTCCCTACTTCTTCACCAAACATAATGTAAAATTCATCTGTGAGATCTTCTTTTTTCACAGTCCCACCTGGAGCTTTTTCAAAGACACAAATAATGAAGTACTCAGAGTCATTTATTCTAATTACTTCTAACAGGTTCTCATTTATAGAATGCACTACCGTTGATACTCTTGCATTATATTTATCTAAATAATCAATAAATTCTAGTTCTGCATATACTTGGTTTTCAGATCTGTGAGAACTGTGAACGAAACGCATAATGAATTCCTCATCATTTTTTCTATATTCAAAGACGAAGTTTTCGAAACCTCCTACCTTCTTAATTGTATCAAATGGTGTATCAAACAGCATTGCTGATTCTCTAATAATGGCTTCAGTTAGTGAGTTCTGGATATTTTTGTTCATACTCGTACCTCCATATATTGTTTACTTTTATTTTACCATATATTAATTGTGTATTCAGTGATGATTTTTCTATTTTTGTCATATAAAAAAGGAAGTTTTGTATACTTCCTTTTCAAATAACATATCATGTATTTTTTGATTAATCTTCATATAACTTTCTTACTTAGTCATCCTTTTTGTGTTTTTTCCAAAAACGATCTAAATAACTTTGTAAATAAGTATTTTTTTTGATGGTTTTTGCATGAGTCCAGTTTTTTGGGAATAGACTCTTATATTTTCTATGAGAATACCTATCATCAAATAGAACACCTACACCGATATCCTGTTCGGTGCGTATAACTCTACCCACTGCCTGGATTACTTTGTTCATCCCTGGGTAGGTATATGCATAATCGAACCCTTCATCAAACTCCTCATCAAAGTAATTACGTAGAATCTCATTATACTTATTGAATTGTGGTAAAGCTACTCCTACTATTAACACTCCGCTCAACTTGTCACCAATATAATCAATACCCTCGCTAAAACTTCCACCTAGAACAAAGAAACCAATCTTTGAACTTTCATCAACACTATCAAAGGCGTTTAACATTTCTTTTCTTGCCTTAAATGACATATTCCTCGATTGTATTAATACTTTGTATTCTTCGCTCTCAAAGTGCTCTAAAACACTATTTAGATACTGATAAGAGGGAAAGAATACGATATAGTTACCTATTTTAGCTTCCATCATTGCATATATAGTATCAATTATATTATCGATACTTCTTTCACGATCACGATATCTAGTAGAAGTTGAATCGTCAACAAATAGACCTAAGTGTTCTTGTTTAAATGGCGAAGGAATTTGAATACTCTTCCCTTCTCCATTCGTAATTAACTTCACATAGTAATCTATAGGTTCTAGTGTCGCGCTAAAAAAGACACTACCTTTTGCTCGTCTATCTATTACATCAAGAATGTATTTGGATGCATCGAGACACCTTTGTGAAATTACTATATCGTCATTCATTGATTCAACTAGATACTTATAACTACTTGAGTAATAGTCGGAAATACGTAAGAACTGTGTTAGTTCAAAATAGCCATCCAATACTTTATCTCTTTTTTGAAACTTCTTATTTTCAACAAGGATTTGATCTAACTTATTGACAATTCTTTCAATGAGCTTTATTAGTTCCTCATCTAACTCATCCTGAAAGTAGAATTGTGATTTAATGATGTCATTATTCTCTACAAACTCATCAATATACTTTATCAACTTATTAATTTGTGTCTTACAGGTTGGCTTTACTTTATTTGTACTCTTTCTTAACTCAAACAATGTTGATTTACTAAGGAAACTAGAATACATTGAACGAGAACGATCAATCATATTGTGAGCTTCATCAATTAACAGAATCGGATTGTAGTAATCCTCATCGAAATATCGAATTAAATGAGTGCGAGGGTCAAATGCATAGTTATAATCACAAATAATGATATCTGAGTAGTTTGAGATTGATAGACTAAACTCATGAGGACAAATAGTGTGATACTCTCCATATTGCTTAATTAAATCCATCTCATAAACGTCTTGATGAACAAAGATATCATTCAAAGCTTCGTTTAAACGATCGAAAAACCCTTTTGCGTATGGGCATATATCAGGGTCACAATCTACTTTATCCATTAGACACATACTCTCTTTTGAGTTAACTACTACGGTTTTACAAACAAGACCATTTTCTTTTAGAAGGTTAACTGTGTCTACTACAATCTTTTTACCTGCGTTTTTCGCAGTTAAATAAAAGACTTTATCTTTTTCATTCTTGATAGCTTTTAAACTAGAGAATAACGAAGCAATTGTCTTACCTATTCCTGTTGGAGCGATACTATAAAGTATATCCTCTTTTATTAAGGTCTGATATACTGCGCCCATAAACTTATATTGTCCTTCACGATAATCATCAAAAGGGAACTTTAATCCTTCAAGTGATTTAAGCTTATTCTTTTGATGCTTATCAAATATTTCTAACCAAGATGTATACTCCTCAATTGTTTTTTCAAAGAATCTCTTTAATTGGCTATAATTATATCGTTTTGTGAATGACTTGGTGATGAACTCATTCACTGTTACATAGGTTAAACGTACAGAAATCGATTTCAGTTCTTCTTTTGTCATATACATGTATGCATACATTTTTGCTTGTGCTAGATGTTCGGGTCTTGTGTTGATTTCCATAAGATTTAGATCTGTTAAAGTGCTTTTTATTTCTTCAATAATTAACCGATCATCTTCTCTTAGTAACCCATCCATTCTTCCTGTAATATAGAAACTGTATTCTTTTGTTTCGTATAAAGTTTCTACTTTAACTTCTTTTTCTGATTCGTCATTATATTGCGATTGCAAAAAAGTGTGCGCTTCAATTCCTTGCATCGCACGTTTATTTGATTTAAATTCGCTTGTTAAGTCTCCACCAGAGTAGATAAATTCCACAATCTCTTTGGCGGTGATTTTTATGTTTCTCATAAGATCACCAAAGTTGTATTATTGTTTTTGCATAACGATTATGTTCTTGTTATTATTTGATATTTCTTTAAGAGCATACTTCTCTATTAAATATTCGAAAGTCTTTTGATTATAGAAAGCTACATGTGTTTGATCTCTTCGGTACCACCATGTAAGGAATTTTTCCTTATTCATCAATCTATAGTTCGTCATAAAACACAGATAGCCTTTCGGTTTTAATACTGATAACATAGATTCGATTTCCGTAAGCGGGTCGACAAAATGTTCGATTACTTCTGTGCTTGTAATCAAGTCATATTCTTTTTCCTTATATGTTAAATCTGGGTTATAAAATGGATCATATATTGTTACATTGTAATTGTCTTTTTCAAGTATCTTTTTAAGCATTGGATAGGGTCCAGAGCCAAAATCAAGAATGTTTTTTACGTCTTTGAGGGGTCTAACGTGTAAGTTTATCATGTTTTTGAACATATTGATGTATCCTTCATCTTCGGTATCATTGTTGTGGGTATCGTATCGATCTTTTTCTTCTTTTAAGGAAAGAAGGTCCTGTTTTTGTTTAGAAATAAAGTCACATGTATGACAGATGTCATATGTGACTTTTAATTGTGAATCATATAATTCTTCAGTTGAAGAACCACAGATCTTACACGAATTTGTGTCGTTAATTGTTGTTACTCTTTTGCTCATGAATTATTTGATCGATAATAATTACGATGAATAAGTACAACTCCGTGTTCAACTCGTCAAGAACATTAATTTCATATGTGTCTCCCCATGAAATAATTTTCTTTTGAATCGATGCCACTTCTTGTCCATTTCTTAATACCCCAAAGCTATGTCCAAAGAAACTACCTTCTACTTGTAACTCCTCATTTCCAACGTATACGGCGAATTTTGGTCTGATAGCGAATTTTTTCTGAACTGCTGCAAGATGTTCATTATGTTGTGTGAAAATGTCGTAACGTGGAAATAACTTGAACATTTTCTTTTTTGCGTTTAATACTTGAGAACCATCCATGTTCAATAATTGAAGTTTGTTTTGAATACTCATGAACTTCCCCTCTACTGAGTATAGTTCTTTTTGTGTTTCATCCATAATACGAAATCTATCACGTAATGAAAATACTTTTTGTTTAACATAAAATTTCATAAAACCCTCCTAGTTCATTATTGCTTTATGCCTTACTGCCTGAGCGAGTAAGAACAATGATAAAGATAAAACAAAGTCGTCGTTTGTAGTATTAATCCGGAAGTATCTTTTATTATTCTTTCGATTCACTTCTAGAGTAGCTATGACTGTTCTGTTTTTGTATACCTGATACTTAATTTTCCAAAATGCTGATTTTACAAAATAGTAGGTATCGGCTTCAATGATACTATGTATTATCTTAACACCGATTCGCACCTTTGCAAGCTGTTCTTTTCCCTCATTCATTATAATATGTTTTGGTCGTAATTTTAATGGGTTCGTTTTAACAAAATACTTATTACTCGTTAATGCATCAATACAAGTAATATTGAACTCATTACTAGGTTTCAAGTATTTGATTTCCCCTATTTCCTCAAAATCTTCATTGAATATAAATAATGATTTACGGTTTAACAATTGTGGACATTCAATATAATGTACCAAAAAACCAGCTCCTACTGTAATAGATTTTTTACTTCTTGTACAAAATCATGTTGTAGTGTTAAGTGTTTCCTCGCCCATCTAGAAAGGACGTTTTTAATTACATCGTCTTTGACATCAAAGTGTTTGAAGAAGATGTATTTTCTCTCTGGTAATCGCTTAAAATGAGTGTTGAATCTTTGATTAATGTATTCCGGGTCCCCGTACAGTTCAATTACTTCTTTTCTCAATGAACCAACTCGTTTTGTGTCCCCATCGGTTATAACTGTTGTTTTAAATCCTTCCTTCTCTAGTTGCTCTTTAACAAAAGCGATATTTCCACTACCCCCACAAGGGATTACTGTATACTTGTTTTTTAGTTCAAGAAGGTCTAATGCTTTTTCGAACCAGTTTACATCGTACTTTCCTTCAACAAGTAAGTATATCTTACCATTTTCCTTGTGAATCCTCTTCTTAATTGTATCTAAATCATCAATTTTGTTCCCTTTATATAGTGCAGACACGTAATAATTATAATTCTTAACTATGTTTTTATCATTTGTAGTAAAGATTGTTTGATATGAGAATTTCGTAAACTGGTTTAAGCAATCCACATCAAAATTCTCCTCAAAATTATCAATTCCAACAATAAGGTGTTGATATGTAATATTAGAAATAAGTCTCGTATAATCCTCTTTTGTGAAGGTGATATCCTCATCAATATACATCTCGAACTTGGATTTTGCGCTAAATAGTTTATAGTTACTATTTCCTAGTTTTCCATCTATATAATCACTAACCTTAAATATTAAGGACTGTTGTTCTTTTGGTAGTTTCTTTGATAAGTTTATTGTTAAAATATCATTCAATAGTTTTGTATTGTTGATTTCCTTTGGGATATATAGATATTTAATACTGTTTGTTTCAAAAATATCTCCAATACACTTCTTGAAATTAATATCATAAGTTGGTGGTGAGTATACTTTTCTGTATCTTTCATCATCAATATTCAGTTCGATTACGATATCATGATTATGATCAATTATAAACTCATGATTGATTACATCATTAAAAAATAAGTCTAATGCTTCGAGAACTGTTGTTTTACCAGATTTATTAGACCCAATTAGTAATGTGTTTTTATCAAGGGGTATATTTTCCCTGGAAAATGCCTTGTAGTTTTTAATAAAAATGTTCTCAATCATAGATAGCACCACCTTCTCTATAATTATACCATAGATTAGAGTAAACCCTGATGAGAACAAAAAAAAGTAGACACGTTTGTGTCTACTTTATGCTTGTTTATTAGAAATCGTATTTACTCAAAATTTGAGCTGGAGTTTTTGTTAATAAATTCGATACTGGGATTAATCCAGCAATAATATTTACAACATATACAATTGCTACTCCAGAAAGAATGCTCATTGGTGAGATATAAATAAATCCGTCAAATACATTCTCAGTAAATAATTGAATTCGATACAGTATGAATGTTGTTGCAAGGAATCCAATCATTGAAGTTATTGTTGTTATGAATACTGTTTCGATTGTGAACATCTTTCGGATATCGCCTTTTGATACCCCTAATGCTCTATAAACAGATACTTCATAGATACGTGATAATAGACTTGAACGTAAGATGAAGAAGTAACTTATTGCTGAAGCACCAAGTGCTACAGCGGCAAAGATAATCGTATTAATACTTCTCGATAAACGATCTTCTCTAAATTCTTTATATTCCATATCGTATAAACTTTCTGCTAATGCAATACCGTTGTCAGATACAACTCCACCATCTTTTAAATGTGCGATTGTTGCGTCAATATCGTTAGAATGGACTGCGATATCTGCGTAGTTTGCCATATATGTAGCGTTGAAGAACGCTTTCTCTATATCAGCCATATGTACTAGAACAGGAGGTATTGTTTCGTCAGCAGTATATGTTTTTGTAGCAGTAAAATCTACTTGATACATGTTTAGAATGTTTAATGATAAGTTATCCTCTAAAATCTCATTCTCAACAACATACATTTCATTAGATCCTGTATATGTAACTTCTTTGTCTATAGTGATTTGATCTCCAAACACTTCAATTAACCCAACGTTAAACGTTGTCATATAGATTAATTCTTTTGAAGCATATGCTACTTTCGCTTGATCTTGTACGATACCTACTATTTTTATATCCAAATCATATGTCCTACCATATGAAATAATAGAATCTTTAATTGTTAGATTCATTAAATCCTCATACTCAGTAATACCAAGCATTTGGAACTCGTATCCTTCAAGAATTTGATCCGCAGCATCCTCATCTAGAACAATCTCGTAAATGCTGTTAGGCATTCTTCCTGTTGTAAGTTTTGATTCGTCAATATAATCGATGTCAACTACAGGTTGTCTTAGTGAACCTGAGTTCTCATAACTTTGATATATTGGTGGTAATCCAATACTTAAGTTCAAGTATTCTACTACTTGTAAGTAATTGATAGATTCATCGTCTGTAAGTGTTTTAATTTCCTCGTATGTTCTATCCCCTTTATCAAATATAACTAGTTCCTCAGATCCCGATAAGAAATCAGTAGGATCCATATGTAAGATTCCACCAAGCATCCCTACTGCTACTGCGATTAATGCAGCTACTGCAGCGAATCCAAAATAGAATACTTTACCTAATCTATTAGTGTCTTTGATACGGTTCCAAGCGAGTTTCAGACTGTCTTTGACAGTGATTACAGAGTGTTTAACATGTGATTTATCATCATTTTCTGTGATGATTGATTGTAAGTTAAAGTCTGAATCAATTGTTGTTTCTTTTTGTAGTTTCTCATATTTTCCATCAAAAATATTTATTTCACTATCTGATTCAATTAGCTGAACTTTTTTATATTGTTCAGATTGTAAATCAATATAGATTGTTTTGTTTTTCACAATTAACTTAACATCTAAATGATCTTCTATATCTTCATCTGAGAAAACTTCTATGTTATTATTTTTTGATGTAGCAACTGAATCTACATTTCTCATATCACCTAAATAGATATCTGTTTCATGGCGATAATCTAGACTTCCATTCGAAACATTCTCTTCATCACTTACAACTTTACCATCTTGAAGTTTTATTACTCTGTCTGCATAGAAGTTTGCGATGTTTTCTTCATGTGTTACAAGAACAACTAATTTGTTTTGAGATATTTTTTTAATAATACTCATGATTTCTTGGGTATTTTTACTATCTAAGTTCCCTGTTGGTTCATCAGCGATGATAACTTTCGGGTTTTTCGCTAACGCACGAGCAATTGCGACACGTTGTTGTTGTCCACCAGATAACTGAGATGCACGACGTTTACGGTAATTAATCATTCCCATTGCGTCAAGGATATAATCAATACGTTTATCAATTTCTTCTTTATCATATATATTAATCATATTCAATGTTAACGAAATATTATCATATACTGTTAAGTTTGTAAGTAAGTTATAGTTTTGGAAGATATATCCTACTTCCTTGTTTCTTATTTTGTCCCAAGTCTTTGCGTTATATCCAACAATTCTTGTATTTTCAAATTCAATTGAACCTGATTGTACTTTATCTAATCCACCAAGAACGTTTAATAGTGTTGTTTTACCAGACCCAGAAGGTCCTAATAATACTACTAAACCTTTGTCAGGTAATGTTAATGAGAGATCATTTATAACATGAATTTCGTTTGCTTTTTTTCGGTTAAAGTATTTCTGTAAATTATTTAGTTTTATCATGATGTCACCTACTCCTGTTTCAGACTCGTAATAACGGATTTACTAAAGATTTTTTTATTAAACCTTTTCCCTAATAATAAGGCTAAAATCGTTAGTAGTGCAAATACGAATAAATAACTTCCAACCGAGAAGAATGTTAAATATTGTGGTATTGGTGTTTTAGGTATTAATTCATTTATCACTAGCAACATCATTGTTATGATGTATGCCATTGTCATTGAGAAGAATAATTCTAATAGTGTTACTTTATTTAGGTCTTTTTTACTAGCCCCTATTGATCTAAAGATTAAATAATCTTTTTTCTTAGCATTTTGAATGTTTTTAAGTACAGCGTAACTAATCCAATAAATGATTACCATTAGGAATACTACATTGAATCCAAATCCAATATTTTGGACAAGTTGTAACATTTCTGAGAATTGATCAGTAGCTCCTGCTGGGTACATTGCGTTGAAGTTTGTATTAAAGAACTCATCCATTACACTTTCTGCTTTGATTTTATCATCTACTAATAACGTAATTTGATATGGGTCTGTTTCTTGTAAGGAATCAATTGTTTTTTGATTTGCGATTATTTTTCCATATTGCCCTTCACCTGTGATTTCAAATATATCTACGATATCAACATCTACATCGTTATCATAGAATGCAGAAGAGTAAGAGATTTGAAGGTCAAGATCCTCGTAGCACTCTTTTTCTTCTGTACTGAATAGTTCAGAAGCATGGCACATATTCATTACAATTTGATCACTCATATGAACTTCTCCATCAGCTAATGTTTCATCGACTTCAAAGCTTAGTTCATATAAACTCATTCCAAATCCTTTTTCTGAATCAACTGGCATTAAGTTATAGTTAATATAACGAGATTCTCCTTCTATTCCGAAGTAACTCATTTCTACAACTTCTTCACTATTGATGAAATCTTCATGAACATAGATACGTTCGTTCCAATCATTCGGGAAGATATTTCCAACTATACCTACTACTGTAAAATCAATCGCTTCACTAGGAATACCTGTTGAGTTCCAACCAATATACCTAAATCCACCTTTTACTGTCTCTCCAACAGCATAATCATCATTTTCTTCTACTACGATTTCATATTTACTTTGTGGTAAACGTCCCTCTTTTAGTTCTCCTACATCAATCATTTTTGCAGGATTTATATATGCGTTATGCTCATAAAAATAGTCATTTCTTTTATTTTCATGGTACGTCATTAATCTTGCGTCCATCGTTACGTCATGACGTAAAAGGTAATTTACTCCTGATATGTCTTCTAGTTGAGTTAGCTCATCCTCAGTGAACGCGGATGCATCATATTTCGTTACGATAATTCTTCGTTCTGTAACATTATTGAAATAGCTATACCCCATATAGTTTATATTTGAAGCTGAGTTCTTTGTATAGGACCCAAAGCTAAATGTAAATATGATAGCGATAAAGATTCCTACTATAACTGTAAAAATCGTTCTTCTTGGTGTTCTAAATAAGTTTTTAAGCGCGATTCCCATTAAGTTAAAAGGTGTCATATTATAGTTTGCTAATGTAACTCCTTCTTCATGAGCATTTGATTTACTTATTTGTTTATCTTCTACAACTTCTCCGTCAAATAGACGTATCTTTCTTGTAGCAAATTCTTCTACTTCATCGTAGTTATGTGTAACTACGATAACTAGTTTGTCTTTTGCGATTTCCTCTAATAATTTCATTACTACTTGACTAGATTCAGTATCTAAATTACCTGTTGGTTCATCACAAACAATGATTGGACAATCTTTTGCGAGTGCACGGGCTATTACAGCGCGTTGTTTCTGTCCTCCAGAAAGTTTACTCGCTTTATGATTAATATGTGATGAAAGACCTACTTTATCAATTAATTCTAAAGCACGGTCTTTAATCTCCTCTTTTGGATACCCTTGAATCGTTAATGCAACCATTACATTTTCAAGTACACTATAAGAATCGATTATATTATAGTTTTGAAATACAAATCCTATATATTGTCTACGATAACTTTCCCACTCTTCTAAAGAATAGTATGATGTTTCTTCTCCATTTACATACATTTCCCCATCTTCATAAGTATCTAATCCACTTAAAACGTTAAGTAGGGTACTTTTCCCTGATCCGGATTCACCAGTAACAGCGACAAACTCACCTAGTTTAAACTCAAGGTTTACCTTACGTAATCCTAGAGCCACAACGTCATTAGAATGATAGTACTTTGAGATATTGTTTAATTTCAGCATTTATTCTTCACCTCTTGCTCCTAATTCCCTTTCGAATTTCTATTTAATATGCGCTAGTATTATACTATATATAGTACAGGAAAACAAACTATATTCACAAGATGCTAAAATCCTTTCACAAGGTGCAAAACCCGCTTTTTTTTGACATCATTTGTTTATTTTCAGTAGATAATTTATAATAAATATACAAGAAGGTGGCAAATATGATTAGAAAATCTAATATATACTTAAAAAATGTGTTTGTTTCTGCATTACTATTAATCGCTATTTTTACACAAACCGCATGGTTAAAACCCAGTAGCGAGGATTATTACACTATCTTTATAAGTTGTTCTTTTGCAACAGGGTTTTATGCTTCTTTTGGAAAGAAAATCCTCCCCAGTATTCTATTAACCAGTATTATTGGTGGATTCGTTGCAGAAATAACAGTTGGAAATACACCTGTAGTAGATAGTTTACTTTATTTACTGCCGTTTACATTCATCAATGTATTTACACCATTACTTTTTGGAGTACTTATGAATTTATTCAAAACAAAAACCTCTCATCTTTCCACAGATGCATTCTATATGGTGTTGTCTTTAGTGATAACTTCTTTAATTGTATCCTTTCTTCCTGCATTACAGATGCACACTCAGAACAACACAACGTTTTTTCATGAGTATTTCGATTTCTCACAATCAATTATGTCAGGTATGCTTGTTTTTACAGTTGGTATAATTATGTCTAACTCCTATGATAGTTTTTTCACATTTTATCATAAGGACAAGTTATGGGAAGTTTTATATTTTATTGGTTTCGCAGTAATCACATTTACAATTTTTAATAACAGTTCTACTGATATCAAATTTATCTCCGGTGCTTCCTTATTTATTCTTTTGTTCATAATTAACGCGTTCTTATTTAGTTTCCGAATGTTGTTAGTGATCTCATACTTATACATTACAATTTATAACGTGGTCTTTTTCCATATATTAGAGTTATCAGATATTGACTTTACTTCAATCAATATTTACTTAATTGTTTTATTTTTAATAACCGTTTTTACTAAGATTCTAATATTTGAATTAAAACAACGTAATAAAGAACTAATAGAAACAAAAAGTCGTTATGAGGATATGTTGAGCTCTACTTTAGAATTATTGAATGTTCGAGAAACTTTATCCGATGATAAAGTTGAGTATCATGAGTCTATTATGAGAAACATATTTGATATTTCCCTTCGAATATTTAATAAAGTTGAATATGCTACATGTACAATTAGAGGAGATAAATACGTAGAGTTTGTTGATTCTAAAGGTTATAATATCCAAACATTACGTGCAATGAAGATAGACATTAACAAATATCGTTGGAACAATTATAAACCTGTTCATATAAAGAACTCTATGAAAAAGTTTGAGGATGTACTAGAAGAACGATATAGAATATTTGAAAATGAACTTCCTGAGGTGAAAGAGTCTGTAGGTATCTTAATTAAATTAGGTGATAATGAAAAAGGCGCAATCACTTTTGACATACCTGCGAAATCAGATAGTCATTTTACTGATGGCGATATATATAATATTGGTGCATTTCAAAATATGATTAACTCATTCTATGAGATGAATGAACTCTCAATTAAAAATAATAGTCTAAGAGACGATATTGTACTTAGTCTTATTCGCACTTTAGAATTATTTGATCACTACACTGGTGGACATAGTGAAGACGTAGCATTTTTAGCAAGTGAAATCAGTAAGTCTTTAAATCTTCCAGATTCAGATACATACAATGTATATTGGGCGGGTATCGTCCACGATATCGGAAAAATCGGAATTAACAGTGACATAATAACCAAAGAAGGTCGACTATCTTTGGCGGAGTTTAACATTGTTAAACAACATCCAATATTCGGTTATGAAATTCTTTCAAAATCAGAGGACTTAAAAACAATAGCTAAGCTAGTTAAACATCATCATGAATGGTACAACGGGACTGGTTATCCAGATGGTCTGAAAGGAAACGAGATACCATATGGTTCACAAATTCTACAGGTAGCGGATAGTGTTTCCTCAATGGCTACAAAGAGAACATATCAAGTTAAGAGATCTTTCGAGGAAATCATTCAAGAACTTCAACTATATAGTGGTGTTCAGTTCAATCCAGAAATCACAGAGATAATGATTCAATTAATCAAAGATGGTGTCGTTGAGAACTACTTCAAAAGTCATACAAAAAAATAAACAGGAACTCAATATGAGTTCCTGTTTTTATGTGTTTGACCTATCTAAACGTGAATCACTTACCTTTTAGACCCCTCTAAATGGTAATACTATTTATTTTTCTCAATCATCAACTCTATCATTAAGTTACTAAACTCAACTGGATTTTCTAATGGTAATCCTTCAATTAGTAATGCTTGATTGTACAATATTTTCGCGTATTTTTTTACGCCTTCAGGATTTGAATTATATATTGATTCTAATGTACTAAATAGTTCATGATTTGGATTGATTTCAAGAATTTTTGTAGCCTTAGCATCATTCGAGTTTGGTAGATTTTTAAGAACCTTTTCCATTTCCATACTAAGTCCTTCTCCACTTACTAAACATACTGGACTATCAGTAAGTCGATTTGATAACTTCACTTCACTTACTTTTTCATCTAAAGCTTCTTTAAGTACATTAAGTAAACTTTCTTTTTCCTCTGATAGTTTTTCTAGTTCTTCTTTTTTGTCTTCATCTACTAAATCTAAATCACCTTGATTAATTGATTTAAACTCAAGATCATTGTATTTATTTAGGATATTTACCATAAACTCATCAATTTCGTTAGTAAACAGTAATACTTCATAATCTTTTTGTTTGATTAAGTCCATTTGTGGTAAGGCAAGTATACTGTCTTTTGTTTTACCTGATGCATAGTAAATTACTTTTTGATCATCTAACATGTTTTCAGTGTATTCTTTTAATGTTACAAACTCATCATTTTTAGTTGTTTTAAACATTATTAAGTCTTGTAGTTTATCTTTATTTGCTCCAAACCCTTCGTAGATTCCGTATTTTAAGTTAATACCGTATGTTTTGTAGAAATCGTTATATGTTTCTCGGTCATTTTTTTGCATTTTCTCTAACTCACTACGAATTTTCTTTTCAACGTTTGTCGCGATTTTTTTAAGTTGACGATCTTGTTGTAGCATTTCTCTTGAAATATTTAAGTTAAGATCACTTGTATCAACTAATCCTCTAACAAATCTAAAGTAGTCTGGGATTAAGTCTTTATTTTTATCCATAATGAATACGCCTTTTGTGTATAACTGTAGACCTTTTTCATATTTCTCACTGTAAAGATCAAATGGTGCCTTTTTCGGGATAAACAAAAGACTTGTATATGTTATCATACCCTCTACTTTAGTATGAATAACTTTTAATGGATCTTCAAAATCATTAAACTGATGCTTATAGAAATCATTATACTCTTCATCAGTGATGTCCGATTTACTTCTTTTCCATAATGGAACCATTGAGTTTAAAGTCTCCGTTTCCATATAAGTGATTGGATCAGCATCTTTATCTTCAGGATAATCTGTTTTCGTAACATCCATTTTAATTGGATATCTAACGTAATCACTATACTTTTTAACTAATGTCTTAATTTTGTATTCAGTTAAGAAGTCGTCATAGTTTTCTTCTGTTTCTTCATTATTATCTCTTAACTCTAATATAATAGTTGTTCCGTAGTCCTCTTTCTCTGTTTCACTAATAGTGTAATTACTTGTTCCACTACTAGTCCATTTAAAAGCTTGGTCTGAATTTACTGATTTCGTAAGAACTGTAACGTTTTTCGATACCATAAATGCACTATAGAAACCAACACCAAACTGCCCAATAATATCAATATCGTCATTATCTACACCTTCTTTAAATTCCTTAGAACCACTTCTTGCGATAGTTCCCAGGTTATTTACTAACTCTTCTTCCGTTAATCCAACACCATTATCAGTAATGGTAATTGTTCTATTACTGTTATCTAACTCTAAGTATATTTGATACTCATCACTTTTAGATGAATCCGTTAAAGCCAAGTAGTGTCTTTTATCTAAAGCATCACTTGCGTTACTTATAAGTTCTCTTAAGAATATTTCCTTATGTGTATAAATAGAATTAATCATTAAATCTAATAATTTTTTAGATTCAGTTTTAAATTGTTTTGTTTTTGCCAATTTCTTCTTCCTCCTACATTGATTATGTATTGTTCAAAAATAATTATATACCTTTTTGTTAGCAGAGTCAATATCAGAGTGCTAAATATAATTGATTTATGTGAAAACCAGTTGACCATATAAGGTGTCTGGAAAAATATATATCATAAAGGCTTTTCCCTATAGATCGATGATTCTATAATTTAATATAACTATAAATCCGAATCATGTTACCCCTAAAGCGCTCAAAATATATTACCATCACACAAAAAATACATTTAATTTGTAACTACAGAACTCAATCATGTTCAATAGTATTTTCACTATCACATACCTCTAAAGGGTATATAAACTAAAAATTCTCATTTTTTGATAGCTTAAACGATGAATATTAGTTAAAAAAGTAAAAATTCAATTTGCGAAAGGTACTTAGTTTTGCTGAAAATTTCACAATTTATCTAGTTCTAGAAAACAACATTGATTTATCAGCTAATTTCGAAAGATGAAGTGAGTTTTTCAGTGCTCGTATACATATAGAAGAACTTATATACATTTTTACTATGACTGACCGTAGTGTAAGAGCTAATAACATAAAGTAATATAAAACAACATTCATAACAGTACATATAACGAAATCAGGCTGGGAAAATCGAATATTTTCCACTTTTTTCCTCACTCTTTTATATGACATTGAAGTCTATGAAGTTTTAAAAAAATTATTGCACGTCAGATAGATAAGAAATGTGAATGATAGAGAACTTCTAAAATCACAATTTTTTTAGCATAAATGAAAACGTAGTAATTATTCTGATAATATTTACTTCATACTCCTCCATTCCAATAAGAAATATTTGTCTTGTAGCTTTGAGTTGATACGTATAGAAAATAGGACTCATTCAAGAAATAAAAGACGAACCGTAATTTGGAATATTGATAAACTAAAATAGTTTTCGTAAGTGTGTTTTCGATATGTATGATCTAACATATTAGTGAATGATTGTTTTACTTCTCTTCTGATTTAAATAACATTTGAAGAAACCAATATTTGGACTATACTCAGTAGGTTAAATCATCTATTTGACCATTCACTAATTATGTGTCATTTAAATGAATGATAACTTTGCTTTATTATGTTCCTTATATATACTTTATTTTGTTAGTTTATTACTACTCACACTTTAACATCTTAAGTTCAATTTCTCTATCTCAAAATCTCTACACCTAGTCGAATTTTTTATTTATTTTAGTTATTAAGTACAATTAAAATTCAATGATAATGTCTTGTAGTATAGAGTTGAATAATTAGAAAAAGTTGCCTTTTGATACCTCAAAATGAAAATACTTGATTAAATTCACTATTTTTGATAGGTCAAAACGGTAACATGTTCGATTTATGATATAATATATTACGAGGTGATTTTCATGAAAAGTATATTTTTTGGTGACTCTATCACTAGTAAATTTCTACAACTAAGTAAGCATGACAATGTGCTGAATTTCGGAGTAGGAGGAAATGTAATAATTGATCTTATCGGTCGTATTGAATCTGTCTTTGAAAAACGACCTGACCAGTTATTCCTAATGATTGGTATTAACGATTATTTACGACAAGAGAAATACTGGGGTTTACCACTGAAAACAAATATCAAAATGATGTATGGTGTCCTGTTAAAACTTATTCATGACAACTTACCTTATACGAAAGTTTATTGTGTGAGTATCCTTCCTGTTTCAATCGATACTGCTAACTCAAAGGCTAATGATGCTATTATAAAACTCAATGAGCATATCCAAAACTTATCAAGCACTTATATGTATACATACTTAGACCTTCACACTAGTTTTTGTAGCAAGTATGAGTTAAATGCAAAATATACTACTGATGGTGTACACTTAAGTGAAGAAGGATATAACCTTTATTACTCACTCATTAAAGACTTACTTTAGGTAGCGTATTTGTTTCTTTTATTCCTTAATAAGATTATAATATAGGTGTAAAAGGAGTTGATATTATGACTAGATTTTTTGTTATTGCAGGTGTTTTAGTATTCGTTATTGGAATATATCTTTTATCATACTACTTCAATCAAAAAACAAAAGCTCCAGAAGGAGTTGAAGAGGCTACTTGTGAGACTTGTCATAGTATGAGTTGTTCATTACGTAAGAAGGGTGGACCTACTGGGACTGAAGAAGAAAATGAATGTGAAGTTAATAAACTGGATTAAAATAAAAAGGATTTCGACTGAAATCCTTTTTTTATTTATACCCAAGTACAATTGCGAAAGCAATCATAGAAAACATAACTACAACACTCATAGCTCCCCAAAAATAGAAACTACCACGATCTTGGTTATGGTCATCAATAACTCTGAATAATCTTACTAAAGCAAATAGTAATGGTAATCCAAACATAAAGAATAATAATGCAACAATCGATATTATATCATTTTGCTGATCTATAAACCCAGCTAATAACAATGAATCTACTAAACCTACGACAACTCCATACAATATCATTCTATTTCTATAAGACATTAAAAACTCCCCCTTTTCCTATGTAACTTAATACGTTCTTATAAGATTATACCATATTATCTGAACGAAAAATAAAAAAAGGTAGATTTTTTTCTACCTTATACTTCATAATCAATATCAACATCATAACTTATATCATCAAGATAAAGTTCAAGTATCTTATCAACTGCTATCTTTAGATCAACCATGTCTGTAGGTTCTACTACAGTGATGTTCCCGTCCTCAACAGCAAACTCATATTGCTTTTTATTCAGATTTTCGTATGCCATAAAATCCGATGGTGCTTTCACATCACAATCCTCAAGAGTGAAACGTCTTAAACGTGAACGTTTTATCATTATTGGAACAGTATTAAAATTCTTCGAGAGTTCTAGGTAACCTAGATAATCAATTATGCAAACACTAAATCCATCTTGTAATGCGGTAATTAGTTTGCCATAGTGTTCTCCTCTAATGCGTTTTAGACAGATTATATCTCCCAGTCTTTCTTTTAATAGCATTTCTCCTCTATCCATATAAGTAAACGTGTCAAATTTCTGTTTCTTTGGAAGTTTTTTTGTGGTGAATGTTTTATAGGGATGAAACTTGTATGCGTCTATTAAGTATTGATAAATCTCGTATTTGCCGTTGCACACGTCACCCATAACACAAAATAGTAATCTCATGAGTCCCTCCTTATCTATGTCTTATTTCTATCATATCGTAATTTTTATAAAAAGTAAAAAGCAATGACTTGAAAAAAGACAAGTTCAAAATATGAACTTGTCTAACTAATTAAGTGTGTAAACTACTACCACAATATTCACATACCGCAGGTAAACTCTCTACGTAATTGTTTGCGCTACATGATTTACAACGAATTGTTTTTGGTTGAAACGGTTGGTAGTTATCTTGTGAAGGTCTAGATTGAGGTCTTCTTTGTTGAGTTCTTACATCTCGATGTGGTGCTGGTGTACGATGAACCTCTTGATTTGGTCTTGTATGTGTTGGTTTTGGAAATTGAATTTTTCCTGTATTCAAGTTCAATCTTGCTCTTCCTAACATTCCTCTATTTATCATTGAGTTTACATCTGATATAACTTGGTCTTGAGACACACCCATACGTCTTGCAATTTCATGAACGTCACGGACTTGGTTATTTATTATTAACTCAATGTATCTACGGTTATTAGATCCTGAATGTTTGATAGTTCTTGATTTACGGATTAACCAAAGACCAGGAATTGCAAAGATTATTACAATAAAAATCCCACCTGTTGCGACACTACTATCTCCACTAGTGAAAGTCGTTAAGCCTGTAGCAGCAAATATTAATAATAAAATTCCTACAAACTTTATAAATCCTGCTCCACCACCAAAATTAGTAGAACGATCATTTGCTAGTTTACTGATTAGTAGAAATACTCCTACTGGCCAGAAAACGATTAATACAATTATTACAACTGTCCAACTATATGTTGATTTTTGATTGTTCATATGTTGTTCCCCCTATTTGCTGTCTTTTAGTACTCTATTACGTTTCTCTATTAAGAATAACACTCCATTTGAGTCTTTCAAAACCGCTTTAATTTTTCCAAAATGCTTATTTTTAGCATGTTTTAATGCTGTTTTTAATCCGCTAATTATTTGACGCTCAAGTCCATAGACATTTTTATGTGATACTGGATCACTATATTCTAGTGCTTCATCTACTTCTTTTAACACTTTTATAGCCTCTGTAGCATCCTTTTTATACATTTCAAGGACAAACATTGTTTCCTTTGTGATTTCTTGCATCTTCGCTAAACCATGTTCTCCCTTTACTTGATTCTTTAATGATTCATTTAACCCTCTATACATAAATTTTAAGAACCCAGATAGTGCGAATCCAAGTGCTACTATGATCCAAAATACAATCAAGAATGTATTCCAGGTAACAGTATTATTTGCCACTAAGTAACTCCAAACAATTGAGAAGCAGAATAATGCGATTACAATAAGTGTTAAGTAGATATAGAATAGTCCACTTTTACTACTTTTGTTGATTTGATAATCCCAGAAGTACAGAACAACAAAGAGTTCTGCTACTAGGGGATAAAGCAATACTTGGTCTCCATTAGGCATTGAGTCTAATAGTATAAGCGTTAATCCTCCTACGACTGCAAAAATAATTATAGGTAATAAAAACTTTTTTAAGAATCCCATATTTCCCTCCTATTGTTTCTGTCCACAGTTTGGACAGAACTTAGCACCTGGTGCTAATTTATGATTACAGTTAGTACATACTAACTCCATTTTATTCCCACATGTGCTACAGAACTTTGCATGTTGTGGATTGTTTGCCTGACATTTAGGACATTTTTTCATTCCTGCTGGTGCTTCTCCTTCTGCTTTCTTAAGGTTTTTACCACAAGAATGACAGAATTTTGCGCTTGCAGGGTTTTTCTCATTACATTTTGGACAACTTACTTGTGCTTCTTGATTTGGATTTAATCCTGCAGTAACACCTGACATTTGAGACCCCATTGCAGTTCCCATTTGCTGCCCCATTGCCATACCAATACCAGCATTCATAAATTGTGAACTTCCACCTTCATTTGAAGCTGCTTTGTCCATTGTGTCATAAGAGCGTTGTTGTTGATATGTATATCCCATGATATCCATTTCGGCTTTTTTC
Source organism: uncultured bacterium (assembly GCA_965601585.1). GTDB lineage: Bacteria > Bacillota_I > Bacilli_A > Izemoplasmatales > Izemoplasmataceae > Xianfuyuplasma. The sequence goes on from CBFCWH010000005.1 coordinate 164,963, forward strand.
GCTAATGCTTCTTTTAGCTTTTTAACCGCTGGATCGTCTTCTGGAACATTAATACTATTCACCATAAAATCGTGTACTTCTACACCATATTTTTGGAACGTTTCGTTAATCTTTTCGCCTACTTCTTCGCTTATGTCATCGATATAAGCATTAACATCAAGTAAGCTGATTCTTTTTAATACTAAATACTCGCTAATCATATCTTTGATTTTTGTCATTACAATTCCACGGAAGTATTTCACTAGTGTTGGTTTATCAAATTGCTTTGCTGAACCTACTAGTTTTACAATGAACTTACGAGAATCTGTAACTTGAATCCCAAATTGTCCAAACGAACGTACTGGAACAAATACCCCATATTTAGGATCTTGTAATTGGATAGGATCCATAGTTCCCCATTTAACATCTAAATCAACAAGTTTATTGATATACCAAACTTCAGCTTTAAATGGTGTTTGTCCACCAAATGGGATTTTAGCCAACTTCCCAAGTAATGGAATATTTTGTGTTTTGAGAGTGTGTTTCCCTGCACCAAACAAGTCTAATGCTTTTCCACTTTTAAACAATAATGCTTCTTGTGATTGATTCACGATTACTTGAGTCCATGTTCCTAGTTCATCACTTGGATATTTCCAAGCTAGGACATCTGGTTGCCCTTCATATTTAATGATTTTGATTGCCATATCTTACTCACCTCTACTATATTTTTTTATATGTAGAACCCCTTTTATATCACCTATAATACTGGCTTATAAGTAGGTTTTCCCTTAATACACAAATTATATCATATATGTATTTATAATTAAATACAAATTAGATTTGAGCCTTTTACGGCTAATTTATTTCATTAAATCCTCATCACTAAAAGTATGTTATAATGTACAATAGATAGGAAGTGAAGTTATGACAATTGAAGTAGTTGAATTTTTTCAATCATTACAAAATGGATTTTTTGATTTTTTCTTTAATATGATCTCTTTTCTTGGAGAACAATATGTTTATATTTTAATTTTAGGTATTGTATACTATGCTTATGATAAGAAACTTGGAGAATATTTAGCATTTACATTATTCTTTACTGGTTTATTTAATAATTATTTAAAACACATTATCAGTGCACCAAGACCTTTTGAGAAGTATCCAACGAGAGTAGAGAACTTAAGACCAGGAACATCAACAGGCCATAGTTTTCCAAGTGGACATACACAGATGTTTACATCGTTCTTGTTCGCAGAAAGTTTTCATACTAAAAAAGTGAGAATGCTTGTTGTTGCTAGTGTGCTAAGTGCATTGATGGCAATGTCAAGAATGTACTTAGGTGTACATTTCTTTGAAGATGTTCTCGTAAGTATTGTATTAGGTATCACTACTGCGTACATACTATCAAAAGTGTTCTTTAAACTAAACGAGAACCAACTAAAACGAGTATATGGTATCGTTATTGTATTCTTCGCAGGATTTGTATTTTTCTTTGGTGGAGAAGATTTCTTCAAGGCTTTTGGGATGATGATAGGATTCTACTGTGCTATGATATTTGAGAAGAAACACGTTAATTTCACTATGGATGTGTCTATACTAAAAAAAGTGATAAGAGTTATATCAGGATTAATCATTATGGTATCAATCCAACTTGGGTTAGGATTTATCTTTGATATGTTCGCTGAAGAAGGAACATACTTACTTGGAGTATTAGATGCTCTACGTTATGGATTAATCGTATTCATTGGTTTAGGTGTCTATCCATTATTATTTAAGAAGTTTAATTTCTAGGAGGTAATACTATGTTTTCAATATTTCACCGTTCTGGTGACTGGAAGACTTTCTACAGAAACAGTCCAGTTACATCAATCATAATAGTAATTAACACATTATTTTTAATCTTCACACTAATCACTGGTGGTTTCGATCCAAATAACTTAATCAAAATCGGTGCGATATTCCCACCAGATATAATTGAAATCACCGATTACTGGAGGATTTTCACTGCTGCTTTCCTACATGGAGGTATCATTCACTTCTTAAGTAATATGATTATCGGAGTATTAACTCTTTCAAGTGCTTTAGAAAGGTTAATAGGTAGTAAAAAATTCTCATTCATATATTTTGGAAGTATGATTGTATCAGGTGTTTTAGTTGTTTTCTTTAGTGAACCTTCCGCTGTTACTATAGGAGCATCAGGAGCAATATTCGGAGTTCTTGGAGCTTTACTCTATATCACTTTCTATAGAAAAGATATGATGAGTCCAAGAGATGCACAGTCTATTAGATCACTAATCGTTATAAATATTATATTTACATTTTTAGCTCCTGGAATTAGTATTTGGGGACATGTAGGGGGAATCTTATCTGGGTTCTTACTTTCCTTTTTAGTAATCAGAAGAAATATATTTAAAGTACTACATTAAAAAAAGCTACCTAGAAAGGTAGCTTTTTATTTAGTTTAAGTGATTTATTTACTTCTCTTATATCATTCATTACTGCCTCGTTTAGTGGAACACCCTTGGTTTTACGTTCTTGCCAAGCAATGTATTCCTTTTCTCCTGCAGTATATATTTTTTCTTCACCTGGGGCTAACTCTGAATTTCTTAACTCTCTTAAAATATCTCCAGTGATTTTTTTGAATGTATCTAATCCCATAAAGGCTTCTGTATCAATAGCGATGAAGAAATGTCCTAAATGATATGGTTTGAGATTTCCTTCTTCATCTTTACCACTTAGAGCTTTTAAGAAGCTACCTGCTTGAAGAGCTGCACTTAAGACTTCTACAACAGTAGCGTAACCATATCCTTTGTAACCAGCTAGTTCTTCACCAATTCCACCTAGTGGAGCTAATGCTGCTTTTTGAGTCGTTAGGTCTACTAATATTTGATTACTATCTGTTTTGGGCAATCCATCTCTACCTACTACCATTCCTGCTGGAGTATCTTTACCTATTTTTGAGTAATACTCTATTTTTCCTCTTTGAGTAATACTTGTAGCGCAGTCTAATACAAATGGAAACTCCTCATCTGTTGGTAGGGCAAATGTTAGAGGATTTGTTCCTAACATGTTTTCCACACCGAATGTTGGAGCGATACTTGGTCTTGCGTTTGTTCCTGTGATTCCAATCATTCCTTCATCACTTGCCATTGTTGTCCAGTATCCAGCAATACCGTAATGAGTAGAGTTACGAACTGCAACCATTCCCATTCCGTACTTTTTAGCTTTTTCAATCGCCATTGACATGGCTTTATGTGATGCAACCATTCCCATTCCATCATTTGCATCTAGAACTGCTGTAGTAGCAGTTTCTCGTAAAACATCTATCTTTGTGATTGGTTTTTGAATCCCTGCATTGATACGATCAATATAAATAGGTTTAAACCTATTACATCCGTGAGATTCAATTCCTCTTCTATCACTTTCCATTAATACATCAGCACAAATCTTTGCTTCTTCTTTAGGTACTCCAATTTCAGTAAAAGCACTCACCATAAAATCTTCTATAAATTCCCATGAAACCCAAGTTCTATTATCCATAATTAATACCTTCTTTCATTTGTCATTTTACCTACAAAATTATTATAGCACAGATATATTGATTGAAAGATATTTACTTTTAAGATACTATTGTGTTAATACATTTAGGAGGTACCATATGAAGAAATTTGTAGATGAGTTCAAAAAGTTTATAAATCGAGGTAATGTGATAGATTTAGCAGTAGGTTTTATTATTGGTGCAGCATTTAAAGATATTGTAAATAGCCTAGTAAAAGACATACTTACACCTGTAATTAGTTTGATTGTGGGAGATGAAGGATTTGGTAATTATAAGTATGTAATTACTGAAGCGAATGAAGCTTTAGGAATAGCTGAAAATGCAATTTACTATGGGAACTTCATGCAGGCCGTTTTTGATTTCTTTGTGATTGCAATAGTTGTATTTTTAATCGTTAAGGTTATCAACAAGGTAAATGATGCTATGGAAAAAGCAAAAGATGAAGCAATCGAAGAGGTTACTGAGGTTGTTGAAGACGTGAAACCAAAAGTTGAAGATATCCTATTAGATATTAAATCACTGTTATCTCCAAAGCCAAAAAAGGAAGAATGATATTCCTCCTTTTTTATTGATTATACTTACTTAAAAATGATACTTATATGTTACAATTATTTCAGGTGATAAACATGATATTAAAAATGAAACCAGTCTTTGTTCAAAAGGAAGTTTGGGGCGGAGAAAAAATTAAAAGTAACTTTGGTTATATGGATGTTCCAAGTAGATGTGGAGAAGCATGGGGAATAAGTGCTCATAAAACATTTAGTAGTGTAATAGAAAACACTTCTTTTAAAGGTATGTCGTTAAGAGAATTATATAGTAGTAATAGAGAATTATTTGGTAACTATAGTAGTGATGAATTTCCTATTTTAGTAAAAATCATTGACGCAAGAGATAATTTAAGTATTCAAGTTCATCCAAATGATGATTATGCAAAACAGTTTAATAGTTTTGGTAAAGAGGAGTGTTGGTTAATTCTCGATACGGAAAAAGGAACGAATATCATTATTGGACATAACGCTGAAACTAAAGAAGAACTTCATAAAGCAATTGATGATGATCGCATTGAAGACCTAATTAATATCTTCCCGATAAAAACAGGAGATTTCTTCTATATCGACGCTGGTACTCTACATGCAATATGTGGAGGAACAACGTTGTTAGAAGTTCAGCAATCTAGTGATATCACTTACCGAGTATATGATTACAACAGAAAACAAGATGATGGTACTTTTAGAGAAATCCACAAGGAACGTTCTAAGGACTGCATCACTGTTCCAAACAAGTTAGTAAATAGAATCCATAGAAATCGTTACTTCAATTATGATATCATCAATAACACTACTCTGACATCTAATGAATCACATAAACATGGTGATTACATTTATATACTGGATGGAGAAGGTTTATTCGATAAAACACCTGTAAGAAAAGGGGACTTCATAATGGTATCTAGTTCTTGTAAGTATCGAGTATATGGTAATCTGAAATATCAAAAAACGACATTTTAAAAGGCACAAAATTTTGTGCCTTTTTTTTAGTACTTCCTAAACGTATCAATCGTTTCTTTTTTTATTTCTAGGTTATCAAGTTTCATCGCTCCAATCACAGCTCCTAAACTTGGATCTAATATACTTTTAAATACTTTATAACCATTATCAAGTTTATATAGTTCATCTTGTAGTTCATCAAAATATATTGGGTAGTTTCCTAAACTACCAATTACGGCGACATTTTTATGTTCTAACTCTAAATTTTTTGCACAAGTGTGAATGATTTCCACAATCCCTTGTACTCCTTTGTGAAGAATTTCTAATGCATACTTGTCTTGTTTCTCTGCGTATTTTGTAACAAGCTTTGCGAGTTGAGCAGTTTTTGTTCGATTTGTGTAGTACTCATCTAATCTCTCTACATAAGATACCCTATTAGATACATTGAGGGTTTTGAACAACTCTTTTCCAAATGAAGTTTCTTCTCTTCTACCATCAAGCACTTTTGAGATGTGCCATAAGCAAAGTCTTCCCAAATAGTAAGAACTGCCTGGATCTCCTTCTTTGAAACTATAACCCCCTACACGATTTGTAAGTCCTTGTTTCACTCCAAAAGCAACGCTACCTGTACCTATAATGACACTTAACCCTTCACTTAAATTACCTAACCCGCCATATAATGCATTAAAAATATCTGATTCTACTTGTATCTTAGTAGTATCAGATACATAAATAGATTCTTTAATGAAGTCTTTTACCATTAGCTTATCTTGGTCTGATTCAATATCTCCAAGTCCAGCAAATACACTAGTAATTATTACATCGTGATCACCAATCGCAGCAGTAATAGCTTCTAAAATATTTTCTTTTGATACTTCATTTGAAACAGTACGAATACTTGAAGGCCCACTTAATCCTTCTCCTATAATAGTTCCTCTTTTATCTGTCAGGATTACCTTTGTTTTGGTTCCTCCACCATCAACACCTAAGTAGAACATAACAATCACCATCCTTTTTAATGATTATACCTCTATAAAGTAAAAAGATAAAGCACTAGTCTGTGCTTTATCTAAGTTCTTCTATAGTGAAATCAAAATCTTTTTCAAAACGTGATACATATTTCTTTGTTTTTACCTCGTCATCAATAAACAGTAAATAACGATATAGTTTTTTTGCGTATTTTTTCTTGTTTTCATCGTCTTTTAGATTGCGATGGGATAATGCGAGATAATAGTAGAAAAAGTCGTAGTTGAAGTGAATTTTAGCTCTTTCACTTAATTCTAATGCTTTAAGGCATAGTTCTATTACTTTTTCATCCTGTTTTCGTAATCCATATTCGCGAGCGATACGTAACGTAATATACTGTCTGGAATAGAAATCATTTCCTAGAGTGACTTTGTCTTTCATTAATTGGTTTGATAACTTTTCTAGCAATTCATCTTTTTCGGATTCATCGAGAAACATTAATAAGATTGATAGAACGAGAAGTTCGGTTGGTTCGAATAAGTCTTTCTTAATAGCGTTCTTATAATCAATAATATCTTTTAACTCTTTATTGCATTCTTCTTTAGGTTTTTCATATCTATAATAGTCCTGCATCAACATAGCTGTTTGATAATACATTTCAAGTTCCTTGGAGAAAAACTCACCCAAGGGATTTTCTTTTTTGTATTTGTCAAACTCATCAAATTGATGAGCTACAGTCAAGTTAAACAATTTCTCTATTATTTCGTTTTGTTTTGATTCCTCATCTAAAATAAACCCTTGGATTTTAACTGGATTAAATCCAAGTCTTTCTGATAAAAGATTCAATACTCGATAGGGCATTTCAGAGTCACCACTTAAATACCTTTTATATTGTCTGACAGAGACAATTTCTTTTGTGAAATCTTCAAGTTCTATTTTTCTCATTTTACGCAGTGATTCAATATATTTACATAGTACTTCAGTTGTCATATATTCCCCCCTATACTCAAACTTTAGACTTTATTATAGCAAGTTTAATGTGTTTTTCAAAATGTTATGACTTTGTGGTAAAAAGAACTAAAAACAGACGTTAACCGTCTGTTTAGTTTAAATCATCAAATGAAGTGGAAATAATCATAACCTGGTCTTCGCTTTCAATCGAATACTGGAAGTAATAATTTCCTGGTGGTAAATCTAAGTAACTTACGAAATCAAGTTCTTCTCCATTTTCTTTAAAGAGTTTTATATCAAAGCTCGACTCTCTAAAGTATGTGTTTATACTCATCAAAGTATCCAAAGGTTTTACAGATACTGTGAAGTGTATTTTTACTTCATTTTGAAGTGGTGTTAAATATACATCTGGGTGTTCATAAAGTGTATCTAAATAAATATCTGTTATAACTTCATCTACTTCTGGAAGATTGATAAGTTCATAGTAGAATATATGTATTTGATCGCTGATAGCTGATGCTTTGATATAGTAGTTTACATTTGGTTCTAGGTAGTAGTAACTTGATACCGTTCCAGATATATATCTGATTTCTCTTTCCTCATACAAGTCATCAGGGACTAATTTCAATGTAAACATATCTTCAAACGAGCAATTACTTGTTTCTTCATCTATAGTGAGTTTCAGAATTCGTCTTTCATCGCTCTGTGCAATTGTAAAATATTTCTCATCTGAAATACTTGTATCAATGATACCTAGTGATGTTATGAAGTTCAGTTCTTCAGAAGCGGCAATGTCGAAGTCACTTTCAATGACTGAAATTGTTACTTCTTGAATTATTGAAGAGGTTAACTTCATATAATATAAACCACTCTCATCAACGTTGAACTCTTTTTGATTCGATATGATTTCACCTTCACTATTATAGATGATATAGTTCAATCGTTCATCATATTTTGTTTCGCTGACAGTGTAAGCTCCTGGTGTAAGTTCTAGTTCTATCCATCTTTCACCTTCTATGGTTATTTCAAAGTTATAAATATCTCCAATACTAGAGGTGAAGATAATATCTTCTTCCTTCCATGCTAAAGAGAATTCATAATCATCATCTTCAACAGGATTATATAGTTCAAAAGTCTCAATACTATAAGTTCTTGTTCCTTCATACACTACTTCTGATTGTTCCCCACTAAGATTCAATATACCTGTTACTGTGAACTCGACTGTGTATGATGTATGATCGTCATTAAATGTAATAACTGCTTCTACTTCAGATTTCAAGTATCTTGAATACTCTTTGTCTTCAAATAGTCGATAACTCATAAAATCAAGTAAATTAATATCTGCTTTTACTTTATATTTACCCGTTTCTACTTCTTCTACTTCAGATATATTCTCAAGTGGTGTTTTCAAATTAATTCTACTGTCTATAAATGAAGTAAATGATTCATCAAAATGATAATGGCGATTGCGAAGATCTTCATCTTGTACAAACACCCATAGTTCATCTTCAATATCTCTTATAAGGTATGATTTACTATGATTAATACTGTCACTTGAAACAGCGTGATAATACTCGTTTCCAAGATCAATGTATGTCGTTGCATCCATATTAGTTTCTTCTACGCTAGAGTTCTCATTAATCACAAGTTGATTCGTCACTTCTAAGTTACTTAAGAAACGTGCCATATCGCTTTTAAAGAGTGTAGAATCATTCACTTTTACTGGCGCTGTAGGATTATAGAAATAGAGTAGTTTCTCCTTGATATCGGCATCGATATAAGAATAACTTGATACTTCTATGTTTTCACTAAAGAAATCTAATGTTCTCAATTTCAGTTCTTTTGATAAATCCTCTAACGTATGAATACGGTTCTTACTAAATGTACTATAATTTGCTACTTCACTCTCTAAACTAAGTCCGTAATTCGATAGGGTGAAGTGTTCTTCGCTTAACTCTTCTACGTTTATGTTCATAGTAATAAATGCTTGAGCTTTGTCTTGATTAACATTGTATGAAAAATGTAAATCATCTTGATATAAAATATTTCCTTCGTTATCGTAAATTCCTTCACTACTACTCGAAGGTCCATCATAAGCAGGTGTAAGAATGTAATCATATCCTTCTGCGTTTACAAAGTTCACTCGAAGATATGATTCATCGTCATGAAGATCATAATCAATATATTGATATGCAATCGCATGACTATCATAGACATTGATAGATTCCGATTGAATTTCAAAATCCTCAATTCGATATTGCCTTAAACTTTTTGATTCTGAATCATAATAATCTACTGAATATGTCGATTTTAGTTCTTCTTCAATAGTTTTCTCTTCGTTTGATATAATATAGTACGTTCCATTTTCGAATGAAGCGTAAGTCATTGTTTTTTCTTCATTATTCATATCTATTTCTACAATATATTGATCTTGAAGATAATTATAGTATTCGTAGTCTAATACTCCTTCAGAAAGAGGATCATATGTAGTTTCATCATAATTGTACTGGATGCATTCTATATGCAGATTACTGTTATATATTTTTATTTTAAATATAGTATTGAAGCTTTGATAGGTATAATGGACAATTAAACTTCCATCAAGTGTAACTGTGATGTTATAAGTTTCGTTATCTATATGTATATCTTCTCCAGCTTTCTCTTTTTCATTATCCATTATCACAAGCTTTAAGTTTGTTATAAAGTCTCTTGCGTTTAATAGTTCATCAGTAGAATAACTTTGATTATCTCTTTCACTAAATGTTCCGAGATGTTCTACTAAATCCTCTCGTTTATAAAGAAGACCATCTACTCTATGTTCGTAGTCTAAAACAGAAGATTCATCTTCAAAGATGTTATCTTCTTTATCTTTTGTTAATTCGTTTAATCTTTCTTCGTACTTTTCGACATCGATTAAAACATCTTTTAAAGTACCTAAAGTTGTTACAATAATATGTTTACAACTAGCTAAACTAAATACTAATAACAATGCAACAAGCAAAAACACTATTTTCTTTCTTCTCATATTTAGTTCACCTACTTTCTTTTCTACCACATTACATTATAATAAATTATAAAAGGAATTTAAAGGCAATTCGGATAATTAAATTAATGAAAACGTCTTTGAAAAGTTCCATTAGTTATTACACATATCTTTACCTGTAGAGATGAGCCTAATGAGGAAATTTCAATTTCAAGAGTTAGTATACTCATCACTCTATCAACTACTACATCATTGTGAGTGGGAGGTTCGGTTCCAAAAAAGTAATATTCAACACCTTTAAAACACAAAGACTATAAAAGTATCGCTATTTAATAGTAACCATAAGGCAATATATTACATAAAGAAGAACTGTATAATATACAGTTCAGCACATTTAAAACGTTTGTAAATTCTGCATTATCTCTTTATACTCAAATTTGTTTGAGTACAGTTTGTACACAATTATTGTAGTTAAAAGGTTTGTGAGTTCTACCAAACTATGAGTATGTTCTTCAATAATGTTATTTTTATATTCCTTAATCAATTCAACTAATCGATAGTTGTCAGGGTCTTCACGACCAATAATTACACTTTTACATTCAACTGAAAAAGTTTTGATCTTATTCTGTTTTCTTATGTCTGCATACTTAAAATATATCCACCCCATAAACCCTATTAACCCAACCAAAACTGGGATTGAGATTAATAACTCGTTCACATTTAAAGCACTAAAGATTGATGAATAAACAAATGTCACTACTCCCCACACAGCGACAAGTATAGTGAGATTATTCATTATTTTTGTCATATGTGATGAGTTCCTTGAATCAAACATATCTTTCAATCTCATAACTTGTAGATTTGTTGGTTCCTTCAATTCTTTTATTGTATTTAATAACCCATCTCTATACTTTATTGGTGATGTAAGTAGTTTTAATAGAAAATTATGTTTCTCATCTAACGCTTCATCAAAATTATTAATATTCGCTAATACCCTATCATATTGTCTAATATAATCCTCGCGAATATTTTTCGCTTTCGACTGTAAATATGTCACTTCTCCATCTAGCAATGTGTTTAACTCCATAATCTTAAAGTATGCAGTGTTAAAGGCTTCTTGTTGCTCCTTTGTGTCTTCTAATGACATCAAATAAGCTCGACCTTTCCCCCATACATTACTTATTTTTTGAGATATTAAAAACAAGAGGTTCAAATCATTGTCCATTCTCATATACTCCCTTACATAATTGGAAGAACGTTGAAACAAGATAAACATGGAAGTATAATGTTTAGCTATATCTAAAAAGTAACTTTCACTTGTACAGTAGGACACTTCTATCCCTCGCTCATAGTTTTTAGATGAACTCTCCTTTTTGCTAGGTCTTATATCGAAATCAAAACTGACTTTACTTTGACAATTATCAGAAGAATTTTTTATCTCAAAATATTTTCTTCCGGACCCATTATTTTCATCATAAATTCTACAAGGATTACATAAAAATATTTTCTCAAAATAACTATTATCTAAGTCACTTTTGAAGTATTCAGGTTTTTCTTTATAAAAGAATGAAAAATTATCTTCAAATCCCTCAAAGTGTTCTCTCAAATACGAACTGTATACACTAGCGTCTCCCATAGTCTCACTATTAAATTGAACTAATCTATTGAAGTGGTTAGGCATGACAACCTCACCATCAAAATAGACTTGTAGATAAATACATCTTTGATATCGGTTATGCATTGGAATTACAGAAACTACTTTATAGGATTGTGTCTGTTCATTATCTTTTGATATCTCAAAGTCAAAGCAATCTCTCCCTTTTAGCAGATTTGATGCAAACTTAAACCATTCTCTAGTAATTGTAGTTTGCTCAGCGTAATTCTTTCCGTTCTCAAAAACATCCTCGAAAATAGGCAGTTTAATTCCTTCTGCAAAAACACCCTTTATTTGCTCATACCACAGCAATGAGTTACTCTTCTTTACTTCTAGTTTCTTATTTTCAGATACATTCTCAGTGCTACAATGAACTCCTTCACAATTAATTCTAAACTGATATAAACTTATCATATTTACCCTCCCTCTTATAGTTTCAAAAAAATAACCATATTCATTAAATTTTAAAAACCAATGCAACTATATAGTTTATTATATCATAAAAAAACACCCTATCTCCGAAAATATACTATCGATGATAAGGTGTTTATCTCTCGTCCAAATCTAATTTTTATTTTACTATATCTTCCCAAGGTGTCCATCTCTTAGTAAGTCGTTAACTGTTTTAATAGGATTGAAGGTAGTTAATGGTACCTCAACAAATAAAGTATTCCAATGGTGTGTTGCACCATTCCAAAGTCCTGGATGTTCTAAAGCTTTGATTTTCTTTCCTTTATATGTTTTTTCTGAAATGAAATATCTGTCTTGATTGATGAAATCAAGTAGATTAAATTTATTTCCTTGATAGTCTTTAACGAAGCAAACGATATCTACTGGATTAAAGTATTGTGATTGTTCGAGTATATCTCTATCCTTTGATAAATCAATTTCACTCATTTCTACAATTTGTAAATCTGTGTAGTCTCCATTATCAACAATGAATGGTCCTCCACCAGGTTCTCCCTGGTTTTTAACTACACCACATACTCTTAATGGTCTATTTAGAAACTTAAGTGCTACCTCTTTAGTAAATTGTTTTTTATAGTTTATGTTAAGATCATTTCTGATAAAATCTTCAATTGATTTAAGGTTATAGTTATTTTTGATTATATCGTTGATATACTTCTCGATTCTCTCTTTAAAATTTAATCCGATATCCATCAGTTTCTTTTTATAGAGTATTGTATCTTCAACAATACTTTGATGACAAACGTTATCAATGTTTTTAATAAAGATTACATCAGTATCTATATCGTTTAGGTTCTCTATTAACGCTCCATGTCCACCAGGACGAGATAGATATGAACCATCTTCTAATATTATTGGGTTATTATCTAAATCAACTGCGATTGTATTTGTTGATTCTTTTTGAAATGAGTATGTGATGTTCATGTCAAAGTCTTTGACATAATCACTAAACAACTCCTCGTGTTCTTTAGAGATTGTGAAGTGGAGATTGTTTTCATTACAATATCTCAATCCTTCATATATATGTTCTTCTATAGGGGTAACAGTTTTGTTTGGATACTTATGTACTTTGATTAGAGCTTTTGGTAAGTTACCGTAATTATCAAGAAGTGTTTTTACGATTTCTCTTTTCGTAGTACATTTTGATAATTTTAAAGCATTATAAAATGCAAATGATTGAATATTTTTAAAGAATGATTGAATATATTCTGTCTCAACATTATCTTCTAAATAGACATATAGTGAACTAAACATCCTCGTAGCCGCTCCGCTTGCTGGGATGAACTTAACAGTATCTAAGTCATTACTTCTATTATAATCTCCTAGGTCTGTTAAATGTTCTTTTCTTACAGATGATACTATATTTACACTGTTTTTACCTTGTATAAACTTTTCAACTTGCTTTTGCATTTTATTCACCCTTTACTTCTAGTCTTTTACTATAAAATCTTCTAGGATATTATACAATAAAAAAACAGTATAGTCTATACTTTACAGACTATACTATTACTCTTCACTCTCATCATATGACAGCCACAAATTGTTAGTAGAATAACATTCTATAGCTTCATCATATGTAAAACTCTCTTCTGGTAAAAACTGTCCTAACTCAGGGTTCTTGATACTTTTTCTGCTCATTGCACAATAAATATTTTCTTCGGGGTCTACTGATTCTACAGGTGCATCAGTACTAAACCCAACTCTTACTCCCTCTTTATACATGGTTTTGAAAAGGTACGTTTCCTTTGCTCTTTCTTCTCCCAATCTTTCTTTTACAATAGCAATATCACTAGTTAAAAATACTGGTTGTACAATTGCACCAATTCCTAATCCTGCCATTCGTTTAATTTGGGATTTATTAGCAAGTTGTGCATGAATAATAGAATGTCTATGATGGGTTCTATTAGTTCGTTTCATTGATTTATATATTGCATCAATAACTATATCAATCATACCATCACCTATTGCATGGATAGCTACATCGATGTTATTACTGTCAGCGATATAGATTAACTCCTCAAGTTCTTCATCTTTGAAAACTTTGATACCTCTATTACCTGGATCATCTGCATAATCCTCTTTTAGATATGCAGTTCTTCCACCTAAACTACCATCAGCAAGGAGTTTTAATGGACCCATTCTAAATCCTTTAAACTTCCTATTATGATACCCTTTAGAGATAAAGTCTAGTAACAGTTCTTTTGTTGGAAGATTAACTTGTTCATAAAGTTGAACCTGCATCTTCCCATCAACATATAGTTCCTCTAGACATTCAATAATCAGTTCATAAGGAACAGGTAATGTACTAAAATCATCAGAAGCACAATGAGTGATATTATATGACATCAATAAGTCATTTCCTTTTATAAAATACTCTTTGATCTCTTTTTTTGAAGGTTTTGGAATAATTCTGTTGATTAATGCTAGTGCGTCTTCAGTAAACACACCTGTTTCATAATCGAATGTTCCACCTTCTACTTGAGTGGAAGTCTTAGTTATTCCTGCAAGTTCCATTGCCTTATCATTACATACTAAAACATGCCCACAGACACGAGTAAATATCACAGGTTTACTTTCACTTATTTTATTAAGATCACTTTTTAATATATACCTTTTCTCTTTAAAGTTTTCTTGGTGCCAACCTCTGCCCAATATAAAATCCTTCGTTGAATTAATCTCACATACTTCTTCTATACTACTGAACTTCGTTAGATCAATCAGAGACTGAATATATCCAAGTCCTAGTAGATGTAAATGTGAATCATAAAACTCGTCATTTTTCATCT
>CBFCWH010000006.1:0-173462 GCA_965601585.1 uncultured bacterium
AGGAAGTACAAGAAGAAGTACAACCTGAACCAGTTGTAGAGGAAGTACAAGAAGAGGTACAACCTGAACCAGTTGTAGAGGAAGTACAAGAAGAAGTACAACCTGAGCCAGCTGTGGAGCAAATACAAGAAGAAGTGCAACCTAAACCAGTTATACAAGACGTAAAAGAGGTTGCAAAAAAACCTGCTAAACCTAAAGTATCAGTTAAGACGAAAAAGCAAATTATAGAGATGATGGATGAGACAACTGATTTGAGTAAGAATAAAGCGAACAAATTCTTGAAATTCTTTGCCGAGGTTGTTAAGGAACAACTCATAAAAAGAGAAGATGTTGAGTTAGAAGGAATAGGCTTCTTTACAACTATCGAAATGCCTGCTAAAGAAGCGGTTAATCCTCAAACAAATGAAAAAATTATAGTACCTGCACATCATCAAGTAAGACTACGTTTTGATGATGAACTAAAAGACAAAATGAACTAGTAAAAAAAGGTGGATATTTCACCCTTTTTTTTTGTGTAAAATAATGGTTGTATTCCAAAAAAAATATGGTATCATAATGGTAGAAAGATGGTGATGAAATGCTTTATATAAATACAAAAAACACCAATCATCCCTCTTGCTCTTTTTACTTTGGTCTAGAAGAATATTTAATCAAAGATTATAAGAGTGATGATGACATCTTTTTATTATGGAGTGTTAATCCTACTGTAATGATAGGTAGACATCAAATAACTTCTGTTGAAATCGATCAAGAATATGTTGATGAAAACAATATAGAAATTGTTCGAAGAAATAGTGGTGGAGGGGCTGTTTATACAGACCACGGATGTTTGCAATTTAGTTTTATTACTGATAAGAAGCACCATGAGGATATCTTTGGTTCACACGTAAATAAAATAATAACTGCAGTTAATTCACTGGGGTTAAATGCGAAGTTTACAGGTAGAAATGATATCTTAGTAGACGGTCGAAAATTTAGTGGTAATGCTGAATATATACACAAGGATAAAATGGTAATACATGGAACAATTCTTTTTGATAGTAACTTGGATCACCTAATTGGTTCATTAACACCTGACAAATCCAAGCTATCAAAACATGCAATATCAAGTGTTAAATCCCGAGTTATAAACATCGGTTCAATGCTAGATATGAATATAGATGAGTTTTATGATTATATAGTAGATAATATTAACGCAGATGAAGTTGATTACGAAACACTTGAACATAATAAAATTAATGAGTATGGTAGAAAGTTCCTAACACATGAATGGAACTATGGTAAAAATCCAAAATATCAGTACCACAATAAACTTAAATTTCCTGCTGGAAACATTACAGTGGATGTAGAAATAAAGAACAACAAAGTGAATAATTTAATAATAACCGGAGACTATTTTAGTCTCAAAAAAATTCAAGATTTTGAAAACGCTTTTATCGGAGCTGATTTTAACAGACAATCCTTTTTAAGCATTACAAAAAGTTATAAGGTTAGGGAGTATTTCTATAAGTTAAAAACCAGAGAGTATTTAGAATTGTTTTTTGGTGAAGTGGAAAGAAAGAGACCAGTTAAGCCTGACTTTCTAAAAATCGATATGGCTGACTTGAACAAGAAGACTAAGGAAATAAAGACACTACTTAAGCAAAATAAATTGCATACAGTATGTCAGGAAGCAAGTTGTCCGAATCAATTGGAGTGCTTTAGTAATAAAACAGCAACTTTTATGATACTAGGAGCAAATTGCTCAAGGAATTGTCGTTTTTGTGATGTAGAGAATGGTAAGTTACTACCTCCAGACAAAAATGAACCTGATAATTTAGTGAATGCTGTAAAAGTAATGAGGCTTAAACACATAGTAATTACTTCAGTGACACGTGATGATCTTGATGACTATGGAAGTAGCCATTTTGCTGACGTTATTACAAAGTTAAAAACAGAAGTTCCCGATACTACTATTGAGGTACTAATCCCTGATTTTATGGGTGACTATGAGTCAGTTAAAAGAGTCGTTGATGCTGAACCTGATGTGATTAATCACAATTTAGAGACTATTCGAAGACTATACAAAGGATTTAGAGACAATGCAGATGTTGACAGAAGTCTTGACGTCTTACGGATTGTTAAAGAGTTAAACTCTGATATTCTAACGAAATCAGGAATTATGGTGGGTATTGGTGAAACGGTTGAAGAAGTTTCGTCATTAATGAAAGAGTTGCGTGAAGTTGGTTGTGATATTATGACGATAGGACAATATTTACAACCATCAAAAGAGCATGTTGATGTTGTTGAATATGTTTCACTAGAGACATATGAAAAATACAAGAAAATTGGAAAAGATTTAGGTTTTAAGTACATAGCTGCAGGACCAATGGTTCGAAGTAGTTATCAAGCTTACAAACAATTTAAAGGAGAGTAGTATGAAAAAAACTGCATTATATGACGCTCATGTTCAATTAGGAGCGAAAATTGTAGATTTTGCAGGATATGAAATGCCTATTTCATATACCTCAATTACTGATGAACACACTTATGTTAGAGAGAAATGTGGGATTTTTGATGTTTCACATATGGGGGAAATTTGTGTAAGAGGTAAAGAAGCAGCTCAATTTGTTGATTATATCTTTACAAATGACGCATTGTCAATGCATGAAAATCAAGTCTTATATGGTATGATGTGTTATCCATCTGGTGGAGTTGTAGATGATTTACTTGTTTATAAGTTTAATGATGAGCATTTCTTATTAGTTGTGAATGCATCAAACGTAGATAAGGATTTCGAATGGGTACAGAAAAACAATAATTTTGATTGTGTTGCAACAAATGAATCAGATAACTTTAGCGAAGTTGCAGTTCAAGGACCATATGCTCAAACACTATTACAAAAATTGACTAGTACAGATTTAAATGAAATAACATTCTTTACTTGTCGAAATATCAATGTGAATGGATCTCTGGTGTTAGTATCTAGAACAGGATATACAGGAGAAGATGGATTTGAGATTTATGGAACTCACGATAATATCGTAGAGATTTGGCATGAACTTCTTAAAGAAGGTGGAGATAATATTTCACCAATTGGTCTAGGAGCTCGAGATACTTTACGTTTCGAAGTAGCATTACCATTATATGGGAATGAACTTAGCAAAGATATTACACCACTAGAAGCAGGGCTTGGATTTGCTGTTAAACTTGAAGCAGGTGATTTCATAGGTAAGGACGTACTTGTGAAGCAAAAAGCCGAGAAAACAGTTCGTCGTGTGTGTGGAATCAAATTGTTAGATAAAGGTATTATTAGACATGGATACAAAGTATACCATGATAATAAAGAAGTAGGAGAAATAACTACTGGATATAAATCACCTAGTACAGGTGAAACCGTTGCGTTAGCAATGATAAATCGACCTTACGATAAACTAGGTACAGAACTCACTGTAGAAGTACGTGGAAAAATGAAAAATGTTGTCGTAAGAACAAAAAAATTCTATAATAAAAAGTATAAGAAATAAGAGGAGGAAAAGTTATGAGCAAAATTGTCGAAGGATTATATTACACTAACACACATGAATGGGTTAAAGTGGAAGATGGATTTGCGTATATCGGGATTACTGATTATGCTCAAGAAAGTTTAGGAGAAATCGTTTTTGTCGAGTTGCCGGAGGAAGAAGACACAATTGAAGCTGGTGAAGAACTAAGTGCAATCGAAAGTGTTAAAGCTGCTAGTGACGTTACATCTCCTATTACAGGAACAATCGTTGTTGTAAACGACGAACTTGAGGACAGCCCTGAGTTACTTAATGAAGACGCTTATGAAAACTGGATCGTTAAAGTTGATATGGAAGACGAAACAGAGATAAACAAATTATTAAGTGCTACAGAATACGAAGAAATTTGTGAGTAGGAGAAAGACATATGTTTAAATATCTCCCACATACAGAGCAAGATATAAAAGAAATGTTAGAAGTTATCGGTGTAAAAGACATCGATGACTTATTTCTTGAGATTCCGGAAAGTTTAAAACAACTAGATCTAGATGTTCCTAAATCACATAGTGAGTTAGAGATTTTTTCTAGGTTTAACGATTTAGCAGCTAAAAATAAGGTTTTAATTCCATTTATTGGAGCTGGAAGTTATGATCACTACACACCAACAGTAATAAGACATTTAATTGAAAGACAAGAGTTTTTAACTGCATACACTCCATATCAACCAGAAATATCTCAAGGTACGTTACAATACATTTTTGAGTACCAAAGTATTGTTACTGAGTTGACTGGTATGGATGTTTCAAATGCTTCTATGTATGACGGGGCTACTGCAACTGCAGAGGCAATGTTCATGGCGACTAATGCAAAGAAGAGAAATAAAATTCTTATCTCAAAAACAGTTAATCCAAACGTTATTAGTGTTGTTGAAACATACGCAAAATATCGTGATTACACAGTTGATTATGTAGAAGAACTGAATGGTGTAACAAGTGTTGAGGATTTTAAGAATAAGAACTCAAAAGAATACGCAGGAATTATTCTTCAAAGTCCAAACTTCTATGGAATAATTGAAGATGTTTCTCCATATAGAGAAATTCTAGATGAAACAAAAGGATTACTTATAATTAATAGTGATATCACTACATTGTCGTTACTTAAACCTCCTAGTGAAGTAGGGTGCGATATCGCAGTTGGTGATTGTCAAGCTATGGGTGTACCAATGTCATTTGGTGGACCATATATCGGATATTTAGCAACTACTAAAAAATTAATGCGTAAGATGCCAGGAAGAATTTGTGGAGTTACAAATGATTCAGATGGTAAACGAGCATATGTATTAACATTGCAAGCTCGTGAACAACATATTCGTAGAGAAAAGGCAAACTCAAATATATGCTCAAATCAAAGTTTACTTGCATTGTTTGTAACAATTTACACTTCAATTATGGGTAAACAAGGATTAAAAGAAGTACAACAGAAATCCTATAACGCAACACATTACCTATATGAACGTATTACTGCGTTACCAAAATTTCACACTGTATACGATCAACCATTCTTTAAAGACTGTGTAGTTCAATCAGAAGTGGACGCAGAACTTGTTAATAGTAAGTTATTAGAAAAAGGAATTTTAGGACCTTTGAATCTTGGAAAATATGATTCTTCTAAGAAAAATCAATTACTTTTCAGTGCTACTGAAAAGCGTACTATGAAAGAAATTGACTTACTTATAAGTGTATTGGAGGAATTATAATGTATTACGATAATTTGATATTTGAGATTTCTCAAAAGGATCGCAAAGGGTACAGTTTACCAGATTACGGTATTAAATCATATAGTATTCCAAGTGAACTACTTAGACAAGAGGACGCAATTTTACCGGAAGTAAGTGAATTAGAGGCAGTAAGACATTACACAAATGTAAGTTTCAAGAACTTTGGTATTGAAAAAGGATTTTATCCGTTAGGTTCTTGTACAATGAAATATAATCCAAAAATAAATCAAGATGTTTCAGCTCTCCCAGGATTTAATTTACATCCATACCAACCAACAAGCACTACACAAGGTGTTTTGGAGATTTACTATGAAACGCAACGTATTTTATCTGAACTGAGTGGTTTAGATACATTTACATTGAATCCTTATGCTGGAGCACAAGGTGAACTAGTTGGATTAATGATTATGAAACGTTACCACGAAGATAGAAATGACAAGAAACGTAATAAAATCATTGTTCCTGACAGTGCTCATGGTACAAACCCAGCAAGTGCAACTGTAGCTGGTTATGAAACGATAGAAGTCAAATCAAATCTGGATGGAACTGTTAATTTAGAGGATCTAAAAAATGTGTTAAGCGATGAAATCGCTGGTATCATGTTAACGAACCCAAATACAGTAGGTATCTTTGAAAAAGACATCTGCGAGATTGCTGAGTTAGTTCATGAAGCTGGAGGATTACTATATTATGATGGAGCGAATCTAAATCCAATTTTAGGTGTAGCTCGTCCAGGTGATATGGGATTTGACATCATGCATATCAATATTCATAAGACATTCTCGACTCCACATGGTGGAGGAGGTCCAGGAAGTGGTCCTGTAGGTGTTGTAGAACATTTAGTTAAGTATTTACCAAAACCTGTAGTAAAGAAAAGTGAAACTGGATTCTATATTGAAGAGGACAATGATACAACTCTAGGTCAAGTTAGTCATTTCTACGGTAACTTTGGAGTTGTAGTAAAAGCTTATACTTATCTATTGACTATTGGTAAGGAGAACTTCAGTAAAGTAGGAAAATTAAGTGTACTTAACGCAAACTACATTAAGGAATCACTAAAAGACTTATATTTATTACCAATTAAAGGTGTATGTAAACATGAGTTTGTTTTTGACGGACTTATTGATAAATCTGATCATGTTACTACATTGGATATCGCAAAAAGATTACTTGATTACGATGTTCATCCACCAACAATTTATTTCCCATTAGTTATTAAAGAAGCATTAATGATAGAACCACCAGAAACGGAAAGTAAAGTTGCTGTTGACAACTTTATTGAAGTAATGAGAAAAGTAGCTATCGAAGCAAAAGAAAACCCTGAATTAGTGAAAGGTGCTCCGTATAATACAGTTGTAAAACGACTTGATGAAGCGCAAGCTGCAAGAAAACCAATTGTAAAGTACCGTGATTTAATCTAATGAGAGATCTTGTAATAATAGGAGCTGGTCCAGGAGGATTTGATACTGCTATACACGCCAAGGAACAAGGATTAGATGTTGTTCTTATCGAAAAACACAAAGTAGGTGGAACATGTCTAAACTATGGTTGTATTCCGACTAAAGCACTATATCATAATGCTAAAAAAATAAAGGATATGAAATCTCTAGATGTTTTTGGAATATCTGTTGATTCATTTCAAGTTGATTACAATGTTATAAAGACAAGAAAAGAAGAAATTGTGTCCAATCAAATCAAAAACATTTTGACTACAATAAAGAAACTAAAGATTGATTTGATTGAAGGTGTTGCCTCAATCAAAGATCAAAATACAGTTGTTGTAAATGGTGAGGAAATTAAAACAAAAAATATTATTATTGCTACGGGATCAAGTCCTAAGAAATTAATGTTTGAAGGACATGACCTTGATGTAGTGAAAAATTCAAAAGATATTTTGGATTTGAAAGTATTCCCAAAGAAAATGGTTGTTATTGGAGCTGGAGTAATTGGTAGTGAAATGGCTTCAATCTTTAACCAATTTGATACGGAAGTGACACTTGTTGAATATCAAGATGAAATATTACCTCCACTTGATAAAGAAATTAAGAAACGTGCTCGTAACTTATATAAAAGAAGTGGATTAGAAATACATACAAGTAGTTCTTTAAAGAAAGTAGAAAAAAGAGATAATACTTATTATGCAATTATTGAAAACAAAAAAGGGAAGATTATTGAGATTGAAACGGATTTTGTTTTAGTTGCGACAGGTAGAAAACCAAACTTTGGAAACTTAGATTTAGATTTACTTGGTATTGAGTATTCAAACCTTGGAATCAAGGTTGATGAAAACTTTTTAACTTCTTTACCTAATGTATATGCAATAGGTGATGTAACAGGTCTGTTAATGTTGGCTCATAAAGCTACATATGATGGTTACAAGGTTGTATCTCATATTTTAGATCACGAAATGGATATTCATTTTGATCAGGTGCCTTCAGTTGTTTTTACATTACCTGAAATAGCAACAGTAGGTGTAAATGAAAGTGAATTAGAAGGAACAAACTATCAAAAAAACAAATTCATGTTTAAGACAAATGCAAAAGCGCAATGTCTAAATGAAACTGATGGATTTGTAAAAATGTTAGTTGATGAAAATGGTATATTAGTTGGTTGTCATATTATTGGACCTCATGCTAGTGACTTGATTCATGAAGTAACTAGTGTAATGTACTCGAAATTGTCAATTAATGACTACAAGAACATTATCCATGCACATCCTACAATTAGTGAGGTTGTTGGAGAGTGTATTAAAGGATTTCATTAAAAAAAGGACCATACGGTCCTTTTGTTTTATTCTATTGTAAATTCACTAGTTAAGAAGTCTAACTCACCTGTAGATACGATTACTTCACTATCAAATGTTGGTAAGTTCTCAAATCGATCTGCATACCAATCGGATGACATAATATTTATTCTAAATCGATGGGAGTCAGATCCTGTTCCATCATGGAATCCACCAGAATTATCGACATATCCATAGAAGCTATTGATAACAATACCTCTGATAGGATTTGTTCCATCACCCATCATATAATCATCATAAGTTGTACGCTGACTATCTCCTTTAGCTCGTGCAAATAATACACCACTGAAGTTGTATCTAGAGTTTACGGCATCAATATAAACTGATTCTTCAGTATATATAAACATATAGAAAATAGTAGACAAGTTTGAATTGCTATGGTTCTCGTCATGGCTAATAAAATGAATATTGTCTTTACACATAAATGTTATACCTGAGTTGTAACCATTCGTTCTAAACTGTTTATCAAGATTTAAATCAATGAATGTTTCACCAAACACCATTATTGAACCTTCCCAGTCTTTTTGTCCACCAGTAATATAAAGATTACCCGTTATAAGAATCTCACCTAAAATATCTTGCGTGTCAACATTCATATCTAAATATAGGTCACCAAATACAATTAGAGATTCATCAATACCTATCGTGATATCACCATCTATATGAAGAGGGGTAGTAGTAGCAGAAGTTATATAGTTTGTATCATATGTAAAGAACGTTTCATTTGCATTTCCAAAGTATACCATAGAAGAATCCTCTTTTTGGAAATCCTGTCTAAAATCAACGTAATCAACATACTCTGTTATATCAACAAAATCGGCGTTATTTGGCCAATTGGTATTATATTTCGGTTTCCACCATGGTCCGCTTTGAGTAACTGTCATTGCATCTGAATTATCATAGATATCACTTGCGAGAGTACTCCAAGAAGCACTAATAGTTCTACTTCCAGAAGGAGCTTCATTATTAACAAAATTCATAATATAGTCATTATAATTGAAATCACCAAAGAAATCAGATATGACTACAGAACCAGCAGTACCTTGATCTGTAGGTGCACTCGGAGCGAAATCAGAAAATGATGTTTTATTCAACTCCATTGGAGTTCCATCATCATATAGGAAGAAGCAAGATCCATCTCCACAATATTTCAAATCAGAGTTATAGTGAACTTGAGCAGCTTCTGAGTATGTGAGAAGTGCTTCGCGGGAAATTGCATTAGAAGTTAACTCCTGATCGTTAAGAGTACCATCTAATACAAATGGTGCACGTCTAGAGAAATAAATATTGTCACCAAACATTTTAATTGGATATCCTGGATCACTTGTATAAGCACCACTACTTAAAACCAAATCTCCACTAGTCCCAATTGTATATTCAAATGGCTCGAACTGTGTTGTAGTAACACCAACATCACTTACATAATCATACATTGAAATAATTCTACCGTTAGTTAAAGTCACTGCGAACTTATAAGCTTTTGAAACGGTATTTCCAGAATCATCAAGTCCTTCAATATTACCAGTTTCATTCGTTACAGTAACTCCAAATATATCATTAGGGTTATTTTCATAAAGCCCATCAAATGTATCAAAATCAACACTGTTAGTTGGATCTTTTAACCAATCCTCAAAGAAGTTAATAGCAAGTCTAATTTTTGCCTTTGCTTCGCTTTCCTCGGTTAAATTTTCCATTTCAGTTTGTGTATTTGTTACAAGGTTTATACTCATTCCTGCAATTGTTGAAACACTAAATGTAAGTACAGTTATAATTATCAATGCTATAACTAAAACATTACCATTATTGCTATTGGTAATAGTTTTCCTACTAGTAAGGAATTTCATTAGTTTTGAGAACATAGTAAAACCTCCTTTACAAATATTAAATTATTATAGTTGTTTCAAATTTTTGAATATCTACCAAAACACCGTTTTGGTATGATGATATAAACAAAGTAAGTGTAAGAACAACATCTTCACATTCATGTGTGACATTTGATGGGTCACAAGTCTCATCAACAGAACTAACACTCATTGTTGTGTACTGATCTACATCATACTCAAAGTAAATATTAGGACTGTGTAAAGTAGTACCATCAAGGGAGAAAGTATTAGCATTTTTGTCAAAAACGAGTTCCATGTTTTGTAAACCTGCGTCTACCTCAACCCAATCAATTGCATGAGATGTTGGGTCAATTGTAATATCCCATTTATGAATAAAAGTTACAGTAATTTCACTTGCTGTTTCATTTATTCTTACATATTGAGTTTCATGCTCGAAAGCATTGCGTTTTATATCTTCAGCTAAAAGGTAAGCCTCAGTTTCTAATAGGTTATCGACATATGTTAAGTTACGTGCACTAATAGACATTACTAACATCTGCATTAACATTGTCAAGATAATACTAGCTACAGCGATTGAAACAATAATCTCAATTAAAGTGAATCCTTTATTGTTAAGCTTTTTCATGTTAGTTGTCTCCATAGATACTATCAGTCCAATCCCCAATGAGTAAACCACTTACAACAGTATAACTGTATGGATCATCGCTGTAGTTAATCCAAATAGTAATACGTAATAAACCAGGATTAGGATCAGAAGAAGGTGTTAGTGCGCCGATAACATCTTTGACTTCCTGAGGAAGTGTGGAACCAGAACCTGTCAAAGTGCTTTGATCTCCTGAACTGACGTTGTAATCATAAATGTAAGCCTTGAAATGATCACTATCGAATGTGATGTTATTAAATGAAGAACCAAAGATAACTTCACAAATGTTATCATCATTCACTTCTAACGTTAACTGATTGCAAGATGTAGAATCAAATACTAAATGATGAGTTGCAGAATCATCCTGCAATGTCTCTAAATCAGTATAACTTAATTTATCAAATCCATATATAGTACCTTCAGCAATACTTACAGAACTACGACGTGTATGCAACATTGCATTTGTAGTGATATTGCTAACTAAAGAGTACATTAAAGGTGTAATAATAATACTTGAGATTACGATTACAGCAAGTAATTCAATAATAGTAAAACCTTTTTCGTTTTTGACCATTTGCATACACTCCTTTCCTATCAGCTTATAATTATATCATTATTTAGAGAAAAAGTAAATTAATTATAAGTTTCCTAGAATTTGACTAGACTGAAAAATTGGGATGGATTTTGATAGATATTATCGACAGATACATCTATATAGTAAACAGAGTTTACAAGTTACTATTTTACTTAAACATATATGTTAGTCAGTTTATTTTATTATAAACCTTATTATTAAAAAGGTTGTGAAAAAAGCATCAAAATTAAGAATTATTTAATAATTTAAAACTAAAAAGTCAATTACCCACAAAGATATACAGTTTTAAAGCGATGAGTAATTTTGATGAATCAATGTGGTTGTATTATATAGTGTTTACACTATTAAATGGAAATCCCCACTGTTTTGAGGACATATTTTACTAAGAAGTTCTGTGAATGGTCTATGATTGCAAACTGAAAACAACATGAGTAAGAGTCAGTTTATACCATATATATAAGCGAAATATTAAATATATCTTAAAAATGGTTGTTTTTTTTTGTAAAACTAGTCAATATGTTGTATAATAATTTTGAATATAAATTGAGGTAGGGTGATTTTATGAACACGAATTTCACAAACAGTAATTTTGGTAGAATACTCTATGTAGCAATTATCACATTGATTGTTGCTGCGACTATTTTTGTTATTTGGTATATGACTGCTGGATACAAACTAGGGACATACGAACCAGATACACGTCTTGGAAGTGTTTATATAGGTGGTCTTACAGAGGAAGAAGTTCCTCCGAGACTAAATAATAAAATTAACAATTGGTATAATGATGAAACAATAACCTTTGAGTTGCAATATCAGGGTTACTCTTATTCGTTTGATAGAGACTTGTTCTTCTTCAACGTAGAAACTTCTGTATCAAATATTAAACAAGGTGAGATCAATGTTATTCAAGTGTACTATCAAGGAAATGATGTAGACACTGTACGAAGTGAAATTGAGTCACTATCTTTCTTATCGGATATTATTGATAATGTTGATTTGCAACAAGTGATGTTAGATATTTTATATGATGCATCACTAATGAAGTCATATTCTATTAAGAATGTAGAGGACTACCTTGAAGATAGAAATGCATCAATTGAAACTATTGAAACAACTGATTTAATTTTACCTACAGGATTCGAAATGGATACGCTTGTTAATAAGATATTAGAGAAATATCCAGAAGGAGAAATTGTAATCCCAAAAGAGGAATTGTTTGATGTTATTGATATATTTGGAGATACAATGGATAATGTTGAAATGACTGTATTGTCTTCTGCAATGTTAGAATTAATTCTTGAAACGAACTTCATATTAAATGAGGTACATGCGACTACCGCTATCCCTTATGATGAGTATGACGTAAATGATTATCCATATTCTGGAAGAAATGCTCAAATATATGAAGTGACAGATGAAAGTTTTAGCTTCTATAATCCAAATACTAGTGAATACGTATTTACTATAAATGATGTTGATAACACAATGTCGCTTTTAGGATTACCTTTTGAATATCAAATAAACGCAAACTTAACGTTTGAAGTACTGCCTTATGTTTTTGAGGAAAACCTAAATCCTGAAAATCATACAGAAGGTCATGATGGAGCAATTGTTCAAATTGAACGTGAAATAGTGAAAATTCATGATTATACATCGAGTCAACTAATAGGAGTAAAAATAATTGTAAGCGAATTTTATCCACCTGAGAAAAGAATAAACGTATTTGATTTAAGAGGGGAGTGATTTAATGGCTAGAAATGTACAAAAACGTCTTGGAGATGTTTTATTTGAACAAGGTGTTGTAACAGAAAAACAAATTAATGAAGCTCTTAGAAAACGTGATAAAGGTGAAAAGATAGGTGAAGCCTTAATTCGTTTTGCATATTGTAATGATTCGCAAATAGTAGATGCATTAGAAGCTTCACTAGGTATCAGACGTGTAAACTTGCAATTACTCTATATTGATGAAACAGTATTAAAATTATTAGATGAAGAGTTTGTAACAAAGGCAAAAATAATGCCGATTAATATACATGGTCGTCGTGTAGTAATCGCTACTAACGACCCTTTAGATTTTCCAACTATCGAAAATGTACGACTTCGTACAGGTATGAATGTTGAGACCGTTCTTGCAACACAAAATGACATTGATACTGCGATAGCGAGATATTATGGGTTCAATAAAACTTTGAAGAACCTCGGTATTGAAGTGAAAGAGCAAAAAAGAGAAGATGAAAAATTCTATGAGGAATTACTATCCGATCCAGACGCTGATGCAAATGAATCACCGATTATTCAGTTAGTAAACCAAATTTTATTAACTGCAGTAAAATCTGAAGCATCAGATATTCATATTGATCCAACAGATATCGAGTTTAAAATTCGTTATCGTATTGATGGAGTTTTAGGTACTGAAAGAACCTTGCCAAAGGTAATCTTACCAAAACTGATTTCTCGTATCAAAGTAATGTCTCATATGGATATTACAGATACTAGAACTCCACAGGATGGACGTATTAAAACAGTAATTGAAGGTCGACCTATTGACTTGCGTATTTCCACATTACCAACTATTCGTGGTGAGAAAGCCGTTATGAGGGTATTAGATTTATCAAGAGATAACAAAGGATTAGATCGTTTAGGTCTAAACGAAAGGGATAGAGAAATATTTGAAAAACTTATTCATAGACCAAATGGAATCGTACTTGTAAGTGGACCGACAGGTAGTGGTAAAACTACTACTTTGTACGCTTCATTAGATCAGTTAAATGCAGATGATGTAAATATCATTACGGTAGAAGATCCAGTGGAAATCGAGCTTGAAGGAATTAACCAAGTTAATGTTAATCCTGAAATAGACTTTACATTTGCGAATGCACTTCGTTCAATTTTACGTCAGGATCCTAATATCATCATGGTTGGGGAAATTCGTGATAGTGAAACTGCTGAGATAGCTGTAAAAGCTTCTCTAACAGGACATTTAGTTCTCAGTACAATCCATACAAACAGTTCTGTAAAGACACTTACACGTTTAGTGGATATGGGAATAGATTCGTTTTTAGTTGCATCATCACTAAGTGGTGTTGTTGCTCAAAGATTAGTAAGAGTTGTATGTCCAAATTGTAGCAAGGAAGAAAAACCAACAAAGTCAGAACAGGAAGTATTTGATCGAAACAATGTAAAAGTTGATAAGATTAAACGAGCTGTAGGTTGTGAACTTTGTAATAATAAAGGATATAGAGGACGTCATGCGATTTTTGAAATTCTAGATATCAATGAATCAATCATTCGAATGATTTCGAATGATGCAAAAGAATATGAAATATTAGAACAAGCACGTAAAAATGGAACAAAACTTTTAATCGAAGCTGGATTAGAGAAAGTGGTTGAAGGTGTTACGACGTTAGAAGAAGTAATGCGAATCAGCCTAGATTAGAGGTGGATGTATGAAAATATTTGATTATAAATACCGTGCAAGACGTTTAAAAGACGGAAAAGTAGTAAAGGGTCAAACAGAAGCTCCTAATAAGAATATGGTGAATAAGTTTCTCCAAGAACAAGGATTAAAACCAATTGAGATTTACCAGCAAAAGTCATTCCTTGGAGATATGAGTCGTATTTCATTTGGACAGGTTCTAAAGGAAAGAGATTTAATATTCTATTTAAGACAACTTGGATCCCTATTAAATGCGGGAGTTAAACTGAATGAGGCAAGTGAAATCCTTGCTACTCAGCAAACTAATAAACCGATTAGACGTATTTTTTACGGAATATACTTTGAAGTGAATAGTGGTACTACACTAGGAGATGCCTATGCTGAATACCCAAATGATTTTCCTGATATTTTAGTATCAATGGTTCGTGTAGGAGAAAAGACGGGAGACCTTAAAGGTGCTTTAATTGAAATAGTGGATTATTTTGAAACCCAGTACCGTATTAAAACAGCCATAAGACAAACAATGATGATGCCAATTATTTATCTAACAGTAGCGTTCATAGTTGCGATTTTCTTGTTTGTTGAAGTAATGCCTAACTATGAGGATATGTTTAGTTCTGTTCAAGGAGCTGAATTACCTGCAATTACACAGTTCTTTATAGACATAGGAAACTTCATTCGCAGTAATGGTTTAATCATTATTGCAGTGACTGCTATTGCAGTGACATCGTTTATTATTTTGAAGAAACGTTCACTTGGTTTTCAAAGATTTTTATCTTATCTAGCGATTAAATTACCAATTATTGGCCAAATCGTGAAACTAAATAATTTATCTAGAATCGCAGCCACATTATCACAAATGCTTAATAATCACGTTCCTTTACAAGAATGTTTGGTAGCAACATACGAAACGCTTGGTAATAGGATATACAGAGATTTAATGATAGAAGCTCAGAAAAACGTAAATGCAGGTGACTATATGTCAAAAGCGTTTGAACAGCACTATGCTGTTGAAGTAGTATTTACTCGAATGATTAGTGTAGGAGAACGTACAGGTGATTTAGGAACAATGCTTAGAAACCTCTCTAATTTCTATGATGAGGATAGTACGGTTAAAATCGACCGCGTTCGAAAATTGCTTGAACCAGTCATGTTAATAGTGATTTTCTCACTTGTAGTAGTAATGCTTTTAGCTATTATGTTACCTAGTTTATCCTTTACTTCACAGATCGGATAAATGTGGAAAAACCGCAATGACCAATTATTAAATAAATCTTAATTACATTGACATTGCGCCTATAAAAATGTTATATTAATTACAGAAGTAATTTGATATATTATCTAAGGAGGAATTATGTATGAATAATAAAGGTGTAACTTTAATTGAATTATTAATTGTTATCGTAGTAATCGGAATTATCGCAACATTTGCTGTTCCAGCTGTTGGAGATATTATTACAAACTCAGAGAAAGAAGCTGTTGTTCAAGATGCAAGAACATTAGCTGATCAAGCAAGATTATACTGTGGACAAGGTAATTGTACTGCAGCACAAGAAGGTGCAACAGGAATCACTTGGGCAGATATCGTTGGTTGGGGGAAACCTGATGTATTTGATGGTTCAAAATATGCTGAAACTGACAATGATGCAGATGCAATTGTAATTGTTAAAAAAGTAAGTGGAGTTTGGACAGTTCAATTAACTGCTTCTGCTTCAGGAGAATGGGGATTCGGTGGAGATGCAACTACTTCTGCATTTGAAGATCCAATTGCTGAAGGTAAAGACGCTGTTTACGAAGACTAATTTATAAAAGAAGAGTTGTATAACTCTTTTTTTTATATAATGGAACATTTAAGAGGGTGAAATAAATGACATTGTTTTGGACAATATATCTATTTATTATTGGAATGTTTATGGGATCGTTTTACAATGTTGTAGGGATTAGAGTACCTGTGAAAGAGACTCTTATGGGAAGAAGTCATTGTCCTGAGTGTAATAAAACATTAGGGTGGTTAGAGCTGTTTCCTGTTGTAGGATATATAATACTTGGTGGAAAGTGCAAAAACTGTAAGACACATATCTCGGTCAAGTATCCATTAATGGAGCTTATTACAGGTATATTATTTTCGGTTTCATTTGTAATTCTTCATGAAAATATGGTAGAATATATATTGGTAGTGGTATTTATCTCATTATTGGTAATCATCACAGTTAGTGATATGTATTACCAAATAATACCAGATATTATTTTAATTGTGTTTCTTCCGGTCATTTTTGGATTGCGTATGTTTTCTACAGAAATTTTGTGGTACTATTCAGTTCTTGGTGGTGTGTTTGGTTTTGGTTTGATGTATGCTCTTGCTTGGTATGGTAAGAAGCGTTTCAAACAAGAAGCTTTAGGCGGAGGAGATATCAAACTTTATTTCCTGATTGGATTATTTCTAGGAATTGAGACAGTATTTCTTTCATTACTGTTTGCAGCAGTACTAGGATTGATCTATAGTGTAATATCACGTAAAAAATCAGGATACCTACCGTTTGTACCTTTTATCGCAATTGGTACAATGATTGCGTATTATTTTGGACCCTCCTTATTGGAGTGGTACATAGGTCTATTATTTTAAAAGGAAGAAGGTGTTGGTATGGCGAGACTGACAGTCAACTGTTTCTTTACTGATAAGGAGTTTAACTTTATAGAGAAACCAGATGGTTACAATATGAAAAAACTAAAATATTCCAGTGTTAAACTACCACCTGGAACTATTGAAAATGGGATTATTTATAAAGAAGAACGTCTACTGAAGTTAATTAAGGATACTTTCAAATTATTTAAGATCAAAGCACGTCGTGTTAACTTAATAGTTCACGAAGAACTTTTTACGTTTAGAAAGATAGAAGTCCCAATCATTTACAAGCCAAGTGAAATTGGGGACTATATTGAGTCACAAATAGGAAAAACCATTATGATTCCATTTAAAGATATGAAGATGGATTATATTATTCATAAAAAAAGTGAGGATTCATATGAGGTAATTATGTTCTATGCACCGAAGCATGAATTAAAGTCGTACGTAGATTTGTTCTATGATATGAACATGCAAGTGGTTAGAACAGATATTCCTCCACTTTCACTACATAGATTATATTATTACAGAAAATATGAGGATTCAGATATTCGTTTTGATACAGACATTATGTTTTTAGCGATTTTTGATGATACGTATTCAATGTATATTTTTGACCAAGAAATTCCGATTTTCTCACTTGTTCAAAACTTAAACGTTTCTCAGTTACAAGGTGAAAAATATTTAAGTG
This sequence comes from uncultured bacterium, assembly GCA_965601585.1. Classification (GTDB taxonomy): domain Bacteria; phylum Bacillota_I; class Bacilli_A; order Izemoplasmatales; family Izemoplasmataceae; genus Xianfuyuplasma. Next base: position 17,895 of record CBFCWH010000006.1, read on the forward strand.
TACTTGATCAAGAAGTCGCGAAAATTTCTAATTATTATAAATACAACTTGAACGCTGGAGACAGAACAATTGAAAAACTGGTATTATTCAACATGTCAACAAAACTAACAAACGAGCAAATCCATGACTATTTCTATGAAGAAGGAGCAAGTTTAAACGCTGAAGTCTTCGATATGAAAACGGTAAGTAAGATAGTAGACACATTGATTGATAGAGAATGTTATATTCCGCTAGCTGCAAGCTTACCAGAAAGCAAGGGGATCTTCTAAAATGCCTAAGCGACATGTGTACTCAAAAGACACTCATGGATATGGAGATTTCGTATATGTTGATTTGTTACCAGAAGTAAAACGTTCCAGACAGTTTAATGTAAATGTTGTTGTTGCATTACTTTATGCAATAGTACTAGGTTTCTTCTTAGTTTATCGTCCTTATAGTTCCGCTGTTTTCGAACTGGAAAATAAGTATAGTGATAACTATGATTTGAAACACGAGTTATCATTAACTCAAGAGGAGTTCAATGGTTATAAAATAGACGTTGCTGCTATACAGTTTGAAAAAGATATTGAAGCAGCGAACTACTTACGTGTAGATTTCAATGATTTACTAGATACATTACAACTTAAAATTGATGCAAACCAAGGTATGTTTGAATCAATTAGTTATGATGCCGATGAGTCGATGATTATCTTAACAGTATCATTCGCAGATCAGTATCGCTATAATACTCTAAATACAGATATATTAGGTATTGATTGGGTGTTGAGTTCAGATTATATTATTCCGATTGATGGTTCCAATATGTACCAATATGAGATTGGAGTTGAATACAATGTTGAATAGAAAATTAAGTGAATATTTGTTTTATGGTTCGTTAGCTTTAATTACAATAATTGTATTACTCATTAATCTTACTTTAATGGGAAATATTGATGAGAAAATTGATAAAGTGAATAAAGAGAATATATCATTAAATCTTCAAATTGAAGAACTAACAGAAATTGTACAAGATAATAAAAACGCTCAAACAAGTTTTATCTATGAGCTTTATGATCAAGTGCCTGGTGTATATTCAGGGACAGAATTAACCTATGAAACAATCGCCATTATGGAGAAGTTAGGTATAACTGAATCAAATGATTATGCAAGACAAGTATTTGTTAATGATACTATTACATTTCGAGATACTTCTATATTTTATGAGTTATCTCAAAAATATCAATTTGTTGAAGTAGAGATTTTCTTTACAACACAAGATGCACAGGTAGTTAAAGACTTACTGGATGCTTTATACGAAAGTAATCAAATATTCATCGTCGATCAAATTACTTATAAAGTCCCAGATGGAGAAGACTTCCTAGGTATTACAATTAATGTATTAACAATGTATGATGTAAAAACAGAAGAGGAAAGCTAAATAATTAGCTTTCCTCTTTTTTTTACATATTCTTCAATTTCCCTTATCAGTTCATCGTACATATCTTTTTCTTGTACTTTTCGTTTTGTTTCCCCATCGACAAAGATTAAACCACCGTTTCTACCACCAGCTATCCCTATATCGGCCGCCTTCGCCTCTCCAGGCCCGTTTACAGCGCAACCCATAACAGCAACAGTTATATCGTACTCGTGCGTTTCTAGGTACTTTTCTACGCGGTCTAACAAGTCAAACATTTTGTATTGTAGTCTACCACAAGTAGGACAACTTACTAATCTGGATTTTGTGTAGAGTCCAAGAGTACTTAGTAGTTCCTTAGCAACCTTTACTTCCTCAACAGGATCAGTTGATAAACTAACACGTATTGTATCACCAATACCATCATAAAGTAAAATTCCCAGTCCAATTGAACTTTTAATTGTTCCACTAAATTTTGTTCCAGCTTCAGTAACACCTAAATGAAGTGGGTATTCAAACTCCTCACTAGCAAGACGGTATGCTTCCACCATCTTATCAACTTCACTGCTTTTTAAAGAAATGATGATGTCAAAAAAGTCGAATTTTTCCAGTAAACGAACATGGTATTTTGCACTTTCAAGCATTCCCTCAGCTGTGACACCATATTTTTCTACAATATGCTTTTCTAGACTACCACCGTTGATGCCAATACGAATTGGAACATTTTTCTTTTTGCATGCTTCAACTACCAACTTAATGCGATCCTCACTACCAATGTTACCGGGGTTAATGCGAATTTTATCAATTCCATTTTCAATAACTTTCAATGCGTAACGATAGTTGAAATGAATATCCGCAACTAATGGAACTGTGATTTGTGTCATAATTTCCTTTATTGCATCAGCATCCTTATCATCAAAAATCGCAACTCGAACAATGTCAGCTCCAGCTGTAGCTAGTGTATTGATTTGTCGTACTGTATCATCTATGTTAGATGTTTTTGTTGTTGTCATAGACTGAATGGATATTTTACTTCCATTTCCGATTAAAACATCTTTTACTTTTACAAGTTTTGTATTTTTTCTTTTATTCATATTATCACCGTAAACATTATACAATAAGACAGACAAAAAATACATAAATGTATTGATTTTATAATAGATAAATGATATATTAAAAAAGACTTTTGGTGAGGAGGTATTATTATGAGAACTGGATTTACATTAAGATGTACTGTTTGTAAAAACGAAAATTATCGTATGGAGAAAAACAAAAGAAACCATCCTGAGAGACTAGAGACTAATAAATTCTGTCCTAAGTGTGGGAAAAGTACATTACATAAAGAAAAAAAATAAAACTTCGTAGACTTGCGAAGTTTTTTTAATAAGAGGTGTAAATAATGAAAAAATATATTTACGGAATTGATATCGGTGGGACCACAATTAAAATGGGTTTATTTACTCAAAATGGGGAACTGCTTAAAAAATGGGAAATAAAATCTGATAGTTCTGAACAGGGAAAGAATGTCATCAAAGACATTTATAGAAGCATTATAAAAACGACCCCAAACTTAGATGAAGTATTAGGATATGGATTTGGAGTACCAGGACCAGTTGTAAGAAACAATGTAAGTGTGGTAGTGAATTTAGGATGGAAGAACATAAACCTAAAAGATGAGTTACAGGAAAAATTGCAAAATTCAAACATCAAAGTTGCGAATGATGCAAATGTTGCTGCCTTAGGTGAAGCTGCTTACGGTGCAGGTAAAGGTAAAAGTGAAGTTGCAATGTTGACACTAGGTACTGGTGTCGGTGGTGGTATTGTTGTTGGAGGTTCTTTGGTAGAAGGATTTGATGGTGCTGCTGGTGAAATTGGACATTTATTCGTTGATAGCAAATATGATTTCCAATGCAACTGTGGTAATAAAGGGTGTCTTGAAACAGTAGCTAGCGCAACTGGGATACGCAATGTATACTACAAGATGAAAGAGACTTATAATGGGAATTCTACATTATATAGTTTACAGAAACCTTCTGCAAAAGCGATTTTTGATGCTGCAAAGCGTAAGGATGATCTTGCCTTGAAAGTTGTTGAGGAAGCAACGAGGAATATTGGATATGCATGTAGTGTTTTGAGTATTATGACAAACCCTGAAGTGATTGTTATTGGTGGTGGGGTTTCCAAAGCAGGAGAATTATTGTATTCAGGAGTTCGAAAACACTTCAAACATTATAGTTTTGCTGCAGTAGAAACTACAAAAATTGTTGGTGCAACATTGGGTAATGACGCTGGAATCTTCGGCGCAGCTAGGATGGTAATTAATGGTTAAAGCTATAATAAATGAATATACAGAGAATACTTACATTCTAAATGAAAAATTAGAAGCATATATTATAGATCCTGGAGCACATTTTAAAGAAATAGATGCGTATATCAAAGAGAATAACTATATAGTAAAAGGAATTTTGCTTACACATGGGCACTTTGATCATTTATACACACTGAATGAAACACAAAATGCATATAATTGCCCAGTTTATATTTATCATAATGAAAGAGATTTTCTTTTTGATCCAACTCTGAATTTATCAAGTACACTTAATAGTCCGATAATCTTTAATAATAAGGATATGGTAATTACTCTTGATGAGAGTTCAAAATTACCTATAGGTAGAGAGGAAATCACTTTATTACATACTCCTGGACATACTAGAGGTGGCGTTTGTTACAAATATAAACGATTTCTCTTTACGGGAGATACACTTTTTAAAGGTACTATTGGAAGATCTGATTTACCTACATCAAATAAACGACAATTAATGGATAGTTTGAAGAATATTGTTAAGAAATTTAGAGACAATACTATCGTATATCCAGGACATGGAAGTTTTACTACGATATTAAATGAAAAACATGATAATCACTTCCTGAGATTGTTAAAATAAACGATAAAGAAATAACGTTGAAGACCTTAACTGGTCTTTTTTATTTATTTAGCACTCAATTCTTGACACTGCTAAAGTTATCGTATATAATGTTGTTAGCAATCAGATAATTAGAGTGCTAATGGAGGTGTCTTATGCTGACAAAACGTCAAGAAGTAATCTTAAGACTTATCATTGAGGAATACATAAAAACCGCTGAACCGATTGGGTCTAGAACATTATCAAAAATTCTTGAATTTTCACCTGCCACAATTCGTAATGAGATGGCTGATTTAGAGGATTTAGGGTACATTGAAAAGACACATACATCATCAGGTAGAGTTCCTAGTGATAAAGGATATCATTACTATATAGAGACCATCCTACAAGACGGAGAGAGCTACTCTCAAAGTTTTAGCGCTATAGATGAGTTATTTGATAACACAAGTATGAAACGTGAAGAAGCGATTAAACAAGCTATGAACTTATTAAGTCAACTTACGAATTATACTACTATCGCACTTGGTCCAAGTGCTTATGGATCTAAAATTAAGAAGACTGAGTTAATACCATTATCTGAAGACACATGCATCCTTCTAGTTGTTACAAATCAAGGTCACGTTGAAAGTAAGCAAATTATCGTACCTGAAAACACAACACTTGAAGACATGAAACGAGTAATAGAAGTATTGAATGATATTTTGTACGATTGTCCGATTAACCAAGTAAGTGAGAAACTACACTATGAAATCAATACGAAAAAGATTGAAGATATTATTTCATATAATCAAACAATTATTGATTCATTCTTGGAGGCATTTACGAAATTCACACAAAGTAAATATTACTTATCAGGTAAAAATAAAGTATTATACCAACCAGAGTTTAGTGATTTACAACGTGTAAGAGAACTATTATCATTCTTCGAGCAAAACGATATTTTCAGATTAGTGGAGAATACTGAAGCTCATGGTATGAATGTTAAAATAGGTAAAGAAAATCAGATTACAGCTATGCGTGATTGTACTGTGATTACAGTACCTTATGACTTGAATGATGATGAGTCAGGAACAATCGCAATTGTAGGACCAACGAGAATGGAGTATCAGAAAGTTATTCCGTTAGTAAAGTATTTAGCTTCGCATATGTCGAAACTATATAAGAGGAGAAAGTAATGAGTAAAAAAGCAAAGGTTACAGAAGAGGTAACTGAACAAGAAGACAAAGTTATTGAGGAAGAAGAGCTAACACTTGAAGAGCAACTTGCGAGTCAAGTGAAAGACTTGGAAGCGAAAGTTTCTGAACTTCAAAATGAATACCTCAAAGAAAAAGCAGATTTAGAGAATGTTAAAAAAAGATTAGAAAAAGAACGTATTACAGAAAGAAAATATGCAGCGATGAACTTCGCGAAGAAATTAGTCAGTCCACTTGATACATTCGAACTTGCATTAGGACATGAAGTAGAAGATGAAGCTACTAAAAACTTTGTGCAAGGATTTAAAATGATTCAAGATCAAATAAAAAAGGCCTTAGAAGAAGAAGGCGTAAGCGAGATTGATGCTTTAAATGAGGATTACGATCCAAATTTCCATCAAGCGATTATGACTGAAAAAAAGGAAGGCGTAGAACCTAACAAAGTTATCGAAGTATTACAAAAAGGATATATGTTTAAAGACAGAGTCATTAGACCTGCAATCGTAAAAATTAGCGAATAACAAGGAGTGAAAATAAAATGGGAAAAATTATCGGAATTGATTTAGGAACAACAAACTCTTGTGTATCTGTTATGGAAGGTACAGAAGCAAAAGTAATTGCAAATGCAGAAGGTGCTAGAACTACACCATCAGTAGTTGCGTTTAAAGACGGAGAAATTCAAGTAGGAGAAGTAGCGAAAAGACAAGTAATTACAAATCCTGATACTGTTTCTTCAGTTAAAAGAAAAATGGGTACAAAAGAAGTTGTAAATGCAAACAACAAAAATTATACACCTCAAGAAATTAGTGCAATGATTCTTCAAAACTTGAAGAAAACAGCAGAAGATTACTTAGGACACAATGTTACTGAAGCTGTAATTACAGTACCAGCATACTTCAATGATGCAGAACGTCAAGCAACAAAAGATGCAGGGAAAATTGCAGGATTAGAAGTAAAACGTATTATCAATGAACCAACAGCAGCAGCACTAGCTTATGGTATTGATAAAACTGACAAGACACAAACAATTTTAGTTTATGACTTAGGTGGAGGAACATTTGATGTTTCAATCTTAGAACTTGCTGATGGTACTTTTGAAGTAGTATCAACTGCAGGAGATAACCGTCTAGGTGGAGATGACTTTGATCATAAAATTATGGACTTCTTAGTAAGTGAGTTCAAAAAAGAAACTGGTGTAGATTTATCAGTTGATAAAATGGCTATGCAACGTCTAAAAGATGCTGCTGAAAAAGCGAAAAAAGACTTAAGTGGAATCACATCAGCTCACATCAGCTTACCATTTATTAGTGTTGGACCTAGTGGGCCTGTCCATTTAGAACAAACACTATCAAGAGCTAAATTTAATGAAATTACACATGATTTAGTAGAAAGAACAATGGGACCAGTTCGTAGAGCATTAAAAGATGCTTCAATGACTAGAAACGATTTACACCAAGTATTATTAGTTGGTGGATCAACAAGAATCCCAGCTGTTCAAGATGCAATCAAAAAAGAGTTAGGTAAAGAGCCAAATAAAGGAGTTAACCCTGATGAAGTAGTAGCAATGGGTGCTGCGATTCAAGGTGGAGTATTAAGCGGAGATGTAAAAGACGTATTATTATTAGACGTTACTCCATTATCACTAGGTATTGAAACGTTAGGTGGAGTATTTACCAAACTTATCGAAAGAAATACAACTATTCCTACTTCAAAACAACAAGTATTTAGTACAGCAGCAGACAACCAACCAGCTGTAGATTTACATGTGTTACAAGGTGAAAGACCAATGGCAGCTCAAAATAAAACATTAGGACGCTTCCAATTAACAGATATTCCACCAGCACCACGTGGAGTACCACAAATCGAAGTAAAATTTGATATTGATGCAAACGGAATTGTACATGTTACTGCAAAAGACCTAGGAACAGGAAAATCTCAATCTATTACTATTCAAAACGATGGAGGATTATCTGAAGACGACATCGAAAGAATGGTAAAAGAGGCAGAGGAAAATGCAGAAACAGATAAGTTAATGAAAGAAGAAGCTGATTTAAGAAATGAATCAGATCAATTAATCTTTGCTGCGAACAAAGCAATTACTGATTTAGGAGATCAAGTAACTGATCAAGAAAAATTAGATGTTGAAGACAAAGTGAAAGATTTAGAAGAAGCATTAAAAGGTAAAGACTTAGAAGATATTAAAGCGAAAAAAGAAGCTTTAAATACAATTGCTCAGGAATTAGCAACAAAAGCTTACCAACAAGCGCAACAAGCACAACAAGAACAACAAGGTGAACAATCACAAGAGGATTCATCACAAGATGACAATGTTGTTGACGCAGACTTTGAAGAAGTAGACTAAGAGATTTGAAGCAGGTAACTGCTTCTTATCTTTATATATTAGAGGTGAGAATTTATGAGCGATAAAAGAGATTATTATGACGTCCTTGGTGTTGATAAAAGCGCTGATGACGCTTCAATAAAGAAAGCATATCGAACTTTAGCAAAAAAATACCATCCAGATGTATCGACTGAAGATAATGCGGAAGCGAAGTTCAAAGAAGTTCAAGAAGCATATGAGGTACTAAGTGATTCTCAAAAGAGAGGTCAATATGATCGATTTGGACATCAAGCGAACAACGGTGCAGGATTCGGTGGAGCTGGTGGATTTGGTGGAGGTTTCGATTTCGATATAAACGACATCTTCTCAAGTTTCTTTGGTGGAGGACAAGCCCAAAGAGGAAATCAAAGAAGAAAAGGACAAGATATGCAACGCCGTATGAACATAAGCTTTGAAGAAGCTGTTTTCGGTGCGAAAAAGAAAATAAAAGCTACGATTCATGAGGAATGTCATACTTGTCACGGGACTGGTGCTCATTCAAGGAATGATGTTAAAACATGTACTCAGTGTAATGGGAGAGGAACTGTTGTCGTAGAACAACAATCTATCTTTGGTAGAACAAGAACTCAAACTACATGTCCAAGATGTAATGGTAAAGGAAAAGAAATTACAAAAAAATGTAATACTTGTAATGGAGAAGGAATTGAAACTCATAACAAAGAAGTTGAAGTGAAAGTTCCCGCTGGTATTGATACAGGACAGCAAATTCGATTAGAAGGATACGGAAATAAAGGTTACAATGGTGGACCTTCTGGTGATTTATATATATTATTTAATGTGAAACCACATGAGTTTTACGAACGTCATGGAGACGATATTGTTGTTGAAGCTCCATTAACATTTACTCAAGCAGCATTAGGGGACACAATTAAAGTACCTACACCACATGGTGATGTAAAATTAAAAATTCCTGCAGGAACACAAAACGGAACAACATTCCGTTTACGTTCAAAAGGAATTCCAAATGTTCGAACAAAAAGACAAGGTGACGAACACGTTATTATTAAAGTTATCACACCTAAAAATCTATCAAAACAGCAATCAAAATTATTTGAGCAACTTGGAAAAACTGATTTAACAAGTGATAACATATTTAAGAAATTCACAAAATTCTTAAGGAAATAAGTTTCTATTTTTGAAACTTATTTTTCTTATGTTATAATGAATCAAGGTGATATATATGCAAAGATACTTTACAAAAAATCTAGATATAAACAATAAAAAAGCACTACTAGAAAGTAGTGATTTTCATCATTTAAAAAATGTTATGAGAGCAAGAAAAGACGATGAAATTATCGTCTGTAATCTACAAAATCATTGTTTTTTAGCTAAAGTAGAAGTTTTTGATGATGCAAATAAAGAGGTTCTTGTCAACTTATTCGATGAACTACCCAACAATGAACTACCAGTTCAAATAGATTTAGCACAAGGACTAATAAGAAGAGAACGATTTGAGTATGTTCTTCAGAAATCAACGGAACTAGGAGTGCGAAAGATTCTTCCAGTTATTTCAAAATATTCAATTATCAAACTTTCAAATAAGGAAGAGAAGAAAATTCAGAGATGGAATAAAATTACAAAGGAAGCATCTGAACAATCACATAGAAATACTCTAGTTACTGTGGATAGTGTTAAACATACATTCAAAGAAATTGATTTTTCAGAATATGATCAAGTATTAATCGCATATGAAAAAGAAAACAACTCAAAAAATCTAGCAAATGGTCTTGAAAAAGACTCGAAAAAAATACTTATTGTGATTGGCCCAGAGGGTGGACTACATGAGGATGAGATAGCATTTTTCCAAACACTTCCTAATTCTCTTTTTGTCGGATTAGGTAAACGTATTTTAAGAAGTGAAACTGCTTCAAGTTACTTGCTAAGCGTTTTGGGATACATATATGAAATAGGTGATTTATCATGAAAATAGCATTTTACACATTAGGATGTAAAGTGAATACATATGAGTCTGAGAGTGTATGGGATTTATTTAAAGACCACGGTTATGAGCGTGTTAAAAGTGATGAGTATGCTGATGTATATATTGTCAATACATGCACCGTAACAAACTCTGGAGATTCAAAAAGTAGAAAAGCGATACGAAAACTTATAAAGAAAAATCCAGAAAGTATTATCGCAGTAATGGGATGCTACTCGCAAATGGATCCAGAAACTGTTTATGAAATAGATGGTGTAGACATTGTTATCGGAACAAAACATAGAGAGCAAATATTTGAATTAGTAGAACAAGTAAAACGTGAAAGAACAAAGATTAAGAATGTAACTGATGTTTCAAAATATCGTGTGTTTGACGAAACACATGTTACGAACTTCACAGAAAACACTAGAGCATTCTTGAAAATTCAAGATGGTTGTAACAATTTTTGTAGTTATTGTATCATTCCGTTTGCTAGAGGACCTGTACGGTCACGTGATAAGGAATCAATTCTAGATGAAGCACGTCATTTAGTACAAAATAACTATCATGAAATTGTTCTAACAGGGATACATACTGGAGGATACGGGAGTGACTTAGATACGTACTCACTATATGAGTTATTAGTTGATTTATCTAATGTTGAAGACCTGGATCGGATCCGTATTTCCTCAATTGAAATCAATGAGCTTACTGATGATATACTTACCTTGATAGGAAACAATCATAAGTTCGCTAAACATTTACACATTCCCCTTCAAAGTGGGAGTGAACGAATCCTCAAGGAAATGAGACGACATTATACAAAGGATGAGTTCAGAACTATGATAGAAAATATCAGAACTTTGATTCCAAATATTGCAATCACAACTGATGTGATTGTGGGCTATCCTAGTGAAACTGATGAGGAGTTTAAGGAAATGTATGATTTTATAAACGAAATCGCCTTTTCCGAGTTGCATGTCTTCCCATATTCAAGAAGAAGCGGAACAAAAGCAGCAAAAATGAAAGACCAAATTAATGGAATCGTTAAGAGTTATCGTGTAAATCAACTATTATCATTAAATGAAAATCTTGCGAATAATTATATAAGTAACCAAAAGGAGTTAAGTGTAATTTTTGAGACGTCTGATCAAGATTTCACCTATGGACATAGTGATAACTATATTTATGTAAAAACAGAGCGAAATATTGATTTACACAATAAATTAACTACTTGTAACATAGTAGAAGGTAGTTATCGAAATTTAGTAGTGGAAACATATAAAAAGTAGACAATGTCTACTTTTTTTGAGCATTTCTAAGCATTTACTAATTGAATATACATAGCATATATGATAGGTGTTGTTATACATGATTGCAATGGAGTAAAAAAAATATAAGTCTATGACTTATATTATTTTATTTGGTAGGTAAGTAGTAACCCTTCTTCACCAAAGAAGATGTCGTATTCTTCATCATTTAATATCGCATTAGGTAAATGATGTAGGAATGTAATTAATTCGTCCAAACAATCGTATTTATTAGTTAACTCTAACAATTGCTTCTGACCCTTTTTAATATTCATTTTCTTAATGGTTTTTCTCTCGTTTTTAACTAAAAATAGGAGTTTACTTTTGGAACGTTTAAATAGAGTACCTTTTGAATATCGAGCTACAATAGGTAGTTGATCCAATTTATGAGTAAGATATTTGCGCACCCATTTTTTAGCGCGACCTCGCAACTTCTTAAATGAGTTGGTGTTTTTCTTTCTCTTTTTGGTGATTTTTTCAACTAACATTATTCCATTAAATTTCTTCTTATCCTGTTTTAACGATTTTTTAACAAAACTCTTTGCTCCTAAATACATGCGCATAGTTTTGAACATTCTAAATAATATAAATATAACAATGATGCCAATAAATACACTAATTAATAGGTTTTCTTGAATTAAATCAAGTATCATATAATCACCGCCTTGTCATGTCTATTTTAACATATTTGTAATTAATTCACTACTTTTTACTTAAATTGAGAGGTATTTCTAAAAAAACTTTACATTGGTTGATTATTTTGTTATTATATAAAAGGCAAATATAGAGTGAAAGGAGGGACCAAATATGGCAAAAACTGTAGTCAAAGAAAATGAATCAATCGAGGACGCTTTAAGAAGATTTAAGCGTGATGTTTCTAGATCAGGTACCCTGCAAGAAGCTCGAAAAAGAGAGTTTTATGTAAAACCGAGTATCTCGAAAAAAATGCGACGAAAAGCGAACCAAAAAAAACGATAACAAACTAAAGATAACGGTAATTTTACCGTTATTTTTTTCCCTTTAAATTGAGATTATGTTATAATTACAGTATATTTTAAAGGATGGGAGACTGATATTTTGGTTGATTTAAACAAACTTAAAGTACGTTTTACAAATTATGACAACTTTAGAATGGTTATTGGTAGTAATGATCGTAATATCAAAGTGTTGAACTCATTGTTAAATATTAGCATCTTTAGCAAAGGAGAAGACATCTTCGTTGATACTGACGATAGTGATTTAATAAGTTTATTAGAGAAAGTGTTTAAAACACTTATTTTAGTAGCTGGGAATAATGTAAATATATCTGAGAGAGATGTGCTATATATTGCTAAATTATCTGAGGATATGGAACCTAAGGAAATCGCTGATATTTATGTGAACAGAGTACTTATTACAAAAACAATTACAGGAAAACCAATTTATGCGAAAACGTTGAATCAAAAGCATTATATTACTTCTATCAACAGTTGTGATTTAGTATTTGGAATTGGTCCTGCAGGAACAGGGAAAACATATGTTGCTGTTATGAATGCTGTTAGTAAACTAAAAGATGGAAGTATAAAGAAAATTATCCTTACAAGACCTGCTGTTGAAGCTGGGGAAAGTCTAGGATTCTTACCTGGGGATTTAAAAGAAAAAGTTGATCCATATTTACGTCCGTTATATGATGCACTATACGAAGCAATTGGGAACAAACAAACTGAGGATTTAATCGAAAAAGGAACTATTGAAATTGCTCCTTTAGCTTATATGAGAGGTAGAACTTTAGAAAACGCATATGTCATACTTGATGAAGCTCAAAACACAACAACAAACCAAATGAAGTTATTCTTAACTCGATTAGGATTCAACTCTAAAATGGTTGTTACTGGTGATATAACGCAAATTGATTTACCGAGGAAAACATATAGTGGTTTAGTTCAGGCAGTTGATTTACTTCGTAACGTGGATGGTATTGAAATTATCGAGTTTGAACGTGTAGATGTCATTAGGCATCCATTGGTTCAAAAAGTATTAGAAAGATATGAGAATTATGAGAATAAATATAATAAACTCTTTTAATGAAGAGAATTACGAGGACGTAATCAATTTAGTATTAACTAAAGCAGCTAATTTAACAAATAATCAAAATAAAGCAATAAATATTATTTTAGTAAATAACGATGAAATTAAAAGACTAAACAAAGAATATCGAAATAAAGACTATGTTACTGATGTTCTTACATTCCCTGACGGATATATGAATAATTTAGGAGATGTGTTTGTTTCAATACCTAGGATGGTAGAACAGGCAAATGAGTTAGGACATAGTACAAAGAGGGAACTAGGATTTCTCGTAGTACATGGATTCTTACATACTTTAGGATATGATCATCAAACTAAGGAAGATGAAGATGAAATGACTTCGTTTCAGGAGAAAATTCTAGCATCAGCAAAATTATATAGGTAGGTGTTTTAAATGAAAGATTTATATAGTAAAGCAAAAGAAGTATTACCAAATTCATACTCACAGTATTCAAACTTCAAAGTTGCAGCAGCAATTCGTTTGAAAAATGGTGAAATAATAACTGGAGTAAACGTAGAAAATGCATCATTCGGATTAACAAACTGTGCAGAAAGAAGTGCTTTATACACTGCATACTCAAAAGGATATCGTAAAAACGATATTGAAGAGATTGTTATTACGACAGAACAAAAGCAGTTCATTTCTCCTTGTGGAGCATGTCGTCAAGTGATGAGAGAACTAATGCCAGAAGATGCAAAAGTTCATTTAGTGACAAATGATGGTAAGAGTAAAACAGTGTTGAATAAAGAGTTATTACCTTTTGCATTTACTGAAGGAGACTTATAATGTTTAAGTCTGGTTTCGTAACTATTATTGGTCGTCCAAATGTTGGAAAATCTACGTTCTTAAATAAAGTTTTAGGGAAGAAAATCACTATTACAAGTGATAAACCTCAAACAACAAGAAATAATATTTCAGGGATTTACACTTCTGATGATTCTCAAGTGATTTTTATTGATACTCCAGGAATTCATAAGCCAAAACATAAACTAGGTGAGTTTATGACTGCTGAGGCAATCAACACATTGAAGAGTGTGGATTTAATCATGTTTATGACAGATGGAAATGAAGCATTTGGTCGTGGAGATCAATTCATTATAGAAGAACTTAAAAAGGTTAAGATACCTGTATTTTTAATTGTAAATAAGGCCGATTTAACGGAAGATATTACTAAGTTAAAAGAAAATATTGATAAGTTCAAAGCAGCTTATAACTTTAAAGGTATATTCTCAATTAGCGCAAAACGAGGAGACAATGTCGAACGTCTTATAAAAGATATTGAAGAGGAACTTGAGGAAGGTCCAAAATACTATCCAGACGATCAGATTACAGATCATCCAGAGCGTTTTATTATAAGTGAGCTAATTCGAGAAAAGGTGTTACGTTTAACTAGAGAAGAAATTCCACATAGTGTTATGTGCTTAATTGAGTACATGGAATATGATGAAACGAATCCAAGATTAATTAATATTCATGCTTCGATAATTGTCGAACGTGATTCGCAAAAAGGAATCATTATAGGTAAAGGTGGATCGATGATAAAACAAATCGGTACTTTAGCTAGAAAAGATATTTTGTATCTACTTGGAAATAAGGTTTTCTTAGATTTACATTGCAAAGTTGTAAAAGACTGGAGAAACAAGGATTTTCATTTAAGAAATTACGGTTACGTTGAAGAAATGTAAGAGGTGCTTATATGAACATCGATAAAGCTTATGTTTTAAACTCTATATCTTATAAAGATAACAGTAAAATACTATACCTATATACCAAAAAGGGTCATTTAAGCGTAATTGCTCATGGTGTAAAGAAACTCAATAGTATTAATCGATTTCTAAGTCAGAATGGGACGTTAATTAGCTTGTCGACTTCAAAAGGCTCTTTTCCTTCTTTAAAAGAAGGACAGTTACTACACGAATATGAGAACATAAAAAAAGACATATTTAAATATACATATATGAATCACATAATGGAACTAGTACGTAATGTTATTAGTGATGATTTGAATCATGAAAAAATGTTTTCTTTTTTAGAGAAATTATTTCTAAAGATGGATACTGATAGTGATAGTTCAGTGCTTAGCTTTATCTTTGAACTAAAACTATTATACTTCATTGGATATGGTTTAAATTTTAAGGGCTGCAACGTATGTTCAGATAATGAACATTTAGTCTTTCATCCAAGCAGTGGAGGACTTACTTGTATGAAGCATTTAAATTTTAAAGACGCTTCATATGAAAAAGATATCTATGAACTACTACACAAACTTTACACAATTGATATAAGCACTACTGAACTACCCGTTATTGATCGTCCTATGAAGGTGATTATACGTAATGTTATTGATTTGTTATATGAGGAATTCGTAAGTTTTAAAACGAAATCAAGAGATATTATCAAACAATTTGAAAAATACTAAAAAGAGCTTGTCTCTTTTTTTTGATTTTATGGTATAATATATACTGCATAATTATGTCTAAAATTGTATGCTAGGAGGCTATTATGAGCAAAATTAAAATGGAAGATTTAGTGAACTATGCAAAGACTTATGGATTTGTATATCAAGGTAGTGAAATATACGGTGGTTTAGCCAATACATGGGATTATGGACCATTAGGTGTTGAACTAAAGAATAATATCAAACAAGCTTGGTGGAAGAAGTTTATTCAAGAAAATGACTTAAACGTTGGGCTTGATAGTGGGATATTATTAAATCCAAAGACATGGGAAGCAAGCGGGCATGTAGGTGGATTTAGTGATCCGTTAATGGATTGTAAAAGTTGTAACTCAAGACATCGTGCAGATAAGTTAATTGAGGATTTCGATAACGATATCAACGCTGATGGATGGAGTAATGAGCAAATGATGGACTTCATTAACGAGAATAAGATTGTATGTCCTAATTGTGGGAAGTTGGATTACACAGACATACGACAATTTAATCTGATGTTTAAGACTTCTCAAGGTGTAGTAAGTGATTCGACAGCAGATATCTATTTACGTCCTGAAACAGCACAAGGTATTTTCTTAAACTTTAAGAATGTTCAAAGAACATCAAGAAAAAAAGTACCTTTTGGAATCGGGCAAATTGGGAAATCATTTAGAAACGAAATTACACCAGGTAACTTCATATTCCGTGTAAGAGAGTTTGAACAAATGGAACTTGAATTTTTCTGTAAACCAGGTACAGAAATGGAATGGTTTAAGTACTGGAAAACTGAGTCACATAATTTTCTTTTATCTTTAGGACTAAAAGATGAGGATATAAAATTACGTGATCACGATCAAGAACAGTTATCTCATTATTCTAATGCGACAACTGATATAGAATTTAAGTACCCATGGGGATTTGATGAGTTATGGGGTATTGCATCACGTACTGATTACGATTTAACACAACATCAGGAACATTCTAAGCAATCACTACAATATTTAGATCCTGATGATAATTCGAAATATCTACCTTATGTTATTGAACCATCATTAGGTGTAGAACGATTGTTCTTAGCGGTATTATCGTCAGCGTTTAAAGAAGAGGAATTAGATGGTGGAGATACAAGAATTAATATGCAATTAGCTCCACACTTAGCTCCATATAAAGTTGCTGTTTTACCACTAATCAAAAAATACCATAGAGAAAAAGCTAAAGAAATGGTGGATTACTTAGGTAAATTCTTCACTGTTACTTATGATGAAGCTGGTAAAATTGGTAAAAGATATCGTCGTCAAGATGCAATAGGGACTCCTTTCGCATTAACGATTGATGATAATGGTGTAAATGATGGAATGTTTACATTACGAGACAGAGATACTATGGAGCAAGTTACTTTATCTAAAGTTGAACTTGTACCATACTTATTAGAAAAACTTTATTACTAGGAGACTACATGGCAAGAATAAGCGAAGACAAAATCAATGAGATAATCAGTAAAACTGATATCGTTGATCTAATCGGTGAAAAAGTAACTCTTCAAAAAAAAGGGAAGAGTTATTTTGGATTGTGTCCATTTCATAGTGAAAAAACACCTTCGTTTAGTGTAGAACCAGATCGTAAAATATATAATTGCTTCTCATGTGGTGAAAAAGGGAATCCAATTACTTTTCTACAAAAAACAGCAAATCTCTCATTTGTTGAGGCAATTGAGGAATTATCTGTGAGAGCAAACGTATCAATAGACCTTTCAAACATGAAGAAGGAAAACCCAAATCAAAGATTATTCTCAATTAATGAGGAAGCTCTGAACTTCTATAAATTGTACTTATCAAGTACCAAACAAGGTATGATCGCAAAACAGTACTTAGAAGACAGGGGAATCCCTAACGATGTTGTATCACAGTTTGAGTTAGGACTCGCTCCTAGCGAGTTTGACCTATTAACAAAGACATTGACATCTCATGGTGTTTTAATCTCTGATTTACATGATTTAGGGCTATCAAAGCAAAGCAAGCAGGAAACGTTTTACGACCTATTTAGAGATCGCATTATTTTCCCAATAAAGGATGAAAAGGGAAATACTGTTGCGTTTAGTGGGAGAACATATCTTCCAAACGACAAAAGTAATGCGAAATATATAAATAGTCCACAAACAAAAGTATTTACAAAATCAAATGTTCTATACAATCTGCATAATGCAATAAGTACTATTAAGATGAACAATCGTGTTGTCCTCTTTGAAGGGTTTATGGATGTTATCGCAGCACACCGTTCTGGAATCAAAGAAAGTGTTGCATCTATGGGAACTTCTCTAACAAGAGAACAGGTTCGCTTGATGAAGAAATACACAAATAATGTTGTAATTTGTTACGATGGAGATAGTGCTGGTATTGAAGCGACAGAACGAGCAATTAAACTCTTTAAAAATGAAAATATGCAAGTTCTCATTGTTACTTTAGAACAAGGATTAGATCCAGATGATTACATAAAAAAATACTCAGAGGAAAAACTAAATGAGTATATAAATAATAAAGCAATAGATACAATGCGTTTCTCCTATAACTCGTACCTAGCGGATACGAATCTAGAACAGATGCTAGATATTGAGAAACTTAAGAAAAACGTCTTCAATCTATTACAAGGACAATCTCATACAAGTATTGATATGTATCTACAAAAGCTTGCCTCAGATGCGAAATTATCAGAAATATCTGTGAGACAGGACTTTGATCAATATAATCGTAGGACCACGAATCAAAATTCTAGAAGAAATTATCAACCTGTTAATAGAAATACCATTACAGACAAGTATATTAACGCTGAACGGTCTATTATAAACTATTTCATGAGTGGCTACCGTTTTGTAGAAGACTTCAATGCTAATTTTGATGTGTTGTTCTTTATCTCTGAACAAGCTAGAGATATCAAAATAGCTATTGAGGATTTATATATTTATGATGATAACAAGGAAACAAAAGATATTACTCTTGACGAGTTAAAGGGAGTACTAAGTGAAGATGAATTTCAATACTATCTTAATGAAGTAAAATACAAAAAAAACATGTCATTAAGTGACAATGAATATATGGACTTCAAAGAGGTATTGCATCAGTATTTTCATAATGAACTAAGACTACGTCAAATAGAAAAAGAAATAGCATCGGCTTCAGATCTTAAACTTAAGATAAGATTAGCTCAAGAACGAGATAAGATACTGAAACCAACAAAAGGAGGAAAAAACAATGGATAAAGACAAAATCATCCAGGAGTTAGTGGAAATTAGTAAGATTAAGGGGTATTTAGCAGTTAAAGAAATCCTTAAGTTTGTTAGTGATGACAGTGAGGATTTCGATGAAATCGTAGCTGAATTAGAGAAGAAACAAGTGGACGTAGTTAGTGAAGATGAAATGGTAAACTACAAAGTTCCTGACATCTCAGAAGATAACTTAATCCCTGTTAGCGATGATGAAGAGTTAGATGTTTCTATCGTTTTAGACTTAGATTTCAGTAAGGACATAGAAGAAGAATTACTACATGACAAATCTTTTGAAAATTCTATTTCTATAAAAGTAGACGATCCTGTACGTATGTACTTAAAAGAAATTGGTCGTGTTGACTTATTAGAATCAGTAAAAGAGGTTGAATTAGCAACAGATATTGCGAATGCTGCTGTAGCTAAAGAGCAGTTTGATGATTTAGTATTATCAGGAGATGAAATTAGTCCTGAATATAAATTAGAAATAGAGAGATTAATATACAAAGGTGAGTTAGCAAAAAATAAATTAGTAGAAGCGAACTTACGTTTAGTTGTATCAATTGCAAAACGTTACGTTGGTAGAGGTATGCAATTTTTAGACTTAATTCAAGAAGGTAATATGGGATTAATGAAAGCTGTCGGGAAGTTTGACCACACTAAAGGATTCAAGTTCTCAACATACGCTACATGGTGGATTCGTCAAGCAATTACAAGAGCAATAGCTGACCAAGCAAGAACGATTCGTATCCCTGTACATATGGTTGAAACAATTAATAAATTGGTTCGTACACAGCGTCAATTAATTCAAGAATTAAAACGAGAACCACACCCAGAAGAAGTTGCAGAACGAATGGGAATCAGTGTTGAAAAAGTTCAAATAATTCAAAAAGTAGCGCAAGAACCAATCAGTTTAGAATCTCCTGTTGGTGAAGAGGAAGACTCAAGTTTAGGTGATTTTATCGCAGATCCTGACACACTTACTCCAATGGAGTATACGTCTAAAGAGATGCTTAAACGTGAACTTGACAGTGTACTAGAAACTTTAACTGATAGAGAAGAAAAAGTATTGAGAATGCGTTTTGGTTTATTAGATGGACGTAGTAGAACATTAGAAGAAGTTGGTCGTGAGTTTGGTGTAACACGTGAACGTATCAGACAGATTGAAGCAAAAGCTCTTCGTAAGTTAAGACATCCTTCTCGTAGTAAAAAACTAAAGGATTTCATGAGTGGTAAATAATGAAATTATCGCGTCGACTTTCGCTATGTGCTAAATATACTGATGGATTTCTAAATCTTGCGGATATCGGCACTGACCATGCACTCTTACCAATCGTGTGTGTGAAGAATGGTTACGTCGCAAAAGCACAAGCTATTGACAATAAAAGAGGACCTTTTGTTATCGCGTTTAGTAATGTGAAAAGGTACAATCAACAGGACAAAATAAAAGTAAAACTTAGTGACGGTATTAGTGAAATTGATGAGGACACTGATGTAGTTGTTATTGCAGGTATGGGTGGAGATTTAATATCTCAAATACTGTTAAAAGATGATTTGAAGCAGGTTAAACGATTTATCCTTCAACCAAATAATAATCCAGAAGCTATAAGAAGCATTCTTCAAAGAATAAATTATAGAATATTTGATGAACTAGTTTTTGAAGATCAAAAGAAAATCTATGATTTAATTGTTATTGAAAAGGGAGAAAGTAATCTTACAAATATGGAAATTACTTTTGGACCGATAAACTTGAAAAGTAAACCTCATTACTTTACAAAGAGATTACAAAAGGAATATGAGTATTTACAGCTGATAGTTAAAAATCTAGAAAATCCTAGTGATAAGACGAAACTAGTAGCACGTCTAAATCTAATTGAGGAAGTGTTAAAATGATAATTAGTGAGTTCATTAATAAATTTGAAGAATTATTTCCCAAGCACTTAGCCTATAAATGGGATAATGTTGGATTACAGGTTGGTAGCGAAACAAGTGAAATCAAGAATATCTTACTATCATTGGACTTAACAGATGAAGTAGTAGATGAAGCGATAAGCAATGATGTAAATCTGATTGTGGTTCACCATCCTATGATCTTCACACCTTTAAAGACAATTAATAGCGATACATATCTTGGTTCAATGATTAAAAAAATCATTAAGAATGATATCAATGTATACGTTGCTCATACCAATTTTGATTTAAGTAATTATGGTATGAACAAGATACTTGCTGATATGTTAAACCTTAAGAACCAAAAGATAATAGAACTTGAAACGTTAGAAGAAGGTTTAGGACGCTTTGGAGATTTAAACAAACCAATGTCCTTAGTGAATTTCATTTCTGAAGTAAAGAGAGTGTTCAATATCGATTCAATGGATTTGATTACTAGAGAAAATGATGAACACATGATTAAAAGTGTTGCAATTTGTGGCGGAAGTGGAAGTAGCTTACTGACGAATGACACTCTTGAATATGTAGATGTATATATAACTGGAGATGTCACTTATCATCACGCTTTGGATGCTTGTAACAACGGAATTACAGTACTGAATGTTGGACACAATATCGAGAAACATGGGTTTCTAAAAATTAAAAAAACACTAGAGGAATACTCTAGTGATTACAGGATCTATATATCTCAAGTAGATACGAATCCGTATAAAAAGGTATAAAAAAAGAGTTCATTTGAACTCTTTTTTTTATGTATTATACTTCTTCGATAGCGTCAACAGGACAAACAACTTCACAAGCTCCACAGTCGATGCATACGTCTTCGTCGATAACGTAGATATCACCTTCAGCAATACAGTCTACTGGACATTCAGCAGCACAAGCACCACATGCGATACAATCTTCATTAATTCTTCTAGGCATAGTTAATTCCTCCTTCAAATCTAATTTTATTCTCTTTTATTTTAGTCTATAATGGTTATTTTGTAAACATATAGATTGACTAAAAAACATTGTTTAGATTAATTATAATTAGAAGTTCTCCTTAATTGTAAAATGAACTTGTTGATTGGAAAACAACTGTATATAATACTTGTTTTTTTACCTTTTTAATAGTAGAATATAAAAGAATAAAAGGAGTGAGATTTATGGTAGATTTAGCAACTTGGGCATTTATATTAATTTTAGTTGGTGTTTTATTAGTTGGTGGAGCAGTAGGATTCTTTTTATCGCAAAGATATTTTAAAAAATATTTAAGAGATAATCCACCTGTGAATGAAAATATGATCAGAGCAATGATGACACAAATGGGTAGAAAACCATCTGAAAAACAAGTAAGACAAGTAATGGCTTCAATGCAACAGGCAAAATAACCTCTAAAATGAGGTTATTTTTTTTGTAATTATGTTAAAATATATAGGGGTGATAATATGATTGAACTACTATTAAAATTAGAAATGTCATTGTGGATCAATGAAACAAGGAACTCATACGAGTACCTTGACAAAGTTCTACATAGTGATTTCTTGGAGTTCGGAACTAGTGGAAATATATATAGAAAAAGTGATATTTTAAATGATTTAAATTTAAATATTACCGCAAAGTTTCCATTTAAAAATTTAGAAGTTAAGCAAATTGATGAAAAGAGTATATTAGTAACCTATCAAGCTGAAGTGCTCGATAAAGGGGTTATAGTTAAAACTAATCGATCTAGTATATGGGTAGGTAAGGACAGTTTTCAGTTGTTATTCCATCAAGGAACACTTACAAAATAATGCATAAAAAAAGGTAAACTATATTATAAGTTTACCTTTTGTTTTTTATCAAAGACTTTCACTTTTGGTTCGATACCTTTTTTAATGTTATTGAAATTTTTCTTGTGTCTAAATAGAACAATACATAACAGAATACCATAGTAAATTGCAATACTCCATCTTGCATCACCTAAATCAATAACACCTCTCATTGTAGGCATTGAGCCGATAATAGCAAATATGATACCTACTACAAATCCAGTGGCAACACCAATACTAGATGAGACACTTACGTATTTCCAAGTGCGTAATGCGATAAAGAATGAAATCATCATGACAAATGCAATGATTGGATTGAATGCAATTGACAATCCAACAGTAGCAGCGACTGCTTTACCACCTTTAAAATTTATATATACACTATATACATGCCCTACAGCAGCAGCAACACCATATGCTAGTGGATGAAGTAATTCTGCTCCATCAATAATGTTCATTTGAATTAAGAAAACAATTAAACCAGCTTTTAATCCATCAAGGAAAAGTACTGAATAGCCAACTCCTTTACCTAAAAAGCGTAATGAATTAGTTCCACCAGGATTCCCACTCCCATGTTCACGCACATCTATTCCTTTGAATTTTTTACCCAAAATTACCGAAAATGGAATGGCTCCTAACAGGTAACTAAGGACGAGAAGTCCGTATTTCAAAAGCATATAAATCAACTCCAATTTTTTTAAATACAACACATTATAACATACCAAATTTAAATTTACACTACAAAAATGAATTTCTATTTGTTATAATTATTAAAGTAGTTGAGACGAATAGGAAGTGTTACATGATGTTAGACAACGAAATTAAATATGACGAAACGTCGATACAAATCTTAGAAGAATTAGAAGCTGTCCGAAAAAGACCTGGTATGTATATCGGTTCTACAGACGCTAGAGGGCTTCACCATTTGATATGGGAAATTGTTGATAATGGTATAGATGAGGTATTGGCAGGATATGGTAAGGAAATAAGAGTTACTATCAAAGAAGACAATTCTGTTGTAGTACAAGACTTTGGTCGTGGAGTTCCAGTAGGGATGCATGAAAGCGGAGTTAGCGCCGTTGAAATCATTTACACAAAACTTCATGCTGGAGGTAAATTTGGACAAGCAGGAGGATACAAAGTATCTGGAGGGCTACATGGAGTGGGTGCCAGCGTAGTAAATGCTTTGAGTGATTTTGTTGACGTTACCGTTCAAAGAGAAGGAAAAATTCACCACATTCGTTTTAATGATGGGGGGAGACAAGTAACAAAATTAGAAGTTATTGGAGAAACAAGGAAATCGGGTACAACCGTATGGTTTAAACCGAATAGTGAATTGTTCTCAACTTCTGTTTTTAGTTTTACAACAATATCCGAACGTTTAAGAGAAAGTGCCTTTTTATTAAAAGGACTTAAAATGGTGCTAGTTGATGAACGTTCAAATAAAAAAGAGGAGTTCATATACGAAGATGGGATTATCTCATACGTTGATTTCATTAATGAAAAAAGAACTGCTATTCATGAGACAACATCACTAGAAGGTGAAAGTCTTCAAATAGAAGTTGAAGTTGCATTTCAGTTTACTAAATCATATTCAGATCAAATTGTTTCCTTTGTAAATAATGTGCGAACGAAAGACGGGGGAACACATGAAACTGGATATAAATCTGCCTTAACAAAGCTATTTAATGAATATGGACAACGTGTTGGACTTATTAAGAATGGTAATAAGTTAGAAGGTGCTGATATTCGTGAAGGATTAACAACTGTATTATCAGTAAGAATACCTGAACATTTACTGCAATTCGAAGGACAAACAAAAAACAAACTTGGAACACCAGATGCGCGTTCCGCAGTAGAACAAGTCGTAAGTGAAAAAATGACGTACTTCCTTGAGGAAAATAATAACTTAACTTATACCCTCATTGAAAAAGCAATTAAAGCACGACTAGCTCGTGATGCTGCACGTAAAGCGCGTGAAGAAGCACGACTGGAAAAGAAAAAAGCAAAAATAGAGACAAATCTTTCAGGTAAATTATCACCTGCACAATCTAAGAATCCAGCTAGAAATGAGCTATATCTAGTAGAGGGAGATAGTGCCGGAGGTAGTGCGAAACAAGGTCGAGACCGACGTTTTCAAGCTATTTTACCATTACGAGGGAAAGTAATAAATACTGAAAAAGCGAAAATAGAAGATGTATTAAAGAATGAAGAAGTTAACACAATTATCCATACTATTGGAGCAGGTTTAGGTCCTGATTTTGATATAAAGAAATGTAATTATGATAAAGTAATTATTATGACCGATGCCGATACTGATGGAGCACATATTCAAGTGCTATTATTAACATTCTTCTTCAGATATATGAGAGAATTAGTGGAAGCTGGGAAAGTGTATATCGCTTTACCTCCACTATACAAAGTAACAAAGAAAGTTAAAAATAAGAATACAATAGAATACGCATGGACTGATGAGGAACTAGAAAAAATCACTTCATCGCTTAAAGGATATAATATACAACGATTTAAAGGTCTTGGTGAGATGAACGCCGGACAGTTATGGGATACGACAATGAATCCTAACACACGAACTCTAATTCAAGTTAAAATTGAAGACCTAGCTGACGCTGATCAACGAATTAACGTCTTAATGGGTGACAAAGTAGAACCACGTAGAGAATGGATTGAAAATAATGTAGTATTCTCTAGTGAAGATGACTTCAGGATTTAAGGAGAATACTAATGGCAAAAAAAGTTATTAAAGACATTGAAGAGTTCGTAAATCAAAAAATTATATCAGAAAACTTAGAAAACATCGTTGGTGAAAGATTTGGAAGATACTCGAAATATATCATCCAAGATCGTGCATTACCGGATGTACGTGATGGTCTAAAACCAGTTCAAAGACGTGTACTTTACTCAATGTACAAATTAGGTATGTTTAGCGATAAACCATTCAAGAAATCAGCACGTATTGTTGGGGATGTAATTGGTAAGTATCATCCACATGGTGATAGTTCTGTTTATGACGCAATGGTGCGTTTAAGTCAACCTTGGAAAATGCGTAATTTACTAGTAGATATGCATGGTAATAATGGTTCAATTGATGGAGATAGTGCTGCAGCAATGCGTTATACTGAAGCAAGAATGTCATTTGCAAGTGAAATGTTGTTAAAGGATATCGAAAAACGAACAGTAGATTTTATTCCTAACTTCGATGATGAAGAATATGAGCCAACTGTATTACCTGCACGTTTCCCTAATTTACTATGTAATGGTGCGACTGGAATTAGTGCTGGGTATGCTACTGAAATACCACCACATAATTTACGTGAAGTGATAAACGCAGTAGTAAAAAGAATAGAAGATCCAGAAATGGATATCGATCAATTATTAAAAATAATGAAGGGTCCAGATTTTCCAACAGGAGCTATAGTTCAAGGGAAAGATCAGATCAAACAAGCCTTTGAAACTGGACGAGGTCGTATTATTGTTAAATCACAAACTGAAATTGATGACCAAGATATTGTCATTACAGAGTTACCATATGAAGTTAACAAAGCTACATTGGTTCGAAAAATGGATGACATTCGTATCAAAAAGCAAATAGATGGAATCAAGGAAGTTCGTGATGAATCAGACCGAGAAGGACTACGTATTGTAGTTGAGGTGAAAAAAGCATTTGACCCTCAAATCATCCTAAACTTCTTACATAAGAAAACGAATTTAACAAAATCGTACAACTATAACATGGTTGCAATTAACAACAAGCGACCTATGCTAATGGGAGTATTTCAAATTCTAGATGCCTATATCCTTCACCAAAAAGAAGTAATCACAAACCGTTCAAATTATGAACTAAGAAAAGCACTTAAAAGATTACACATTGTAGAAGGTATTATTAGAATGATGGATGTTCTAGATGAAGTAATAAACTTAATTCGTTCATCTAAGAATAAACGAGATGCAAAAAATAAGTTAATGAAGACTTTTAAGTTCACTGAAGAGCAATCTGAAGCAATTGTTACTTTACAACTATATCGATTATCATCTACAGATATTAAAGATCTTCAGGAAGAACAAAGTAATTTACAAGAGAAAATAGAAAATCTGAACCTAATTCTAAAAAATGAAGCTGAATTAGAGCGAGTAATTATAGATGAACTTCGAACTACTCAGAAAAAACTAAACTCAAAACGTTTAACTGTTATCGAAGAGGAAATTGAAAAAATTACCATAAGTGAAGAAGAACTTATTACCGAGGAGCAAGTAGTAATAGGTATAACTCGAGAAGGGTATGTTAAGTCCACTTCAATACGTTCATTCAAAGCAACAGAACAAACGAACTTACGTGATAATGACTCAATGCTCTTTAGTGGCGAAGTATCCACATTAGATGTTATGCTCATCTTCACAAACTTAGGGAACTATATCTATTTACCAGTCTTTAAGATTCCTACATATAAATGGAAGGATTTAGGAACGCATATTAACAATATCGTACAGTTATCAGAAAATGAATGTATTGTAAAGATACTTAGAGTAACTGATTTCAATCAACCTAAAAACTTACTATTTGTTACAAAGAACAACCTTGTTAAGCAAACAGAACTAAAAGGTTTTGAAGTATCAAGATACACAAAACCTGTTCGAGCAATTTCACTAACAAAGAAAGATGAAGTTGTAAGTGTAGATATAACAACCGACCTAGATGCAGAAGTACTAATCTTCTCAAGAAAAGGAGAAGCATTAAGATTTAATTTACAGGAGATACCTGTTACCTCAACAACTGCAAAAGGTGTTAAAGGTATGAGTTTAGGACAACATCAAGAACTAGCTTGTGGTATAGTTCTAAAAGATTATCACGATCTCTTACTATTAACAAACCGAGGAACAATTAAACGTATCAATATTTCAGACATTCCTAAGAAAAAACGTACGAATAAAGGTGTTCAAATCTACAAAGTGATTCGTTCAAACCCATACTTAGTACAAGGACTATGTCTAATGAACGCAACTCAATATAAAAACAGAGCTTCAATTACTGTTAACACTACAACAACATCATTAGAAATCTCAGCATTTGATATAAAACATGATAAAACAGAGAACGGAAAAACATTTATTAAGAAATCACATGGAGAATCATTGATGATTAGTATTGAGGATGTTGAAGAGGACTCTGATATTACACCAATTAGTGAGTATGTAAAAGAAGATGATGAAGAAGTAGTACAAACAACACTATTCTAAACATAAAAAAGTAGCAATTTGCTACTTTTTTTATTATAGTCAAAAAAAGATCAATTTGACTATAAATAACGAACATATTTGTTGAAATAATATCTAAATATAGTAAAATATATATATAAATGTTACATTTGGGGTGATTTTATGAATAGTATGGAAAATTTACACCGTACACAAATACCAAACGATGTAGTTATGAAGTACATTAAACTTTATAAATCGATTGGAGTAAATCGTTTTAATCATGAGATATTATTAGGAGATTATGAAGCAATGGTGCGCCAAACAGTACGTAATGATACGTATTTTTTTGCTAAGTTATTTAGCATTTCAGTTACTGATTCTCGCTTCAAATCACTAATTTATAAGAACGTGAAACCTAAAAACAAAGATGAAAAGCTTATTATTAACTTAAAGAATGCTTTTACAAAAATACATAAGGAAACTTCATCATTTGATTTCCTAGTTACAGAAATTCAAGATCTTATGAAATTTTTGTATACTGATATTATTGCATCAAGTAAAATGCAGTTCAGAAAAATTGAAAGAAAAGATCGAAATGTAAACCTACTAAACAGTAAATATACATCCACAAGAGAATCTGTAGATCATCTTATAAAACTATTTGATGAAGCAGTATTAGAGAGCAACTATGAAGTGTCATTTATAATAATGAGTTTTTATGTTGACTTCGTTAAAATCAAACCATTCGTAGATAAGAATGAGGAGATTGGATTACTATTAATGTATATTCTATTATTAACCAATGGATTTGAAGTGTTTGAGTATATCAGCTTTATGGAAAAAATATATAAATCAAAAACTGTATTTGAAAATGCTATCCTGCAATCAACGTTTAACTGGGAAGTAGGTTATCCTCAAATAATTCCACTTCATTCATTTGTGATTAATGTAGCTCTCGATTCGTATCATACACTGAACTACTTAGTGAGAGATTATGAGTATGACAAACAACTTAACAAGTCAAATAATGTTGAGAACACTATTACAAAACTGGAAGATACATTTAGTAAAGATGATATCAGAAATATCCATCCATACATTTCTGATTCCACTATTAACAGAACATTAAAACGTTTACGTGATGAGGGAAAAATTCGACCACTTGGAAAAGGTCGGAGTGCAAAATGGATTAAACTTATAAAAACAGAAAACTCAAAACTGAAATTTGAGCAATTAGATTTAAATATCTAGGTGCTTTATGAATGATCAAATTGATAAGATAATATATGATGCTTTAGAGGAGGATATACCAACAATAGATATTACATCTGATAACTTGTTCGAGGATGAGCAAGGAGAGGCTTTACTAATAGCAAGAGAGGATGGAGTCTTAAGTGGTATAAACGTAGTACAAAGATTGTATCGGATACTAGATGATGATATTTATATAAAGGTAATTAATCACGATGGTACTTATATCGAAGAAGGAGATATAATAGCCATAATTAGCGGTAATTTACGCACGATTCTCAAGGGTCATAGATTAGCGTTGAACATTGTGAAACGGATGAGTGGTATCGCCACAAAAACAAAAAGATATGTTGATCAAGTTGAAGGATCGTATGTAAAAATTATTGATTCAAGAAGTACAACACCTAACTTTAGATATCTGGAAAAGTTAGCTGTGATACATGGTGGTGGAATTAATAGTCGACAAAACATAAGTACTCAAGTGCGTATTAATGAATCACATATAGGTATTATTGGAAGTGTAAGGAAAGCTATAGAGAAAGTTGTAGAACGTGTTGACCAGAGTGTAAAGATTGAAGTAGAGGTTAATTCTTTTGAACAATTTTTAGAGGCAATTCACACGAAGTGTGATATAATAATTTTTCGTGATATGAGTTTTGAATTATTACAAAAATGTTCTTCTCATAACACAGACAAACTAATAGGTACATACGCTAATGACTTAAACTATATAAAAGAATTTTCAAGAGCAAGTATAGATTTCATCATTGTTGATGAACTAACGCATTCTTACAAGTTATTAGACATAGAACTAAATATAAACAAATAGAGGTAGAGATTATGAAATTAAACGAACTATTACAAAAAGTAAAAGAATCACTAAAAAATAGCCTAGTAGATTTAGGGTATTTTGATGAGAATATTGATATTGTTTTAGAAACTCCAAAAGATAGAATCAATGGTGATTTATCTTCTAACGTAGCGATGAGATATGCAAGAGTTGCAAGGAAAGCTCCGTTTATGATTGCAGATGAAATCAAAGAAAATTTAAATACTGAAGGATTATTTATTGATAAGATTGTCGTTGCGAAACCAGGTTTTATTAATTTCTTCTTAGATAAAACATTTCTACTAGATACTATAAAAGAAATTAATTCGTTAGGGTCTAATTATGGGAATTTAGCTTTAGGAGAAAATGAGCATTACAATATTGAGTTTGTTAGTGTGAATCCTACAGGAGCACTCCATATAGGGCATGCTCGTGGAGCAGCAGCAGGGGATTCGTTATGTAGAATTCTTCAGAAAGCTGGATTTGAAGTTACAAAAGAGTATTATGTAAATGATGCTGGAAACCAAATTCATAACTTGGCTGTTAGTATTGACGCAAGATACAAGCAACTATTTGATTTAGATGTTTCATTGCCAGAAGATGGATATTACGGACCAGAAATCATCGAAACAGCGAAGCAATTAAGAGCGCAATATGGAGATCAGTTCATTAATGAAGACGGATATGACGTAATGAGAAAGTTTGGTGTTGAATCACTATTAGACTTATTACGAAAAGACTTAAAAGATTTTGGTGTTGAGTTTGATGTGTGGTTTAGTGAAAAATCACTATACGATACAGACAGTGTTAAGAAAACAATTGATTACCTAGTTGAAAATAACTATACATATGAACAAGAAGGAGCAATCTGGTTAAAGACATCTGATTACGAAGACGAAAAAGATCGAGTAATCATCAAAAGTGATAAAACACTAACCTATTTAACACCAGATATTGCATACCATAAAAATAAACTTGATAGAGGATATACAAAACTTATCGATATCCTAGGTGGAGACCACCATGGATATATTAACCGTTTAAAAGCCGCAATTGAAATGGTTGGAGGTAAAAGTGATCTTCTAGAAGTAGAACTACTA
Source organism: uncultured bacterium (assembly GCA_965601585.1). Taxonomy (GTDB): domain Bacteria; phylum Bacillota_I; class Bacilli_A; order Izemoplasmatales; family Izemoplasmataceae; genus Xianfuyuplasma. The sequence continues at coordinate 48,926 of CBFCWH010000006.1, forward strand.
CAAATGGTTAAAGTTCTTCAAAATGGTGAAGAAGTTAAAATGAGTAAACGTAGTGGGAAAGCTATTGTACTCGGAGACTTGATAGAAGAAGTTGGTAGTGACCCTATTAGATACTTCTTTGCAGCAAGAAGTTTAAGTACACAAATGGACTTGGATTTAGATTTGGCAATTAGACAGACAAACGAAAATCCGGTATATTACGTACAATACGCTCACGCACGTATCAATTCAATCTTCGAAGGTGCAAAAACTAAGGGGATTAACATTGATAACTTACCTACTTCATTTACTACTATTACAAATCCAAAAGCATTTGAACTTGTGAGCATTCTTGCAAATTATCCAAATGCTATCGAACTTTCAGCAAAACAAAGAGCACCTCATAAATTAACAAACTATATTCAATCACTTGCAAGTGCATTCCATAGTTTCTATAATGCAGAACAAGTAATAACTACTGACCAATTAAAAACAAGAGAACATCTAGCATTATTAAATGCGACAAAAATTGTTTTAAAAGATAGTTTATCTTTAATTGGAGTTAGTGCACCAAATAAAATGTAAAAAGTGGCAACACCACTTTTTTAGTTAGGAGGTAAACATGTACAAATGGAAAATACGTAATCACGATTTTGATCAAGCCAATTTAATTGAAGAGATTTATAAGTCTCGAGGAATTAATAATCACAAGGAACTATTTAGTTTAAACGAAAAATCATTTATTGACCCTTATCTTATTCATGACATGGGAAAAGCAGTTGACCGTATCATGAACGCAATTAAGGATCAGGAAAAAATACTTATTTATGGTGATTACGATGTTGATGGAATCACTTCAACATTTATTGTATATGATACATTAAAAAATCTAGGGGCAAATGTTAGCTATGATATTCCAAATCGTTTTGTTGATGGTTATGGATTGTCATATTCAAAAACTTTTGATATTATTAACGAGGATTTTGGAGTAGTAATCACAGTTGATAATGGAATAAAAAGCATTGATGAAGCACAATACTTTAAAGACAACAACGTTGATTTGATTATTACAGATCATCACGAGAGAGAAGTTAAACTTCCTAATGCATATGCAATATTACATACTGCTTTATCTGAAAAGTATCCTTTCAAACCTTTAGCTGGTGTTGGGGTAGCGTTTAAACTATCACAGGCTCTTATAGGGGAAGAAGCATTGGAATATTCAGATATTGCTGCTTTAGGTACCATCGCGGATATGATGCCATTAGAAGGTGAAAATAGAGCGATTGTAAATGTTGGTTTAAGTAGACTAAGACACTCTAGTAACATCGGACTACAAAGTCTTATTTCATTCCTTGATATAATTAATCCAAGTGTTGCTGATGTACAATATAAAATCGCACCACGTATTAACGCATGTGGACGTATGAAAAGCGCAATGCTAGGAGTACAATTACTTCAATCTGAAAACAGTGCGATAGCTGTGAGAATATTGAGTGAAATTGAAGAAACAAATAATAAAAGAAAAAAACTTACTAAGGACTTATATTCTGAATCCCTAAGTTCCATTAATCACAATAGACCAAGTATCATTGTGCATTCACCTAAAATGCATGAAGGAGTTCTAGGGATTGTAGCATCACGACTCGCCAACGAATACTCTAAAGTTACCGTTGTTTTAAAAGAAGACGAGTTCACTTTTAAAGGAAGCATTCGATCGTATAATGGAGTAGATGTCATCTACATCTTGAACGAATTAAAAGATTTATTGATTCGCCATGGTGGACATCAAAACGCTGCAGGACTTGAATTTGTAAAAGAGAACCTCCAGGAGTTTAAAGACCGATTTAATGAACTTATTCCTAAAGCGGTACGTGATGATATCGTAATAGCTGAAGGAGTAATTGATATTCACAAACTGACAGTTGAACAGATTATAGATTTAGATAAATACGATTTAAAGGATTCATTATTTGTTTTTGAAGATATCTATCCAGATAATCGCTATTTAATTAAAGGGGAACACACCAAGTTAATTTTAAATGGTAGTACCGAAGCAATCTTCTTCAATAATAAAAATCTATACTCAAAACTTTATAACAAGAACACCGTCTCTTTACTAGGTAGATTAGATGTTAACTACTTTAGAGGACGTTATAAAAAGCAAATAATCATTGATGATTATTACATTAAATAATATTTTGTTATACAAATAAATATATTATTTGTTATAATATATAAGTACCAAATCTAAACACAATTATTTGGAGGAAATTATGAACTTAAAAGACTATATTGCAAATGTACCAGACTTTCCTAAAAAAGGAATTCAATTTAAAGATATAACACCATTAATTGGTGATGGAAAAGCATTCCAATACGCAACACAACTATTTGTGAACTTCACAAAAGAAATCGGTGCGGATATCATCGTTGGTCCTGATGCACGTGGATTTATTTTTGGATGTCCAGTTGCAACACAATTAGGATTAGGGTTTGTTCCTGTTAGAAAACCAGGAAAATTACCTAGAGAAGTAATCGAAGTATCATACGATTTAGAGTATGGATCTAATACTTTATGTTTACACAAAGGGGATATTAAACCTGGACAACGAGTTCTTATTATCGATGATTTACTAGCAACAGGTGGAACAATAGAAGCAACAATCCAACTAGTTGAAGAATCAGGTGGAATTGTAGCTGGTATGGGGTTCTTAGTTGAACTTGTTGATTTACAAGGTAGAAAAAAATTAGATGGATATAACGTACTGACATTAATGAAATACTAAAGAAGGTGGTTCTATGAGCAAAGCAAGAATTGACGCTCTAATCAAAGGAACATCCAAATACATCAAAAATAATGAGCATCTTGAGCAAATTCAAGATGCTTATCGTTATGCTTTAGAAATGCACGAAGGACAATTTCGTAAAAGTGGGGAACCCTATATAGTTCACCCAGTTGATGTCGCAATTATTCTAAGTGAATATCATACAGATCCAACAACTATAATGGCGGGTTTACTACATGATGTAATTGAAGACACTGACGCAACTTTTGAGGATGTTAAAGATAAATTTGGAGAAGAGGTAGCGCTATTAATTGAAGGTGTTACAAAATTAGGACAATACAAGTTTAAAGGTACTGTTAAAGAAGCAGATAAAGTAGCCGCACAAGCGCGAAATGCACAAAAAATGTTACTCGCAATGGCAAAAGACATTCGAGTAGTCATCGTAAAACTCGCGGATCGATTAAACAACATTAGAACATTATCTTCTTTACCTGAAGTGAAACAACACCGTATCGCTAGAGAGACAATGGAGATTTACGCTCCTCTTGCGCATCGCCTTGGGATGAACGTAATGAAAGCAGAGTTAGAAGATACTTGTTTTAAATATCTTCAAAGAGGTACCTATAGACGCATAGCTCAACTAATCTCAGATACTAAAAATAATCGTTTAAAAGACCTTGAACTTATGCGTACAAACATTGAATACTTACTTTCTGAAAACAATGTCAACTCAAGTGTTAAAGGTCGTATTAAAAACATATATAGTGTTCACAAAAAAATGGTTGATCGTAAAAAAGAATTTGAGGATATTTTCGATTTACTAGCTCTAAGAATTATGGTTGATTCAATAGAGGATTGCTACCGTACAATCGGTGTAATTCATAGTAAATGGACTCCAATTCCAAATCGTTTTAAAGATTATATCGCCATGCCAAAACCCAACCTTTACCAATCACTACATACATCTGTTATCGCAAATGGTAAAGTGTATGAAATTCAGATACGTACTCCCGAAATGGATGAAATAGCTGAATATGGGGTTGCAGCTCACTGGGCATACAAAGAAAACACCACTGGTCGTCGCATGACTGATGAGGCAATCAAAAAACTGAAATGGTTTGGAGATTTAGTGAAGTTCACAAAAGAAAGTGAAAATGAAAATGATGTACTTGATTTACTTCGTGATGATATCTTTAACGCGAATGTATATGTATTTACACCAAACGGAGATATTATTGATTTGCCGAATGGATCTACACCACTTGATTTTGCCTTCCGAATCCATACCCAAGTAGGGATTCAAACAGTAGGAGCAATTGTTAATGGACGTATTGTTCCCTTAGAATATAAACTAAAAACTGGTGATATTGTAAACATGAAAACATCAGTGAATAGTTTTGGTCCAAATGACAACTGGTTAAAAATTGTTAGGACATCAAATGCAAAATCAAAAATCAAAAACTATTTAAATAAACGTCGTAGAAGTGTTTTGATTGAAATGGGACGTGAGGATTTCACAAGAGAACTTCAATCAAGAAACGTTACAGTCGAATTAAATGATAAAAAAGTAAAAGAATTATTCAGTAAAAAAGGTGCAAAAACGGTAGAAGACTTACACTATGAAATTGGTAAAAATACAATTTCACCTGGCTCTGCAATAAATGCACTAATTCAAAAAGAAGAGTATACAGAAGAGGATTTAATTGAAAGAATCAATACTTCTGTCTATTTGGATCGAAAAAGTGATACTAATATTATTGTTGAAGGGTTAACAACACCTTCGATTAAATTATCAAACTGTTGTACTCCAATCCCTGGTGACAGAATCACCGGATATATCTCAAAAGGGACCGGTATCGCAGTACACCGTACAAAATGTAATAACTTACAATCACTTGATAAAAACAGGTACATCGAAGTATTTTGGGGTAATGACGAATCACGCCAATACTCAGTGAACTTAAAAATCATTGTGTCAAATAGAGATAATGTCCTTGCTGAAATTATTAATACCATTACTTCAGCCAAGGGAAAAGTGATTCAAGTTGCCGCATCTACCAATAAGAATCTAGAGGGAATCATTAAACTAAAAGTATCGATTCGAAATAAAAAAGAACTAGATAACATTATAGTAAATCTACAAAAAATTAGTGATATCTATTCTATTGAAAGAATGATGAAATAATGAGAATACTAGTGCAAAGGGTAAAAGAAGCAAGCTGCCGTGTTAATTATGAAATTGTATCAGAAATTAACAACGGCTTTTTACTATTCACAGGATTCACTCATACCGATACTTTAGAAGATGTAGAATACCTCGCTAAAAAAGTTGCTAATCTTCGTGTATTTGAAGATGAGTACGGAAAACTAAACAAAAGCATAACGAGTATGAACTATGAAATACTAAATATTTCACAGTTTACTCTATATGGTGATACAAAAAAAGGGAATCGCCCTTCATTTACAAATGCTATGGCCCCTGTTAAGGCAAAAGAGTTCTATTTAGAACTATCAAATATTCTATCAAATCAGTATGGGATTCCAACTTATAATGGGGAGTTTGGTGCTCATATGGATATTCAACTTGTCAACGATGGCCCAGTAACAATTTTATTAGAGAGCAAAGAAAAATGATACGTGTTATACAACCCATTATTCAAACTAAAAGACTATTTCTAAGACCAATTAAACAATATGATGCTGATAGCATCTTTGAATATGCAAAAGAGCAAAATGTGGGTCCACTAGCTGGGTGGGAACCCCATAAAACATTAAAAAATACAAAAGATTTTATAGACTACGCATTACGAAAAAAAGACTATGGACAACCAGGTGTATATTCTATTGTTCTCAAGGAAACTAGAAAGATGATTGGGACCATTGAAATTCACTCATATAAAGAGCAAAAAGGCGCAATAGGTTTTGTATTGAATCCAAAATACTGGAACAATGGATACATAACTGAAGCATCAAAAGCACTTATAATTTATGCTTTTGAAGTACTGAACTTAAAACGACTCGAATATTGTCATTTTCCTCATAATATTGCATCTAAAAGAGTCTGTGAAAAACTTGAGTTTGTTTTCGAAGGAATATTGCGAAATAAATACCTCTTATATGATGGAACAGTATTGGATGATGTCGTATATTCACTGACAGATCAAGATTACAAAGACTTGAGTTGGATAAAATCCTTTAAAGAGGACATATTTATTGACTTGGACTGATTATTTTAGTATAATTCATAAAGTAAACTGAAGACGAAGAAAGTAAGGATTAATAAAACTTTATAGAGAACGGTGTCTAGGCTGTAAACACCGAAGTTATATTGATTTTGAAAGACACTTCTAAAGGCTTTTCTGAAGATAGTAGGAAAAGACGTATACTCGCGTTAAGAGTTAAGGGCCTAGATTACTAGGAACTAAGGTGGTACCGCGGATACTTATTCGTCCTTAAACGTGACTTGTTTAAGGACGATTTTTATATTTTTAAGGAGGTTTTATTATGTTCAACAAAATGAAAGGGACGTACGATATTTTACCTACAGATATCGCGAAATGGCAAAAACTAGAGAAAACCATTCGTAACGTCTCAAAAATCTACAACTACAAGGAAATTAGAACTCCACTGTTCGAACGCAGTGAACTGTTCCACAGAGGTGTAGGAGAAGATACTGATATCGTAAGTAAAGAAACATACGATTTCATCGATAGAGGAAAACGTTCCAATACACTTAGACCTGAAGGAACTGCTGGAGTTGTGAGAAGCTATATAGAAAACAAACTTTATACATCAAACATACCAGTTCAAAAAATGTTCTACGTTGGGAATATGTATCGTTATGAACGCCCACAAAAAGGACGTTATCGTGAGTTTCGACAATTTGGTGCAGAAGCATTTGGATCTGCTTCACCACAATTAGACGCTGAAATCATCTCGTATGCTGTAAGTATCTTAAAAGCACTGAAAATTAAAGACGTAACTGTACACATTAATAGTATTGGAGACGCTGAATCTAAGAGAATGTATAAGGATGCTTTACTAACGTATTTAGCACCTGATATCGAGAACTTATGTTCCGATTGTAAAGTACGTTATAGAAAAAATCCATTACGAATTTTAGACTGTAAAGTAGATGCGGGTAATCCAATCTTATTAAACGCTCCAAAACCTATTGATTATTTAACATCTGAAGCAAAAGAACACTTTGAAAAAACGTGTGAATATCTAAATGCTATGGGTGTAAAATATGAAGTTGATAAAAACTTAGTACGAGGGTTAGATTACTATACACACACAGTATTTGAAGTGAAAGCACACTTAGAAACACTAGGTGCTCAAAACACTATCTGTGGTGGTGGACGTTATGATAACTTAGTGAAAGCTCTTGGAGGACCAGATACTCCAGGTGTAGGGTTTGCGTTTGGGTTAGAAAGATTAATGTTTGCACTTGAGTCTATTGACTTTAAAGGAGACCCTGATTACTTACACCTTTATATGATGATATTAGGTGAGGACCAAAAATCAGATGGACTTGCTATGGTAAATAGATGTCGTCTTGGCGGGTTATTCACAGACCTTGATTTCCTAGATAAAGGAATGAAAGGAAAATGGAAGCAAGCAGCAAACTTCAAAGCTCGTTTTGTAGCCATTTATGGTGAAAATGAACGATTAAATGGAACAATAAATGTTAAAGATCAACAAACAGGAAAAGAAGAAACAATGAAAAAACACCAATTATATAATTACATCGTAACAGAACTAATGAAACCATCTGAAGGATGCGGTTCATGTAGTGCTTCTAGTTGCGATGACTGTGAGGAAGTATAACAATGAGAAGAACACACAATAATGGAGAATTAAAAATATCAAATGTTAACGAAACAGTAACCCTAAAGGGTTGGGTAAGTAAAAAACGTGACTTAGGTGGATTAGTATTTATCGATTTACGTGACCGTTACGGTATTACTCAATTAGCATTTAATCCAGAGTCACCTTTATACAAAGAAACTCTTGATATTAAAAGTGAGTACGTATTAGAAGTAACAGGAACAGTTATAGAACGTACTTCTAAGAACCCGAATTTACCAACAGGTGATATTGAAGTAGAAGTAACAGAGTTAACAGTTTTAAACAAAGCTGCATTAACACCACTAATTATTCAAGATGAAACAGACGCATTAGAAGATACAAGATTAAAATATCGTTATTTAGATTTACGTAGACCAGTACTTCAAAATAACTTTATTGTCCGTCATAAAACAGTACAAGCTGTTCGTGATTTCCTAAATAAAGAAGATTTCTTAGATGTTGAAACACCAATCTTGACGAAATCGACTCCTGAAGGAGCACGTGATTACCTAGTGCCATCACGTATTAGTAAAGGTGAATTTTATGCATTGCCACAATCACCGCAAATCTTTAAGCAATTACTTATGGTTAGTGGATTTGAGAAATACTATCAAATCGCTAAATGTTTTAGAGATGAGGATTTAAGAAGCGATAGACAACCGGAATTTACACAAATAGATATTGAAACATCATTTATGGATCAAGATGAAATTTTAGATATATCAGAACGTATGATTAAATACGTTATGAAACAAGTAAAAGGTGTAGATCTAACTGAAAAATTCCCGATTATGACATATGCACACGCAATGGATAAATACGGTGTAGATAAGCCAGATACTCGTTTTGGAATGTTACTTGAGAACATTACAGAATTAGCTAGTACCACTGATTTTGTTGTATTCAAAAACAACATTGAAAATGGTGGTATTGTTAAAGCAATTAACGTAAAAGGTGGCGCAAGTCTTTACTCAAGAAAAGGTATTGATAAACTAACAGAGTTCGTTAAAAAATATCGTGCAAAAGGATTAGCTTTCCTAAAATATAATGACAATAAACTAGCAGGAAGTGTTGTGAAATTCTTTAATGAAGAACAGCAAGCACAGTTAATCAAAGAAGCAAAACTTGAAAATGGGGATTTACTATTAATCGTATCTGATAAAGAAAGTGTAGTAAACCAATCTCTAGGAAACTTACGTAACCATATCGCAAGAGAGCAAAAACTATATAGTGATGAAGATTATGACTTCTTATGGGTAGTTGACTGGCCAATGTTTGAATTCAAAGAAGAACATGGTCGTTATTTCTCACTTCACCATCCATTTACAATGGTACAAGAACAAGACATTCCTATGTTAGAAACAGCTCCAGATAAAGCTTTAGCATATTGTTATGATTTAGTTGTACAAGGTCAAGAACTTGGTGGAGGAAGTATTCGTATTCATAATGAAGACATCCAAAATAAAGTATTTGATATTTTAGGAATTTCTAAAGAAGAACAACAGTTGAAATTCGGATTTTTACTTGACGCATTAAAATACGGAACTCCGCCTCATGGTGGGATTGCATTTGGTCTTGATCGACTAGTAATGTTACTTGTGCATACAGAAAACATTAGAGACGTAGTCGCGTTCCCAAAAACGAATAGTGCACAGTGTTTACTAACTGAAGCGCCTAGTTTGGTCGCAGATGAACAGTTAGTAGAACTGAACATCAAAACGATTAAATAATTTAAATTATTTATGATTTATGGTATAATTGTACTTAGGAAAAAAAGGGTGTGATGTAATGAACAACAAAAATAGATTTCTGAGTGATGAATTCCTTAACAAAGCGATTCGTGTCCTAGTCGTTATTTTACTGACACTAGGTGTAATCCTGTTAGCATCACAATTTAGTAACATCTGGGTAAGTATCACAGGTGCTATCTCAAGTGTAGCTGTACCGCTAGCACTTGTCTGGTTAGTATCACTTGTCATGTTCCCACTAATTAAATTACTTGAACGACGTGGAGTAGGTCCAAGAGGACTTAGTGTTGCCGTTGTATTTATTAGTACAATCGCAGTGATATTCTTTATCATTTACTTCTTAGTACCATACGTACTAGACCAAGTGCGCTTGTTCTTTGAAAATGATTGGCCACAAATTCAATCATACTTCGCAAATGATTTACGTGGAGACTTCATCTTTGGTACAGATATCTATGATGCAATTGAAGGGTTCATTAATGAATCAACAATTGTAGAGGATACTGTTGCTGGGATTGTAGATGGTTTAACATCTTCATTGTCAAGTTCATTTATTAATATCATTAGTATCGTTGTAGTGTTACCAGTAACCCTTATTTACTACTTAGTAGATTACGAAATGATTAACGATACCATTCGTTCAATCATCCCTAAGAAATATGAAAAAGATGCTTCTGATTTAGGTAGTAGATTAAACTCTACTGTAGGAGCGTACGTTAGGGGACAAATCTTATTAATGTTAGCAATCGGTACTGCAGCTACAATACTTTATAGATTAATCGGTTTACAATATTTCTTCGTCTTTGGAATTATCGTTGGGTTAACCAACATCATCCCATATTTCGGAGCAATTATCGCAATGATTCCGGTAGTAGCATATGCCATTATTACAGCTGATACAGGTCCAGGCCCAATCGCTGTTGTCTTGGTTAACGTTGGACTTCAAATGGTTGAAGGAAATGTATTCCAACCAATCATTATGGGTCGACAGCTCGAGATTCATGCGATTGTTATCATCATGTCAATCATGTTCTTTGGTAGTTTATTTGGAACACTCGGTGTTATATTTGCTGCGCCAATGGCAGCAACAATCCGTGTATTATTTGAGTTTTACAGAGAGAAACGAGCAGAAAGAGAAGCTGCTAATCTCGCTTCTAGTAAATCACCATAATGTCACGTAAAAAGGTATACAATGTTTTCCAAATAAACCTCATAATGTTTTATATAACATGTATTATGTTAGTACCTATATTAGTAGTGGTTTCGTTCTTATTTAACTTTCACGAGTACACTTCTGTAAATAATATTATTCTTATCTCAAGTATCATCTTATTGATATTCTTTGTTGTTGGATTAATCTATTTACTAATTACAAGATCACAATTTGAACGAAAACTAAAGCCGTCATATCAACGAGAACTAACCATCACAATAAGCGTTAGTGTTGTAGGGGTATTAGGACTAGGTATTATGTTTATGTACCTTGGTGGGCCATCGTATTACGTACCACATGTAATTACACCACTAGGGATTATTATGTATTTTATTCTATACTTCGTTGGAGTTCGTTACTTCAATGTAAGTTTAATAAACAGAAGATAATGGCTACCCAGGTAGCCATTTTGTTAAGAAGGTGACCACAATGTTTAGTAGACTCATCCAATTAATTGGAGAAGAAAAAGTCAATAAGTTAAGACAATCAACTGTTTTAATATTTGGACTCGGGGGAGTTGGGGGTAACGCTGTTGAAGCCATCGCTAGAAGTGCTTTTGGAACAATTATTTTAGTAGACAAAGATACAGTAGAAGCATCTAATATTAACCGTCAACTTGTCGCATTACATTCAAGTATTAATCAACCAAAAACAGAAGTATTGAAACAAAGAATTTTGGATATTAATCCAAATTGTAATGTTATTACATACAATATGTTTTATAACTTTGAAACAAAAGATCAAATCTGGAGTAATAAAATAGATTACGTCATTGATTGCATTGATACAATGACTTTCAAGATTGATATCGCAAAAGAATGTCAATATAGAAAAATTACTCATATCAGTGTAATGGGAACAGGAAATAAGTTTCATCCTGAAAAACTGGAAATTATTCCACTTTCAAAAACGGAGTATGATCCCATCGCACGAGTATTAAGAAATAAGTTAAAACGCGAGTTCAACTTAAACAGAATAATGGTAGTTGCTTCAAAAGAAGTACCATTAAAAGTAGATTCGTCAAAGCAATCACCATCTTCCAATGCCTTTGTACCAAATACTGCAGGATTACTCGCAGCTAGTTACATTTTTAATAAGGCCATTGAGTAAGTTACTTCGGTACCAAGAGTACGATACCAATTGGAAGAAAGAGTTTGAAACATTAAAAACACATTTAGATTCATTACTAACGACGTTGATTATTGATATTTTACATATCGGTAGTACAAGTGTTGAATCACTAGGTGCAAAACCGATACTAGATATTGATGTTGTTTTTGAAGAAAACTTAGAGTTAATCATAAAGATATTAGAGAAAAATGATTACTTATATGAAGGTGAAAAAGGAATACCAGATCGTCATGCATTTAAGTATTTAAAGAACGATTTTCATGAACATCATTTATATGTTATTAAACAAGGAAGTAGCAATCTCTGTAACCATATTAGATTGAAATACGCTCTTCAAAACAACCCAAAGTATCGTAAGGAGTATCAATCACTAAAGCAACAACTCATCTCAAAAAACAATAAAGATCGAGAACTTTATACAAATAGTAAAACCAATCTTATTCATGCAATCCTAAAGGAGGAATCAACTATGAAATCAATCGTTTTAGGAGGAGGATGCTTCTGGGGTGTAGAAGCATACTTCAAACAACTTGAGGGTGTTACAGATACTGAAGTTGGATATATTAATGGAGATGGAGACACCAATTATAAAGAAGTTTGTGATGGAAGCGGACACGCTGAAGCAGTATTGATAAAGTATGATGATGACATCATCTCGCTTAAAAAAATACTTGATCATTTCTTCAATATCATTGATCCTACAAGCATCAATAAACAGGGTCCTGATGTAGGAGTTCAATACCGAACAGGAATCTATAACTACTTACCAGAACAAGCTCCATTTATTGAAAACTATATTTCTGTTAGACAAAAAGAGTATCAAAAACCAATTCAAGTAGAACGTCTTACAAACCTAACATTTTATGGTGCTGAAGAGAATCATCAAGATTATCTAGAAAAAAATAAAAACGGCTATTGTCATGTCAATCTAGCCTCATATAAAAATGTCAAGTAATGTCCTCGTTATTGGGGCTGTAAATATAGACATTTTTGCATCAACAAAAGAGGAGTATACACTTGAAGATTCTAACTTAGCTAAAATCAACTTAGGATTTGGTGGAGTTGGCGGAAATATCGCAACAAATCTGAACACACTTGGACGTGATGTATCATTCATTACGGCCTTTAGTAGTGATATCTTAGGAAACACAGTTCATAACCATTATCAACAGTTAGGGATTAATATTGATGAGTCTCACATAAGTATCCAGAATAACTCGAGCATTTACCTAGGGGTACTTAATAAAGAGAATGATCTGTTTTTAGGTCTTAACGATATGGATATCACTAAGGAAATTAACGAGGAGTTTTTAAAGAAGAAACATGACTATATTAACTCGTTCGAGTACATTGTTATTGATAATAACTTGCAAAAAGAGACATTAAGCTATGTCCTTAAAACATATCACCATAAAACATTGATTATGGACGCTGTAAGCGCAAAAAAAGTAGGTAAATTACTAGAGTTACTTCCCTATATTACAGTTTTGAAAGTTAATCAAATCGAACTGAATGAACTGTCAAGTAAGAGTGATATTTATAGTCAAATAAAAGATGTACTTAATCAAGGAGTCAAGGAAATCCTTGTTACAAATAAACACCAGGATGTATTTTACGGTAGTGAAAAAGAAATTGTCGTGTTTGCGGTTGAAAAAGAAGAGGAAATCGTAAACGCAACTGGCGCTGGAGATGCTTTCCTAAGTGGTTATGTAAGTGCGTTAGTAGAAAACAAACCATTAAACGAACGTATTATAACAGCAAACGATTTAGCAAGACGTACCTTGCGAAGTAAAACAAGCACAATAGAAAAGAGTGATTTAAATGTTAGATAACTATATTGAATTTAGTCAAGAAGTTTCAAGAGCTAAAGCATACAACTTACCAATAGTAGCTTTAGAATCAACAATAATATCTCATGGTATGCCATACCCTGAGAACGTAAAAACTGCTTTGGAATGTGAACGTATTATAAGAGAACACGGAGCAGTACCTGCTACAATCGCTATTCTAAACGGAAAATTAAAAGTAGGATTAAGTGAAGAAGAAATAGACTTTCTTGGTAAAGAAGGACGTAATATCCAAAAAACATCAAGAAGAGACATCGCATATAACATTACAAATAAAATAAATGGAGCAACAACAGTAAGTGCGACTATGTATATTGCAAGTTTAGCAAAGATTCATTTATTTGCGACAGGTGGTATTGGTGGAGTCCATCGTGGGGCTGAAACAACGATGGATATTTCTGCAGATTTAGAAGAACTTGCAGAAACTCCAGTAACCGTAGTTTCCGCAGGTGTAAAAAGTATTTTAGATGTTGGATTAACACTAGAATATTTAGAAACTAAAGGAGTACCAGTTATTGGATATGGTACAAAATCTCTTCCAGCGTTTTATAGTAGAGAAAGTGATTTCGAAGTGAACTTCAAAATCGACTTCCCTGATGATATCGCTAAACTTATAAAGACAAAAAAAGAGTTACGTTTACGCGGTGGAATGTTAGTTGCTAATCCGATTCCAAAAGAGTATTCAATGCCAAAAGAAGTAATTAATAAAGCGATTAATGAAGCTTTAGTAGAAATGGATCATTTAGGAATTAAAGGAAAAGAAGCAACTCCATATTTACTAGGTAAAATCGTTGAGTTAACAAAAGGAAAATCATTGGAATCAAATATCAAACTAGTATATAACAACTGTGCTCTAGCAGCACAAATAGCTTCAGAACTTAAAAAACTAGGGGTGTAAGTATGAAACGACAAGATTATATCAACTGGGATCAATATTTTATGGGTGTCGCGATTCTTTCTGCGATGCGTAGTAAAGATCCTGTTACACAGGTCGGAGCCTGTATTGTCAATACAAAGAAACGAATCGTAGGGATTGGTTATAACGGATTTCCATATGGCGTAGAAGATGATGACTTTAACTGGGATAAAACCGAACAATGGTTAGATTCAAAATATCCATATGTTGTTCATGCAGAACCGAACGCGATATTAAACGCAACAGTACCACTAGAAAATTCCACATTATATGTTACATTATTCCCATGTAATGAATGTGCGAAGTTAATCATTCAAAGTGGGATTAAAGAAGTTGTATATATGGAAGATAAATACCATGAACGTGATTCTTTTATCGCATCAAGAAGAATGTTCGACAGTAGTGGTGTGACATACCGACAACTAGACAAAGTGGAAGTTACTTTAAAATAATGAATGAAACGCTTCAAAAAAGAAAAGGACAACTAATACTATTGTCACTTTTCTTAGTGTTGATGTTACTCATCACTATCGTTAAAGTAGACTACACAATGACAGCTCCGGGATACAATAATAAAGTCGATGGGTTTATAACTATCGAAGACGCTTATAAACAAAAAGGATCATTCCATACAACCAGTGTTATGGTTGTGCATGAAATGAGTCTTTTACAGAAATATCTGGCCGATAAAGAACAAAATATTGAAGTCAGTGAAATACCAACGTACTATACTCTTGTCGAAGATCCTAAAGATGTTAATGTAATGGGTTATTTAATGAAAGACGACTCCATTCAAAACGCTTTAGTAGTTGGAATTGAAAATGCAAATAAAGAAATAGATTATGAAGTAAATGAAGTCGTATACTTAATATACAACTATATGACAGAAAACACTCTTGAAATCGGCGACATCGTAATAAGTGTTAATGGAAATGATCCCTACATTGAGACCACATTAACAGAATGTAACGAAACTGCAACATTTCAAGTGTTACGTGAAGAAGAAACATTGGAATTCGATTTAACAAAGAATTACTATAATGATGATCATTGTGGTTTTGGTGTTTATATGGATACTTTTACAGAAATAAAGTCATCAGAAGTAGAGTATAAAATCCATAAAGACTTAACAATGGGTTCAAGTGGAGGATTAATGCAAAGTCTTTATGTCTTTAACTTACTTACTCCAAACGATATTACCGGTGGGAAAAAAATCGCCGGAACTGGGACGATTGATGAAACAGGAAATGTTGGATTAATCGGAGGAATCAAGCAAAAAATTATTACTTCTGCATTAAACGGAATTGATATTTTCTTTGTTCCTTACCTAAGTGATGATGAATCGGATAATTATATTCAAGCAAAGGCTGTTTTAGAGACCTTAGACACGAATATGAAACTTGTTCCGGTAAAGACCTTCCAAGACGCTAAAAACTACTTAGAGAGAAGATATGGAGGTGCCTTTGATGAGTAGATTTATTATCAAGAACATCTTTAAAGAATATAAAACATGGGATATTGTGTTATCATTCGTAACGGCATTATTATTCTTTGCGCTTATTAGCGCAGTGATTTTAATCCCGATTATTCAGATAATGTATTTATATGTACCCTATCTTGAGTATTTCTTAGTTTTAATATATATTCTAATGTCATTAAACAGTGTATACTTTAATAAAATCTTTGTAGAAACACTGAAAAACTATCATACTTCTGATACAATTAATTACGAAGTACTTAAAGTCAGAAGTAGTACAATTATGACAGCGATTATCTTTATCATAGTCTTAATTGTATTTATCGTATTAACTTAAGAGGTGAGTAAACATGAATAAAAAACATTTAATTATAATGATTAGTTCAATACTTGGTATGATATTACTAGATCAACTATCAAAAATCATTGTAATCAATAATTTCGAAATTGGAGAAAGAATCGTCGTAATAAAGAACTTCTTTGAACTGAGTCATATCAAAAATCCCGGAATTAGTTATGGAGCGTTTGGTGACGCGGGACCTGGATTCTTTATCGCTGTTTACGTTCTTGCAATTGGAGTATTTGGGTATTTAGCAAAAGATATTAATTTCTCTAGTAAAAAACTATATTCTATCAGTTTAACAATGATGATTGCTGGTGGATTTGGAAATTTAATTGATCGTGTATTATTTGGAGAAGTAACAGATATGTTAGTTCTCATATTATTTAATAAAGAATTATTTGGTGTCTTCAACATAGCTGATATCTTCTTAGTAATAGGTATGGTTATCTTCGCAGCAGACATCATAATTGAGGATGTGTTCAAATGGAAGAAAAATTCGTAATTGAGGTTGAGAACAACTTAGAGCGTTTAGACAAATACTTAACAAGTATTACCGAACATTCAAGATCAACTGTACAAGCGTTAATTCAAGAAGGTAATATTCTTGTTAACGGTGAAAAAGTAAAGAATAAATACAAAGTAAAGACAAATGACGTTATTACATTAACACCATTTGATGAAGTCGAAGTTGATATTGTTCCAGAAGATATCCCATTAGATATTGTTTATCAAGACAAAGATCTTCTTATCGTGAATAAGAATTATAATATGGTTGTGCATCCAGCTCCTGGTAACTATACAGGGACAATGGTGAACGCTCTTTTATATCACGTAAAAGATTTAGGAGCTATCAAAGGTGAAATCCGTCCTGGTATTGTTCATCGTATTGATAAAGAAACCAGTGGACTTCTTGTTGTCGCAAAAAACACTAAAACTTTAGAATCACTATCGGATCAATTAAGAGAAAAAACAGTGACACGTAGATATGTCGCTCTTGTTGATGGTGTGATTCCTCATAACTTAGGAAAAATCAATGCGCCAATTGGTAGAGACCCAAAAAACAGACAAAAGATGAAATGTGTTGAAGGTGGAAAAGAAGCAGTAACAAACTTCAAAGTCCTACAACGTTTTGAAGAACATACTTTAATTGAATGTGTTCTAGAAACAGGTAGAACCCATCAAATTAGGGTACACCTCGCTTATATCGATCATCCTGTAGTGGGAGATCCAAAATATGGTAGAAGAAAAACAGACACAACGTATGGACAGTTTCTACACGCAAAAACATTAGGGTTTATGCACCCATCGACGAATGAGTATGTTGAGTTTGAAAGTGAACTACCAGAATACTTTAAAGAGCATTTAGAAACACTAGAATAAAGAGGGATAACTATGGCTGATGTATACTTACATAGTAGATTTGTAGAAGATTTAATTACCGAGTTTCCTAGCGATATAAATCAAAATATCGCTTTTTTAGGTTCCCAAGGACCAGACCCTCTGTACTATATAAGAGAAAAAAGGTTCAAGAAAGTCGCAGATGATATCCATAGATACCGTACAAGAGACTTCTTCAAAACAATGGTGAACTACGTAAAACAACACAATACTGAAGCGACTTACTCTTTTATGTTTGGATTCATTTCACACTACATTCTTGACGCCTATATCCATCCTTTTGTTTATTACAATACAGGTGTATATGAAGAAGACAATCCGTCCACATTCCATATGCGAGGACTCCATATGAAATTTGAACGAAGTATCGACTGTGTTCAAATTCAAAAAGAATGTAAAATCAATCCAAGAAAAATGAATTTAACCAAATATTATTTCCCATTAAAAAAAGCACCAAGCGAAGTGAATCAATTGATGCATCACGTCTTACAAAAAGAGTATCAACTAGAAGACGGATTCAAAATGTATGAACGAAGCGCAAGTGCGATGTATAAGACATTAAAATACATTGTCACAGATCGTACTGGAATCAAAAAACTTATTTATAAGTTTGTTGATTTATTTAATAAGGACAATGATATGTTTCTAAGTGACTTATCGTTATATAATCACATTGAGAATTATGATTATCATAATGATTCTAAAAACATTTGGCTAGATCCCCTAACAGGAGAAGAACAACGAACATCAATCGATGAAATCATCCAAAATGCAAAAGAAAAGGCTCTTGATGTCTTAAAGAAAGTAGATGCCTATATCCATAAAAAAAGCACTATAAATTTAGACAACATCTTTACTGACTTGTCTTTTAATACCGGTAAGGATTGTAAACTCGGTATGAATTTTGGATTTATCAAGATATACAATAAATAAAACAACTTTTCAAGTTGTTTTTTTTATTAAATTTTCTTAAAAACCCATTAACCCCACCACTACTATATGTAAACGGATTTTCATAATTTACCCCCTCTTGTGTAATCTATAATCTTTGATTATAATAGACTTACCAAGAACTAAAGGAGGTGTAAGTAATGGAAGAATACCGTATTTATAGAAATATACTATGTATTGATTTAAAGAGTTTCTACGCATCAGTAGAATGCGCTATTAGAGGTCTAAATCCCTTTACTACACCTTTAGTAGTTGCTGATAAATCAAGAAGTAATGGGAGTATTGTCCTTGCAATATCACCATATTTAAAACGACGTGGAGTACAGTCAAGATGTCGAGTCTTTGAACTCCCAGATGACCCTAAAATCATCTTCGCAAAACCACGGATGAATAAGTACTTAGAATACTCGACACGTATTCTAGAGATTTATCTAAAGTATGTCTCATTTGAAGACATTCATGTTTACAGTGTAGATGAAGTCTTTTTAGATTTGACCACTTATCTTAATTTTTATAATAAAACCGATGAAGAGATGGCTGCGATTATCTTAAAAGATATTTTGGATACCACCAAAATACCCGCAACTTGTGGAATTGGACCGAATATGCTGCTTAGTAAAATTGCCCTTGATGTCGAAAGTAAAAAATCACCTACATTCATCGCAAAATGGACGTATGATGACGTTCCTGAAAAACTATGGCCCATTTCACCTATTAGTGAGATGTGGGGGATTGGGACAAATATGGAGCGAAACTTAAACCGTTTAGGAATCCATTCAATTTACGATCTCGCCCACTACCCATTAGAACGACTTCAAAGATACTATGGAATAATGGGAGAAGAACTCTACCATCATGCCCATGGAATTGATATGTCAATCATCAATGAAAAACTCGTATATAAACCTGTATCTAAAAGTTATGGTATGGGACAAACACTCTATCATGATTATGACGCTGACGAAGTTGTTCAAATTATTATGGAAATGACAGACGAAGTCACAAAGAGACTTCGCGCTGGGAATAGGAAGTCCTATACAATTAACTTAGGTATTGCCTATTCAAGAAACTTTGGTGGTGGAGGTTTTAACCGTCAAATAACCCTTCCTTTCCCAACCAACAATGAAGCAGAAATCTTCGCAAGCTGTATGGAACTATTTGATGAGTTCTATGATGGAAAATCACCAATCCGAAAAGTATCCATACGTGTAACAAAATTAGTAGAAGAGTTTTACGTTCAGTTAAATCTCTTTAAAGACATGAATAAAGTATTAAAAGATCACAAACTCCATTCATCATTAGATAATATTAAATTCAAACACGGAAAAAAAGCCGTTTTTAGAGCGTCAAGTCTTAGTGACGGTACTGCGCTTGCTAGAACGAGTATGGTAGGTGGACATAATGCCTGATAATAGTTATGTCTATCACGACCGTAAAATGATGAAATGGATGCCGTTTAACGCCTTACTCGAACAAGGAGATTACATTAATGATTTACTTCACGGTAAAGAACGTGTTGTAATGCCTACCTTAAGTGAAGATCAATTATATGAACTAAATTACCAACTAGAAGAAGCCTATCTTTTTAATTATCAAATCGAAGTATCATACTTTGAAAATCATAAAATTAGAACTGTAACAGGCTCTATCACAAGAACAGACCTTCATAATAAACTCATCTTCATAGGAGAACAAGCACTAAGTGCCATGCAAATAACAAAAATCCAAACCTTATAACAAATATATCGTTCATTTAGAATAAACAACAACGAGCCGTATCACAAATAGTTGCAACTATTGATATGCAGAGCCTATCAAAACCATTGTGAGGTTCTGCTTTTTATGTGGATTTAACCGGTATTATATACCATATCCATTGAATTCATAGTTTTGAGTACTTTTGATAAAATAATGAAATAAGTAAACTTATTTGGTATAATGTAAATTAGGATGTAAAAGGAGATGTTAGAATGGCAACAGTTAATTTAGGGTTTGAAGACCAATTATGGAAAATGGCAGATAAATTAAGGGGTAACATTGAGAGTTCTGATTACAAGCATGTAATATTGGGACTTGTTTTTTTAAAGTATATTTCAGATTCATTTGATGAGAGGTATAACAAACTTGTAGCTGAAGGTGAAGGCTTTGAAGAAGATAGAGATTTCTATGAAGAAGATAATGTTTTCTTTGTACCTGAAGATGCAAGATGGAAGAATATTAAAGAACAGGCAAAATTACCGATTATAGGACAAGTAATTGATAATGCAATGATTCTTATTGAAAAAGAAAACAAGAAACTGAAGAATGTTTTACCTAAAAACTATGCAAGACCAGAATTAGATAAAGCAAGATTAGGGGAATTAATAGATTTATTCTCATTTAACTTAGGTAGTAAAGAGGCAAAAGCAAAAGACCTATTAGGAAGAGTTTATGAGTACTTCCTTAAGAAGTTTGGTTCTACTGAAGGTGAATTCTATACACCACCTAGTATTGTAAACTTATTGGTAAATATGATTGAACCATATAATGGTAGAGTATACGATCCATGTTGTGGTAGTGGAGGTATGTTTGTTCAATCAGCAGAGTTTGTTAAGAATCATCAAGGAAGTATTAATGATATTTCTGTCTTTGGACAAGAATATACTGCTACTACTTGGAGACTAGCTAAAATGAATTTAGCTATTAGAGGTATAGATGGTAACTTAGGTGAAAGAGATGCTGATACTTTTACAAACGATCAACACAAAAACTTAAGAGCTGATTATATATTAGCTAATCCACCATTCAATATTAAAGACTGGGGACAAAATAGATTATTAGATGATCCAAGATGGAAATGGGGAACACCTCCATCAAGTAATGCAAACTATGCTTGGATATCACATATGATAAGCAAACTAAGTCCAAAAGGTACTGCTGGATTTGTTTTAGCTAACGGTTCCTTATCCACATCTAGAAGCGAAGAATATGAAATTAGAAAGAATATTTTAGAAGAAGGTTTAGTAGATTGTATAGTAGCAATGCCTTCACAGCTATTCTATGATGTTTCTATTCCTGTATCTTTATGGTTTGTTTCTAAAAATAAGAATAGTAGAAAAGATAAAGTACTATTTATAGATGCTCGTAAAATGGGGTACATGGAAACAAGAAAACATAGAGAGTTGAAAGATGATGAGATAGAACATATCTACACCACTTATCATAATTGGAAGAATGAAACGAATTATGAAGATGTTGATGGTTTCTGTAAATCGGCTACATTAGATGAAATTAAATCACATGATTATGTATTGACACCAGGTAGATACGTAGGAATTGAAGAAGAGGAAGATGATGGTATTCCATTCAAAGATAAAATGAATAGACTAACTTCGAAATTATCAGACCTATTTGAAGAATCTAAATCTCTTGAGGAAAAAATCAAAGAAAACTTAAGGGGATTAGGTTATGAGTTATAATCAAATTGAATATGTTGAAGCCCGTGAGTACTGTTCTAAAGTTACCGATGGCACTCATGATTCTCCAAAGAAAGTAGATGAGGGTAAGAAACTTATAACTTCAAAACATCTGAAAGAGTATTCTCTGGATTTTGATAAAGCATATCTAATAAGTCAAGAGGATTATGAGAAAGTGAACTCCCGAAGTAAAGTTGAACAGTATGATTTGCTTTATAGCATGATTGGAACAGTAGGAGAAGTATACTTGGAGAAGTCTCCTATTATAGAGTATGCTGTAAAAAATGTAGGTATATTCAAGGTTGGAAATAAACTAGATAGTAAATGGCTTTATTATTATCTTAAGTCTTCACAAGCAAAAGAGTATTTGTTTTCACATTTGAGTGGTTCCACACAACAATATATCACTTTAGGTTCATTAAGAAAATTCCCAATCCCAATGGTTGATGACAAGATAAGAGAAATAATTGTTGAGATTTTATCATCACTTGATGAAAAAATAGAACTCAACAACAAAATCAATAAGAACCTAGAAGAAATGGCACAAGTATTATATAAACAATGGTTTGTTGATTTTGAGTTCCCTAATGAAGATGGAGAACCTTATAAATCCAGTGGTGGAGAAATGATAGAAAGTGAATTAGGATTAATTCCTAAAGGATGGGAAGTCGTTGAATTATCATCGATTGCAGATATTGATAGAGGGCTTTCTTATAAAGGGAAACATCTATGTGAAGAAGGTACTCCAATGATAAATCTTGGAAACATAAAGCCATTGGGGGGGTTTATCTACAAAAAAATTAAATTCTACAATGGGGAATATAAACCAAGACATATTGTAAAAGCTGGGGACATCATAATTGCAAATACAGATATGACTGCAAAAAGGGAGATATTAGGTACTCCAATATTAGTGCCATTGAGATATGAAGGAGATATTATTTACTCACATCATTTGTATGCAATTCGTAATATTAAATTGGCAAAGGAATATATGTTTTATTATTTTAAGTCGGATATTTTTAAGAAAATGGCAGAGAATTATGCAAATGGTACAACAGTGCTTGCAATTGGAAAAAGAGACGTCCAGAAAGTTAAAGTTCTTGTACCAAAACTTGAACTTATTAATAATTTTGTAGGTTTTGCAGAGAATTCACTGATAAAAGTTGAGTTGAATGAACTTGAAAATAGTAAACTAGCTAATACTCGAGATACACTTTTACCAAAATTAATGAGTGGGGAAATAAAAGTACCAATTAAGGAGTGATGTGCTATGGCATCAAATAAGTATAATGAATCAGAGTTAGAGATAGCTGCTTTAGAGTGGTTAGAAGAACTTGGATTTGATAAGGCTTTTGGTCCTGATATTGGACCTGAGGGAGATTATCCTGAAAGACAGGACTATAATGATGTAGTATTAATAGAGCGATTCAAGGAATCGCTTTTTCGCTTTAATAAACATATACCAAAATCAGCCTTAGAAGAAGCTGTGAGAGAAGTACTTGTACCGAAACACGTTGCTTTGATTGAGAACAATAAAACATTCCATAAATATATTACTGATGGTATAACTGTTTCTTATAAATCTAAAGATGGACAAATCAAACATGAACAGGCTTTCTTGTTCGATTTTGATAATGTAAAGAATAATGATTTTCTAGCTGTGAATCAATATGTAGTTATTGAAAACAGAGTTAAGAAAATACCAGATATAGTTATCTTTGTAAATGGATTGCCTTTAGTAGTCTTCGAACTTAAAACAGTTTCAAGTGAAGATGTAAGTATTACAGATGCGTTCCATCAAATTAAGACATATCAAAATACAATCAGTAATTTATTTGTCTATAATGCATTTAATGTTATTAGTGATGGTGTTAATACCAAAGCTGGTACATTAACATCAAACGAAGAAAGATATATGTCTTGGAGAACGATTGATGGAGCTGGTGTTGAACCAAACTATAGACCATCATTAGAAGTATTACTTAAAGGTATGTTTGATAAAGAAAGATTGATGGATATTATTAAACAGTTTGTCTTATTCCAAGTAGATGGTAATGATACTTATAAAATACTAGCTGGATATCATCAATATCACGCTGTTAATAAAGCTATTAAAACAACATTTGAAGCTACTAGTAGTGATGGGGATAGACGAATTGGTGTTATATGGCATACGCAAGGTAGTGGTAAATCACTTTCTATGGTTTTCTATACAGGTAAAATGGTAATATCAGAGAAACTAGGTAATCCAACAATAATCGTTATTACTGATAGAAATGACCTTGATGATCAATTGTTTGGAACCTTCTCAAAATCAAGTTCATTACTTAGAGGAAATCCAACACAAGCTGAAAGTAGAGACCATTTAAGAGAAATACTTAATGGTAGAGATAGTGGAGGAATTATCTTTACGACTATTCATAAATTTGCTCCTGATGAAAATGGAGATTCTTTGCCATTAACAGAAAGAAAGAATGTAATTGTTATGGCTGATGAAGCACATAGAAGCCAATATGGATTTAGTGCTAAAGTTGTTCAAAATAAGGAAGAAGCATATGAGAAATATGGATACGCTAAATATATGAGAGATTCATTGCCAAATGCCTCTTATATCGGTTTTACAGGGACACCTATAGAATTAACTGATAAGAATACAAGAGCTGTATTTGGAGACTATATTGATGTATATGATATGTCTAGAGCAGTAGAAGATGGGACAACCGTTAAAATCTTCTATGAAAGCCGTATTGCTCAACTTGATTTTAGTGAAGACTATTCAGGATATATTGATGATGAGTTTGAAGAAATCACAGAATACCAAGAAGATGTTGAGAAGCAAAAACAAAAACGTAAATGGGCAAGATTAGAAGCAATTGTTGGAAGTAAAGAACGTATTGATATGGTTGCTGAGGATATCGTCAAACACTTTGAAGAAAGACAATATGCTAATGAATCTGAAGTAGGTAAAGCAATGATTGTTGCTATGTCTAGAAGAATAGCTGTTGAGATATACAATGCTATTATAAAACTAAGACCTTTATGGCATAATGAAGACTTATTAAAAGGAAAAATTAAAGTTGTTATGACATCTAGTTCATCAGATCCGGATAGCTGGGGAATGCATAAAACAACTAAATCAGATAGAGATACATTAAGTAAAAGAATGAAAGATAATAATGATAAATTAGAGATCGTTATTGTGAGAGATATGTGGCTTACAGGATTTGATGTACCAAGTATGCATACTATGTATATTGACAAGCCTATGAAAGGTCACAATTTAATGCAAGCGATAGCGAGAGTTAACCGTGTCTTTAGAGAGAAACAAGGTGGACTAATCGTAGATTATATTGGTATCGCTGATAAGTTGAAAGAAGCATTAACACAGTATACTGATGATGATAAGAAAACTACAGGTGTTGATACTGAGTTAGCTGCCAGTATCATGTTGGAGAAATTAGATCTAATCAAAGAGATTTTACACGAACATGACTACTCTAAATTCTTTGGTGAAAAGAAATCAGATAAGCTATCAGCTATAGTTGAAACAGTTGATTTCATTATCAATCTAAGAGAACAAAGAAAAAAAGATTACATTCAAAATGTAACCGAATTATCTAAGGCATATAGTTTATGTTCTACTACAGAAACTGCTGCTGAACATAACTTAGAAATTGGATTTCATAAGTCTGTAAGAGCAGCTTTAATTAAACTAGCTCCTATTGGTAGTGGTAAAAAAACTCCTAAACAATTAGATGAAGAATTGAACCAGTTGATTTCAAAATCTTTAAAATCAGATAAAGTAATTGATATTTTAGCTGAGACTGGATTATCAAAACCTAATATAGCAATCTTATCAGATGAGTTCTTAGAAGAATTTAAGAACATGAAGCACAAGAACTTAGCTGTAGAATTACTTAATAGATTACTAAAAGGTAAAATAAGAGTAATAAGAAAAAAATCATTAGTACAAGCTAGGAAGTTTTCTGAGCTATTAGAAAATGCCTTGCTTAAATATCAAAATAGAGCAATAGCTACTACTTTGGTAATATTAGAGTTAATCGAGTTAGCTAAGGATCTAACAAAAGCAGAAAAAATTAGTGAGGGATCTGGACTAACAGAAGATGAATATGCATTCTATGAAGCATTAGCTATGAACGAAACTGCAAAGCTTGAAATGGGTGATGATACACTTAAACAAATAGCAATGGAATTATCAAAGTCCATAAAAAATAGCGTAACGGTAGATTGGAACATTAGAGATTCAGTAAGAGCAAAAATGAGATCTCAGATTAAAAGACTTCTTAAGAAATATGGTTATCCACCAGATAATCCAATAGAACCTAATAATTATGATAAGTCAGTAAAGATCATTATGGAGCAAACAGAATTGGTTTGTGAAAGTGAGTTATAAAAATAAAAAAGAAGGTGATTTGCATGAAGGATATGGTTTGTGAGCATTGTAATAAGGAATATGATGTGATTGAGGAAGAAGAAATATTTTCATTTGAGATATTTGACTATGAATACTCGAATTTGACACAGGATTTATGTGCAAAGTGTGCGATAGAAAGTATATCAAACAGTGTAGAAGGAATGATACTTGTAGAGTGTGATGAATGCGGTACTCAGATGGATTATCAAGAGGAAATATCAAATTATAGTATTTTTGGAAACCTTGATTGTAGTTTAGAAGATTTTTCAAGGAGATTATGCTCTAATTGCGCAATAAATTTAGAAAATAGTGAGTTCCCATCTGAAGATGAATTTTAGTTAGAGTGAAATAATATATAAAAGGAGTGATGATCAATGCTTATCAAATCAAATACTAATATCTTTGTATTGAGATTTTCTGATAAAAACAAGATTAATACAATAAAAGAACATAAAGAAATCCTAAATCAAAAAGGATATGTATGGTATGGGAAGATTGGAGTTACACCTTTGAAAAAGTATTTTGATGAACACTTGAAGGATAGTTCAACATTGGTTTTGCTAACTCAACCAGGAAACTACTATATAGCTGAATGTGTTGAGTATAGTCTTGAAAAACCGAATGATAGTGAATATCCAAAGTATTATGACTCTGTCGATTTTTCAGGATTCAAATTCACTTCTTGGTATAAACTAGTATCAATTACAGAAGTATCTAATAAAGATGTTTTAGAAAACGTTGTTATTAAGAGTTCAGGGAATTATTTGAGAAGTTCGTTACAAGGCTCAATGAGTCCAATGTTTAAGGCGAAAACAATAGTGGATATAGAAATTTAAGGATAACTATTGAATGTTGCATATTATTGAGTTATAATATATGTGTACCGTAGGAAGGCAAGGGTCATGCCCGTATCCAAATATTCCATTAGCGGGATTGAGAGTGGTATATCCGCTCTTTTTTTATAGGAGGATGTCTATGAATACTAATAAACCTTTTGATTTGGAAAATCAAGTCATACTGATGAAGAAATATTGTTACTTTAGAAAGAGGATTAGAATGAGTCGTTTGCTTGCTGATAAAGGGTATTTTAGAGTTAGTAGATTGGGAAAGTATCTTTTATCATTTTCAGGACAACTTGGATATTTTCCCAATCAGAACCAACTATATGAACTTTATGATTTTGATGTAAGCTTAAGGTTACTATTGTTTAAGTATACAAAAAAAGCTGAAATCTATTTTCGTACTCAGATTGCTAATGCGATTTCAATAGAAGCAAAAGATGGGACATTTTATTTGAAAGATATATATTATACAAAGTCTAAAAGTGAAACAGATGCAAAAACTAGAAAAAGAAATCAAAAAAAATATAGCGATTTCATTAGTAAAATTAAGCGAAATGAGAAGAATCTTAGAAAATTCAACAATCGCTATCCTGAACTCAAAGAATATCGTGTTAAAGGTAAGTATAAAACACAAAAAATTCCATCTTGGACTGCTTTTGAGTATTTCGAATTTGGAAGTATTACAACTTTATATAGTTATTTAAGAGGAGATTTAAGAAAGAAAGTTTTAGCTTATGGTTATAATAGAAATTTAGCATCAATCAGTAAGAAGTGTACGAAAGAATTTGACACATGGATTGATGCCGTTAGGAATCTTAGAAACATTTGCTCCCATCACAATCTTTTGGTAAATCGAACATCTTCAATTGTTTTATTTGAAAACTCAGATAGTCCTTTGATGTCTTTTAGCAAAGGAACAGGTGTTTTTTCGAGGATATATGCTTTGAAGAAGGTTCTTAATAATGATGATGGTGAGTCGTTAAAAAGTGAACTTGTAAATCTATATAAGAAGAAATCGCACCTGTTTGTTTTTATAAAAGATTGGCCAAGCAGTTGGGAAACAATATATGACTCAATAACTGATTTATAAGTTACAGTGTTTACTCTATATTGATATGTAATACAAAATAAGTTGCAACTAAAAGTGTTACAACGAGCCGTATCACAAATGACCTAAAGGAATACAGAATATAGCATATTTGGTACTTTCCTCACAGGAAAGTGCCTTTTTTGTAATCATATATGATATAATTGTATTAAATTAGGAGGATAAGCATATGTTGAAAGCAATTAAAAAAATCGAACTTTATAAACTTGTAATGATTTTAGTGATTGTTTTTTTTGTTGTCTTCCAAGGCGCAAGATTAAGTGTTATAAACTATAACTTGCCACCTATATCAATCGGATATTCGATAAAAGCTATTATGTATTTGCTTGTAGTATCTATTACACTTACAATCTTACTTTATGCGTTACCATTATTGTTTGTATTGAAGTACGAGTTCAATCTAAATCTAAGTAAACGATATTCAACTGAATATAAACCAACTTTTCATCAAAATCAAAACAACAGAAATGATAGAATTAAAGCAAAATTATATAGAACTTTAAATGTGATTCGTTGTTGATTTTATAGTTTAGTTTTTCATATTGAAATGACTTAGCTATGAAAGGAGAATTAATGAATAACAATAAAGTACTTAGGAGGTACATATATATACTTACTCTCATTGGAGTATATAAACTTACACAGACAATATATAGGCATACTACCACTATGTATATAATAAGTAACATCATTATATTTACTGGAATTATTTCAGTTATATACTGGGTGATTACAAAAGTAACAGATAAAACTACAAAGAACCTTAAGGATGAAACTAGAAAAATTAGATATATTAGAATATTATCTGTTGTCTCATTCGTAATAATTGCAACAATAACTGCCAACGTACAATATTCAATAGTAAAAGAGAATAATTCGTATGACTTAGATAGATGTGTGATTTATGATGAGGTAGGTAATCTTATTTATGAATCTAGATATTTAGGTAGTTGTCCAGATGTGAAATTTAATGAAGTATCAGAATTAGAACACATATATGAAATTGAGGAAACAATAGAAAAGCATATTTCAACAGATGATGATAACTATAGCATAAACGCTAGGACTATAGTTCAAATAGATATAACATATAATATTGATAAATCGATAGTGCATATTGATTATTTAGATTCAGAATATTATCATAAAAACTTTACAACTTCAAATCAATATATTTATAAAAGTTTTGCTAGGGAAGTATCAATTCAGTATAACGATAATGAAGTTATTATAACTACAAGTGAGGCTTTATATAGTGATGAAAATGAACTTCTAGATACGGAACTATTAGAACATTATAATTTTAATGAAAATGAGTTTGACACTTCAATTATGACTTCACTTATATCAGAAGTAAGCATTGATCCAAGTAATGAGGAGTACAATATAACTATTTTTCATGAGGAAAGCGAATCAAGTCCGATAATTATTTCGGAAGGTGTGATCAACTTTGATGTATTGGAGTCACAGCTTGATATTAACTACGATTACGAAACAACTCTTCTGGATAATACAACTGAAAGAAATAGAAATGTAAAATTAACAAGTGACGAGTACATTGTTTTTAACGATACTGGAGGTCAACAATCTGAAATGACTTTCAAGGGTGGAGATCCACTTAACATTGTCACAAAACTATATGTTAAGGACTCTAATCCAAACAATGAATCCGAATGGATACATAAGTTTAAGTATTATGGGGAATTGCCAAAAAAAGACAATCTTATTCTTGAACATAATAACGCGCTAATCAAAGTTTACTTTGAGGATGACTATATAGTGACTAGATGGTATAAATATAACAACAGTAGAAGCACTAGTATTTTCTCTGGATTACCAGATGTAATTGAGAGTGATGACGTATATTTTTTTGAGGAGATAAATACAGGAAGATATTATGCTTTTGATTTTAAGCAATACTTAATGAGGTATCCTACTCAAGAAGAAATCTATTATCAGTATCATCCAATATTCCTTCCATTCAAAACTCTTTACCTTAGTTAAATAAATGAAGTTGACAGGATTTCTCTGTTAGCTTTTTTATTTACAATTGCATTTATCATTTTTCTTACTCAACTTACTAGAAAGTAATTACTTTTCTTACAAATAGAACTCAAAAAGTTCAAAACTAAAGCATAATCAATATAGTAGGAAAAAGGAATCAAATATCATCTGTTATATAGTGGTATAAGTGACTTGTGGGTACAAGACAAATAACCTATATGAAGTCACAAAAAATGATTATGTAAATAACATAATATGAATCGATAACATTGAATTGTTATAGGTTCTGTTGTTTGATATAATAAGTGTAATTGGAAGTGAGTGTGATGTTATGCGTATTTGCTTAGTAGATGATGATGCAAATCAATTAGATTATTTGCATACATTGATACAAAACTGGTCATTAAAACAGAATGTTCAACTGTTTGTGTCAATATACCAAAGTGCAGAAGAAATGCTTTTTGAGTGCGGAAAATCGTTTCCTTTTGATTTAGTTATTCTAGATATCCAAATGGAGAAGATTAATGGGATTGAATTATCAAAACGTATCCGACAAGTTGACAGTCATGTTATGATTGTATTCCTATCTGGAATTGCAGATTATGTCTATGAAGGATACGAAGTTCAGGCTTATAGATATTTATTAAAACCATTACAGGAAGAAAAACTCTTTGAGATACTGGACTACATGAGTAAAGAAATCAAGAAAATGGAAAAATACATATTATATAATAAGTACGGAGAAACCGAAAAAATTATGTATGATCAGATTCTATATCTAGAATCTGAAGGAAATAATGTCGTAATACATACAAAGGATAGGAAGTATGATTACCGAAAAAACCTACATATGATAGAAGATGATTTTTTAAGAAATGGATTTGAAAAAACACATCGAAGTTTCATTGTAAATCTTTTATATGTAAGGAAAATACAAAAAGAGAGTTGCATACTCTCCAGTGGGGATACTGTACCAATAAGTAGAAGAACTTATAAACAAGTAAATCAATCATTTATCAAATTCTATCGAGGTGATAATAAATGATATACTATAATGGAATATTATTACTACTAATTGTAGCTTATGGTTGTTTTATGGTCTTTAACCAGTATGGTAAGAACCAAATGTATATTCTATTAATATCTGGGTTATTGTATTCAATCATAGGATTTATGATTGATTTTTATGTAAATGACTATGTGATTTTACCATATTTTGTTCTCGCATTAATGATAACAATTTTTATTGTTTTAAGATTAAAAAGTCCAGTAGCATTCATCTACTTCATTTTGTTTTTAAGTACCATATCGGGAATCGTTATGTATAGTATTTTATATGCAGATAACTCAATCGTTTTAATGACTCTAAGTGTCTTTATATTCTTTTTAGCAGAAGATAATCAGAGATATCTTAAGAGAACATATGAGCAATCAGCAGTAGAATATCAAAACAAGATTGTGCTTAAGCAAGTTGAGGAGATAAATAATATCTATCTAACAATGAGAGGTTGGCGTCATGATTACCACAATCATATGCAAAAAATCAAAGCTCATATCAGTTTACAGCAAATCAATGAGATCAAAGAATACTTAAACAAACTAGATCAAGACCTAGACAATGTAAATCAATTTGTAGAAACTGGGAATGTGAACTTAGATGCGATATTGAACTCAAAAATTTCACTAGCCCTTAAAAAAGACATTCAAGTTTCATATACAGCAAAGCTATTTAAAGATTTAACCGTATCTGATATTGATTTATGTGTATTAATTGGTAATTTAATTGATAATGCAGTTGAAGCATGTGATAAGATAAATCAAAAAGAAGACAAGTTTATTCGCTTATATATCGGTGTTTTTCAAGAACAGTTTTATATATCAGTATCAAACGCTACGGTTGATATTGTAAGAAAACTAGATGCTGAATACATCACATCAAAACGTGGGAATCATGGACATGGGTTAAAAAGAATAAATACTATTGTTAAGAAGTATGATGGGTATATTAATCGAGAAAATGAACCTGGTATATTTAATACAGAGATTCTATTACCACTATAAAAAACCATTCATGCATGAATTAAATACCGTTCGTGCATTTTTTTTATCTATCTATACTAAATAGGATATAGTGAACTCATCAAGTTGTAAAAGGAGATTATTATGAAAAATTACTCGATATTTCAAAATGCATCATATGTCTTTTCAAAAGGAAAGACGATAGATAAAACATATACACTGAGAACGATTATTACAATTCTGTTACAATTGTTAATACCAATTGTTGCTACATTTATACCTACAGTTGTTGTATATTTGATAACTGGTAATGTAGAAATCTCTGAATTCATAATAGTAATTAGTATTGTGGTAGGGGGATATACCATACTTACTTTTCTTAATACCTATTTATCTCGTAATTTGACTTTAGATAATACGATTTTGAGAACAAAAACGTTCTGGCAATCCCTATCTTCTAAAACGTTAGTCACAGGATTTGAAAACATGGAGTCAGAAGAAGGGAAGCGAAAACTTAATTTGGCAATAGGTTCTATTAATTCGAACTGGACTGGGATTGAGTTGCATTTAAAAAGATTCCCAACATTTATTGTAAGTTTGATTGGGTTGATACTTTACAGTACATACATTTTTTCAATCAATATTTGGATTATTGTTTTGTTACTTACAATGACAGTAATCAACATAATATTAAATATCTACGCACGAAAATACGAGTTGAGTAAAATGGATACATTAAATAAGAGTCGAACGAAATTAAGATATTATCAGAATGAAAGTAAAAAGTTAGTAAATGGAAAAGATATTAGAATGTATAACCTTGAAGAATGGTTTTATAGAGGTATTAAGACATTTACTAAGAAATACTCCTCAAATGTATTAAAGCAAAAGTTCTTTTACTTCATACCTAATCTATCCGATTCAGTCTTTACCATTCTTAGAGATATTTTAGCATATAGTATCCTTGTGACGATGGTAATAAATAGAGAAATCAGCATTCCTGAATTTACATTTATGATTGGAATTATTACAGGATTTAGTGTATGGTTGCAACTAATATCAAGTAGTCATGGGGAACTAAAAGAAGCTAATATTTCGATTAATCACTATCGTGATTATATGGCGATAGATGATCTAAACAGTGGAAATAAATCAACTGATGTTTCTGATTTACTTAATGCATCAGTTGATGTAAAGTTTGATCAACTCAGTTTTACATATCCAAAAGCATCAACTCCAACAATAAAGAACTTCAATCTACACATAAAAAAAGGCGAAAGAATCGCTATTGTTGGTATTAATGGTGCAGGGAAAACAACACTTGCAAAACTGTTATCTGGATTGTATAAACCAACAACAGGAGATATACTCATCAATGGAATATCTATTCAAGATATTGATCGAGTTGATTATTATAAACTGGTTGGAAGTATCTTCCAAGATGTCAATATATTTGCCTTTACCCTCGCGGAAGTAATATCAGGTAAAAGTACTGATGAAATTGATTATGAGCTCTTGTGGAATGTAATAGAACATGCAGGATTGAAAGAGAAAATTGATAGTCTTCCCGATAAAGTAGGAACACATTTAACACAAGAAATCGATGAAAATGGAATTTTGCTTAGTGGTGGTGAAATGCAAAAAGTAATGTTAGCTCGTGTTTTATATAAAAACGCACCAATTATAATACTAGATGAACCAACTGCTGCATTAGATCCAATAGCAGAACAAGAACTGTATATGGAATACAAAGACCTAACAAAAGATAAAATTTCAATATTCATTTCTCATCGATTAGCATCTACACAATTTTGTGATCGTATTGTATATGTAGAAGACGGAGAAATTCAGGAAATTGGAACACATAAGGAACTTCTAAAAAGTAATGGGAAATATGCCTATATGTTTGATATACAAAGCCAATATTATAAAGAAAATATAAGGGTAGATGGTGAAAATTATGAATAGGAAAATATTAAGTCAAATTAGAAGCATAATTAAGGTGTCTAATCAAGCTGATAAATCATTCTTTATCATAGTAGTACTTCGTTCAATAGTAACGGCGTCCTTACCATTTGCTAGTATTATCTATAGTGCTTTAATTATTGATGGATTTATCCAAGAGTTATCAAGAGACGCTTTAATGCTATATGTATATAAACTGATAATAATTAGTGGTATCTTGTTACTAGCAAGAGTAGTATTGACATTTATAACAGAGCAAAAAAGTCAAATCATAAACTTCTTATTAGGAAATGAAATCTCTAAAAAAACATTAAACCTTGATTATCAGCAACTAGAGTCACAGCAAATGAAAGACATGTTATCATCAGCTGATCAAGGAGTAAGGTCAAATGGTGGATTAGGATCATTTATATTACAAATAGGTCATAGTCTCCAATATGCAATATCAGGAGTGTACAGTTTTATACTAATGATTGCAATCTTTCAAAAAAAATATATCGAAAACCCATCATCAGTTGAACAGTTTTTCAATAGTCCGGTTATAGGAACTATTATTGCTGTGTTAATAATATTGAGTCTAATCAATAATTTTATTTCATTATCAAAACAAAATAAAATCCAATATGAGACGTTTAGAAGTAATGTCAAAGCGAATAGAATCTTTCAATTCCTTGGAGAAGTCGCATTTGATTATAAGTTTGCAAAAGATATTCGTATTTACAATATGGATCAACTAATCAATAAGAAAAAGGCAAAATATCAAGACGAATTTATTAAAGTATTTAGAACCATGTCAAGGAAGGTCTCAAAAAAATTATCAGTAATCACATTAGTAAATAATGTTGTAGTGTACGGAGCTTACATTCTTATAGGAATTAAAGCACTACTTGGAATTACTACAGTTGGGGCAGTGTTACGACTTGTATATGCGGTAACAGCATTTAACACAGCAGTAACACACTTCGCTACACATTTTAATTTTGCTTTACTACAAACAAAATATTTACAACTATACAGGGATTACTTAGAGGAACCAACTGAAATGTATCAGGGAACAATTCCGATTGAAAAACGAGATGATAACGAATACCTAATCGAGTTTAAAAATGTGTCATTCCATTACCCAAATAGTGATGAAATGATCTTAAAAAATTTCTCTATTAAGTTAAATATCGGAGAAAGATTAGCTATAGTTGGTCCAAATGGTGCAGGGAAAACAACAATGATTAAATTAATCTGTCGATTATACGATCCAACAGAAGGTGAAATTCTATTAAATGGCGTAAATATAAAAAAATATAGATATGATCAATATGTTAGATTATTTGCAGTTGTATTCCAGGACTTTAAATTGTTCTCAACAACAATCAAAAATAATGTAGCGTTTACAAGACAAAAAAATAATGAGGCAATTACAGAGTATTTATACCAGGCTGGATTAAAAGACATGATAGAAAATTTAGATGAAGGTATCGATACATATCTGTATACCGACTTTGCAGAAAAAGGAATAGAGGTTTCAGGTGGAGAAGCACAAAAAATTGCGATTGCAAGAGCTCTTTATAGAGACTCGCCATTCGTTATACTAGATGAACCTACCTCTGCGCTAGACCCCGTTTCTGAGTATGAAATATATACTAAATTTGATGAACTTGTAAAAAATAAAACATCTATATATATTTCCCATAGAATGGCATCTTGTAGATTCTGTAATAACATAATCGTTATTGAGAACGGTTCAGTTATTCAACAAGGTAACCACGAAAAACTATCACAAGATAAACATGGGTTATATTACACAATGTGGGATACACAATCACAGTATTATAAAGAAGAGGTCTAACAAATATATAAAGCTAATCCATCAGGATTAGCTTTCGTTTATTGTATTGAGGAATGACTTAATCATATAGGACGGACTTATGATAATTTCATCAATAAATGTTTATAGTAGTAAACTATGTATTGACTTGAAAAAATATAGTAAAACACCTCCATACTCTTATTATAGTATGAAGATGTTTACTTTTTTATTTTGTGCCCACTAAATGGTGTTCACTTTAATATTAGCGTTTTTAAGTATAAACTATGATGCTACTTCATCCCATTTGGCGTAAAGAGTAAAACTAGTGGTAGGCATAGTGTCAGGGAAAGTATAAGAGTCCGTTAGTTCAGGATCCGTAAACCATCCTCCGAATGTATAACTATCTCTTATCGGATCATCAGGTGGCATGATAGAAGAACCTGTTACTTCAATCAATGAATCCACATCGGAACCTTCATTCGTATCAAATGTAATTGTATTTTCATTCGCTATCCAACTACCATATAATGTGAAACTAGTGGTAGGCATTGTGTCAGGGAAAGTATAAGGGTCCGTTAAGGCATCATCAATACACCAAACATCAAATGTATAACCTTCTTTAACTGGATCATCTGGTTGTGTTAAGGAAGTGCCTGTTTCTTGTTGGATTTGTGTATCATCTGTTTCGTTATTAGCGTGTAATGTAATTGTGTTTGTATCCGCATCCCAAGAAGCGTATAAAGTAAAACTGTTAGGCGGCATGGTGTCTGGGAATACATATGTATTTGTTAACTCTATGTCTGTATACCAACCATCAAATGTGTAACCCTCTTTTGTAGGGTCATCTGGTTGTGTTAACGGGGTATCTGTGTATTGCTCAATTTGAGTATCTTCCAAACCATAGTTTGCCTGTAATGTTATCATATTGTTTGTTGGGTTTAATACTTCACTAACAACTAAATCACTTGTTATATTGGTAAAATCTGTATCCCAAGTGACAGTGTAACCCGGTTTACTTCTTTCAGGTGGTGTTGGTGAAGAACCGTCCTTTACATATTGCTCCTCGATTAGAGAACCTTCAGTGTCTAGGAACTGAACATGATGCAATAAATCAACTGTAAACATAATAGTAGTAGTATTACCTGATTTATCTATAACCTTAATGGTATATGAATCACCATTTACAAATACCGGTGTATAATCTGTAATTAAAAAAGTATCATGGTAGTACTCAATGATGATTTTATCATATTCATCAACATTGTCCGTTATACTAGAAATAACAGTTTTCAATTTGTCTAGTGTATCAGTTTTCTTTGGATAAAGAGTTAATGATAAAGAATCAGTCACGGGTTCCGTGATACCGTCTATAATTATAGAAGGACTTTGCACATCAATCAATGCTACATTAACATATATAATCCCTTCATGATATAGATAACTATACTCCCATTTTTGACCTTCATATACTGAATCGTAAAGAACCTTGAATGCGTCAAATTCATTGGCATCAACTGCTACGTTATTACTCACTTGTATGATTCCCTGGTCTGTAAATTTACCTAAGAAATGGCTCAGTACAAAAGTCCCTTCTTGAAAATCTGTTGGTAAGTCTAACACTTTACTTGGTGTAAAGAATAAATGATTTCCTTCATAAACTTGCCCCGTTAGCGAATCAATTATAAAGGTCTTATTTTCAAGGCTTAGGGCATAATAAATATTGTATTCACGATCAGGGACCAAAATTGGTTTCTTCAAGATACTATACTCTAGTGAAGATGTATCAAAACCTGTATCTGAAACAGTAATCATACCTTCGACGATGTCTTCCATATCATAAAAGACTGCATAATCTATGTCTTCCTTAAGTGGTAAATCAGCTAGAGGTACTACATCATCTTCATTGATTTGAAAATCAAAAGTAGTAGCTTCTAATGCTAAGTTCTTCATGAAATTGATCGCAGTTTGATAATTTTCATATGTAGAATATGTTGCCTCAAGTGTATCATCTATATTTTCGACTAAATTTGCCTCATTTAAAATGCTTTCTAATGAATATGAGTAATTGATTAAATCAGGGAATAAGTCGTTTATATCACCGTATCTATATTCGAGTCCAACATGAGAAAAATACCCTTGAAGTTTAATAAAGGCGTCCTCCATATTATCTGCATCAATAGATAAGAATGCCTTACTAGTATAAGCGTGATACGACTTATCAAATGGTGGGTTGTAGTCCCATGCTTTTGAGGATTGCATATGTGTTAATGAAACACCATTAAAGGCATTATCAGTATTTAAGAATCTACCTACCTCTGTATCAAATCCTTCAATATATTGGTAAGCACTTGAGTTCATTTTGTAGTAGTAATCATCTAATGGTATTAATCCTAAATCAATAATTTCTTGACGTTGCTCACCATAATGGATAGGAGAAGTATATAAAGCGGTTTCTTCGAATACCACTCTTAAATCTCCATCAAAAGCTGTTAAATTAATTGATACGTTAAATACTCCATCTTCTTCGATAATTGAGAAGACCTCATCTAAGGCATTGGGTGAAACAAGAGTTATTCTCATTTCCTCTGGTCTGAATAAAAAGCTTGATGAGTTTGGATAGTCAATTGGTTCCACAATATACCAACCATGTTCACCAGAGCGAACATATTGATCAAAGTGAGAAAAATATGGGGAACTTTCTCTTTCTGGCTTAAAGATACTATAGTATTCAAAACTACCATCATCTTTTTCAGTTAAGCCTATATAATGTTGGTTCCAAAACTCACCATTCGAATCATAATAGTAATAGCTTGAATTGAAGTCTTTAGAATCAACCATAATGAAATATGAACTAGAATCACTTAAATTAGGTGATGTTTGATAAAAGTCTCCAAAAAACTCAACTACCTCTTGTCCTTGATCATTATAATAGATTGAAACCAAAGATGAGTACTCTAAATTATATGTTTCATTCCCGTAATATTTTGTATATAAGTTCACAACATCATTTGCCTGGTCATAATCAAGCATATAATATGTACTAGTTCCATTACTAGATGTACTTAAAATCCATGTATCCATCAATGTAATATTATCAACTGCCCACTCAACAGAGTCCTTAGCTCGTTTGGTTCGTTTACGGAAACTATCTTCATATGTTCTTAAGCTAATTGATGTCATACTATCTATAAACGTATCAATAGTAAGTAATCCATCAATCTCTGTAGGATACTCAAAAATAACCTCATTGTAGCAAACTCCTGAGTACAATGGATGAAATACACAATCTTCCAAAGTAACAGGTTCACCGTTCATAGATGTAGTTTCATCTAATCTTGTTTTAGTATTTCGATTGTAACCAAAAGCGTTTGAAGGAGAACTTGCTTGTTCCTCAGCATACATCGCTTCAAAGTTTAAGTCAAAATCAATTTCACTCATCCTATTGATTGAAACTGCTAGTTCATCTGATTGCTCGTAACCAGCTACCACAGTTTCCTCAACCCAGCTACCATATAATGTTAAGTTTGAGTGTGGCATTTCTGATGGAAAGACATAAGAAGTGTTTAAGTCCTGATCTATGTACCATCCTTCAAAGACATATCCTTCCTTAATAGGATCAGTTGGCCTAGATAAATCACTATCTGTAGGTTGAACAATCACAACATTGGCCTCTTCATTATTAAGTTCTAATATAATAGTTATGTCAAGAGCAACCCATTTACCGTAAACAGTCATATTATCAACTGGCATTAATTCAGGAAATGTAAAAGGAACGGTTAAACTATCATCACTAAACCATCCAGAAAAAGTATACCCTTGCCATATAGGATCACTTATTTGTGCTAGTTGTGTCCCAGTTTTTTGACTCAAAATTGTATCCTCTGTCTCATTATTGTTTTGGAATGTTAATACATGTGTGTCAGCTTCCCATTTCGCGTATAAAACAAGACTCTCAACAGGCATTACATTAGGAAATATATAAGGTGTTTCTAATGTTGTATCAGTAAACCAACCAACAAATGTATAGCCCTCTTTAGTCGGATCCTCTGGTTGAGTCAATGTAGTATCTTTATCTTGTACGATATCTGAAACCGAAGATCCATCATTAGTTACAAATGTAATAGTGTTTTCGTTTGATATAAGTGAAGAATATACCACTGTATCTGTCACGATACTAGAAGTATCTGAAGACCATACAACTGTATAACCTTCTACATCGTATATAGGAGCAACAACCGTGCTTCCATATGGTACTGTAGACTCACTTATAATGACTTCGTCTTTATCATAAAATACAACCCTGTACTGTAAAAGTACTTCTAATGAAATAATTACTTCATTATCAAAATTGTCCTTTATAATAATCTTATAAATTGAAGCATTTACCATTGCACTAGTAAAGTCAGTAATAATTTCATCATTTTCGTAATACTCAAAAGTTAATTCATCAGTACTAATATCTTTAGTTGTAGTAGATACCAATGATTTTAGACCCTCTTTAGAACCATTCATTATCTCATAATCGCTTATGACAATGTCCGCCTTGATGGTATCCTCATAGCCAGTTAAAGTAAGAGATAGCTCGCTATTATCACTAATGTTATCACAAGCAGTTAAAGATATAACTATCAAAATAAAAGTGAAGCATGTAAGAACGTGTTTAAAACTTTTCATCAATAAACCCTCCCGATGGTTTAATATATTTTGTTCCCACAAAGTATACATAGCTGTCAAATAAAAAAACATGAATATTTAATGAATTAGTGAGGTAAAAAAACATATCTAGTACTTATGCAATTTTAAATAAGTTGAGATGTCTACCTCCTTACATTTACCTAATTCATTAATCAATATTCATGCTATTTTAATTAATTATACAATAATTTAAACGCAAAGCGAAGATAAATCATTGATATTAAACTACTTTATAGTTTGAATGAAACTCACATTGATCCAAAACTTTATTGACACATGCATAACTCAATAAAAACTTATTAACCTTTTTACTAACATTTGATACTTTTATCATCCATCAATGTATGAATGTTAAGCCAAAGGGAAATACAAATGAAGTAACGAGTAGTAAAAGCTGTTCAACAAAAGAGGAGAAGTACATTGAGCCGTATCACAATTGACCTAGAATGTAACAAAGGTGCAGTGGTTTGCCCTGTATATCTACACTAGTTATCATCATACTTTATATAAACCATCTCTTTTCTACTATTTATATACAAAAAGACTATAATAAATTAATATTATTATAGTCTCTTTTTTAAGTTTGATGTTAGTGTACACCATATCATACCTCTTTAGTTATATTAAGTGCGCAATCTCATTTGCAAGATATAAGAAGAAGTAATAGAATCCACCAAATAGCACGACAAATACTGGACCGAAAAATATTCCAGTAATGACGCGTTTTAAATTATTGCTAATGTACTTTGTTTTTTGCTGTAGGATTCCATCGACTAACATTGGTACTGCTAGAATAAGATAAAACAACGGATTGATAGGTATCAAAGATAATACTATTGCAAGAAAAATACCAATCTGTATCCCAGTACAACGAGCACATAATACAAAATAGTAATTGTGATAATGTATCGATCTTGATGTTTTTTGGTGACAACCATAAAATATCGCTATGTAATTCTTTTTAAACACAAAGTATATCAAAAAGAGCATAGAAGTAACAATCGACAAACTTATAGCACCCGTTAGCATGTAATTAAAGTTCTCTAATGTCTTTCCTCTTTGAACAAGAGTAATCGTATTTACAGACATAGGAACAAACATCACAAAAACAATTATGATGCTGTATATCCACTTAGGAGTATCAGTAGTGTGAATACACACACAGTCTTCTTCATAGGAGCGACCACATTTTGTACAATAACTCATGTATTAATAGGCAGACATACCAATCATACCTGCGATTAGAACAAAGTAAAGAATAAACATAACAACTCCGAAGATACAGTAAGCAAGAGCACCTTTACCAGCTGCTAATGCAGTATTTGGTCTTTCATCTTTCCAAATTAAATATAAAATTAATCCTACGATTGGCACACAGAATCCTAATAGCCCCCATAAAAATCCACCGTCATCTGGTTGGGTTGAACGTTGGGATGGTAAAGGTGGTAAATAGCCACAGTTGGGACATTTACCATTAGGATACTCTTTTTCAGTACCACATTTTTGACAATATGCCATATAATCATCTCCTTTTTATTGTAAACCTGGAAATACTGTAAAGAATAACACAAAGTAAAGGATTTGTAGTATTAATGATATGATAAATCCTGCGATTGCACCTTTACCTGCAGCTAAAGCTGTGTTAGGTCTTTCATGTTTCCAGATCAGATATAATATCAACCCGACAATAGGTACACAGAATCCTAATAACCCCCATAGAAAACCACCATCGTCTGGTTGAACCGGTTTTACTTTTTCTTGATACATCACATTTCCACATCGTTCACAACGATCGTTCATGTTTTCTAACTCATTCCCGCAACTCGAGCAAAAAGCCATATTATTTCCCCCTTTATGTAATTAAAAAATGCAGATTGATCTCAATCTGCATTGTCGGTTTACTACATTCCTGCTAGTATTGCACCATTTAGAATAGTACCTATAATACCAAGTATAAACCCTATAGCAGCCCCCGTAATACACGCTTTAGCAGTATTAGGTTTCTCTTTATTCCAAACTAAGAATAAAATTAATCCAACAAGTGGAAGACAAAATCCTAATAACCCCCAACCAAATCCTCCAGTATCATTTACTGCTGGGTTAGATGATCCTCTTAACTCATTTCCACAATTATTACATCTAAATTCATTACTTCCTACTTCTGCACCACAGTTTTTACAAAATGCCATATAACTCATCCTTTCATATTGTTTTTTAAAACATCCTCTTGTTTCTATATTGATTATAACATATTTTAAATAAGAGATAATAATAATTTTAATATTTAGGTAAAAACGTCCATGCAGAGCTATAAAACAATATGTTTTGTCCTCGGATTTATACGATATTTTATAAAGGAGTGCTTATTTAAGTGGGCAGTGATTAATGAGTATTGAATTTTGGAAGGTTATGAGACTGAAAGAAATCTATGAAGAACGATAGCACAAATAAGTAAAGTTATGAGAATGTTAGGATAATCTCTTAGCTTTAGATATATCTATTTAATCAGTATAGGTAGTAGTCTTTATGATGTCAGTAATAAAAAAAAAAGCTTAACACAATGTGTTTAGCCTTTTGTAGTTAGAGATTTGTAATCCTCTTTAACATCCTTGAAATCTTTTAGGAAGTATACAGTTCCAAGATTGTCTGCTTTTCTTATCATTTTTTTACAGTCTCGATTAATATTTTTAACATAGAGTCTTTTCCCTAGTTTCTCATACTTTTCTGATAAGATACTGAGTGCTTCTACACCAGAATAGTCAAAAATTCTAGCATGTCCGAAATTAATAATTACACTATCAGGATCATCTTTAGGAGAGAAGCGTTCATTGAAGTTTGCAACAGAACCAAAGAACAGTACACCTTTTACATGATATTCTTTATATCCATTTACTGTTTCAGCATATTCAATCAGAATATTGTTTCCTTTTTTCCAG
This sequence comes from uncultured bacterium, assembly GCA_965601585.1. GTDB lineage: Bacteria > Bacillota_I > Bacilli_A > Izemoplasmatales > Izemoplasmataceae > Xianfuyuplasma. The sequence goes on from CBFCWH010000006.1 coordinate 92,835, forward strand.
GCAAACACTAAACTAGATGCTATAATTCCAAGTCCAACAGCAATCGCTAAATCAGCAAATATTGTAACAACAGTAACTAATATTACAACAAATGCATCACTTTTAGGTATTCTACGAATGATTTTAAAGCTTAACCACTCAAATGTAGAGATTACAACCATAAACATAACACCAGTTAATACAGCTATTGGAATGGCTTCTATTAATTTATATCCAAACAGAATAAATGATAGTAGGAACAAAGCAGCAGAAATACCAGATAATCTTTTTCGTCCACCATTCTCAACATTAATCATAGATTGGCCAATCATTGCACAACCACCCATACCGCCAAATAAACCAGTTACTGTATTTGCGATTCCTTGGCCAATACACTCCTTATCAGTTGAACCACGAGTATCAGTAATATCATCTATTAAACGTAGTGTCATCAAGGACTCTATTAATCCAATAGAGGCAAACACAAATGCGTACGGTAATATAATATTTAGTGATTCAAAATTGAAAGGGATATTTGGAATGTGAAATGACGGAAGTCCACCCTTTACACTTGCCAAATCTCCTACTGTAACTACAGGTATATTAAATAGATAGACAACAATCGAAATAGCCACAATCGCTACTAGAGCTGCTGGAATTGATTTCTTAATCTTCGGTAAGAAATACATAATTAACATCGTTAGAACTACAATAAACACTGTAATTAGCAATGTGATATCAAACACCCATTCCCCATTAACCTTGAAATTATCAATTTGAGCCAAAAATATAACAATAGCTAGCCCATTCACAAAACCAAGCATAACAGTTTCAGGAATAATTCTTGAAAACTTACCAAGTTTTAATAGTCCTACCATTATTTGAATAATTCCCATTACTACAACAGCTGCGAATAAATACTCAACACCATGATGTGAAACCAACTCAACCATCACTACAGCTAGAGCACCTGTTGCTCCACTAATCATCCCAGGTCTCCCACCAAATATGGAAGATAATAAACCAACCATAAAAGCAGCATATAAACCTACTAAAGGTGATACCCCTGCAACAAACGCAAAAGCAATCGCTTCTGGTACAAGTGCTAATGATACTGTAATTCCAGCTAGTAATTCTACCTTTATGTTGTTCTCTTTACTAAAAATCTTGTTTACAAAAAAAGTCTTTGTTTTACTCATTAATTTACTCATAATCTGCCCCATTTCTAAAATTGCACAAGTCCAACTATAACACAAGGAATAACCCCAGTAAACGAATAAAGGAGATATAATCAATGAAAGCATTTTTATAATGAAAATCAGGTATATATTTTTCATTTTTTTGAGCATTGATGCATGAAAAAATCAAAACATAGTGCAATTACTCAAATGTGTGTTATGATTGTTAAGGACAAAAAGAGATATGTATCATCAAAAGTGTGTTATTTGATTGTATGTATAAAGATTAATTAAAAGGAGCAATCAAATAAATGACATTTAAAGAATTATATATTATTGATCCAATCTTAAAAGCATTGGACAAAAAGGAATATAGTATTCCAACCCCTATTCAGGAAGAATCAATACCTGTATTACTCGAAAGAAAAGATATTCTTGGAAGTGCACAAACTGGGACAGGGAAAACAGCAGCATTCGCAATCCCAATTTTACAAAATATGCACTTTGATAAACTACAAGATCCATCAAATAAAAAAATTAAAGCACTAGTCTTAGCACCTACAAGAGAACTCGCTCTACAAATTCATGAAAACTTCAAGGAGTATGGAAGAAACATCAATTTGAGAACGACCGTAATATTCGGTGGTGTACCACAAGCAAAGCAAGTTCGTATTTTGCAACATGGAGTGGATATTTTAATAGCAACTCCAGGAAGATTATTAGATTTAATCCAGCAAAAGAAACTTACTCTTGCCCATGTATCATATTTGGTTTTAGATGAAGCAGATCGAATGTTAGATATGGGATTTGTGAAAGACGTTAGAAAAATCGTGTCAATGGTAAAGAAAGAAAGACAAACAATGTTCTTTTCAGCTACTATGCCACAGGCAATTGTAAAGCTCTCAGATGAGATGTTACATAAGCCTGTTCGCGTGAAAGTGAATCCTGAAGAGGAAATGGTAGATAAAATAAAGCAATCTATTTATTATGTAAGTAAGAAGAAGAAGATTGATTTACTAGTAGATTTACTAAAAAAGAGAAATCTAAAATCAGTTCTAGTTTTCGCAAGAACAAAAAGTGGAGCAAACCGTATTGTTAAACTTCTAGATGAGTTAAATATTGCATCCTCAGCTATCCACGGTAACAAATCACAGAATGCAAGACAAAAAGCCCTAACAGCCTTTAAAGAAAAAAGAACAAGAGTATTAGTAGCTACTGACATTGCCGCAAGAGGTATTGATGTTGATGAATTATCTCATGTAATCAATTATGATTTACCAGATGTACCCGAAACCTATATTCACCGTATTGGAAGAACTGGTCGCGCTGGTAATGGAGGATACGCAATTTCATTCTGTTCACAAGAGGAATCAGATCGTTTAAAAGATATTGAAAAACACATTCAAATGAAAATCCCTGTTTTGATTGATTCCCCATTTTCAATTGAACTAAAGACAACACAACCAAAACAAAAACAACACAACTCATCAACAAGAAAAAAACCATATAATAAAGGTAAAAGTAACAAGTCTTACTCAAGAAAAAAATCAAGAAGTGGTAAAGTAAGTCCAAAAAATTACTCAAAACACGATAGTAAGAACCAATCAAGGAAAAGATAAGACTACTATTAATCCATAAGGTATGTTATATTTGACTTACAACACACATAGAGGAGTTGAGAATATGTCGAACAGCTTAAAGATCAAAAAGAAAAAAGCAAAAGAAGTAGAAATAGATAAATCTAAAAGCCCCAAAGAATCAAAATATGGTGCTAAATTTATGAAAAACAACCGAGAAAAAGGAACTATCGCAAGTAATTTTTCAGGTAAATCATCAAAAGAATTTTCAAGAAAAAAAACATAGGCAGAATTTATTCTGCCTTTTTTTTACACAAAACGATTGACACTACCGATATATATGATACTATTAATGAGCCTAGGATTTAAAGTATACTTTGATTGCCGTCTTAGTATACGGGCTATCTAACCCATTTAAAGGTCCTAGTGTAGATTTAGTATCCCTGTAGCGTTTTCCAGCGTTACATCAGGTTACTAATTTATAGAGATGCCTTTATGGTATCTCTTTTCTATTTCTTCTATTGTATACACATCTGTGATAGTAAATATATTGATTTCCTGTATTGAACTGTATATTTAGAAATGATATAATATGTGTCAGATAGATATATATTTAGGGGTAAATACAATGCACATAGCCTATTTTTGTCTATGTGCTTTTTTTATTTGAAATCTCTAAAATTTAATACATGGGGGTAAGTTAATGAGATGTTTTAAATGTGGATTCACTAACAAAGAGAATATGAACTATTGTACAAACTGTGGTGAAAAACTAGAACCACTAGCTTGTAAAGATTGTCAAAACGAGTTTGAGAGTAATGAAAAGTACTGTGGTAAATGTGGAGCAACAAATGAATTTTATATTATAGATCGTAAAACAGAAGTAAAACCAAATAGAATTATGAAGAAGTCATCAATTATTCGCCATATTACATTTGGTGTTGGAATGTTTATGTTAATACTATCATTTGTGTTTACGTTTGGTGCAATTAGTAAAACCAATCTTGTTACAGTTAATTATGAATTTGCAATAACTGACAATGACGTAATAGAGTTTAATTTCAATCAAAGTAGTCTTATGATGTATAAAGGATACTTTGGTGCATTATTTAAAGGAACAGAAGAGTATTCTAATGAACTTGACAAAGCATTTGAGGATGCAATAGATGATTATGGTTACGAGGAATTGAATACTTTAACAGCTAAGCAAAGTAAAAGGTTATTCTCATCAGTCAATGTATACGGACTATCCATGGTGCTTTTTGCGAATGGGGAGGATATTGCTTTCTCAAGTAGCATTGAACACTTTATTGAAGTATTATTACTTATTGTAGTTCAATTACTACCATTAATCACTATAGGTGTATTTCTATACTATTACTTATCAAAACGCAGTATATATAGGATGAAGTATTGGTTCTTAATATCTGGTTTGACAGGGTTACTATTAAGTTTTAGTTTAACAAATCTAATTTTTAGAGCAACAAGAGTAGGGTATGGATTAACTTGGTATATCATAATTATGTTTGCATGCTATATTGCATTAATTATTTTAGAAGGTTTAGAGGCAAAAACACTGTTCACTAGAGCAAAGCTAAAAGTCTTAATTACTTCGACACTTGGGTTTGTTTTAATCGCGGTATTGAGTACTTCATTTATGACAGTTAAAATACAAGATTCAAATGACGATATATACCGAGGTGAAATGAAATTATCTGACACCAATTACTTCTTAAATCATTTGGAAGAGGATTTTGAGTATATTTCATCTGAAGAAGCTGCACGTTTTCTAAATGATGCTAATACAACTAATATAGATATAGACGAAGCAGATTCAGTAGTGAAGTATCAAGATTTCTCACCAATCTATAACTATAGGTTTGCAGAGAATCCAGATACTCAAAAGCTTCTATTAATAAGTACTATGGTTATTGCAACTATAACACTTGTTTCTGTTTTGTGTTTACAATTCACCCTATTAACAGGCAAAAAGACACTCTCAACTATATTCTCTAGTATCACTATGTTTTTCATTGTACTAGATATCATATTATCAGTAGTATTGATTTCAATGATGAACTATACATTTAAAAATTCCTTTGAGGAAGTAACAATGGTGTTTGATTTTGGTTTAGCATTATCATTGGTATTGGTAATATCTATTTTTATCCTCAACTTAGTTCTCAATGATAGAAAAAAGGAGTTCGTTCAAAATTAAGTATGAAAAGGAAATCGAGTGATTTCCTTTTTTTTATTACATTGAGTCACTCTTTACCTAATAGAAACCCTAGGGTGAAGGTTCTACAAACAATGAAGCAGGATTGATCTAGTGAATTTCAACTATAGGTTGCTTGAAGTATAATATATCGTTATTATTATATTAAGGGGAATCAAGATATTAGATAGATAAAGTATATTATATTTACATAGGAATGTCGGTGTAACTTAATTTTTAATGATACTTATCATAAATATATCTAGATTCATTTAATTAAGTTCATTTGACTTCGTTTTCGATTTACATTAACTAATAAACACTATTTAAGTAATAGTAGAAGGAGAAGGAAATGATTGAACTAAAGAAAATTGAAATTGAAATGAATAGTATGACTTCTGAGCATAATTTGTATTTTAATAAGAATGCAGATAAGCTAGTGGTAATTTTTCCAGGAGGTAGCAGTAACTGTAATATACCTATTTTATATTACTTAACGGATTACTTTATTCGCAATAATTATAATGTTTTATGTGTTTCTTATAATAATTTGTCAGTAAGGACAGATCCTTATGAAACGCAATTAGAGATGATAGTTTATGCAATTAAGGAGGCAATATCCCAAAGTGAGAAGGACATTAAATATAGTGAGTATTTAAATGTCTCATTTAGTTTTGGAAATATCGTTTCAAACGAACTGAAAGATACGTTTGGTATGTGTTTCAGAAAAAGTATTTACATATCACCAACAGCAGACGCTCTTGAAAAAATCAAGAAACACCCTGGTTTGGTTATATCAGCAACAGAGGATGAGTATATGAAAAAGGATGACTTAGAAAAGTTATTGTCTTTTACTGACTGTAAAACAATTGTTTTTGAAGGTGGCGATCACGGATTGAGATGCGCTGATACACTTGAATCAATAGAGTTTTGCAAGTCTGCAATATCTAATATACTTGTTTATATCGATGAGGAAAATACTCAGTAGTACAAGTTAATATTCTCCTTGTTTATTTGCAAAATTTACTGGTTAAACATAAAATACTGCAATTCACTCAAAAGTTTTTTTTTGCAGTAGTAAAATAAAGTTGCAAAACTAGAGAAATCTAGTGACGCAAAACTAAAGGGCCTTAACTGGCAGCCAGTTGCAAATAATAAAAGGAGATTATTTATTATGAAGAATGTTTTTATTACCCTTTTACTGGCAATTTTTACACTAACAATGTTTAATGTCGAATCAGTATCTGCTAAAGGTAAACCACTACCACCTGACCCCGTAACAGTTGAATATATGGAATTAGAAGTTTGTGATGTAGCAGAGTTTGATTTATGGGCTGGACAAGATATCCTAGCAGGATACGTTCATGTATTCCTTGATGAAAATAATTATTTACAAGTTCAAGTTAACTCTGAGTATACTATTGATGAAGTACATTTAGGAACTTATACAGAGTTACCAACTAAAAGACCTGCGCCTGGACAAATGGAATTTGATTCAGGACCATATGAAAGTGGAGATAGTATAATTGTATTGGTTCATGTCGCTTTTGCAGAAGATATGGATGAAAATAATCCTGTAGCAGGAGAAACGGCTTATGCAGGAGACCCAGATTTTGATGGAAAAGGAGCATGGTTCTATTATATCGCATTGACATTTATTGATTGTGATGGACCTGTTGATCCACCAACATCATTCAGTTATCAAACAACATATGCATACTTTGGTGAAGATAGCATACCATTTGATATTAATGGACAACCTTGGGGTTGGTACGCTATGTTTATGCCAGGTACATATGAATTATACGCTGGAGCTGGATTAAATGATCTATCAAAAGGAACTTATGTTGGAGATCTAACAGTAGATGAATATGGTAACGTAAGTTATATATTATTTGAAGGGTATGAGGTAAACCTTGAAGAAGGTAACCCTGAGGTACACTTCTACATTGGGGAAGAGGTACCTGAAAGAATACCAGGACAATGGAAAACAGTTGATATGACGAACCCATTGTATATGACTTTCCATCTAGTTGTGGGTGGAGATTATCCAACAGAATAAAAAAAAGGTTTAATAAATAGTATTTCAATAGATACGAATAGTAAATAAGAGACTATATAAAATTAATTATTATAGTCTTTTTTTTTTTGATAAGGAAGAGAAAACTCAGAATAAAAAACAAGTATTCAAGTAGATTTCCTAAAAGAGTTTCAATGTAGAATTTATACTAGGAGTTCTGTGGGGTTGATAGGTACATGAATCTATCTAAAAAAATAAGTTGTAAAGGCATTTATAACTACAATAATATGCAACGCTATTATGATGTATATGATTAATTAAACTTATAGACACTTCATAGAGAAGTAAATATGTCTTTTTATTTTAGACAAATTTACACAAAGATAACACTTAATTAGACTTATATTGTGCACTTTGACTTGATTTCAAATTCTTACCTATAAATACCAATGCACTTACCCCTTATATGAAAACGTTTACAAATTAGAGCGAAAAGTGTTATAATAGAGATACTAGTTTGTTTTACGAATCATTATGGGAAAATTAAGTAATAATTAGAAAGGAGAATGCATGAATGAGTGGACAAAATAAAGGATTATCTGATGCACTATCTAAACAGATACTATCTCAGATACCAACACCTATATTAACAGTTGATAAGGAATATACTATTACGTACTTCAATGAAGCAGGATGCAATTTAATGAAAACTGATTTAAGTTCTGTTGTAGGAAAAAAATGTTACGACATCTTTAAATCAACCTCATGTAAAACTGAGGGATGCCATATGAAAAAGGCAATTGAAAATGGCGAGGCTTCTATTTTTGAGAATGAGTTTGTATTACACGGTGAAAAAAAGTTTATTGAATGTAATGTAGCTCCTTTACTCGATGATACAGGTGAGATTATTGGAGGGTTAGAATCAATTCAAGATATTACTAGGAGAGTTTTGGATGACAAGAAACTACGTGAGCAAAGTAGAGCTATACAAGAAATGTCAACGCCAACAATCAAGTTATGGGAAGGTGTATTAGTACTACCAGTAATTGGAGTAATCGACTCAATGAGAGCACAGTATATGATGGAAAGTATTCTAAACAAAATACTAGAAACATCTTCAAAGGCTATTATCTTAGATATCCATGGGGTAGCAGCAGTAGATACTGCAGTAGCTAATCACTTAATCAAGATTACAAAGGCGACCAAGTTGATGGGATGTGAATGTCTATTATCTGGAATTTCACCATCAGTAGCTCAAACAATTATTCAATTAGGTATAAATATGGCAACAATTAGAACAACTTCAACCCTAAGCGATGCACTAAAAGAAGCATTTACTATAATGGATATGAATGTTGTTAATCTAAGTGAGTGAATGTAATGACTTATGCTAGTGAAGTTCCTCAAGGTAGCATAATTAATCAATGTTATGTAGTTTCCTTATCAGATAGAGTTGAAGACGATAACTTTGAACGATTATGTGATGAAATTGTCGAAAATGCACATGAAGAAAATGTGATTGGAGTAATTGTAAGTTTTCTATCAGTAAATGTTATAGATACTTATATGATTCAAAGAGTAATCGATACAACCAAAACAATTTCATTGTTTGCTAGTATCGTTGTTTGGGTTGGTTTGAATCCAAGTGTAATAACGACAATTTTAGATTTAAATTTGGAACTTGACTCTATTATTACAAGAGGCAATATTGATGAAGGAATCACAACAATCCATAAAATACATAGAGATGGTATGTGATCATGCTTAAGAAAGCTTTATCTCGTGTTGATATTATAGATGAGTATATTGTTAACTTGGAACGTGAAATGGATAATTTAGTCGTAATTCCTATCACGAGACATATGGCGAGAAGTATTGGATTCCTCATTACTGAAGAATCTATGATTGCAACTTTAGCCTCTGAGTTGGCAACAAATGTCATTCGTTACGCCAAAAAAGGATCATTAACTGTACGAATTGTTCGTCAAGTAGATATTCCTCATAAGCTTGGAATTGAAATTGATGCAAATGACAAAGGTCCAGGGATACAGAATATAGAACTAGCCTTAAAAGATAATTATTCTACAACTGAAAATAGTTTAGGATTAGGTTTGCCTAGTGTATATCGATATATGGATGAGTTCTATATCAATGATAATCAAGGAATCGGTACTCATATAGTAGTAAGAAAATGGTATTCAATATGAGACATATTGAGTACAGCCAAGCGTATTATCCATTACTTCTAAAAAAAGAAGAATGTGGTGACGTTGGAGTTATTGAAAAATCTGACAACGTGTATACAGTGGCTCTAATCGATGGATTAGGGCATGGGAAATTAGCACGTTCAGCAGCTTTACTCGCAAGGAGATATATTATTGATCATAAGGAAACACCTTTAGACAATCTTATTAAAGGTATGCATATCCATTTGAAAGGTTCAAGAGGAGTAGTGGTCGGAATATGTAGAGTAGATACCACAACTGGTAAAGTTGAGTATTGTGGTATGGGAAACATCAAAGTTAAACAGTTAGGGGATAAATCAGTGTCTTACGTCTCAAAAGATGGCGTGGTTGGTTACCTGATAAGTACACCTATTGTACATGTATATCAATTGATACCAAGAGACATCTTAGTCTTGTTTTCAGATGGTATTCAGGCTCATTTCGGTTCTGATGAAAAGCAAAGATGGAGAAACCAATCGGCACAATCAATAGTTAACGACATAATGTGTAATTACAAGACAAGTAATGATGATGCATCATGCATCGTCATTATCTATCACGAATCATGTGAGTAATTAAGGGGGATTACATATGTATACTATTGGGACAGCAAAGATTACAACAAAAAAGTCAATTATTCATATAAGAAATCGAATTAGACAGATGTCTAAATCATTTGGTTTTAGTACCATTTCAGTAAATCGAATTGCTTCTGCTTTGTCAGAGATTTTTCGTAAATTATCAACTGAACAACAGTCTATTCAACTTCTTGTTATGTTAGAAGAAAATACGGACATGAGTTACTTGGAATTTACAATAGAAACAGGTTGTTCAAACATAAACATAAACATATCATACCTTGATATGTTTTTTGACTTTGTTGAAAAAGAAACTAACAAAGGCAAAATCACCATCAAATGTCAGATTTCACTTCCTGACTCACCTATAAAAATTAATGCATCACTCCTCAAAAGGATTAGTGAAAGTTTTAACATGCCTTCACAGACAGAATTATTTTATCAACTTGAAAGAAACAATGAGCAACTCGAGGAACAGTCGAATCAATTGCAAAATGCGATTGAAGAGGCAAATGCTGCTACAAATGCGAAATCGGACTTTCTTGCTAATATGTCACATGAAATACGAACTCCAATGAATGCAATTATTGGATTAAATAATTTATTAATGAAAACCAAACTTGATAAGAAGCAATTAGATTACTCCAAGAAAATTCACCTTTCAGCTTCAAATTTACTTGGAATTATAAATGATATCCTCGATTTTTCAAAAGTAGAAGCAGGAAAATTATCCATGGAAACAATTGAGTTCTCATTGGACGATGTGTTAAACAATATATCAAACATTATCGGACTAAAAACATATGATAAAGGGGTAGAGTTTGCGATCATTTTAGAACACGATGTACCTAAATCCTTATATGGAGATCCATTACGTCTATCACAAGTATTATTGAATCTAACTAATAACTCTGTGAAGTTTACTAAAGAAGGTGAGGTTGTTATTCACATTCAAAATGTCCACCAAGAAAATCAATATGTTACTTTACAGTTTGAGGTTCGCGATACAGGTATTGGGATGACTCCAGAGCAACTTAAAAAACTCTTCAAACCTTTTACTCAAGCTGATGTTTCAACGACAAGGAAGTATGGAGGAACCGGATTAGGACTCGCAATATCAAAATCTATTGTAGAGCAAATGAAAGGTGAAATCTATGCAACTAGTGAGAGTGGTGTAGGTAGTTCGTTTACCTTTACCGGAACATTTAAAATTGCGGAAAATTCAGAACGACTAACAATCATTCCAGAAAATGTTAGAGATTTAAAAGTACTTGTATGCGATGATAATAGCGCTGCGAGACAAGTGATTTCTGAATACTTAGAATTATTCAACTACGATGTTTCACTTGTTGCAACAGGTTTAGAAGCTGTGAGTCAAATAGATCATTCGTATGATTTAGCAATTATAGATTGGAAAATGCCAAAACTTAATGGTATCGATACATGGAAGAGAATTATGGAGAAACTTGGAGATAATCTACCTAAAGTAGTTATAGTATCCGCATACGATAAGCAAGTTATAGAGGAAGGTAGTAAAGGTCTTGGTATCGATGCAATACTTTCAAAACCGATTACTGAATCAACTTTATTCAATTGCATTGTTTCCCTTTACTCAAAAATTGAGACTAACTTAGGTTACAATCCAGATGTTTCTTGTATCATAGATGTTTCACAAATAAGGGGTGCAAGAATACTAGTAGTTGAGGACAACGAGATAAACCAACAAGTCGCAAAAGAAACATTAGAAGAAGAAGGATTTCATATCGATTTGGCAAATAATGGAAAAATTGCCATTGATATGATCAAAAAAAACAGCTACGACTTAGTATTGATGGATCTTCAAATGCCCGTATTAGATGGGTACCAAACAACAAAAGAAATCCGTGACAATATAAGTGTAGATCTACCAATAATAGCATTAAGCGCTGACGCTATGAAAGGTACAGCGGAAAGAACGAAAGAAGTAGGAATGAATGACTATGTCACAAAGCCTATTGATTTTGATATACTTCTAACAACTCTTGTAAAATGGATAGAACCAAAAGAAAGAGAAGTATTTGTCCAAGAAGTGAAGCCTATTAGTTATCAAAACAGTATTGATTTCGAAACCTATCTTCCATCCTTTAATACAAAGAGGACACTTAAAGGTCTTAATAACAATGAGAGATTGTATTTTGATATATTACTACGATTTAAGGAAAACTACTCTAAGTTCTCAAAAGAAATTTCTGAGTTTCTATCTGAGGACGATTGGAATCAAATTAGGAGTGAGTTTCATAAACTAAAAGGTGTATCTGGAAACATTGGTGCTACAAGTATCTATGAAAAAGCAACTCAACTTGAAACCCTTGCCTCCAATGAGATAAAAGATGACTTTAATGAGCAACTTGTACTTTTTGACAGTATACTAAAGCAAACCAATATTGAAATTTCTAACTTAATGCTTCATGTTGAGGTGGACACTATAAATGAAAGTACACTATATCCAAACGAGATATATTTGGGAAAAATGATTGAACTTCAATTACTAATCGAAAATTATGATACTGAGGCAGAGACATCTTTAAACGATGTATACTTAAATTTTAAAGAAGCGGGATATCAAGAAGAATATGATCACCTCTATAAATGCATAAGTAATTTTGATTTTGATCAAGCACAGGAAATCATAGATAGAGTGATAGATGTCTTTAAAGGAGGGATGCACAATGGATTATAAAGTACTTATAGTCGATGATAGTGTCGAAAATATTAATATATTAAGAGGTATACTTAATGATAAATATAAAGTAATGGCGGCTAAAAACGGTGAAACAGCACTGAAAATAGCAAAAAAATTTCTTCCTAACATAATATTGTTAGATATTGAGATGCCACAAATGGATGGGTATGAAGTATGTATGCGGTTAAAAAACGATCACCTAACAGAATGGATTCCAGTAATCTTTGTTTCAGCAAAAAGTAAAGAGATTGATGAGGCAAAAGGGTTCGCTGTTGGTGCTGTTGACTATGTTACAAAACCAGTAAGTCCATTAATTGTATCCGCAAGAGTTCAAACTCAAATAGCATTGAGAAACCAGCAAATCGAGTTGGAACAAAAAGTTAGGGAAAAAACAAAAGAGTTAAGTGAAACTAGACGCGAAATTATCCGTCGGCTTGGTAAAGCTGTTGAGTACAAAGATCAAATAACAGGGAACCACATTGAACGTGTCAGTCGTTATTCCCATGCAATTGCGATTAGCTACGGACTATCTGACAATCAAGCAGATATTATTTTGAACGCTGCACCAATGCATGATATTGGTAAAATAGGTGTAGACGAGTGTATCATCAATAAGAAAGGATATCTTACTGACCAGGAATATGATTGTATGAAGCAACACTGTATGATTGGTTTTGAAATATTAGGCGACTCCAAAGAAGGATTAATCGCAGCAGCAAAAGCTATTGCTCTTCAACATCATGAAAAATGGGATGGTACTGGATACCCCCATCAATTGAAAGGTGATGAGATTGATTTATTCGCTAGAATTGTTGCAGTAGCAGATGTATTTGATGCATTAACTACTGAGAGATCATATAAAGAATCCTGGACTAACGAAAAAGCGATAGAACTGATTGTAAGTGAAAAGGAAAAGCACTTCGATCCAGTCATAGTTGATGCATTTATTGCAGTATTTGATGAGATACATCAAATACAGAAGGAGTTTTATGATTCAACTGTAACGACTACCTAACCTTTAATAAACAAAAAAGAGGACTTCTTTTAAATTACTTTATATCCTAATGTAATCAATATAAAGTTTTTTTCTTTTTAAATTTTTCTACATGTAACCAATGTCTAACTTTTGTAGTTAAAACTAGAATACGTTATAATTAGGTATCAGATTTAAATAATAGGAGAAGGACCTAGTTTATTATCGCTCCTATTAGTAAGGTGGTGTATTTATGCAATTAGATGATTTATTTCATGAGTGTCGTAATTTCTCATTTATTATCAATACGAACTATGTAATTGAAGCAGTATCAGTTGATCTAGACAAAGTTACTGATACTGATAAATTTATTGCTAAGTCCATATTTGATGTTTTTAAAGAGCTTTTTAAAAACGAAACATTCTCAAATAGGAATTTTTTAGGTCGTTTTTATGAGAAAATAATTAATAGTATGACTACAAAGCAAGGACGAATTGAGAAAATAACAGTAACGAATGATCTTTCACCAACAGGATTTTTTTATCGGTTTAGATTAGGAATTGACGTTTATCATATACAAGAATCAAAAGCAGTAGTAAAGATTGTGGAGTTTAAAAAGATGGAACATAGAGATGAACTTTATCATAGTGTTTTTGAGCAATACGCTGAGGAGTTTAAGGGACTAAATAACTTATTTCAAGTAGGGAAATTTGTTATTGATTACCCTGTTTCTAAAAATTTATTATATGCTACTGACTTTATGCCTGAGTTGATTGGAATAGAAAAATCACCTAGTAATACGTACTATATCTCAAGAAACCCAAGTGCCAATGAAAAAAATGTAATCCCAGCTCAAAAATCATTTTTCATAAAGGCTGATAAACTCTTAACTGGAGAAGTAAATTATTTAACAGATATTTGGAATTTAAACGATAAGTATTTGGAAATTGAAGCTAAAATACTTAAAAGAGATAAAGACGGGAATCCTATTTTACTAGGTGGAATCGCTAAAGACATAACGAAGTATAAGGAATACAATGATTTACATCACTTGAACTCAATATACGACTTAGCAATTAAAAGTGGCGGTATTGGAATATTTTATTATGATGTTGATGTACATGGATTTAAACAGTTTGAGGCTAATCAAATCTATGCTGATTTGATTGGATTAACACCAAACGATGTTGGCTTATACTTAATGTCTGATTTTAAAGACTCAATTCTTAGTATTGAGTCGGAACTTACAGAAGGGATTGATATTAAAGAAACACTAGCAAACTTGATGCAAGGTAATGTTGAAGGAACAGAAGATGATATTATTAAGATTAGAAACCTAAAATCAGGGGAGGAACTATACATACTCTCATCATCTAGAATAGTTGAAAGGTATGAGGATGGTAAACCAAAAAAATTTGGAGGGTTTGTTAAAGAGATTACAGAACGTATCCAAAGAGAGAAAAATAAAATTGAGTTTGCATACACAGATGAACTTACACAATTACCTAATAAACGTAAGTTAATGCGAGATATTAAAGAAGAAGAGGAATCAATTGGTTTATTTATTGATTTGGATAACTTCAAGAAAGTTAATGATACCTATGGACATAGTGTTGGAGATGAAATATTAAAACAGTTTGGGCATAGTATTTTGAAAGTCTCAAAAAGATATAAGGACGTTTACCCATATAGATTATATGGAGATGAGTTTTTTGTTTTGATTAAGGGGCAAAAGGACGATGTAATTACAAGGTTTCCTGATGAAGTAAAGGAATACGTAAATAGGAATATTTCGATACAAAATATTGAAATTGATTTCAGTGTGGGATATAGTCATCACCCAGTAGGTAGAAATGTTGATGAATTTATTAAAGAAGCTGATTACAAAATGTACGAGGAAAAAATTAGTAAGAAACGAAAGCTATAGTAACTTCAGAGAGATTACATATACTTTCTAGGTTAGTTATATAGTGAAACTGAACCATGATTTTCACTCATAAAAATACTAATGTTTACTTGTAATTCAACTAGAAAATTGGCAATTAAAAATTAGATTCAAATATCACATATGAATCTATAAATTAAATGCACTATTAGAACTGATATATTTTTGATGAATTATTGTTTTTTTGAGTCATAAAACATATAATAGAGTTAGACAAAAATATGTAGATACTTTTAGGGCTTTTTTTTATGTAAATACAATTACGAGGTGACAGTATGGACCAAAAGAAGAATTTAGTACAAGAAATGATTGTTAGTGCACGTAATCATTTACTCGATACGTCTTTTAATAATCGTATGATTAATTCCAAAATTACATTGAACAAAGGATTATCGTTTTCTGTAAAGGATTTGGATAATTTTTACCAGCTAGTAATTAAGCATAACACCTTTAGCTTCTTACCTCTTGAGAATAAGAAGAGCGACACAAAAACTCTCTCTCAAGGTAAGAAAGTAACAACGAATGACAATCGTATTGGAGTATGTAATTCAATTAGTATTCTTTCATCAACAGGGAAACCTTCTTTTCTACCACTTCGATTCAATTTGGTAGATGGCGAATCTAACTTAATTTATACTGTTGAGGGAGAAACTCAATATAATGCTGTAGTTGAAGAAATCTATTCAACAGTGAAAAAAGATTTTACGAAGTATGGGATCCTTCAAGATCATATATACAATAAAAATATTGATTTCACAGGATTTAAGAAAAAGGTAGAAGAGGATTACTTATCTTCTGAACTTGCATTATATTTGAGTATATTAAGTTGCCTACGTCAAGAAGGAATACCGAAGGAGTATGTATTTATTGGTGGTGTAGGTCCAAAAAAAGGAATTACTGCTGATAAGCATATCGTTGACAAACTAATGTTTGCATATGAAAAAGGATACACCAAAATCTTTATCTCAAAACGCAATAAGAAAGACTTAAAGAATATACCTATCGAGATATTGAATAACCTTGAAATTATTTATCTGACAAATCTAGATGAGGCAATCGTCGCAGTGTTTGAAATGGTTAACGCTGTTGATTATAGTTCAGATTCAAATGATTTTGTAGTATCAAAACAGAACCAGCCAAAAAAAGTATTTTATGTAAATTACAACCGTGACGACTTAAGAACACGTGTTGAAAAAATTTATTATGACTCAAAAAGACATATAGAAGAACAAGGTGTTAATATCTTATTCCTATCTTTTGGATTTGTACAATGGGAGAATCCGGTCAATGATGGAGAAATGGTAAACTCACCACTTATTTTTGTGCCTGTAAGTATTGAATCAAGTAATTACCGCAGTCTGTATGAAATCTCTTTTTCTAACTCTGAGGTACTACTAAACAAATCACTAATTAAAAAGTTGGAACTAGAGTACAGTTTAAACTTTGACAAATTGAATCTAAACATCGCAGATGAAAGTGAATTTAATCCAACTGAATTTATTGGAACCTTCAACGATATCATAAAAGATAGCGGTATTAAGTTTCAATATGATTTTCATAGTATTCACTTGAGTTTTTACTCGTATAACAAATTCTTAATCTATAATGACTTAGATCCAATATATTGGGAAGGAGCCTTTGATGGCTCTAATAAAAATGTATTGACAGATATATTTGTAAATAATATCTACCACGAGGTAAGCAATATTGATGATGATAAGATAATTGACAACACTCGCGAAATTGACAATATTCACAATGTTTTAGATGCTGATAGTTCTCAGTTACTTGCAATTTCCAAAGTAAATCGTGGAAACTCAATAATCATCCAAGGACCTCCAGGAACAGGTAAGTCCCAAACAATTGTAAACATCATTGCTGAGGGAGTTAGACAAAATAAAAAAGTATTATTTATGAGCGAAAAACTTGCAGCTATGGAAGTCGTTTTTAATCGATTACGTGCAATTAACCTTGATCATATTGCATTGAGACTTCACTCAGACAAAGTAAGTAAAAAACAAGTTGTTTCCGAAGTTCAGTCAGTATATTATATGAACAAAATTAATGTCAAAAATATTGACTCTGATATTGAGGAGAAACTTCGAAAATCACGTAATGAAATTAATCATTATTATTCATTATTAGATGCAAGTTCACTTCATTCATCAATGGATATAATTGAGGCATACCAAACTATTATGGAGTTAGAAAACTACTTTGATCAAAACGATGTAGTACATTATGATCTCGAAATACCTAATAAACTTCTTATGGAGATGAACGATAATGAATATGAGGTACTTCATAACAATTTAGCTATTTTAGAGGACTTCTATAATAAATATGATAGGTTAGAGACATCTGATTTAAAAGGAATCTTAATTGATAAGACATTAACTCATCATGAATTAATGCGTTATCGCAGATTAATTGAAGTCGTGATTTCAGACATATCGAAGCTAACCAAGGAGTTAACATATACAAAAATACCATCGACAAAAAAAGGAATCTTTTCACTTGACGATATTACAACGCTAAAAGAAATTTCAGATTTAGATGAAAAGATCCTAAATCATATGAAAGACATCAATCATCCAAAGATGGTTGCTTCAAAAGATTTAATTGATACTGTGCTAAAGCACTACACGGAGTCAAAACTAAGTAATACATTTATTAAAGACTCTTTACTTAAACAAGAACTTCATCTAGACCAATTAGAGTCACTTCTAAATGAACTTAAAGTGATTAATGAAACATTCAGTAAACATAGAACTATATTTAAAAGAAGTAATAAACAGTTTAAAGATTATAAGCAAAAAGTCACTGATAAGTACTTTGTCTTAGATAATGTAGATTACAATGATATGGTAGACTCTTTGGAGTGGTTTACACATAAAATAACATTTAAGCTTCTTTTAACAAGAGAAACACCTGTCTTTGAAACAGTATTTGGTAAAAGAATTGTAAATCACTTTGATAATATCGACTTTATCATTGACTTATATCAAAATGTAGAAAGATTATATACTTCAATCGAGAAAATATTTAATGATACAGAAGTAAAAGAGGAGCTATATTTTGATTACTTCAAATACTTCATTAAGCAAGATGTTTCTTCTTTAAGTTTTCTTAAAGAGAAACTTGATGCAATTCATTCAAACCTTGAGATAGATAGTCTTGAATTTTATGGAAACGAAACCTATAGTCATGTTCCAATTTCTTCACTTGCAACGAGAATGTCAAGTGTCGTTGATAAGTTGGAATCAATTAATGACATCGTGGTTCAAAGACGTGTAAAAAGAGATCTAGAAATTGAAATTGAAGATCCATATTTATTAGGTATAATTCAAGATGAACTATACCCAAAACACTTATCTAGTATTTTTGAATACATTCGTTGCCATTCAATTGTAAAAGAAATTCTTCAAACAAATAAAACTCTTGATGAGTTCAACTCACTTATCTTTGATAAAAAAATACGAGAGTTTATTCAATTAGATACTAAAAATATTCAAATGAATAACTTGCAATCCGTGCTGGATGCTCATTTCTATAACGTATATAACATTCGTAAAGATGAAACTTTATCCGTTGAGAAAAAAGATGAGAAGATTAGTTACTTATTGCAAACATTCAACAAAAAGCATAATATACCAACAGTAAAACAACTATTACATGAAGCATTTGAACCAATCACTGAATTAAAACCTGTCTTCATGATGTCTCCAATATCAATATCACAATATTTAGAGCCAATTCTTGGAATGTTTGATATTGTTGTTTTTGATGAAGCATCACAGATCAAACCACAAGATGCATTTGGCGCTTTATTAAGAGGTAAGCAAATTGTTGTCGTTGGTGATGAGAAACAGTTACCACCTACTAACTTCTTTGAGAGTTTTTATGGTAGTACTACACTATTTGAGGAAGATGCAATAAGTAACTACGAAAGTATCTTAACTCTACTAAGAGGTAGAGGAGTTCCTACAACAACACTAAACTGGCATTATCGAAGTAAGCATCATCATTTAATCCAGATAAGTAATGATCACTTTTATGACAATTCTCTATCTATATTCCCATCACGATTCAAAAATAACCCTGATTATGGGATGAAACTAGTATATGTTGATGGAGTCTTTGATCGTGGACGTTCACGTACTAACGTGATTGAAGCGAAACTTGTTGCAAAAGAAGTAATAGAACATGCTCGCACGAATCCAAGCTCATCTTTAGGAGTAGCAACAGTAAATATCAATCAAAGAGATGCAATTCTATCTGAGATTAAGAAATTGCGTTCCAAAGAACCTGAGTTAGATCAATTCTTTGATGATTCAAAACATGAAGCGTTCTTTGTGAAAAACTTAGAGAATGTTCAAGGAGATGAACGTGAAGTCATTTTTGTAAGTATCGGATATAGTAAAGACCAAAACGGAAATATTATTCAAAACTACGGTGCAATAAATCACCAAGGTGGAGAAAGAAGATTAAACGTTCTAATGACTAGAGCAAGGCAAAAATGTGTCATTTTCTCAGGACTAAGAGCTTCTGATTTAGAAGTGGATTACGCTACAGCTGAGGGTGTAAAAGTACTACGAAGATTCCTAGCATTCGCAGAAGAAATGGCTACGGAAAATGAAATTAATATTACCAGTGAGACTCAAGTATTCGCGGAGGAAATCGCGAAAGAACTTGAACTAAGTGGGTATAAAACAGCATTCAATATCGGAAACGACCAATACTTTATTGATTTAGCAGTATACAATCCAGAAAATGAAACAGAGTATATATTAGGTATTGAATTTGATACATCAACATATGATCAATCCCGTACTGCTACTGAACGTGAGCGTATCCGTAATAATGTATTACGTTCTAAAGGTTGGGTAATCTATAAAATATTTATTACGTCTTGGTTTAACAACCGTAGACAAATTTTAGATGATATTCTAGATTACTTACAAAAAATAGATTCTAAAAGACATGTAGATACTAATCCTGAAGTTAGCTTCTATGAGGAACCAGTGAATGTAGTTACTCGCTTTGGATTTAATACATACAAAAAATATAGCAAAATGATTGAAAACATTGATTTCTTATTAAAGGACTCAAAAGACTTTAATCAATATCTTCAAAATCTAGTTTATGAGGAGATGCCAATTACTTTACCTGAAATCACAAAACGTATTAAAGAAAATTCCTATATACCTATAAAGGAAAAACGTTTATTGAAGTCAATAAAACGCGAATTACGTGATTTAAATCACGATCGTATCATTTATGAACGAGAAGGATTCTTCTATTTCCATAAAAAAGATGAGAAAATCCGATTTAGAGATCGTCGTAACGATTTTAACGACCTTTCATTAAATGATGTACCTAATGACGAGTATATACATGCGATTAAAGAAATCGCAAAAAACAGTTTTGGAATAAACACTCAAAATATTGCGAGTATCATTTCGAATTATCTAGGACAAGACATAGTTTCAGAGGAACTTCACTCAAAGATTGAACAGTTATCGATACGTCTTGAAAACAAAGGTGACATTATTCGTGATGAAAATCAAAACCTTCAAATTAAGAAATATAACTAAGTAAAAAACAGTGGAATATCATTATAGATTCCACTGTTTTTTTAACTTTAAACTATGATATAATAGGAGATACACAGGGAAAGGTATATAGATCACTTCATGTGGTCTTTTTTTAAGGAAACTACATTTATATTACGAAGGAGATACACTGCTATGAAAAGAATCATTTTACTATTAATAATGGGTGTACTTACGCTCTCACTTAGTTCATGTATCATTGAGAGACAAGTAAAAGTAATGAACACATTTACTAATGAGGAAATTGTTGTTGAAACAAGAAGTAGAAAAGCGAAAATCGCAATTGATTTTGTTGAGGGGTACGATTTAGAGGGTCTTTACTATGATGAAGCTTGTACAGAACTTTATTTAAAATACGATCCAAGTGGATTATTTTTACAAGTTATTGATCAATTGCTCAATAGGAACCGATTCAATAGTCTTCCTGAATCCTCTTTATACGTTATACAAGATAGTTATGAAGGTATTGTCGATTCACCTTTAATGGAGAAAACTTATTACACTAAATGGGTCCCTAAAGAGTATTCAGTTTATACGATAGAAGAAACTACGACCCAGTTTAAAGGTATGAAATTGTTTGATAATGAGTTATTTGTTTATACTGATAAGGATATATATAAGCATTCATTATTCGAAACATATAATACTGATACTAGTGAATCCTACTTCAAGAAGCAGGATTATGACTTGGATTTAGAAGAAGACGAAGTCATTGAGGAAATATATGTACTATCTGAAGGTATTGCAGTATACACAAGTGCACATTCATTTATTTCAATTATTTATGAGAATTCGAGTTATGAGGTTGTCCGTGTATCAATCCCCTTTTCAAAAGAGAAGCTTAGGAAAATAGAGTATAATGATAACTCCATTGCTTTTTTAACATTTGATAATCAGTTTTACGGATTCTTCTCAAATGAATATCATATTTTTGGAGATTTCCCAGATTTTACTCCAAGAAAAATTAGATATATCGGTAGTGGGTTTGCTGACATCTTTATTTCAGACAAATATTTACTTCATCTTGATAATTACAAAAGACTTTATTTATCAGGTTCAACCAGTCTTCTAGAAACTGATGAATCAATGAGTGGAATTGGGCAATACAATAGAGAAAAAGTATATACTATAGAAGAAGATAATGATATTGAGAAGATTTACTTCTCTCAAAACGGCTCAACAATAATAATTGAATATACTAATGGACAGTATATTGCCAAAGGTTCAACTCAAAATGGATTTTTTGGTGTAGAAGATAAATACTATAATGATTTTACAGATGTTACTAGTATTCTTGAAAACAAAATAGACGGTCTTGATATGGATAGTTTTAATATATTGGTGAATCCTGATAAATCGATTTCTGATATTGAGGGTAATCTTTTATACGAACCGCTTCAAAATCATGGTGAGGTGATTCAAAGTTTTATTTCTAATAAAGCATATATAACTGTTTACGAGGATCAATACATTGATGTTATTCGCTCTAGTTTCGCAAAAAGTAAAGACAATGTTAAAGAGGATAGTTTCGAGTATTCCTACAATAGATTAAGTGTTAATTACTACCATATTTTAGGATTACAATATATATATAAAGAGGAGTACTTACAGTATTATGATGAAGTTATTGATTATGCAAATAAGACACTCTTTTACGATAAGGAGTATTTAAATCAAGTTACTATAATTGAGAAACCAACTTCAAATATTTATGTATATCATGACTCAACAGAATAATGTAACCCAGGATTTCTCGAAAGAAAGGTGACATCATTCGTGATGAAAATTTTAACCTTCAAAAAAGAAAATAGAGTTAAAATCTAAGATTAATTGAAGATCACCATATAAGTAAAGTAAAGACACTTTCATACGATAAGTTGGGGGTGTCTTTTGAATTATATAGACTTCTAGTCTGTAAAAATAAGGAAAAAGAAGTGGAATGGGTCCCTAAATTGTAAGGGCTTAACATTATTTTGAATTAATTATAAATATATATATATATATTTACTACTCTTTTAGTTAGAAATATTGTTGAATAAGAAGGTGAAATATTGACAAAGGACATGAATAGTGTTATTATGAATGTACAATATTTTGTACAACGAATAATTGAGAAGGAAAATGCCAAATTCAAAATTTGGTAAGGTGAAAAAATGGTTAAAATAGTAGTCGGTGGACAAATAGATAAAAAGAGAATTAGAGATATTATTGTTACTTACTCTGGTGATAAGGCAACTGTAGACGTATTAGGGGATTTAGATGCCGCAATGGCGATGCAAACAGGACAATACGACTATTATATTGGTGCTTGTAATACTGGTGGAGGTGGAGCTTTAGCAATGGCAATCGCTATTTTAGGATTAGATCAATGTGCTACATTATCAATGCCTGGAAAAATTCTATCTGATGAAAAGATTAAAGAAGAAGTAGAATCAGGAAAAATTGCATTTGGGTTCACTGCGCAAGATGCAGATAACGTGTTATCTGTCGTTCTTCCGCTCATTATAAAATAAAGACATAATTTGGAGGTTAATTAATGGAACTTATTATCATTGGTTTGTTAGGTGCTCTCGCTTCAATACTAGCAAACAAGCAAATTGCCGTATTTCATGATGGGTTTAGACCTATCGTAGGGAATTATTTAAACGGTAAAATCGACAAGAAGACACTCGGACTTACAAGTTTCGCACTGTCATTTGGATTAGTTATTGGGTTTGGTTTACCATTCTCAATCGGGAAATCAATTATTTTAATTCACTGTATCTTATTAGCTACAGATATAATTGGTTCAGTATCACCTACAGGCAAAAAAGGTTTAATTGTCTCAGGTGTAATTGGTGGATTATTTGGTATAGGACTTAGTTTAGGATTAGATGTGATTATCGATGCATTTAGTTATTTACCTTATAACTTCTTACCTCATATTGGTAGTGTTGGGAAACCTGTAGTTGTAGCATTCGCTGTATTCCCTGCTTTAGCAGTAGCTTTACAACATGATTTCAAGAAAGGACTTTATACTTTAGGAGCAATCTTTGCAACAATGGTATTAGTTAATAAATTTGGATCATTCAACATTTCTGGAAATACTGTTAAATTAAGTATGGAAGGTATGGGATTATTAGTTGGTGTAATCATGATGATTGTATTTGCAATCAAAACTGGAGAAAAAACTACTTCAAACCAACAATTAGTAAGTATCTTCGCTACAAACGTAGATAGAATAAAGAAAAACTGGCTATGGTTAGTAATAATGGGTGCGTTAGTATCTGCAGCAACAGCTGCAACAATCATTGCTGGAGACCCTATTTCATTAAACTTAATGGCAGAAGGTAAAATGAGTGAAGCTGGATTAGCAGCATTAGCAAGAGGTATTGGATTTGTACCACTTATCTTTACAACAGCTATTGCAACTGGTGTTTACGCACCTGCTGGTGTAACATTTGTCTTCGCAATTGGTATCTTTACTGGTAATCCATTCCTTGCGTTTGTATTAGGTGGAGCTATGATTGCATTAGAATTACTAGCATTAAGTGGAGCAGCAAGCTTCTTAGATAGATTCGCTGGTGTTAAAAACATGGGTGAACACATTAGAACATCTATGAATAACGTATTAGAAGTTGCATTATTAGTAGGATCAATGATTGCTGCTAATGCAATGAGCCCTAAATTTGGATTCTTATTCGTAGTTGCCTTATATACTCTTAACAAAACAAGTAAGAAACCACTTGTTAATATCGCAGTAGGACCTGTTGCTGTAATCGCATTAGGTATCATTCTAAATGTACTAGCAGTACTTGGACTTTGGATAGTTCCTGCATAAAAATATTAAAGGAGTATGCAAATACTCCTTTTCTTATTCCTTATAGGAGTGAATACAATGAAATATAGAGATATTGAAAAATACAAAAGAAGAGAACTAAGATGTTTTCAAATACCAAAAAGTATTATTAAAGCTTTTGATAGACTAAAGGAAGTTGAAACTTGTATTGCTGACAATAAACCTTTCTATATGTTAGGTGTCAAAAACACGGATTACATAACCGACGAAGTAATTAAAAAACTGCAATCAAATAACTACTTTCCCTTTAGCATTGATAAGATGTCTAGAGGTGGCAGAGCGGTAGACATTGATTTAATCAATCCCATCACGGGTAAAGTCATGACTGGATCTTCAAGTGGAACAGCTATCAATGTATTAGAGGACATCAATGATATTGGTCTTGGTACAGATGGTGGTGGTTCAGTTTTAGCACCAGCAATGAGTTTGAATCTGTATGGAATTATCTCACCACTGTTCTATAGAGATGAAACATACATCAAGAAATCTACAGATGGAATATCCTTTGTTCCTTCACTTGGATTTATATCAAAAGATATTAAACTAATAAAGCAAACAACAAGACTGTTTATCCCTGAAACAGTAACATCAAACATAAGAGTTGTTATTCCTAAAAAAGGGAATATCATACTTGAAACAGGGCGAGATGTAAATGAAACTATTTCATCAAACTTGAGCCGTTCTGGAATTGAAGTTGAAGAAGTCATATATCCAAACATATTTGGAGACAGACAACCTAATATATCTTTTCTATCTGAGATGTTAAATAAGTATGATGTTATTCTCTCATATGAGGGACCAATTGATTACTATGGATTTGGAGACTCAGTATTTGGATTATTTAATGATGTATCGAGGAATGACCAGGAGAAATCAATGAAAGGTCTTATTCGAGTTGTAAATATGGTGGAAGCATCAGCCTTAGTGGTACCAGCAAACGATTTTTCGAGTGGGTATGTTATAATCGCTAAATCAACACAAAAAGGTCTTCAATGCCTTTTCGAGATTGAGACAAAACTCACAAATAAACTATCTAATACTTTATATGATAGATACTTCACTATATAGCATTTGACTAAACATCAAATTTCTTTTATAATTAAAATGTACAATATTTTGTACTATAAGGAGGAAATATGGTTCTAGAATATAATAAAACATCACAAGTGGTGTTAGAAATAGTAAAAGATTTATTCACGTTAGATATTGGAGATAAGATGAAATCTGTAAGAGCATATGTGCAATTACTAGATTCATCACAAGGTACTGTGCAAAATGCAATAAACTACTTAATTGAAACAGGTGGTATTGCTATAGATAAACGTGGTTCACAAGGAAGCTATTTGACGAAATTTGATAAGAACATTGTATTATCGTTAATTGGAAAACAGTACATTACTGGTTGTATGCCTTTACCTTATTCAAAAAGGTATGAAGGAATCGCATCAGGATTAAGTGGACTTGGAAATGATGTAATGAGATTTCATTTAATGTATATGAGAGGTTCTACAAACCGTTTATCAAGATTAAACGAAGGTACTGTAGATTATGCGATTACTTCACATTCTGCAGCTCTAAGAGCAATACAATCAGGAATGCAATTTGAAATAGTCAAAACATTTGGAGAAAACTCATTCGTTTCGAAGCATGTTCTTGTGAAATCAAGATCATTTAACGGAGAGATCGATGAGAACACGATTTTAGGTATTGATAAAACATCTATCGACCAAGTTGAAATCGCAAAACTTCTTGAGAAGAAGATTAGGATTACATTGAAGTACATTAATGCAAGTCAAATCCATAAGTATTTAGATAATGGAGAAATTGATGCAACAATTTGGAACTATGACGAAATTGCTGAAAAACAATTAAATTATGATTATCTGAATTTAGATTTTATAGAAGGTCTAGGTAAGTTTAGCGAAACTGTAATTGTAATCAAATCAGATGATCATTTCATGAGAAAAATCATGCAAGAAGAAGTAAACGTAGAAGAAATACTAAAGATTCAAAAAGATGTAATAAATGGAATAATAACACCTATTTACTAAAGGAGTACTTATGAATAGTCAAACAAAATTAAAATTAAACATATTAAAAGAAAAACAAGTAGTATCAGAAGCTACAGTAGGGAAAGTATTTATCATCGAGAAACTACTTCGAGAAGCGGTTAAAAACATTGAAAGTTTAGATACTGATTTTATGTATACTCATCTATCAATGGCGATTAATAGAGCTGATAAAAACGAGCAACTTACTGAAGACAACATAATAATTAGAGAACAACTTGAAATAAGCGAGTTCTTCAACGAAGCAACAGAACTTCTTCAAACAGCATCAACACTAATTAATATTGAGTTTAGTCCAGCAGAACAAACTATGATTTTAGCTCATTTCTGTAATATGATATCTCAAAGAGGTGAGTAGTATGAATCACAATGGTTATACCTTGATGCATGAACATCTAACAATCGATTTATCTCGAATTAAAGGTGATCCTGACACAATACTCGATGACATTGATGACACCATAAACGAGTTTAAGGAACTTTACAATAACGGAGTAAGAAACATCTTAGATGTTACAAATCACGAAATGGGTCGAGATGACGAATCAATTATGCGTATTCAACAGGAAACAGGAATACATATCATAACTTCAACAGGGTACTATAAAGACCCTTTTCTATCAGATGAATATATAAATAAAAGTACAACACAATTAGCTGAGCAATTTATCGAAGAGTTAAATAATGGCTTTAACTCATCATTGAATATACCTAAAGTTATAGGTGAAATTGGGACTAGTAAAAATGAAATGACACCAAATGAAAAAAAATTGTTTCAAGCTACAAGCATCGCTCAAATGAAAACTGGATGTGTAATATATACGCACACAACTCTAGGTACCTATGGACTTGAGCAAGTAGATTTCTTTAAAGCACAAGGTGTTGAATTAAACAAAGTTATAATAGGGCATGTAGATTTATCAGGTAATAAAGAATACATTACTAAACTACTTAAAACTGGAGTAAACGTTGGATTTGATACGATAGGGAAAATAAATTACATGAGAGACGAAATACGTGCTGAAATACTTAAACATATCCAGGATATAGGAATGATTGATCAAGTTGTTCTATCACTTGATATAACAAGAAAATCTCATTTCAAAGTACATGGTGGAATCGGATACAACTACCTCTTCACAAACTTCATTCCTTTGTTAAAAGAATATGGGATTACAGAAGAAAGTATCGATAAAATGTTAAGGCAAAATCCAAACCGACTTTTAGGAGGAAAATAATGAATACATATCCATTAGAAAGTTTGACAGTAAAAGATGCAAAGAATTTACAGTTTCGCATCATTGATGAAATAACAAAAGAGTTTAGAGGATATGACATTCTCTCAAGAGGTGATTTAGGAGTTCGACAACCCGAAAATATTCCCTTAACTACAAGTAAAGTTGAAACTGTAATAAGTAAAATATTCCATGCACAAGCAGCAATGCTTCTACGTGGTTCTGGAACAAACGCAATTAGACAAACTTTATCATTACTATGTGAAACTAATAAAACAGTATTAGTACACGTCGCACCAATATACCCTACAACAGAACACACATTGAAAATGATTGGAGCAGATATAGTTTACGCTGATTTCAATGATGAATTATCGATTGAGAATGTAATTAAGGACAATCCAAGCATCAAAACAGCAATAGTTCAAATCACAAGGCAAAAACTATATGATAGATATAGCACAAGTGAGGTAATTAGAACTATTCAGAAAACTAATTGTGAAATCAACATAATTACTGATGATAATTATGCAGTATTCAAAATCCCTCAAATAGGATGTGAAACTGGGTCAGATATATCAGCGTTCTCAACCTTTAAACTTCTGGGACCAGAAGGAATCGGATGTATCGTTGGAAACAAAGATATAATTGAAAAAATCAAAAAAATGAATT
The DNA here is from genome assembly GCA_965601585.1 of uncultured bacterium. GTDB lineage: Bacteria > Bacillota_I > Bacilli_A > Izemoplasmatales > Izemoplasmataceae > Xianfuyuplasma. The sequence continues at coordinate 121,676 of CBFCWH010000006.1, forward strand.
ACTCAGGTGGTAGTCAAGTACAAGGACATGAAGCTCTAGATGTTTTAAGAGGATTCGTATACGCACCCGTATCTCTTGCCATTCAAGCAGAAGTAATTAATGAAGTAAACGATTATATCAACACCACTGGCGTTGAAGGTGTAGAGAAATGTTATATTGCGAATGCACAATCAAAAGTACTAATTATCAAATTAAAGAATGCGAACGCACAAGAAGTATTACGTGAGTCTGAAAAACTAGGAGCATTACCTCATCCTGTGGGAGCCGAATCAAAATATGAGTTTTCTCCAATGTTTTATCGTGCATCAGGGACATTCAGAAAAGAGGATCCTAACGCCATTAATACGTTGATCCGTATAAACCCGAATCGTTCAGGTTCACAAACAATTTTACGTATTCTCAAAGACGCAATACGCAATGCATAGAGGAGTGATTTCATGTTTTTAGACAAGCTAATAAAGGAAAATCAATTACTCATTGATTATTCTTTAATGATGCATAAACAAGGCGTTTTCTTACCAGATACCTATGTAATTGACATAGATCAAGTTATCGAAAATGCAAAAAGAATATTAAATGAATGTGGGAGCGATATAACCCCATACTTCATGCTAAAGCAATTAGGACGTAATCCATATATTGCAAAGAAACTTATTAACCTTGGATATAGTGGTGCAGTCGCTGTTGACTTCAAGGACGTAATAACATTGATGGAGAATGACATTCCAATACGTCATGTTGGACATTTGGTTCAAATTCCATCAAAACTAATTCAAATGGTACTTGAGTATGGTGTTGAGTTCATAACGGTCTATAGTTATGAAAAAGCAGCAGAAATAAGTAAAGTAGCAAAAAAATTAAACATCACCCAAAAATTATTTGTCAAGATATATTCATCAAAGGAACATCTTTACAATGGACAATATTCAGGATTTCACAAAAATGAAGCAATAAGACAAATTAAGGAAATCAATATATTACCTAATGTACAAGTAGAGGGATTAACAACTTTCCCTGCATTTATATACTCTCAAGATAAAGATGACGTTGTCGAAACAGAAAACTTACATGCATTACTACAAGTAAAAGATGAACTACAAAAGGAAAACATTCACATAAGTGAAGTCAATCTTCCATCATCAAACTGTGTATACAACATACCTCTTGCAAAATCCTATGGCGCTACTTCAGTAGAACCAGGACATGGACTTTCAGGTACAACAATGTTACATCAAGATCATAGTTTAGATGAAAAAATTAGTTATTTATATTTATCAGAAGTATCTCATACTTTTGATAGTGATTCGTATGTATATGGAGGAGGGTTCTACGCTAGAGGTAACTTATCAAAAGCACTTGTTACTGTAGATAAAAAACCAGTTAAAGCATATCCTTTATCTCCTGAAAGTATTGATTATCATTTACAAATTGAAGGTATACATAAAACAGGTAGTCCTGTAATTATGTGCTTTAGAACACAAATGTTTGTTACAAGAAGTCAAATTGCGTTAGTAGAAGGGTTACACTCAAAAGCACCTAAAATTGTCGGAATTTATAACACACAAGGTGGGCAATTATAGATGAAAAAATTTATTGTCTTAGTATTGGATGGATTTGGAATAGGAGCTATGAAAGATGTAGCACTTGTAAGACCTCAAGATCAAGGTTCTAATACCGCATTGCATATCCTAAAAAATACTAATGTATCACTACCAACACTTGAACTACTCGGATTAATGAACTCATTGAATTATCAAAGCAATACTATGAAATTTTCAAACGAAGCAGTCTATGGTTCGTCTGAATTAGCTCATTGGGGTGGAGATACATTCTTTGGTCATCAAGAGATTATGACAACAAAACCCAGAAAACCTCTTAAAATGGCATTTTCACATGTTATTGATAGAGTTGAAAAAGCATTATTAGAGGCGAATTATCCAACGGAAAGAATCAATAGAGATGGTGTATCTTTATTATCTATAAACGATGAAATATTTATTGGAGATAATCTAGAAACCGACCTTGGACAAGTTTACAACGTAACAACTTCATTTGACTTTGTGAATTTTTTCGATGCTAAGAAAATCGCACGAATTGTTCGGGAAAATGTAGAGGTAGCTAGAGTGATTGTTTTTGGTGGTAGACATGTAACTAAAAGTGATCTGAAAGATGCAATAGAAACAAAAGAAGGAAAATATATAGGAGTGAATGCCCCTAAGTCCAAAGTATACATAAACGGTTATAAAGTGGAACATTTAGGGTATGGAGTGGATTCTACTGAGCAAGTTCAATCAAAACTATATGAACAGAAAAAGGTGAAAACCGCCTTTATAGGAAAAGTAGCTGATATCTGCAAGAATGACTATGGAGTTTCGTATTCCATAGTTTCTACAGAAGCAGTAATGAATAAGACAATAGAAGCAGTCCAAAGCAACTTATACGGTTTTATCTGCGCTAATGTTCAAGAAACTGATCTCGCAGGACATTCAGAAAATCCAAAAATTTACGCTGATAAACTTCAAATTGTTGATGATTATTTACCAATACTAATCAACTTGCTAAGTGATGAAGATGTGTTAGTTGTTATGGCTGATCATGGAAACGACCCAACTGTAGGTCACTCAAAACATACAAGAGAAAATGTGCCGTTATTAATATATCGTAAGAACATAAAAAACAGACAAATCGGTACCCGTAAAACACTCGCAGATGTTGGTGCAACAGTCGCTGATTTTTGGGATGTTGATAATATTCAGTTTGGCACATCATTCTGGAATAAACTACAATAATAGTGAGGCAAAAATGAAACTACTAATTTCTAAAGATTATAACGAACTTTCAAAGAATGCATTTGAAGTATTCAATAATATAGTTAAAGACAAAAAGAACCCAAGAGTAGGGCTTGCAACAGGAAGTTCACCATTAGGACTATATAATCAAATTATCGAGAATTATATAAACACAAGTGCAACATATAGTAATTTTGAAATATTCAATTTAGATGAATATATAGGATTAGAGGATAATAATCCGAATAAGTATAGTGCTTTTCTATACGAAAATATTTTAGATAAGGCGAACTTTGATACCACAAAAATCGACTTAATTCTTAATAACGAACACTCTGTTGAAGATGAATGTGAAAGATATCACAAAAATCTAATTGGTAATCCTTTAGATGTTCAGATTCTTGGATTAGGGGCAAACTGTCATATAGGGTTTAATGAACCTGGGACAAGTTTTGATTCTACAACTCACATTGTGGAATTACAAGAGAAAACAAGAAAAGATAATGCTCGTTTCTTTAACTCAATAGATGAAGTACCAACAAAAGCTATAACAGTTGGAATCAAAGATATCATGAGCGCAGACAATATCATTTTGGTCGCTTCTGGGAAAGATAAAGCAGAAGCAGTTAGAAAAATGCTTAAAGATGAGATAAATAATAATTGTCCTGCCTCAATACTACGTGTACATAAATCTGTTACCGTGATTATAGACGAGGATGCTTCTCAATTTCTGTAAAATAAACCAATCCTGACATAGAACATATGAATAATTCGACAAAATTAAAAGAAAGACATAATAGAAATCAGTTCTATTATGTCTTTCTAAAATATTCTCAATTGTTACATTCTCTCAATTTGGAATGACTTGTAATTATACTATTAGTACTATATACTTTAGGGGTAATCTATTAAAAAGTATAGGAGAACATAATGAAAAAATTCAGAATTAATTCATTCATGGCAGGATTCCTTTATTTACTTGGAACAGTTTTTGGAATAACAAGTGCAGCAGTTGGTGGCAAGGTAATATCATCACTCGTTCAAACGAGCCCGCTCGAAGGAGCTTCAATATTACAACAAGTAGCGAATGGGGGAAATGAGTTGCTACTAGGGTCGTTTTTTGTATTATTAATGGGTATCTCTTTAGTAGCAATGACAGTGTTTCTGTATCCAGTCTTTAAGAAGGATAGTGAGGAACTAGCCTTAGGGATGTTACTTTTCAGAGGAGCTTTAGAAGGTACATGGTATTTTATTACAACAATAGGATTCATTGGTTTATTTGTATTGGGCGTTGAATATTCTGGTACTGTAGGAAGTGTAGGAGCAATAGACTCAATAGGAAACTCGTTATATCACTTTCTCGATCTTCTTGGATCAGTAGGAACTATTTTGTTTATTACAGGTACAACCTGTATATATATATCTTTCTATAGAACTAAGTTAATCCCGAAATGGTTATCTATATGGGGACTTATTGGAGTAGTTCCATATTTACTATATGCAATACTTCATTTCTTTGAACTTGATAATGGAATAGGATTCTACTTACAAATGCCCCTAGCATTACAAGAGATGGTTATGGCATTGTGGCTTATGATTAAAGGATTTAATAGTCTCGCTTTAAATAAATTATTAGGAAAGTAACATTTAATATTCCTATCAAACACATTTCACTTGTTGATATGTGTTTTTTTTATGGATTGATCTTAATCCTACTACATAGCTTACTTTCAATATTGCACATGTATATTACTAGTTGCAACTACTAGTTGCTTGAATGTTATCGGGTAATCTAATAGGATATTAGTATAGATTGCGAGCGGATAGTAGTAGAATTTTTACTTATTTGCTGTAATCAATAAATAACCCTCTTTTTATTGATGTAATCAAAGTAAAAACCTAATTCATTTTTGAATTAGGTTTTTTACATTCTTGCTGAGCCTTAGTGATGAGTAATACTTATAATAAGTTTGATAAAAAGTATTGACAGTGAAAAAATTAGGTGATATACTACGTTACATAAGTAGTGTAGTGGTTCACATTTTACAGAAAGAGGTGGTATTTGTGATTATATCTACAGATAGTACAACTCCAATATACATGCAAATTGCCAATGGAATTGAAACTGATATCCTAAATGGCTTACTACAGGAAGGTGAGAGTGCGTACTCTCAATATCAAATATCAAAGCAGTATTCAATAAACCCAGCAACTGCTGCAAAGGGAATCAATGTTTTGGTAAATGAGGGGATTTTATTTAAGAAGAGAGGGTTAGGAATGTTTGTGTCTGAAGGAGCAGTAGAATTGATTATGAGTAAAAGAAAACAAGTATTTTTATCGACAACTATTGAGAATTTTATGCAGGAAGCAGGGAAACTTGGGATTAACAAGTCGGAACTGAAAAAGATGATAGATGACTATAAGGAGGACTAATAATGGATATAATTAGTGCAAAAGCATTACGTAAAACATATAAAGATGTTGTTGCCTTGGATAATTTAGATGTTGATATTCAAGAAAACAAAATTATAGGTTTAATTGGTAAAAATGGTGCTGGTAAAAGCACACTTCTCAAAATAATTGCTGGTAGAATTCGTCAATCCTCAGGAGAACTACACGTTTTAGATAATGACGTATTTGACAATCTTGAAGTATTGTCTAAAATGATTTTTGTAGATGAGGAGTCCTCATATAATACTACATACAAGGTACAAGATATTTTAGATTTAGCAAAGACATACTATACGTCTTGGGATGATGTATTAGCGAATAAGTTAATCGATCACTTTAACCTAAAAAAGGATAAGAAGTTTAGAAAACTCTCAAGAGGAATGAGAACACAGGTGAATGTAATTGTTGGAATCTGTAGTAGAATGCCAATTACTATATTGGATGAACCTACTTTAGGATTAGACCCTGCATTTAGACAAGATTTTTATCATATTCTTCTAAATGACTTTATGAAGCATCCAAGAACTATTATAATATCAAGTCATTTGCTGAATGAAATTGAGATGTTACTAGAAGAGATCATACTGATAGATAAGGGAACTCTAGTTATGCAAACATCAATGGAAGAGTTCAGTAACTATTCAGTATTCCTAAGTGGTAGAACCGATTTCCTAAGTGATTTCACTAAAAATAAAGAGGTTCTAAGTACTAGTGATTTTGTTAGAACGTCTGAATATATTATCAAAAACAATCTCAATGAGGAAGAGTTGTCTTTACTGAAACGAAACGAAGTTCAAGTAAAGAGTGTCTCACCACAAGATTTATTCATTTATCTAACTAATAAAGGGGTGAAGTTTGATGAATTCTAGTAATGTAATATTAAATGCATTTAAAGGACTATTCCTAAATCTGTATTTTGATCTTAGAAAAACTATTAAGATGAGTACGATTGTTGTCGTATCCATCGCACTATTCGATTTTGTGATGGTAGCAATGTTTCTTGGTTTAGACGAGGATATGTCAAATGATGCCTCAGGTGTTCTCGTATTCGGTACAGTAGCTATGACGGTTGCGTTTTGTGTTTACACCATTTTATCGACATCAAAAGAGAAACTTCGTGAGAAATTCTCTTTCCCGATAAACAGAAAAATATTTGCCCTATCGAACTTTGTGTTTTACATGATTGGTTCATTGATTTTGCTAGCGATACTAACGATACTAGCACCAATGGAAGTATTAGGATATAAGCTCCTAGAGATGTTTTCCGACAAGTTCATGTATATAAGTCTTGTTACGCTTGAATCCTATTTCGTTGGAATTATGTCTGCTTGGGCAGTAATGTTAATGTTAGGATCATTAACATACTGTATCACAATATATATAAGAAGATACATACAGTATGCACTTCCTATAATTACAGTTTTATTTGCGAGTATGTTTCTGTTTGGATGGGTTTCAAATATTTTAGAGTTCCTATTTCAAGAGCGTAACCTATTTTTAATGGTACTGAAACTTGTTGGATTTTCCATATTATTTCACTTTCTTGGATATATAGCTTTAACTCAAACGGAGGTTGATTAACATGATTAAAAAGGCAATTATATTTTCACTTATATATGTTGTTGCATTAGTTGCTCTTATAGCATATAATGATGATGTTGAAATCGCTTACATCAATAGTAAGACACTAACAAATACACTAACTATAGATCCGACAAATGAGTTGAGTATTGTAACACAATATTATTCGAACTCTCAGTTCAATATGTCCGAGGAGGAGTTAGTACAGTATGCAGCTAGTAAGATAAGAATCGTCGAGTCAGAAACACTTACAAACACTGTTGAAATTTATGCAATTGACGTTCACAATAAAACAACAGAAAATACTGTAATTGAGCTAATAGATAATGAACTTACAGTGCTAAGTGATTTAGGCCCATTGTCAATGTATAAAAGTTCAACGTTTCTTACATACGGGCAGTTTGATGCAAACTATTTCATCAGGGTTCCTGGGAGAGTCTACGAACTCCATATTCCTAAGGATATGCAATATAGTTTTAATTAAGTATTGATCTCTATTCTATGAAAGAAGGATAATGTAATGTATTGTTCAAAATGTGCGAATGAACTGACGTTAAAAGAAGTTAGAAATGAAGGCAACATCCCTTATTGTAAAAAGTGTAACGAACTGTACTTTCCAAAAGTTTATCTTGCAATGATTACAATACTAATTAATAATCTAAATCAAATTTGTCTTGTTGAGCAATCCAGCTCATCAAAATACAAAGTATTACTAGCTGGGTATATCAAACCTAAAGAACGTCTTGAGGAATGTGTAAAACGTGAAGTAAAAGAAGAGGTAGGGATTAATGTTTCAAGAGTGGAATATCTAAACAGTCATTATTATGATCAAAAAGATGTCCTTATGTATGGGTTTGCCTCTTACACTAACGAGTATGATTTTGAGATCGATTTAGACGAGATATATAAGGCTACATGGTATGATCAATCTGAGTGTCTACAATACATTCGAGAAGGATCTATCGCGTATAAACTAGTAAAGCAATACATAGAAAGTAATATGGAGGGTAACAATGAAAAAGTTAGTTCAAAAATATCGCAATAAGGACTTATTCAGTTTAAATTGCGCTGAAGCAATACTATATGCTGCGAATGAGCATTATAATCTAGACCTATCAGAAAAAGCCTTAAAACTTGTATCAGGTTTTGGTGGAGGTGTCAAAGAGGGACATCTTTGCGGAATCATAAGTGGTTCTGTAGCCGTGTTAAGTATCTTATTCAAAGGAAAAGAACTGAATGAAGAAGATTTACTAACAATTACAGTTAATGAGTTCAATGCGAAGTTCAAGCAAAAATATAATAAACTAGATTGTGATTACTTAATCGAACATTATAAGGAAGAGGAACTAGGTTGTAACAATATTATATTTACATCTAGTGAAATTCTTCAAGATGTTATAGATAAATATATGTAAAGATTTATAGCGTTATACTACAAAAAAAGACGATATCAAATTAAATTTGAATCGTCTTTTCTTTTCATTTAAAATTTTAAGCTTATGTCTAAAGATGTATAACTATGCGTTAATGCACCAACACTAATATAATCTACACCTGTTTTTGATACTTCGTTAATACGAGCCACAGTCATATTACCACTTGCCTCTAATATGGATTGCCTGTTATTTAATACAACACATTCTCTCATTAAATCTGTAGTCATATTATCCAACATTATAATATCTGCTTTATAATGCAATGCCTCTTTAAACTGTTCCATCGTTTCTACTTCAATTTCAACTTTAGTTGTAAGACCGACTTTTGTTTTAATTAATTGAAGTGCTTCTTTAATTCCGCCACAAGCCTTTATGTGATTGTCCTTAATCATAACACTATCACTTAAATTAAATCGATGGTTAAACGCACCACCGTGAACAACAGCCATTTTTTCAAATGAACGAAGTAGAGGCGTTGTTTTTCTTGTATCTACAATTCTAGTGTTTGTCCCTTTTGTTTCAGAAACAAAAAGTTTTGTTAAAGAGGCAACACCACTCATTCTTTGAAGGAAATTAAGAGCAACTCTTTCTCCTTTTAAGATATTTCTTGTAGAACCAAAAATATCAGCTAATAGTTCCTTATTTTTAACTGAATCCCCATCTTTTACATGAAACGTTATTTCGATTGACGGATCTAAAATATTAAAGACTTCCTTGAAGACTTCTATACCACTTAAAACTCCATCTTCCTTACATATAAGTTTACATTGACTAGTACTTTTTGAATCAATTAGATTATCACTAGTAATATCAATATAATTAATATCCTCTTCAAGAGCTTTTTTTAGCGCGTCTATATTACTTAAACTTAACATATTGTTCTCCTCCATTAGTTGATGCGGTAATGACATCCAACACTTTCTTTCCGTGCTAAAGCGCTGTCTATAATATTGAGCGCAACGGTACTAATATTTAATGCTTTATAGTAGTTTTTACTATTTACTCTATGTTTCAATAAATTCTGATAATGTTTTTCTACGATATTTTTGGCTAGAAGAAGACCTTCTTCAGAACGAACAATTCCAACATACTTACTTAATACGTCCCGAATTTCCTGACGAGTTAATTGATAAGAGTAATGTTTGGAAGGACTTGTGTTCTCAACGGTTAGAGTTTCTTTTGATAGTTTTGAACCGTTGATGTCCTGAGCGATTTTTCTTCCAAAAACAATACATTCCAATAATGAATTTGAAGCCAAACGATTCGCTCCATGTACACCACTAGAAGAGCATTCGCCACTTGCATATAGATCTTTCATACTTGTTTGACCGTTAAGATCAATCGTGATACCACCGATGCAATAATGTTCGACTGGAGATACAGGAATATAGTCCTTATCAACATTGATATTCAATTCTGAAATGTGGTTATATATTGTAGGGAATCGATGTTTCATATATTCACTACCTAAATGGGTCACATCTAAGTAGACACAGTCACTCCAAGTATCATACATCTCTTTATAAATTGATTGACTAACGATATCTCTTGGAGCAAGTTCTTTTAGTTTATGATATTTCTCCATAAAACGGACCCCATCAACATTTCGAAGAATTGCGCCTTCACCTCTTACCGCTTCACTAATCAAGAAACGTTGTCTGTTTGTGTTTTTTGGATTGTGAAGTGCTGTTGGATGAAACTGTATAAACTCCATATTGCTTACGTGAACACCTTTTCGTAATGCCATGGCAATTCCGTCACCTGTAGCTTCTAATGCGTTAGTAGAAGCACTAAATACCGATCCTACACCACCTGTCGCTATGATTGTCTTACTACTATGAATATTATAGAAATTATTTTTTTTATCAATTGCAGTAACTCCATAGGCCTTATTATCTTTTTCTATAATATCTATCGCCATAAAATCACCCAAAATAGTGATATTATCTCTTGAAGTTACTTGTGCTTGTAATTTCATCATAAGCTCCTTACCAGTAGCGTCTCCACCAGAACGTAAAATACGTCTATGACGGTGTCCACCTTCTCTAGCAAGAAGAATATTTCCCTTATCATCTCTATCAAATGACACCCCTAAGTCTATAAGGGTATCAATGTTTTCTTTAGCTTCAAAAACAAGTGTCTCTAAAGCATCTTTTTTACTTAAATAAGCCCCTGCGATTATAGAATCCTCAATATGACTTAATAAATCATCTTCTTTTTGATCCATAACTGCAGCAATACCACCTTGTGCTAATCGAGAGGACACATCTTTAAAATCATCTTTTGAAATAATAATAATTGATTTATCCAAATTGATATTAAGTGCTGTGTATAATCCAGCTAATCCACCGCCTACAATAACAACATCTGCTTTGTATGATTGTGTCATTGTTTACTTAGAAAGCTCCAACATGCGATCTAGAGCTTGCTTCGCTTTTTTTGATATTTCCTCGTCTACGATTACTTCATGTTGTTCGTATTTTAAGGCGTTATAGACATCTTCTAAATATGTTAGCTTCATATCAAAGCAACTTAGACCTTCATCTAATAAATGGAATATCTTATCTGGATTGTGTTTTTTCATTTGGTGGAGGATTCCATTCTCAGTTCCTACTAAAAACTCTTTATGACTACTTTTTGTAACATATTCAAGTAATCCTTTTGTTGAACCTACAAAATCAGCTGCATTAATTATGTCAAGCTGAGTTTCTGGATGAACGATTAATTCAGCATTTGGATAACGTTCTTTCATCTTGTCAACGATTTCAATTGTAACATTGTCATGGATGCAGCAAAATCCTGGCCATACTTCCATATTAAGACCAAATTTTGTTTTCATGTATGTTCCTAGGTTTTTATCTGGAACGTATAACATCTCTTTATCTTTAAAGTTCGAAATAATTTTCTCCGCGTTTGAAGAAGTAACACAAATATCTGACAAAGCTTTAACTTGAGCTGTACTGTTTACATAACAGACAACAAACTTTTCAGGGTGTTTTTCTTTATACAAAGAAAGTTTTGCAGCTGTCACCATATCAGCCATCGGACATCCTGCTTCTTTAACCGGAAGAAGTACTTTTTTATCAGGAGATAAGATTTTTGCGGTCTCTGCCATGAAATGCACTCCACAAAATACTATAATATCAGCATCTGTAGTTGCAGCAATTTGTGATAACGCCAAACTATCACCACAATAATCCGCTACATCTTGAACAGGACCACGTTGATAATAATGTCCTAAAATAACAGCATTCTTTTCCTTTTTAAGTCTACTTATTTCTTTCATCATTTGCTCATTTGTCATACTATAACCTTCTATCTATAATTATCTTATATATATATTACTTATTACTACAATAGTATAGTATATTTTATCATAATTAACAAATACTTTGATATCAAAAAAGCCTTAAATCGTACCTCGTTTTCTATTTATGATAAAATATAAATAAGAAGGTGTTGGATAGGAGGAAAGATTATGAAAATTGTTGCTTTAAAAGAAGAGTTTGATATGAGAGTATCTATAGTTCCAGATTCTGTTAGAAAGTTAAATAAAATAGAAGAACTAGAAGTGATTATTGAAAAGGACTTTTCAGAGATTTTTAATGATGACGACTATATTGATGCGGGTGCAAAAATTCTTAGTAGAGAAAAAGCTTTGGAAGAAGCGGATATTATTTTAACTATCTTTTCTTTACCCAAAGAAGACCTACAAAGACTTAGGAAAGGTACATTGTGTATTAGTTTTCTAGATTTATTTAATGATCCAAATTATCTAGAATATCTTCAAACTTCGGAGTTATCGTCAATAAGTTTAGACATGATTCCAAGAACCACATTGGCACAGAAAATGGATGCGGTTAGTTCCCAAGCTTCCTTAGCTGGTTATGCAGCTGTAATTGCGGGTAGTGAAAGAATGAATAAAATATTCCCTATGATGATGACACCCTCAGGTACAATAAAGCCTGCAAAGGTCTTTGTAATAGGTGCGGGTGTTGCTGGATTACAGGCAATAGCTACAGCCAAGAGATTAGGAGCAAGTGTTACTGCTTTTGATACGAGACCAGCTGTAAAAGAACAAGTTGAAAGTCTCGGGGCAAAATTTTTAGTTATTGATTTAGGAGATACTGGTGAAACAGATAGTGGCTACGCTAAAGAACTTACGAAAAGTCAATTAGAAATGCAGCAAGTTCAAATGGCTGAAGTAATTCATGATAGTGATTTAGTTATTACGACTGCGAAGTTATTTGGTAGAAAGGCACCCATTATTATAAATAAAAATGTAGTAAAAGATATGAAAAAGGGTTCAGTCATTGTTGATTTAGCCGCTTCAACAGGTGGTAATGTTGAAGGTACTATACTCAATGAGATCATCAAGTTAAATGGAGTGACAATTATTGGTGAGAAATATTTAGAAGCTCGCGTTAGCAAAGATGCATCGATAATGTTTAGTAATAATATGGTAAACCTACTTACTCATTTTTGGAATGAAGATGAGAAGTGTTTTGATTATAAAGAAGATGAAATATTAAAAGGATGTCTAGTAACAAAAAATGGTGTTTTAGTTAATGAAAAACTAAAAGAGATTTATGGAGGTTAATATGGGACTTTTACTATTTATATTGATACTTGCTTCATTTTTAGGATTTGAACTTATATCTAAAGTACCATCACAGTTACATACACCTTTGATGTCTGGTTCGAATGCAATATCTGGAATTGCGGTTGTAGGAGCAATTCTTAGTTTATTAGGGACATTCCAAGTAGAAGATCAAATTTTACGTGTTGTTTTTGGTTCACTCGCCTTATTCTTTGCTACTGTAAATGTTGTAGGAGGATATCTTGTTACAGACCGAATGTTAAAGATGTTTAAGGAGAAGAAGGATGTGAAGAAACATGATTGATACATTATATATTGTTGCTTCTATTCTATTCATTTATGGTCTTAAGATGTTAGGGAATCAAAAAACTGCACGAAAAGGAAATTTTATATCCAGTATTGGAATGTTTATTGCAATTTTAGCGGCTTTACTGAGCGCTAAAATTCTTCATTGGGAATATATCGTGGTCGCTATTGTTTTAGGATCTTTTGTAGGTGTTATTGCCTCGCAAAGAGTTGCTATGACCGCAATGCCACAAATGGTTGCATTGTTTAATGGATTTGGAGGAATTGCATCTTTACTTGTAGGATGGTCTGAATTTCAAAGGAGAGTCTATCTAAACACTGTGCAGTCGGAATCCTCATTCACACTACTAGTAATTTCATTAGCGATTTTTGTGGGAGGAGTTACTTTTACAGGGTCTCTAGTCGCATATGGGAAATTGTCAGGAAAAATCACAAGTAAACCTATCCTATTTAGTGGACAACAAGTTATAAATATTTTAATAGTGTTAACGATTATAACCGGTGTCGCTTTGTTTAGCCTAAACATTGTACTATCGACACAAGTAGTTATATTAATAATTGTTGGACTTTCTTTATTATATGGGGTGATGTTTGTAATCCCGATTGGTGGTGGAGATATGCCTGTAGTAATATCTTTACTGAACTCATTTAGTGGTGTTGCAGCATGTATCACTGGATTTGTAGTGTCCAATAACGTATTAATCGTTGCAGGTGCCCTTGTTGGTTCTAGTGGTCTTATCCTAACTAAAATTATGACAAAGGCTATGAATAGGAAACTAGGCAATGTATTATTTAGTGGCTTTGGTTCCCCATCAACTAGTTCATCAACAGGAAAAGACTTTGGTAACCCTAATCCAATCAATGTCGAGGACGCATACTATATATTAGAAGCAGCAATGAATGTTTTGATTGTTCCTGGATATGGGATGGCAGTGGCACAAGCACAACATGTAGTAAGAGAGTTAGCAGGGATATTAACAAGTAACGGAGCAGAAGTAAATTACGCAATCCATCCAGTCGCTGGGAGAATGCCAGGGCATATGAACGTATTATTAGCAGAAGCTAATGTTGAATATGACCAACTACGGGAAATGGATGATGTGAACCAGACAATAGATAAAATCGATTTGGCAATAATAATTGGGGCGAACGATGTTGTTAATCCCGCAGCAAGAACTGATAAAACATCACCAATCTATGGTATGCCCATTATAAATGTTGATCTCGCCAAAACGACTATCGTTATGAAACGTTCGATGAGTCCAGGTTACGCAGGTATCAAGAACCCATTATTCTATAGTGAGAAAACCAGAATGTTATTTGGGGATGCTAAGAAGTCGGTTCAAGCACTTATTACGGAGTTTAAGAACTAATACAATGATAAAAAAAGAACTAACAAAAAAATGTTAGTTCTTTTTCATATTCTATAAGCCTTATAAGATTTACTTAAACCATTTATTGATTAATTTATTCAAAGTACCGTTCTCTTTTAATGTATCAAGAGCCTTGTTGAAATCTTCTACATGTTCACTACCTTTTGAAAAGGCAATTGCATTCCCTACTGCATCGTCTAAATAACTCTTAAACCCAACACTATCAAAGTTTTCATTGGCTTCAATAATAGACTCAGAAATGATTTTCTCAACTACTAACACATCAATTCTACCTGCTTTGATTTCCTCAACAATTTGTGTGTTTGTGTTTCGTAAATCTACTGTGAAATTATGTTCAGCGCTTAATGCTTCAAGTAACGTGGCTTGTACGGTTCCTAATTGAGCTCCAACTACTAGACCATCTAAATCTTCTAGTGATTGAATATTCTTTGACGAGTCAAATAATAGATAGTTTAATAATCCTGATTCACTATTATAGTAAACTGAACTAAAATCAACATTTACTTTACGTTCTTCAGTTGGGCTGATTCCCGCAATAGCTATTTCAGCATGCCCACTTTGTAGACTCGCTATAATTCCATCAAACGCAACATCTTTCCATTTTATGGTAACTCCAAGTTCAGTAGCTAGTGCTTCCATTAACTCAATGTCAAACCCTGTTAGGGTACCACTAGTGTCGATCATTTCATATGGTTCATATCCACTTGATGTTAATACTGTTATCTCGTTTTCTTTTTGATTACACCCTGAAAGTGTTATTACTAATATCATTGCTAATACTATAACTATTTTTTTCATATATTTCTCTCCTATAATATTTTATTTAGAAACTGTTTTGTACGTTCCTTTTTCGGATGATTAAATAATTCTTCTGGTGTACCCGTTTCTATAATACAACCTTCATCCATATATATAATCTCATCTGCGATTTCTTTAGCGAATCCCATCTCGTGAGTCACTATAATATTTGTTAATCCCGTTTTCGAGAGTTTCTTGATTTCATCTAATACTTCATTTACCATTTCAGGGTCTAGTGCACTTGTAGGTTCATCAAACAGTAGAACATCTACATCAGTGACGAGCGCTCTTGCGATTGCGACACGTTGTTTTTGTCCACCACTCAAAGTATTAGGATACTGATTTATCTTATCTATTACATTAACCTTTTTTAATGCTTCTAGGGCTTTTAATTCAGCGTTTTCCTTATCCATTTTTTTCACTTTTAATAGACTGTATGTAACATTTCTTAACACTGTCATATTACTGAACAGATTGAACTGCTGAAAAACCATTCCAATTCTCTTTGTAAGCTCTTTTTGGGTTACATCTTTGGTATTTATACTATCAAGATATAACTCACCTGAATCAATTGATTCTAACCGGTTCAGACATCTTAACAATGTACTTTTACCACTCCCACTTGAGCCGATGATTACTGTTGTTTTTCCTTCTTTAAAGGTATAGTTTATATCCTTTAATACATGTAAACTATCAAAACTTTTATTAACGTTACTAACTTTTATCATGAGCTAAATTCACCTCAATCTTTCTTCCAAAATAAGATACTATTTTGATTACTAAGTAATAGATTATACCTACTACAATTAACGGTTCAAAATATAGATATGTCTGTGAAGTTACTATTTGCTGTCTACGTATTAAATCCTGAATACCGATAATAGACACAATAGAACTTTCCTTTATCAATGTTATACATTCATTAACTAATGAGGGAAATGAATTTTTGAAGGCAATTGGTAATATAATATCTTTGTATGTATGAAACTTCGATATACCTAATGCTTTCGCAGCTTCTATTTCACCTGGATCTACACTGTTTACACCAGAACGAATGATTTCAGATATATACGCTCCTGAATTTAAACTAAATGTAATAAATGCAGCGATAATACCACTTAGTTGAAAATCGAAATTAAATCCCATTACCCCATTCACTAATCGATCTAGAAACTGTGGAGCTGCAAAGTATACAATACTAAGTTGTAAGATAAGTGGTGTTCCCCGGAACACATCTATGTATGCATTAGCGACTCTTTTTGCAAAAGTCCCCTTGTTCATCACGACAAGTATAATTCCAATAACTATCCCAAAAACCGCAGCAACAATTGCAATGGACAAGGTTACTCCAAGCCCCTTAACAATAAATGGGATCCAGTCTTTAATAACTTCATAATTAAATAATTGATTCATAAATAACACTCCTTATATAATAAAAAAAATCGTCCTTAAACAAAGGACGATTTATATAATCGCGGTACCACCTAAATTCTAAATGTGTATATCACATCTAGCACTCTATTCTTTAACGCAGATCTACGTGATTACCTCATTACTTCGATAATCCAACTCCCAAGCACGTTCAGAATAATCCAACTACTGTTTCACACCAACCAACAGTTCTCTTTGTGTTTGACTTAAACTTACTACTCTTGTTCTTCGTTTTGTCGTATTATTACACATCAAAAAAAAGGAATCAAGATATTTCAAACTGAAAATGTTTTCAAAAAAAACATTACTTACTACCAAATATATATATATTTGAGATAAATATTTTTTTCTTTATTAGTTTGGATACCTTATGTATACTATGAGAATGTGTTATTATATTTTAATGAGTAGCAAATGAAAGTAGGGTTTTATATGAAAACAAAAAATCAAATAGTTCCATTTTATGTTCCCGTAAAGATTGAGGAATCTATTAGTGGCTTACCTTTTACAATGTCAGACGTTGGAATGAGTAGAAGTGATATTCTCGTTTTTGATCATTTCGTCTTAAAGAGAGAGAAAATTGGATTTGAATCAAGGAGAGAACATGAAACACTTGAGTATTTTAGTAGTGTAATTCCTGTCCCAAAAGTACGACATTATGTAGAAGAATGTGGTTATAGCTATTTGTTAATGGAGAGAGTGAACGGTACTATGGCTTTTGATAAATCACTTTTAGAAGAACCGTTGAATCTTATTGAATTACTCGCTAATACACTTAGGAAGTTATGGGATATAGATATAAAAAACGCTCCTAAATACAGCCTTGTATTGAAGTTAGAACATGCAGAATACAATGTTAATCAAAACCTAGTAGATGAAAATGACTTTGACTTAGAAACCATAGAGTCTTTTTCATCATCTAAAGAAATTTTATCTTATTTAAAGGCAAATACACCACAAGAAGAACTTGTTATGACACATGGTGATTTTTGTCTTCCAAACATTTTCTTTGGAAATAATGAACTGACAGGTCTCATTGATTTAGGGCGAAGTGGAGTAGCTGATAAATGGCAGGACATTGCATTATGTATTCGTAGTACAAAGTACAATTTAGGTGATAAGTATAAAGCGGAGTATCTTGATTATTTCTTATCCTGTTTAGATGTTGATTTAGATGAGAAAAAAATGAAATACTACTTACTTCTAGATGAACTTTTTTAGTTTAAAGATAGAGAAACAACATAAAAAAAACACACAATAGTGTGTTTTTAATTACTTATAAATTCTTTTTCATTTGAATACTTGTTGGATAATAATTCAGTGACTCATATAATGCCCTTGCGCCTTTGTTATGACCGAAAACATGGAGACCCATTACTTTTGCTCCCTTTTCTTTTGCCTCTTGCTCACAAGCAAGCATAACCTTACGACCATATCCTTGACGACGTTTTTCTTCAACTATCTCAAAATCATATATGAATGCATTGTCTTTCCCTCTAAAACCATACCAAATAAAACCAATTAACTCCTCGTTATCGTATGCATAGTTAAATATATGACCTTCTGTATCCATACCCTTTGGAAGTATACGATCAAATGTCGCTTTCGATTCTTGTTTAGCCTGAGACTCTGTATGTCCCATCTTTATAAGTTCCTTCTCATAATTACTAACAGAATGAACTACATACTTATCAAATTCCTTCTTTGTTAAAACTTTTAGTTTCATAGCCTTTTCTCCTTTAACTCATTTGCCTTACATTGTATATTATAAAATAAAAGTTACTATTTGTATGTAGTAATTTATAGAATTTTAAGCTTCGGATTATATTGTCAAGAAGTAAACTATGAAGAAAAGAATCTATGGTATAATTAAAATAGTTTAGACAGGAGGAGATTTATATGAGACAAACATTAAAGGTGATTTTAGCATAACGTGATTGGAGTTATGTTAAAGCCTTATATATCTGATTAATTTACTATATAAGGAGGCACATTAAGTGTTAGGATGGAAAGACGTAAGTAACTACACATTTAGAGTAATTACATTATTTGAAGCAGTACAGTTAGAATGGTTATTAGAATGGAAAAATCATGAGGAACTGAGTGTTTTATTAAAGGAATATGAAGACGTAAGTTGGTTTATGAAACATAAAGCACCTCATTTAATTACTACAATTGAAAAGGTGGAAAGTTTGCCCACCACACTATCATATTCAAAAGAACTAGAGAAGAGATTTATTCAGTCATTGGAAGACTGGATTGTATATGTAGTTGACCCTGATAACTATGACCAACAAAACCACAATAAATGGGAAAGTAGTGAGTTACTGGACTTAGTTGAATTTACAGGAAAAACAGTACTAGATATTGGAGCGGGAACAGGTTCACAAACATTTCGCGTTGCACCCTTTGCCAAAACGGTATATGCAGTTGAACCTATAGGGAATTTAAGATCATTTATTAGGCTTAAAAGTAAAGAATATCGTTATAAAAACATCTATGTTGTAGATGGTCTTATGACTGAAATTCCTTTTGAGGATAACTTCGCAGACGTCATAATGGCAGGGCATGTGTTTGGTGATCATATAACTGATGAGTATAATGAGATGTATCGTGTTGTAAAACCCGGAGGAATGATTATTTTAATACCAGGTAATAGTGATAGAGATAACGATATACACAAATTTCTCATTGATAAAGGTTTTGAATACAGTGTTTTTGAAGAACCTGGAGATGGCATGAAACGAAAGTATTGGTTTACAAAATAGAATTAAAGGTATTATCTTTTGATAATGCCTTTTAATCTATTATTTGATAAAAATTATTGTTTAGTTTTGATATATCTATAGTGACCTAGTTTATGTTTAAAATTCCTATTGTCTTTTAGAAAATGTTGTGCTATTCTAGTGAGGCTGAATAAAGATTTTAGGAGAGATTTATGAACAATATAACAACAATTTTAGATACTATAAAAAGCCAAAATAAGGCTAAAATTAATAAATCATATCGTGTAACATTGCTTCAATCAATTCTAGCAGGAATGTTTATTGGATTCGGAGGAACAGCGGCAATCCGAGTTGCGGACAAGTTTCATATTTCTGACGGGCTAGGTTCAATCATGAGCGCATTTGTCTTCACGATTGGGTTCGTATTAATAATTACTTTAGGAGTACAGCTATTTACGAGTAATAACTTAATGGTATTAAATGTTTTAGATAAGAAAGAACGTGTAAAGAAAGTATTAATGAACTGGGGTATTGTTTGGGGTGGAAATCTCATAGGTACCTTTTTTATTGGATTATTATTAGTTTTAGCTAATGCATATAATACAACTGAATTAGAGTACATATCTCATATAGTGGAAAAGAAAGTGCATTTGGACTTCTTAAGTGCGATTTTACTAGGAATCGGTTGCAATATGATCATTGTTCTAACAGTTATGCTTGTAAATGCAACGAATGATTATTTAGGAAAAGTTTTCGTCGCAATCTTTGGTGTAATGGTATTTCTTTTATGTGGATTTGAACATGTAGTCGCAAATATGTATTATTTTAGCTTAGGTGGGTTATTAAACTATGCGAGTGTAACTGAAATCCTCTTTAATAACTTATTACCTGTAACAATTGGAAATATACTTGGTGGTGGAATCCTTATTCCTGTGATGTTCCACCTTACATATAAGAATAATTAGTCATTTGCTCTTGAAGTTTATAAAAATAGACTCTTAATTAAAAACTCATAGGATATCAAAGTGCATCATTTTGTAAATTCCGTTAGATACTATATCCTATATACATACAAATAAGTAATTAGGAGTGGAACTATGAGTAAGAAACTAGAAGTAATATATGATTCAAAACCTTCAGGTGGTTGCGGTTGTAACTGTGGTTGTGAGGGTAGTTCAAAGGTAGAAGACATGGACGAACTACTTAAGAACCTCACTGAGTACAAGTTCAACACTGATGTAGATTTCAACTCATTCAACATTGATGAGAATGACACAACACAGGTCCTGAACAAAATAAACAATATATTGGAAACAACAGATGCTTCTTTTCGTCTAGATGAAGGCAATTTAGAAGATGCATTGTCTGAATTACTACCAATGGTAGTTTTAGAAGGAAAAGTCATTGTAGCATATGGAATTCCTACATTAGACGATGTTGTGAATAAAGTACAAGATAATACTTAGTTAAATTAAGAGACTATTCGATATAGTCTCTTTCTTTTTTTCTATAATTGAAGTACAATATGATACTGAAAAGAGGAACTTTTAGGAGGTAAATATGAAAATTGCAATGTTAGAACCATTATCAGTGCCGAAAGAAAGCATTGATTACTATAGCAAAGAGTTAAGAAATCAAGGACATGAGTTCATTTCCTGTTTTGAAGTATTAGAAGAAGAGGAAAAACTTGAGCGAGCGCAAAATGCAGATATTCTTATCGTAACGAATGGAAATGTTAGTAATGACATAATCATGGCTAGTGATGATTTAAAGCTTATTTCTGTAGGGTTTACAGGTATCGATCACTTACCTAAAGATTTATGTATAAAAAGAGGTGTTTTTGTAGCTAATAGTCAAGGTTATGCGACAATCCCAACTGCTGAACTTGCACTTACATTGATGCTTACAGCAACAAGAAATCTTATCCAAACTGAGCAAGCATGCAGAAAAGGTATGACAAAAGCAGGATTTATTGGTAGTGAGTTATCAAATAAAACTGTTGGAATTGTTGGAACTGGTATGATTGGAAGACAAGTAGCCAAACTTCTCAAAGGGTTTGATGTGAAACTACTTGGTTATGATGTTGTTAAGAGTAAAGAAGCTACTGAACTTGGAATTCAATATACTGATTTAGAGACACTGTTTGAGTCTAGTGATTTTGTAACACTTCATTTACCACTACTAAAATCAACTAAAGGACTGATAAATACGGAGTTAATCAATAAAATGAAGTCAACTGCGATTCTTGTAAATTGTGCAAGAGGTCCAGTAATAGATTCAAAAGCTTTAGTTGATGCTTTAAATAATGATGTAATTAGAGGTGCAGGAGTAGATGTATATGAGATTGAACCACCACTACCTACTTATAGTAATATTTTCACTGCAAAGAACTTAATTACAACTCCTCACATTGCGTTTGCCTCAATAGAATCAATGGAGCGAAGAGCAAAAATCGTATTTGATAATATTTATTCATTTATTAAGGGTGAACCGATAAACATTAAGTATTAAATTTATTATTACAAAAAAGAGAGCTAGTTTTAGCTCTCTTTACTTTATTTTCAAGATGTTTTTTGCCTGTGTAATAGACTCATCTGTAGGAACAGTGATGTGACTCAGTTTGTATTTTAGTCCAAGTTCTTTCCATTTAAAAATACCAAGTTCATGATAAGGCAATAACTCAACTTTTTGAACATTACGTAAACTATCAAGAAACGTACTTAGTAAAGTGAGATCCTCAACTGAATCGTTAACTGATGGAACTAGTACATGTCTAATCCAAACAGGTTTATTATTTCTATCAAGATGACGTAAAAACTGTATTATGTTCTTATTTGAAACACCTGTTAAATCTAAATGCTTCTCATTATTAAATACTTTCATATCTACTAGAAATAAATCAGTATATTTGATTAGTTCCTCGATATCATCATTTATTTTTATGTATCCAGAAGTATCAATACAAGTATGAATTCCTTTTTGCTTTAATTTCTTAAACAAATAAGTAATCTCTTTTGCCTGAAGAAGAGGTTCTCCTCCAGAAACAGTGACACCACCTGATTTCAAAAACATAGAATAGTCATCGATTTGGTAGAGTAGTTCATCAATATCTTTTATAGTACCATTGTTTTTGTTCCATGTATCTGGATTGTGACAATATGAGCAGCGTAATGGACAACCTTGCACAAAGATTACATAGCGAACACCGGGACCATCGACGGTCCCAAATGATTCGATAGAATGAATGTTAAGATTCATTTATACCTTTGCATGAATTGTTCTGTTGATTACATCCATTTGCTGTTCTTTCGTAAGTTTCACAAAGTTTACAGCATATCCAGAAACTCTAATAGTTAATTGTGGGTATAGTTCAGGATGTTCCATTGCGTCGATTAACAGTTCTCTATTAAAGACATTGATATTAATATGGTGTCCACCTTTTGCAACATAACCATCTATTAATGATACAAGGTTACTCGTTCTACTTACCTCGTCCTTACCTAAAGCAGAAGGAGTGATACTGAATGTGTACGATATCCCATCTTGTGCATGTTCAAAAGGAAGTTTTGCCACTGACAATAATGATGATAATGCTCCTGTTTTATCTCTACCGTGCATTGGGTTTGCACCTGGAGCAAATGGATCACCTGAAGCTCTACCATCTGGAGTAGCTCCAGTTTTTTTACCATAAACAACGTTTGAAGTAATTGTTAAAATTGACATTGTAGCAACACTATCACGATATGTATGATGTTTTCTGATTTTACTCATGAAGTTTTCTACAAGTTCATTTGCAATGTCATCTACACGATAATCATTGTTACCAAATGCAGGGTATTCACCCTCTACAATATAGTCAACTGCTAAACCAGTTTCTTCATCTCTTACTACACGTACTTTCGCATGCTTAATCGCACTGAATGAATCAGCAACAACGCTTAATCCAGCGATACCCGTTGCAAAGTAACGTTTTACTTTTTTATCGTGTAACGCTAATTGAACTCTTTCATATGAATATTTATCATGCATATAATGGATAACATTTAATGTGTTTACATATAATTCAGCTAACCATTCTGTGATACGTGAATAACTTTCCATAACCTCATTGTAATCTAAGTAATCTGACTTAATACGAGAGAATTTAGGAGCTACTTGTACTCCTGTTTTTTCGTCTTTACCACCATTAATTGCATATAATAAGGCTTTTCCTAAGTTTGCACGAGCTCCAAAGAACTGCATTTCCTTACCGATTCTCATTGGTGATACACAACATGCAATTCCGTAATCGTCTCCATGTAATGGTCTCATTAGATCATCACTCTCATATTGAATTGAGCTTGTATCTATAGAAACTTTTGCGCAAAAACTTTTAAAATTTTCAGGTAGTTTATCTGACCATAAAACAGTTAAGTTCGGTTCTGGTGCTGCACCTAAATTGTATAGTGTATGTAAGAAACGGTAACTTGTTTTAGAAACTAAAGTTCTTCCATCAGTCCCCATTCCACCAATTACCTCAGTTACCCATGTAGGATCACCAGTAAATAATGCGTTATATGCTTGTGTTCTTGCAAAACGAACAATACGTAATTTTGTAATTAATTGATCAATTAATTCTTGTGCTTGAAACTCAGTTAATACACCAGACTCAAGATCTCTTTCAATGTAAATATCAATAAAAGTTGAGATACGTCCTAAACTCATCGCAGCACCATTTTGCTCTTTAATTGCTGCAAGATAACCAAAATAAGTCCATTGTATAGCCTCATGAGCATTCGTTGCTGGTTTTGAGATATCACAACCATATGATAATGCCATTTCCTTCAGTTCATTAAGCGCACGATATTGCTCCATTAGCTCCTCACGCAAACGAATAATATCGTCAGTCATTCTTGGAGAACCACAGTCAAGTTGCTTTTTCTTATCCTGCATTAAATAATCAATTCCATATAGAGCAACTCTACGGTAATCACCAATAATACGACCTCTACCATATGCATCTGGTAATCCTGAAATGATACCTGATTTTCTAGCTAACATCATTTCATCAGTATATGCATCAAACACACCTTGATTGTGTGTTTTACGATACGTATTAAACAAATCAACTAATTCTGGTGCAATCTCATATCCATACTCTTTTGCAGCAGTAGTAGCTACACGAATTCCACCAAAAGGTTGGAAAGATCTTTTTAGAAGTTTATCCGTTTGTAACCCCACAATTTTCTCATTCTCTTTGTGAATGTATCCTGCTTCATGAGATGTTATAGTCGATACAATATCAGTATCCATATCAACAACACCGTTTTTCTTTTCAACTTCAAAAGTATCAAGTACTTTTTTCCACATTTCTAAAGATGAATCACTAACATCTTCTAAAAACGAGTCATCACCATGATATGGAGCGTAGTTTTTTTGAATAAAATCTCGTACATTTACAACATTTTTCCATGAATGGCCTTTAAAGCCTTCCCATTGCTTAAATTCTTTCATTTACATCACTCTCTTTACTTTAATATTTTATTTATATAATAAGTGAACTTATTAAAGACTAAATCATTTTAACGAAGTGATACTAAAAAATCAACAAATATAAGCTTTTTTTACTGTTATTTGAAAAATTCTAGATTTGGGCACGCTTACATACGAATTAAAAGGTTTTCATACTTTTTTCATTCACGTAAATGGCTGATTTTGGTTTAGTTTGCTGATAAACTTTGAGTTTGATTCAAGCTAAGTAATATAACTATATATAGAAAGCGTTTTACTTGAAAACCCTTTCAGCAATAGGTGTTATTTAAAATATTTAGGTATTTTATTTACAAAATCGCGTTGTTTTGGTAATATAATAGTTGAATCTTAAAAAAAAATTGGAGGAAAAAAATGAAAAAATTATTTGCTTTATTCATGTTCGCAACTGTTGGACTATTAGCTGGTTGTACTGGCGTAGACTACAGTGGTGATATTGAAGATCTACAATCTGAAATTGCGACTTTAAAACAAACAATTACTGAATTAGAAGGTGACGTTGATGATTTATTAAACGTACCTGAAAAAGTTGTATTAAAAGTTGCTATGATTACTGACTCAGGAACTATTGATGATGAATCATTTAACCAAGGTACTTGGGAAGGAATCCAAACTTATGCAAACGCAAATGGACATTTATACCAATACTATAAACCAACTGAAGTTAGTGATACAGCATATTTAGCTGCTATTCAATTAGCTGTTAATGATGGTGCAGATGTTGTTGTAACTCCTGGTTTCTTATTCGAAACTAGTGTATATGAAGCTCAAACTTTATATCCAGATGTTAAGTTCATCTTAATTGATGGTACACCTCATACACCTGATTGGCAAACTTTTAACACTGCCGATAATACATTATCAATCTTATTCAATGAGCACGAATCAGGGTTCTTAGCTGGTTACGCTGCTGTTAAAGATGGATATACTCACTTAGGATTTACTGGTGGAATGGCTGTTCCTGCAGTAGTTAAATTCGGTGTTGGATATGTTGCTGGTGCTTATTACGCTGCTGAAGAAATGGACGTTACTATTACTTTAGGAAATGACGATTATCATTACTTTGGAGATTTCGCTCCTTCTGATAACGCTAAAAACTACGCTGCTGGTAGATATACAGCTGGTACAGAAGTTATCTTCTCTGCTGCTGGTGGAGCTGGTGGATCTGTAATGGCTGCTGCTGAAGAAGCTGGAGCTGGGGCTGCAGTAATCGGTGTAGATGTAGACCAATACTTCTTATCAGATACTGTAATTACTTCTGCATTAAAAGGATTAGGTGTAGCAGTTATGGCAGCATTAGCCGATATCGAAGCTGGAACTTTCGAAGGTGGAAAATCAATTATGTTAGGTGCTGCTGATGGTGGTGTTGGATTACCTATGGGTAACTCTGTATTTAGTACATTTACTAATGCTGATTACTTAGCTATATTAGGTAAAGTTTCTGACGGTACTGTAGTTGTTCCTGCAAGTCATGCTGAATTAGTTACATTCTTAACTGCTGAAGGTGTTACAACTGGTTATCCTGAAGCAACTGTAGTTGAACCTGCAAGCTAAGAAATAAATTTAACAAATAATTAAAAGGGCCTAACTCAAAAAGTTAAGCTCTTTTACTTTATTTCTTATTATTTTACTTTAATAATAAGGTTATATAGTATAATATAATTAAGAGTTAAAATATATAAATATTAAATTAGAGTAATAAATTTATATTTTAAGCACAAAAAAATGGAGTTGATAGTTATGGAATATGTTGTAGAAATGTTAAACATTACAAAAGAGTTCCCTGGAATCAAAGCTAATGACAACGTTACATTACAACTAAAAAAGCAAGAAATTCATGCCTTGCTTGGGGAAAATGGTGCTGGTAAATCGACACTGATGAGTGTTTTATTTGGTCTTTACCAACCTGAGGAAGGAACAATCAAGATCAATGGGGAAGTAGTGCAAATCAACGACCCTAATGATGCGAACAAGTACAAAATTGGTATGGTACACCAACACTTTAAACTTGTTCATAATTATAGTGTTGTTGAAAACATTATGCTTGGGGTTGAATCAACAAATAAAGGGTTATTGGATTACTCTGTGGCGAGAGAAAAAATCCTATCATTAAGTGAGAAATACAACTTAAAGATTAATCCTGATGCGTTAATAGAGGATATAAGTGTAGGGATGCAACAACGTGTTGAGATACTAAAAATGTTATACAGAGATGCTGAAATACTAATTTTCGATGAGCCTACAGCTGTATTAACACCTCAGGAAATTGAAGAGCTAATGAAAATAATGAAAGGCCTTATCAAAGAAGGTAAATCAATTATTCTTATTACTCATAAACTAAAAGAAATTAAAGCAGTTGCTGATCGTTGTTCTGTTTTACGTAAAGGGAAATACATTGGTACTGTTGATGTAAAAGCAACATCTACAGAAAAAATGGCTGAAATGATGGTTGGTAGACCTGTTAGTTTCGAGGTTGATAAGAATCCTTCTAAACCTACAGATGTAGTACTAGAAGCACAAAACATCGTTGTTGAAGATCATTTATCGCACAAACTTAAAGTAAACGATGCTTCTTTTAGTGTAAAAAGAGGAGAAATCTTATGTATTGCAGGGATTGAAGGAAATGGACAAACACAATTAGTAGAAGCCGTTACTGGATTAAAACATTGTACTGGTACAGTTTTACTAAATGGTGAAGACATTTCAAACCTCTCTATTAGAAAACGAAACAATTTGGGTGTATCACATATACCTGAAGATCGTCATAAACATGGATTAGTATTAGATTATTCAATTGAGTATAACTTAATACTGCAAGAATATTTCACACCGAAGTATCAAAAATTTGGATTCTTAAAACATAAGTCAATTCGTGAGAATGCTGAAAAAATGATTGAAGACTTTGATATTCGTAGTGGACAAGGTGCAATTACTAGTGCACGTAGTATGAGTGGTGGGAATCAGCAAAAAGCAATCATTGCTCGTGAAGTAAGTAGAGATACCGATCTAATCATCGCAGTTCAACCTACTAGGGGTCTTGATGTAGGTGCAATTGAGTTTGTTCACAAAGAACTTGTTGAAATGAGAGATCAAGGAAAAGCAGTTTTATTAATTTCATTAGAACTTGATGAAGTTATGAACTTATCAGATAGAATTATTGTTATGTATGAAGGTGAATTAGTAGGTGAGTTTGATCCAAAACAAACTACTGAGACAGAACTTGGATTATACATGGCAGGATCAAAAAGGAGTGAAGTATAGTGGAGAAAACAGTGAAAAAAGAACGTAAATTCAACTATGAAGCTTTCTTTACAAGTAAAATGGTTTTGGATGTAGTAAGTAGTATATTTTCAATAGTACTAGGACTATTCTTAGGTTATATTGTTATGTACTTTATTAATCCAGATTACGCAAATAGAGCTTTCAATGTGGTAATCGCTTCTTGGAAGCAAATTGAGTTATCAGGTACACCAGCCTTCAATATTGGTGAAATTTTCTTTAGAGCAACACCAATTATTTTAACAGGTCTTTCAATCTCATTTGCATTTAAGACTGGTTTATTCAATATCGGTGTAGTTGGACAATTCACTGTAGGAGCAGTGGCTGCAATCTATGTTGGTGTTAAATGGACATTTTTAGCGGATGTTATTGGAATGAACTTACATTGGCCTGTTGCTGTATTAGCAGGTATGGTTGCTGGTGGAATTTGGGGAGCAATTCCTGGATTACTAAAAGCATATAGAAATGTAAACGAAGTAGTTGCTGGTATTATGCTAAACTATATTGGTATGTACTTATCAATATACTTTGTTACACAAAATATATTTAATGCTACATATGCAAGAGCACAAAGTGTTGCAACTAGTGCTGAGTTACCTACTTGGGGATTAGATAAATTATTCCCATCACCAAATATGCATATAGGTATCGTATTAGCATTAGTCGCTGTTATTGTTACACACATAATCTTATACAATACTAAATTTGGATATGAAATTAAAGCGGTTGGATTTAACAGACATGCTAGTAAATATGCTGGGATCAATGAAAACAGAAATATCGCCCTATCATTAATTATATCAGGTGCGATTGCTGGTTTAGCTGGTGCTACAGTTTACTTAGTAGGCGGTAAATCATTCGCAGTAGTTGCTGTATTAGAAGGTCAAGGATTCACTGGTATAGCTATATCTTTATTAGGACTTACAACTCCAATTGGTACCTTCTTAGTTGGTATCTTATATGGTGTTTGGCAATACGGTGGTTACCTAATCCAAGGTGATTTATTAGGTGGATTCAAACCGGAAATTGTTGACGTTATTATAGCTACAATCATTTATATAAGTGCATTGTCACTATTTGTTAAAATGTACTTAACTAAAATTATTAGATATTTCAGTGAGAAACGAAAACAAAAAGCGTTAACTGAAAAGGATGGTGAACAATAATGGAATTATTTTATCTAATCCTCCAACTTACCATCGCTAGTGCTGTACCACTTGCCATTGTTGCACTAGGAGGACTATTTAGTGAACGAAGTGGTGTAATTAACATCGCACTTGAAGGGATTATGTTAGTAGCTTCATTTGTTGGAGTTATCGTAATCTCAAATCTTGAAGAAATCACATTTAAAGAAGCGTACTTTACTTCAGAAGAAACTGCAGAGTTCATGTTAACTTATGAATATGATTTCTATGATAATTCTGATGATTTTGTTCAGACATATGATCAGTTCGTTGAAACAAGAACTTCAATCGCAAATCTTGAAGCTTCAATTGATTCTTTTACTTGGTATCATGATTTATCACCATTCAACAAAAAGTTGGTTGATGACAAAATTGATGATGTTAAAGCAGAATTTAGTTTTGAAGACGTTCAAGCTTACGGTAGTGATGTAAGCGCGTATATCGAAACAAATGTTACTCCATTAATTGACAATGTTAAAGGAACAACAACAGTAGATGTTCAAGATTTCATTACTAAATTATATGAGAATACTACTTTAACTGCACAGTTTGATGCTCAACTACAAAGAGTTCAAGCAAAATCTGAGTTTTTACGCGACAATCAAGGTGAGTTAATTCTAACTGACAATGATGAAAGACAAATGAAACCTGAGTTCTTTACTATATATACAGAGAAACAAGATTTAACTGATGCATATGATTATAAAGGAATCGAGAGTGTTATTTTAGATGAATCAGGTAAGAAAACAGTATATAACGTAACACTTGATGAAGATTCATCATTCTTCAAAGGGTTAAGTTACTCTATTAGCTTCAAACCAAGAAAGGCATCATTTGAGATTCAAGATTTCTATATCAACGATGATCCTTTAGACAAGTTCCCTCCATTAGCATTAATTTCTATGATTTTAGGGATACTTGCAGTAGTTGGTACAACGACTTATGCAATTCTTAAAAAGGTTAAGTTTAACTTTATTGTTTTGACAGGAGCAGTTGTCGCACTATTATCATTTGTAATTCTGTTAATTCAACTACGACTTGAATGGAATATTCAGTTAATGGCATTTGTTGGTTTACTTGTAGGTGGTCTAACAGGACTTATCTATTCAGCATTCCATGCATACGCTAGTATTAATATGAAGGCAAATCAAGTAATCAGTGGTACTGCATTGAATATGTTTGCATTAGCATTCACAGTATTCTTCGCAAGACAAATGTTCGGAGTTAAGAAAATAGACTTAACAAATAGTTACTTCATTAAAGAAGTACCACTATTATCAAAAATTCCTTTTATAGGAGATATCTTCTTTACTAGTACATACCTATCAACTTTAGTAGTAGCTATTATCTTCTTTATAGCGATTGTTGTACTATATAAAACTGCATTTGGACTTCGTCTTCGTGCCTGTGGTGAAAACCCACAAGCAGCAGATAGTTTAGGTATCAATGTATATAAAATGAGATACTCTGGTGTTTTAATCAGTGGATTCTTAGCTGGTATTGGTGGAGTTATCTTCAGTTTAAGTTTCTCAAATAACTTTGATGGGACGGTAGCAGGGTTCGGGTTCTTAGCACTTGCTGTATTAATCTTCAGTGCGTGGAAACCAAAACGTATCATTTTCATTGCTTTATTCTTCGGATTTATGCGTGTAATTAGTGTTACATATGCATCTATTCCAATCTTAAAAGATTTACAAGCAGATACTAATCTTTACAACACATTACCTTACATTGCTACAATTGTAGTACTTGCATTCGTATCGAAAAACTCACAAGCTCCAAGAGCTTCAGGAGAACCTTACGATCCAGGTAAGAGATAATAATATACATTAAGCCACTCATTAGAGTGGCTTTTTTTGTATAAAAAAAAGACAAACAGCGTTTGTCTTCTTTACTTATATCTAACAATTTCGTCAATAGATTTTCTTGAACGAAACTTTACTTCCTCATTTGGAACCCCAAATACAATTACCGCTGCAACTTCCTCATTTTCTGGTAGTTCAATTAAACTAGAAATCATGTCTACATCAATGATTCCCATAATGACACTCCCGAGTCCAACTGAATGTAATGCTAGGCAAAACTGATGTGCTGCGATACCAGCATCAAATACTTCCCAAGTTTTTTTAGATGTATCGTACTTTCCATCGGTAGTACCACTAAGTCCTTTAATGTAGCTTAGAACACATAGATTATTTGCGTTAGCGATAGCCTTCATATTATACACAAAGTCATTTACCCCTTGTTTTGATATTTGATTAATAATGTTTTTATCTTGAATTATATTAAATCTTGCGATTTGATAGTTCTTCCATGATGGAGCTCTTGAGGTAAGTTCCATTACTTCATGAAGTAGTCCTTTTGATATCACCTCATTAGTAAACTTCCTTGTACTTCGTCTTGTGTTTAATAATTCTTTAGCATTCATTTGAACACTTCCTTTCAAATAAGGTATTAATTCATTTATATTCTACCCTAAAACATGATATAATACAATCAAGTAGCCATAAGGGAACAGATGTACAGTTCAAATGGACTGTATTTTTTTAAGGAGTGAGTAGTACTATGAAAACTATAAAATCAATCGTCGTATCTTTCGTAATGATGTGTATTCTTGCATTATTTATTCCCTTATCGGAATATTCATTTCATGTTTACTTATCTGATATAATAATTATTGTAATTCCGGTTACTATACTTATTCTATATACTGTTCAAAAAGTATTCAATATTGAGTCAAAAACACAAGCATTCGTTTCTGTCATTATTTCTAGTGTATGTGCAGTAGGTCTCGGAATTGCTAGGAACACTGTATTCATTACTGCGTATCACTTCAAACTAAAAGAACAAGATAATATTAGCTTAATCACAAGACTAAAGGCTTTGGATTTTACATATTTTCAAATGGGACTTGATGAGTTTCTATTAATCATACTTCCTTTTGTAATTACGATAGTAGTATTAATCTATATAGAGAATCGCTCAATAAATGTATTAAAAAGCCGGCTTTATTGTGGGTTAATGATATTGCTAATCTTTCTTGTTACTGTAATTGGATTAGGATACATTATATATATATATCCTTTTGTTGGAACGATGTTCATTATAGTTCCACTTTACCTAATGTTAAAAATCATTCATTTTCATATAAAGGTGAATTACTTAGTCTCAACATTAATTATTGGGTTAATCATACCTTTTTCAATAGTGTTTATTAGTCTCACAATACATAATTATTTCATTACAATGCGGTTCCAGTTTAATCGCGTGTATGATATTATGTTCCTATCTCAATTTAGTACGGGGTACATCATAGGTATTGTACTTGTTGCAATTATCGGTATTACATATAAGTTCTTTAATCAGGATTTAGTAGAAGAAGTATAAAAAAAGAAGGAGAAATCCTTCTTTTAATTTACAGGTATAAAATCTCTCCAATTATCAAGTGTAACATCTTCTTTAACTGTGCTTGTCGCAAAGTTATTTGTGAATTTTCGCAGTTCTAGATCATTAGATAAGTAGTATAAGATTCCATCAATTAGCTCATACTGGCCATCAATAATATATTGCTCTCCTGTTAGGAACTCTTTTCCGTCTAGTCTTAAGTCATTATTACTTCTAGTGTATCTTCCTACACGTATGATGTCATATGAATCAATATATAGGAAGGTTTTTTCATTCAATATAAAAGTTGTTATTTCCGATGGATCCCCTAATGTATGTACGTGATTAGAACCACCCTCTACATCGCCACGTATCCATATCTGGTCTCTGTTATTACGCCAAGTTTGACTAGAATAATCCTCTTTCTCAATATTATCTGGTATTACTAAATACCGATAATGACTTATTCCTGTCTCATATTTTAAATAGACACCATAATATACTATCTCACCCTCTACTTTAAAACTGGATAAATCTACTTCATATCCCGACAAAGAAGTAGCAGATACTAAATACATAAATCCATCTTCTTTATCAATGACATATAGTAAATCGCCTCGTTCACGTTCGTGATCACCTACAAGGAACCGATTGGTATATGTTTTCGTTGAGTTCTCTGAGAATATAACAAGGTAATATTGCTCGAGTGCTTTAAAATAAACAACATTATAATCATCTTGGATTTTTTCTTTATTGGTTGTCCAATAAGGTTTATACTTTACCTCGTCATTCTGATTCTCATCAAATAGAAATGACCTTCCATCTTTTTCTTTAACAGTAAGTGATAACTCAGGTTCACCCTTTACTATGAAGTTCATCTCCTCATAGGAATCCCAATCAAAATTAATAACGTAAACCATTACTAGTACAAATATAGTCAAAGGTATCAAAATTCGTTCGTATACTTTATTAACCTTTTTAAGTCGCGTTAAAACCATTATTATAATCGTTATAAAAATAAGAATAAAAAATGAATACTGTATTAAATAAAAAATCATTCGTTATCTCCTTCCTTGTATTTCAAAATGTCACCTGGTTCGCAGTTAAGAGCTTTACATATCTTGTTCAATGTAGAAAATCTAATTGCTTTTGCCTTCCCACTTCTCAATACACTTAAATTCGCCTCTGTTAAGCCGATTTTCTTTACTAATTCTTTTCCAGTCATCCCTCGTTCCTTAAGTATTGCCTTGAGGTCAACTATTATCATATTGTTAGTTGGTTTTCCTTGTAAATCGCAATTGCCTTCTGAAGAATTTTCGAGACAAGAATTAGTACGAGACCAATAATAACAAAGATAAAGATTGAGAAATTCGTTGTGACATTAAAAGTAAAGCCATTACGACCAAATACATCTATTAAATCAAGTAAGAAACCTGTGAGTGTCTCTGTTAATGCAAGATAGAGAAACAACTCACCTATTTTTTTTGTAAGTATATAGTTTTCATCAATGAAAATATCATCGTTTTTAAGATTCGTAAGTAAATCCTTTGTATTTAAGAAGATAAAGAGGAAGAAAACTATATAGATAAACATTTTAGTAAATAAAATCAACATCGCCTCAGACATATTAATACCCCATAAAGAGATACCTAAACTCATTATGTAAACTAATAAAAAAACTCCAAATACAATTTTAATTACATTATATAGTAATGATGCATCAATTTTATCCTCGTTATTTCTTGATTGATAGGTAATGTAAATAATTCCTCCAATCATCCCAATAGTTATGATTAGTATTATCCAAAATAGTAGTACCATTATGATTCCTCCCTTTTATAAGATAGTGATATTCTTTTTACTGAAAACATTTCAGAATCAGACTGTGACTGACTGAACTGATTAAACCCTAATTTTACTTGATAATCAATGTGTTCAGCTATTGTATAAAAATCTATATCTAACCCTATATAATCATCTGTTTCGATTGTTTGATTATCCTCGCTGTTAGATAACTGTAGAACATAATTATAAGTAATCTCAGGATAATTAAAATACCCTAAGGACTCATTATTATAAGGTATCCCTATTTGGTTCTCCGTGTAAATGTCATTTGATGTAAGAGATATTCCAGACATGTTAATCTGATAAGGTAATGCATCATCACCATTTATAAATTCTGATGCAGTCATCGATTTCAGATAATACTCCTTACCATCTTTGTTATAACTCATAGTTCCTGTAACGCGTAATAAGTAATTTAGTGAATGCGATATATGAATAAACTCTTGTGATTGATCCTTACTAACATGGTAGGGAACACTAAACGATAGTAGAACTACTTTGTTACAGATATCAGATTCAAAATAGTGTGCTTGAACTAGAAGATCACTTTCCTGTTCATGATTAACTAAACGATCTATCCCCCAATGTCTTTGAAACTCGTATGGGTTCCCGCTTGGTGAAACATAGTTTGATTCATATAAATCCGAGTGAAATTTTAGTTCACAATCATATATGTATTGCTTTTGTGTTGTAGTATACATAGATGGATCCATCTCATTACTAACTAAATAATCATCATACTCAGTTTGATATACCACTTCTGTACCTGGACGATTACTATTAGTAGTTATAGTAAAAATAACTAATAAACATAGTCCGATACTCAATATTAATGTAATAATCTTTCTCATATATTCCCCTCCTATAAAATTATCGATTATCGATAATAATTTACCATATATATTTTTATTCTTCAAGTGAATTTGAAAAATTGTTGAAATATTTTGGGAAAATTATTGTTTTATGATAATTTTGATGTTATTATAATTATCGTAAGACAATAATTCAGAGGTGATACTATGAAGTTTAAATATTTTTTAGGAATCTGTAGTATAGTATTTATAATTATAGGATTGATAGGCTTTGATGGTACTGCTTTAGTATCTGTTTTTATCAAACCATTGGTATGGTTAGGAGATATTCTTAGAACACTAAGTATACATAGTGCAGTTGGTAATTTATTCTCTATTGCTATATACGTTCTCCTAGTTGTAAGTCCAATTATTTATTTAACTTATAGAAGTAAGTTGAAACGAGTTACAAACTTTGAGTACTTGTTATTACCATTGATAAGTTTGTCAATTGGTTGGGTATTGTATGTGTTTATTAACCCACATATTCTATATAACTCCATCAATGAAGTTGTTAGAAGTACAGCTTCATTAGCTCAAGTTGCAACATTAGGAGTTATTTTGACATCAGGATCTGCATATATATTATATATATTTGTAATTATATATCTATCAACAAGAGCTTTTACCTCAAAAGAAAAAAATGGATTAACCTACTTCAATGCTTTAATCCATATAACAATAGTAGTTATTACGTTTTCAGTACTGGCTCTTTCACTTAGTAACTTAATTAGTAATCTAAAGACACTTACCACAGATGCAGATAGGCAAGTCATTATGCTGAAGTACGTCATCGAGATTATAGTAAGTGGATTAATGGTTTACTTACTACTTGAATTTAAGGATTTCATTCATAATTTAGATAAAAATGGATTTCAGTTCGACTTATATAGCGATATTATGAAAATATACAAACTCAGTTTCATCCTTTTAGTAACATTGCTGACAGCACAAGCCTTCATTATATTATTTCAATTTCTTGTGCTTGAAGATTTATTGAATATCAATTTTACTTTTGATATACCGATTCCAACTATGATAGTAGTTTCTATAATCTTTATTGCCTCCAAATACATTGGAAAGTCAATTGAAATAAAAAAAGAAAACGAACTGTTCATATAAATGAAAATCAAAATTAGACTCAAAGAAGTTTTAAAAGAGAAGAACATTACATCAAAAGAATTGTGTGAATATGTTGGAATAACGGAGGCAAATATGTCCATATTGAGAAGTGGAAAAGCAAAAGGGATTCGATTCGACACTTTGGAGAGAATCTGTACGTACTTAAACTGTAATCCAGGGGAAATAATTGATATCGAAGGAGATAATAATGAAAAAAACACTTAATATACTTATCATATGTATCCTAGCAATTACTTTAAGTAGTTGCTCATTAGCGCAAGATGATGATTTTTATAATTCAAATAAGGATTCAATGGGAGAAGAAGACTACTATGTACCATCGGGATTTGAGTTTACTCTTTATCACCGTAGTGATTTCAATAATAAAATTGATGCTTCAGAGTTCTTTTATGTAAACCTAGCATGTAATGATCAAACTGTATTTGATAACTGTTTAGGAGCTTCAATAGGAAAATCAATGGAAAGTGCTGGAACTCATTATCATACTGAACATTCAACAATTGACGGTGTTGAACAGGCAGAGGTAAATACAGTTACACTAGATTTGACACTTTATTCAAGAAAGGATACAGACTATAATATAGGACAAGTTCTTATTAAGGAAAACAGTCTTGGAGATAGAATAAGACAAGATATGACTTTCGTTGACTTTGAAAGCGGACTCTCCATTTCAGGTTCATATGATGGACAAATGATGAATGGAACAACGTATATAGTGAACTATGAGTTTACATATGTAACAATAGATGATTTAGGACTTGTAACTATAAGACAATTTGATAAGTCAGATAACTTACTGTTAGAGACATCAATCACAAAAGAAAACTTACTTGAGGAGTTATTTCTTGAAGAGGATACAGAATATTATTTTGTAGTTGAGCAGTTTATCGATGAAGACGGTACAGAATATACTGAAAGAGAATATCATCATCATTCTGAAACAACAATGTACTTATATAAATACACAAATTCATTAGGATTCTTACTTGGTGACAGAGTTATGATTTACAAGGAAAGCAACCTACCCGAAAATAATTAAAAAGAACTTTCATAAAGTTCTTTTTCTTATTTGTAACTATTCATAAATAATTCACATATGTATGGTAAACTATTCATATAAAATATGGGTCTGAAAGGAAGGCAATATGAAGAAATTAGCTATTTTTGCACTATTACTCCTTGTCCTTACTCTAAGTGCTTGTTCATCGACTGTAACAGGCGATACTGGTTATGATTTAACAGATTTGAACACTTGTATAGATGATATGGTAAACGATACATCCTCACAATCTTGTCCAAATCCTGAAAGAAAAGATTTATTAGAAGCATACATTAAAAGTTTTGAATCGATGTATGATGTAACAGATGCTTCTTATACAATGTCAGATTTAGAGTTCTCCTCAAATAAATCTGCAGATACAACGAGGGTAAAATACTGGTTCCAATACAGTCTTCTCCCTGATGTAACATCAAATAACTACACAACATTTAAGGACATTGTAAAAACAATGTTACTTGATATGAGAGAAATTAACACCGAACCTGAATATTTAATTACTGGTGAGTTCTTTGCGTTATCTGATTTCCATTATATCTTTAGAACAGATTTAGAGGATAATCTAGAAGGTGAAATTCAAGTACACAGATCACAGGTATTATTTTCAGATGTTGTTACTGAAACTGAAACGTTTCTACAAACATATGGTATTGATTCAGATTTAGAGACAATGATACTAGATATGATATCTATCAACTATTCTGTATATGTAGTAGTAGACGTAGCAACCCAGGAGTATCAGTATAATGTATATCGTACTGTCGATGAAGCTGATATGACACTACTTGAAGTGGAATCACTAGTAGAAACAACTCTAAACAATGAGTCATTAACAAAGGTTCCCTGGACAATCGATTAAAAAAAGTAAGATGATGGCTTCCCATCATCTTTTCTTATATACTAATAATAGGTGATATTATGGATATAACGTTATATATTGATGACTTACTACTATTTTTAGGACACTATGGTTTCATTGTAATTATTGTATTTGGGTTACTTCATCCAATCATTGACAATCCATGGAGTTTTTTTACCATGTCACTTAGTTTTACACTATTAGGTATCCCTCTTGGATTCCTCGTCTTAATAACCAGCAATATTATCGGAATATTGCTACTTTACATAATACTTAAGAACGTTGATAATGCATCCAATCACTATCTATATAAAAGAAAAATAAGTGGTAAAATATTGAAATGGCTTGAGACAACACCTTTATGGAAGCATGTGCTTGTTATCGGTGTTCCTTTAGTCCCTACATTTATTTTAAAAATCGCTTTTCCATTCACAAATTTATCATTTAAAAAATACTTCATTACTCTTTTACTATCTTATTTATTCCTATATTCAATTTACTCACTTGTCTACTTTGGGGTACTATCAATTTTTACTGACAACATTCCTAACTATATCGGTATACTCCTTGTATCACTATTTATCTTGATTCTCTACTTCGGTAAGACTATATTTAATAAACTTATTGGGAGTATTACTTCAGAGTAATAGCGAGCTAATAATATAATCAGGACATAAAAAAAAGCGCTATTTAGCGCTTTTTATTTATGCTTTTACGTTAGGATCTACAAATACTCTAGTTCCAACTTCTTTATCTAATATGTAAAGACCTGCGTCTTTAACTAGTTTAATTTTATCGATCATTGTTGAGAATGAATCCTCTTCCTCAACTTGCTCGTCGATAAACCATTGTAAGAAGCTTACTGTAGCGTAATCTGATTCCTCGTGTGCAATTTTCATGATACTGTTAATTCTTTTTGTAACTTCATATTCATGCTCTAAAGCTACTTCAAATACTTCTTGTAGTGACTTGTATTCAATACGAGGATTTTCAAATCCTTTTACGATTACACGTCCACCACGTTCGTTAATATAGTTCATAAATTTCTTAGCATGCGCTAATTCTTCTTGGTATTGTACGTCAAACCATTGAACAAAACCTTCTAATCCTAATGTTGCTACAAATCCATTCATTGCTAAATAAATATGTGCTGATTCGATTTCAAAATTTAATTGTTCGTTAATTGCGTCTTCAATTCTTTTATTCATTGATATCACTCCTTCATTTTATTCGTATATATTATATACTTTAACCCCTATAAATACAACCAATACGTATCATTTCATTAATTCTTCACAAATAGCTTTCGCCTTATCTAAATTCCTGAAATTTAGTTTTGCATAACTATTAAGAAAATTGATTCCTTTGTCCATGATCATTCTTGCAGCAACTTGATCAACTTTCGCGTTTGCACCTTTGGATAATGGATATCCTGATTCACTCTGTAAGTTCTCAAAATGCTTTAAAAATGCATATCTTGCGATAATACTTCCAATTGCAACAGAAGCATACTTACTTTCTGCTTTTGTTGTTAATGTCACATTGCGATATACTTTAGACTCATCACTTAAATATCGGAAGTATAGCTTCTCTTCAGCGAACTGATCAATAATAACTTCGGGAGTACCATTAATCTTACCTAAAAGGTTAATAATCGCTTTATTGTGTAAATAAGCCTTTATTTTATTCATGTTAAATCCTCTTTTAACAAGATCATTATACTTTTCATTATGTAATGTTAGTAAACTATATTTTACGCGATTTTTAAGTTGATCACCAATAACAAGTATTTTCTCATCTGTAATCTTCTTTGAATCATTAATCCCTAATGTCTTCACATATTCAACATCCTCAGTACTTAAATACGCAGCGCAAACTGTGATGGGACCAAAGAAATCACCAGTTCCTACTTCATCACTCCCAATTGATGGATAGAAGTAATCCTTATATGAAGGTGGTTTAACCACTTTCTTACTGGGTTTTGCTTCACCTTGATAATCTAGCATAATTACCCACATATTATATTCAGCCTCAGCATCATCTCCTTGGAACATAACTTTCCCAGTGGTATAGACACTAACGCTTAAATAATCCGTTTTCGCAAAAAAACGGATATATTGATTATTGTTTGATTTTTCATAATCTTGATAGAATGATATAACTCTCTTTATATCAATATCATTCAATTTTAAAACAAAGTTCATAAAATCCACCTCGCCCCTATTATTTTAACATATTATTTGATAAAATAATATTCAGGAGTGATTAATATGCATTTTAATACAAACACATTAGAATTTAATAAAATAATAGAGATTATTAAGAATAAG
Source organism: uncultured bacterium (assembly GCA_965601585.1). Lineage (GTDB taxonomy): Bacteria > Bacillota_I > Bacilli_A > Izemoplasmatales > Izemoplasmataceae > Xianfuyuplasma. The sequence continues at coordinate 162,649 of CBFCWH010000006.1, forward strand.
GCTCATACTTTAAAAGGGAAAGTACTCGTTGAAGAATTTGCTCCAACAAATAACTCCTTAGAGATTAAAAGACTACTAAATGAAACCAATCATGCTTTTGATATTTTAGTTAAGTACAAAGAACCACCTTTTGGTGGTGTTCGTGACTTAACAGATACCTTAAACAAGGCAAGAATCTATTCAGTTTTAAGACCAACTGAATTTTTAGATGTAGTTGGACTAATAGACGCTAGTCTGAATAATATACGTTTTTATAACAACGTTAAAGAAAACAAAATTGAAGGAGAAGCTCTTGATGATTATTTCTTAAGTATTTCAAAGATTCCTGGTTTAAAGCAGGATATTGAACAAGTAATCAATATTGATGGTTATATTCACGATAATGCTTCAAGTGAGTTACTAAAAATTAGAAATAAAATTAAAACGAACGAGCGACGCATTACTGAAAAGTTACAAAGTATCCTTCACACACAAAAAACAAGGCTTGCAGACAGTTTAATTACAATCCGCAACAATCGATATGTTGTACCTGTAAAACTCAGTGAGAAGAACAATTTTAAAGGTACAGTTATTGATTATTCTTCAAGTGGAGAAACAGCTTATATGGAACCATCAATTATTGCGGAAATAAACAACAAAGTTAGTTTACTAAAACTAGATGAGCAAAAAGAAATCGAACGTATCCTTAGAGATTTAACTATAAAAGTTGCAGAATTTCATTATGAGTTATCGAGTAACTTTGAACTTCTTACAAAACTAGATAGCATTTTCGCAAAAGCAAAATTTGCTATTGATTATGACTGTAGGATGCCTGAAATCACAGAAAGCGAAGTTAACCTACGAAAGGCAAGACATCCTCTTATTAACCAGAAAGAAGTTGTTGCTAATACAATTACATTTAATCAAGGAGAACGATTAATCATTATAACTGGTCCGAACACAGGTGGTAAAACCGTTGCCTTAAAAACAATGGGGTTATTATCAATAATGATTCAATCTGGAATTTTGGTTCCTGTTGATGAGGAAAGTAAGACCATTATTTTTGAAAACATCTTTGCTGATATTGGTGATGAGCAATCTATAGAACAATCACTTTCAACATTTAGTTCTCATATGACAAGAATCATTGACATTGTAAAGAATCTATCAGTAGGTAGTTTAATTTTACTAGATGAACTAGGGAGTGGTACAGATCCGAAAGAAGGAGCTAGTTTAGCAATTAGTATATTAGATTATATCCGAATCAGAGGAGTTTACGTAATCGCTACAACGCATTATCCAGAGTTAAAAGCTTACGCTTATAATAAAGAAGAAGTTGTGAATGCTAGTGTGGAATTTGACGTAGATACATTGAGCCCAACATACCGATTACTACTAGGTACTCCAGGAAAATCAAATGCTTTATTAATCAGTGAAAGACTAGGTTTAAATGAAAAAATCATTAATGCTGCTAGAGATAATGTATTAACTTCAAAAAGTGAAGTTACAGATTTAATTAACAAGCTGGAAAAACAAGGAAATGTACTCGATCAAAAAATCAGAAAATATGAAGACTTAATTGAAAGTTCGAAATCCTTGGTCAAAGAGAACGAGAAGTTAAAAGTGGACCTAATAAAGGAAAAACAGACTTTATCTAAAAAAGTAAGTGTCGAACAGAGTCAAATTATAAAGGAAACAAAAGACTTGGCTCTAAACCTTATCAAAGAGATTGAGGACCTAAAAAAACAAGGTGAAATAAAAGAACATCATATCGCAGAACTTAAGTACAAAACAAAACAGTTAAACCTAGATGAATCACAAGAGTCATCAACATTAAACCATCAATATAAACCAGGTGATCTTGTCAATGTACTGAAGTTCAATAGAACAGGTGAACTTATTAAGAAGCAAAAGAATAAATGGGTCGTAAAAATGGGAGCTTTATCTTCTACATTTAAAGAAACAGATTTTGAGTTTATAGAAGAGAAAAAACCACAAGTTCTAAAAAGTAAAGTTACATCTAAAGTAAAGAAACGTGTAAAAGCAGAACTCGATTTAAGAGGAATGCGTTATGAAGAAGCACGTATTGAGTTAGATCGTTATATAGATGCATGTATTTTAGCGAATATGCCATTTGCATCGATTATCCATGGATACGGAACACTAACCCTTAGAAAGCTCGTAAAAAGCTATTTAGATAGTAATTCTCTTGTGAAAAGTCATCGTGATGGAGAAGGAAACGAAGGCGGACAAGGGGTCACTGTAGTTAATTTTAAATAAAATGGGCAAAACATTTGAATAACAGTTTGAAAACAATTATAATTAGTTTGTATTTTAAGAAGGAGGAATAAAAATGGCAGTAATTTACGCAAACGCAAGCGATTTTGAAGCAAAAACAAGCGAAGGTACAGTATTACTAGATTTCTACGCAGATTGGTGTGCACCTTGTCGTATGTTAGGTCCTGTATTGGAGCAAATCGCAGAAGAAAATGAAGATATCAAAGTAGTAAAAGTAAATGTTGATGAAAACCAACAATTAGCACAAGATTTCGGTGTTAGAGGTATTCCAGCATTATTCGTTTTAAAAGAAGGTAAAAATGTAGCTAACAGAGCTGGATTTATGCCAAAAGACGCTCTTGTTGAGTGGGCACGTAACGCATAAAAATAACCAAGTTTAAAACTTGGTTTTTTTTTGCATTTTTGGTATAATAATCCCGGTGATAATATGAATGGTATAATTCTTGTAAACAAGCCTAAAGATTACTCATCTCATGATGTAGTAAATGTTTTAAGAAGACTTCTTAAAACCAAAAAAATCGGTCACACAGGTACCCTTGATCCTGATGCAACTGGTCTTTTAGTATTAGGTGTTAATCAAGGTACAAAAATAATTAAGTACTTAAATAATGATATAAAGGAATACACCGCTGAAATCTGTATTGGAAGTTCTACAGAAACACTGGATAAAACGGGAGAAGTTCTAGAAGAAAAAAGTGTTGAAACACTCGAAAATGTTGATGAAATAATTCAATCATTTAAAGGAACCTATACCCAAACACCTCCAATGTATAGTGCGATTAAATATCAAGGTAAAAGACTTTATGAGTATGCTCGTAAAGGAATTACAATTGATGATATTCCTTCACGAGATATAGAAGTATTTGAAATATCACGTATCAGTGATATAGTGTATAGGGATAATAAAGCTTATTTCCTATACAAAGTTCTTGCATCAAAAGGACTATATGTCAGAACTTTATCATATGATATCGGTAAAAAACTTGGGTACCCAGCACACAACTATGAGTTACACCGTACAAAAGCTGGAAACTTCTCAATTGAGAACGCATATACCCTTGAAGAAATAGAACAGGGAAACTACAATTTGATTTCTTTAAGTGATGCTTTACAAGATCTTGAGACACTTCAAATTCAAGATGAGTTTAGACATCACATCAAGAACGGTATGGCAATTAGCCTCCGTTATTTCAAAAAACATACACTTACAAAAATAGTAGATGAGGAAAACAACCTTCTTGCAATTTATGATAAACACCCAAAAGAACCAAAGATGAAGGCAATCAACATCTATAAAAGGACTGAATAACATGGAAATCATCAAACTTAATGGAGTAAAAATTAAACCTAACACAGTGAGCGCTATCGGTTTTTTTGATGGGGTTCATTTAGCACATAAAAAATTGATAGATGAAACCATTTTGTATGGAAACAAACATAATTTAAACAAAGCAGTTATTACATTCGATGTTCATCCGAAAAGTGTATTATTCGGATTAGATTACTTCTATATAACGCCTTTATCAAGAAAGATAGAAATATTTAAGCAATACGACTTGGATTATATTTATATAATTGAGTTTACAAAAGAAAAAGCATCCTTACAACCTCATGAGTTTATCGATTACTACTTACAAGGTATCAATACAATTGTCTGTGGATTTGACTTTAAGTTTGGGGTTCGTGGTAGTGGGAGTGTAATGACATTTAAAGACCACCCACAAATAAAAACAATCGTTGTCGATGAAATTACCTATGATGGATACAAAGTTGGAAGTACTCATATTCGTGACTTAATCAATAGTGGTTTAGTTGATCAAATAGAAGAAGTAATGGGAGATTACTACAGTATTAAAGGAGAAGTCATCCATGGAGCGAAAAAAGGTCGTACTATTGGCTATCCAACCGCAAATATTGATACGAATGACTATCTAGTTCCTAAAACTGGAGTCTATGTAACAATGACAAAAGTAGATGGAATTTGGTATAAATCAATGAGTAGTGTTGGACATAACCCGACTTTAAACTGCATGACAGAAGTAAGTGTTGAATCTCATATTTTTAATTTTGATGAGGAAATTTATGGAAAAATTATTGAACTTAAATTCATCAAACGTCTTCGTGATGAACTAAAATTCAATTCTGTTGAAGCATTAATTACTCAAATAGATCAAGACGGTATTGAGTCACTAGAAATCTTAAATAAATTAGATAGATAATACTTGCATAATACTAAAGTTATGCTATAATTATAAACGCGTCTAGTACGTGGAATGCGAACTCCAACGTATCTCTAGGTTCTAGATAAGAAAAAAATAAGGAGGAAATATTAATGGCATTAAGCAAAGAAGCTAAATTAGCAATCGTAAAAGATTACCAAATCAAAGAGAATGATACAGGATCTCCAGAAGTACAAGTTGCAATTCTTACAAAAGAAATTGAAGAATTAAACGGACACTTACAAACACACAAAAAAGATCATCATTCAAGACGTGGATTACTTATGAAAGTAGGACACAGAAGAAACTTACTAAAATACTTAGCTAAAAAAGATATCGAAAGATATAGAACATTAATTAAACGTTTAGGTTTAAGAAGATAAGTAAATTAAAAAGGCACATTATGTGCCTTTTTTTATTTACAACTATCATCATAAGAGCAGTTTCTAGTTACTCCTTTAATACCATAACTAATTAAGTCCTCAGCTGTGTATAATCCTAACTTATATCCTTGATGTAAATCGTAGTACTCTTCATTATATAGAATTCTGTAACTGTATAGATGTGGTGCTCCTAAAGTGTACCCATCATTTAACGCATATGGTAATAGGAAAAAAGCATGTTGTTCTTGCTTGATCCTTTTATATATAATAAAAGTAGTACCTAAATTGTAATCACCAAGAAGTAATTCTTCATTGTGAAACTCACTAAATAACTCTATTTCAGGATTTTCAAGTGGTTCTATACTCTCTACAAGTTCCTCTGATTTACCACAGCCACTTAACACAACAATACAAGTAATAACTATAAACATTAGAATTCGTTTCATAAACATCCCTCCTGTTAATATTATATCACGTATGTTTTCGTACAGCAATGTAGTACAATGTTCAAATTATGTAATTCATTCTTAAAAAATTCATATCTATTTGTTATAATACTTTGTGAGGAGTGGATATTATGACCAAAACAAAAAGAGTAGCAATTTTACAGACATTAGGTATAATTACCCTAGCATTAGTTTCCATGTACTATATAAATGAGTTATTTGGAAATCAAATAAGTATCTTTAGAAGCGCAGTAAATTCCATAGTACTCCCATTTGGGATTGCGTTATTCTTAAGTTATTTACTTCAACCATTAGTAAAACTACTAGAAGAAAGATTAAAACTAAAGAATCGACTAGTAAACATAATCATTGTTTTTTTAGTTGTGATTCTTGCAATTAGTGGTTTCTTATTCTTAATAGGAGATATTATTTACAAACAAGGATCAGACTTTATTGATAAGGATCTAGATAATATCATTCTCTGGTTTAACAATTTCGTACAAAACAATCCAGAAATAAGGGATATTTATGATACTTTAGTAAACTACATTAATTTTGAAAACGCACAACCTGTCATTTTTAATGCTTTAAACATACTTAAGGGTGTCAGTGGACTTATAGTAGTTGTTGTTTTAATTCCTGTTTTCCTATTTTTCTTACTAAAAGAGAAAGATACAATCTTTCACGGGATTGTAAGTGTTGTTCCCGAAAAATATCAATCTCATGCTACAGAATTAGGAAAACGTGCAAACTATGTAATTCAAAAATACTTTAATGGACGATTTATTAGCATGTTTATTATGTCCATCTTATTAACTATTATGTTCTGGGCATTTGGATTTAGTTTTGGTAGAGCAATTTTCTTTGGATTTGTCTTAGGGTTTTTAGATATCATTCCATATATTGGGACATTTATAGGATTACTTCTTCCTATATTGTATTCGTTTACCGTACAAGATTCATTACCACTTGGACAATGGACATTTGTAGGACTTATTGGAGTGAACGCATTATTACAAGGATTCCAAGGAAACATCTTACAACCATATATTATGGGAAAAGAAGTAAACCTTCATCCATTACTAGTTTTAGTTAGTTTCATATTCTTTGGGGTATTGTTTGGGATTACTGGTGTAATTCTAGCGATTCCAATCACAGGTATTATTAAGACCAGCGTTGAGTATTTTAACGAAATTAAATCTACCACAAGTTCACCAAAAATAGAAAATACAGAGAAAATAATTAAAAAGTGATTTAATCACTTTTTTTTTACAACATATTAAAGCGAAGTCATTTTACTAAACTCAACTACAAGTTGAATTATATCAACTTTGAAGATATTGAAAACTATTTAAAATAGTTATAATATAAATATAGTGTAGGAGGAAATCAAAACTAAGAAAAGGAAGGAAACCTTATGAAAAAAGCTATAAGACAAATGCAATTAAGGGAAAATGTGTAGTAGTATGTTTAATGAAAAATGTCTATTTGTTTACTTCTCATATACCGGTCATGTTGAGTCACTAATTCCAGTATTCAGAAGTTGCATAGATATAGACACATTTAAATTAGAAGCAGCAGTTCCGTATCCCACAGTAGTGGATGATTTTTGGGAACGATATAATGATGAAATAGACAATGTTTTATTACCAGATTACAAAGAATTAGATATCGATTTTTCTAAGTATCAAACGATATTTATTGGTATACCTAATTGGAGTAATACATTACCACCAATCGTTCGAACTTTTCTCTCGAAACAACTTTACAAAAATAAATTAGTTATTCCTGTAGTATCCTATTATCGTATGAAAGATGCACCTATTAAAGAGGAAGTAGTAAAGTACTCAATAGATAACAAAGTTAGTAAACCTCTAATTATCAAACAGTCGAATCTTTCTAAAGATCAACTACAAAGTTTTCTTGACGAAATAACCTGTTAAAACATACTTATTTACTTGTTTCCAACACCTTAAAATCAACACTGAAAACACTTTCTAAAAAACTTGTAATTATTTGTATTGACAAAGTAAATATTTAGGTCTATTATATGGGCTATTGATTGACAATATTAAGTTTTGAAGAGAGGTGTTTACAATGAGTGGAATTGTATTATATTTAGTAATATTTGTCGTAAAAGTTGTTGAAGTGAGTTTGGCAACATTGAGGATTGTCTTGATTACGAAAGACGAACGTATAAAGGGCGCAGCTATTGGGTTTTTCGAAGTTATTATTTGGGTGCTTGTTGTAAGTGCCGTACTACAAAACATAACGGAAGATCCGTTCAAAGTAGTAGTTTATGCACTTGGATTTGCAGTGGGTAATTTCTTTGGTAGTTTACTAGAAAATAAACTTGCAATTGGGGTTACAAACATTGAAGTGATTGCACATAAAATCCATGGTAAAAAACTAGCTAAGTATTTAAGAGCTAATGGATTGGCAGTAACGAGCGTTAGTGCATATGGAATGAATGATAAAAGAGAGATTCTTTACTTACATACTGCAAGACGAAATGTTAAAGAAACAGTTCGAAAAATACGTGAGTTCCAAGAAGATGTAGTAATTACAGTAAATGACATAAAACCAGTTTACGGTGGATATAAATTAATGAGAAAATAGTGGTGTCTAATCATCACTATTTTTTTTACATATATTATATATGAAAAAATATTGACTAAAAACTATCTTTTTCCCTCTATTTATGGTAATATTATTAATTGGAAAAAAGAAAAGAAGAGAAAAGAGGAAAATAAATGAGTAATGTGAGATTATTCGAGATGGATTTTGACGGAAGAAAACTAGTCGTTGAACATGGTGAAGTAGCTAAACAAGCTGCTGGAGCTGTTTTAGTAAGATACGAAGATACTGCTGTATTAAGTGTTTGTGCTATTGGAAAACAACCAACAACTGCTGACTTTTTCCCACTAATGGTGTTGTACACCGAAAAAATGTATGCTGCAGGTAAAATTCCTGGAGGATTCTTAAAAAGAGAGGGAAGACCTAGTGATAATGAAACTTTAACATCTAGACTTATTGATAGACCTATCAGACCGTTATTCCCTAAAGGATTTGCTTATGATTTACAAATCATAAACACTGTTATGAGTGCAAATACTGATAACACTCCTGAAATGACTGCAATGTTTGGTAGTTCACTTGCATTAGGTGTAAGTAACATTCCTTTCGAAGGACCAATCGCTGGAGTTAACGTTGGTAGAATCGATGGAAAATTTGTCGTTAACCCAACACAAGAACAAATGGAATTAAGTGATATTGAACTAAGTATCGCAGGTACTAAAGAAGCTGTAAACATGGTTGAATCTAGTGCTAAAATTGTAAATGAAGAAGATATGTTACAAGCAATTATGTTTGGACATGAATGGATTAAAAAATTATGTGCTTTCCAAGAAGAAATTATTGCTGAAGTTGGATTACCAACTGGAGAGTTTACTTACAAAGTAGTTGAAGAAGACGTAAAAGAAAAAGTAGTTAACTTCATTGGAAAAGAATTAATTGAAGCTGTAAGAATTGAAGAAAAATTAGCACGTGGAGAAGCAATTGGTGGTTTAACAACAAAAGTTGTAGATCATTTTGAAGAAGCACATGCTGATATGGATAAAGATGACTTACGCAAATTATTAGGAGACGTAAGAAGCATTTGTTCAAAAATCGTTCAAAACGAAATGCGTCGTTTAATATCAGAGGATAAAGTACGCCCAGATGGTCGTAAGTTGAATGAGTTAAGAGCTTTAGAGTCTAAAAAAGATATGTTTGTAAGAACACATGGTAGTGCGATGTTCACACGTGGACAAACACAAGCATTGGCTTTAACTACACTAGGTAGTTTAAGTGAACATAAAAAAGTTGATGGTATGGATGATTTAGAGAAAAAAACTTTCATGCTACATTACAACTTCCCACAATACAGTGTTGGAGAAACAGGACGTTACGGTGGAGCTGGACGTCGTGAAATCGGACATGGTATGTTAGGTGAAAGAGCATTACGCCAAGTAATGCCAACTGAAGAAGAGTTTCCATATACAGTACGTGTTGTATCTGAAATCTTAGAATCAAATGGTTCTAGTTCACAAGCAACTATTTGTGCTGGATCTATGAGTTTGATGGCAGCAGGTGTACCAATTAAAGCACCAGTAGCTGGTATCGCAATGGGATTAATCAAAGAAGGAGACTTCTATAGTATCCTTACTGATATCCAAGGTATGGAAGATCATTATGGAGATATGGACTTTAAAGTAGCTGGTACTAAAGATGGTATCACAGCGCTTCAAATGGATATTAAAATCGCAGGATTATCTGAAGAAATCATGAGAGAAGCTTTAGAACAAGCTAGAATCGCTCGTTTACAAATCTTAGATAATATGAACGGATGTATTGACACATCTAGAGAACAGGTAAGTGAATATGCTCCAAAAGTAAGATTAATGACAATTCATCCTGATAAAATCAGAGACGTTATTGGTCCCGGTGGAAAACAAATCACTCAAATCATCGAAGATTCAAATGATGTTAAAATCGATATTGAACAAGATGGTAGAGTTACAATCATGCATACAAATTACGAAGATATCGAGACAGCTGTTAAGTTAATCGAAAACATCATTCGTGAAGCTAAAAAAGGTGAAGTATACTCAGGAAAAGTTGTACGTGTTGAAAAATTCGGATGCTTTGTTGAATTATGGAAAGGTACTGACGGATTATGTCATATCTCTAAATTAGCACACGAACGTGTAGCTAAAGTAGAAGACGTATGTAATGTTGGCGATGTAATTACTGTTAAAGTAATTGGAATCGACGACAGAGGACGTATTGATTTATCAAGAAAAGATACTCTTCCAAAACCAAAAAGAGTAGAAAGACCTAAAAAAGAGTTCAAAAAAGTTGAACCTAAAAAAGAAGAAGTTAAAGAAGAACCAAAAGCTGAATAAATGAAACGAGATCCTAAAGAAATCATTTGTCATTGTGAAGAAGTCACATATGACAAAATACTAAAGGCAATCCATAACGGAGCAACTACGGTAGAAGAAATTAGTGATCAAACCAATGCAGGTATCTCTTGTGGTTACTGCATTGAAACATTAGAAGAAATTCTAGAAGACGAATTATAATAATAACCGGGCAATCGAGCGGAAACGTTAGGAAAGTCCATGCTAGCACAAGCTGAGATGCTTGTAGTGATTGTGATAGAGGAAACAATAACTCTATGCACACTTTATGTGTGACGGCTGAGAAAGTACCTGTTAAATGGTATTAGTATCTTTAAAAGTGCCACAGAGACGAGCTGGATGGGAAACCATTCAGGTGGAACGGGTAAACCCCTCAAGCTAGAAACCCAAACTTGGTAGGGGCACTCCAGCGCGAGAACTGAATCGACAATGGAGCTGTCAATAGACAGAGATAAATGATTGCCACTCATTTTGAGGACAGAACATGGCTTATAAGTTATTATTAATAAAAAAAGGAACTGATAT
>CBFCWH010000007.1:0-91532 GCA_965601585.1 uncultured bacterium
TTTTCTGTTTCTGTTGTATGGGTTCATAATAATTTTCTGTTATTTTTATTTTTAAAATAAAAAAAAAAAACACGACTCTTAGAGTCGTTTTTTTTAGTTTCCTGCAATATTTACATTAAATAACTTGATGAACTTTGGACCAATGAAATCATTATCCTTAGCTAACTCAGTAGACAATTGCATATTTCCTTGAACTTCGTTAATATTTCCTGCAATACTTCCTAGAGTTACTGGGATTTCATTTTCGCCGTCGAAGTATATACCAAGTCTAAATTCGCCACCAATATTACCAGTCATCGGATCAGATTGAAATGCACTGAATTTTAGTAGTTCTAAATACGGACCTGTTTTAAGTTCTTTTTCAGAGAAAGAACCTCCTTCTACAACAATGTTTCGAACATTACCAGTACATGGAACGTTTAGGTAATATGAATGTCTTACATCGGCAATTAAGTTGCTAACAATACCATTTTGAATGACTTCAACGTCTTTTAGGAAAGTTCCTTGAGTATCATAGTATGTATTAACAGATGAATTCTCTAATACAGGTACTAGTTTAATTGACACTTTATCTCCTTTACCATCACCTTGAAGATTGTCACCCACTTTATTATTGTGTAATTTATTATATATCGCATTCGCAGAAGCATTAAACGTATAGTAGTTCCACAGTTCTCTTGCGGCAACACCATTCAGTATAACTGGAAGGTTTTCAACATTAGGCATTGGAACTGCGTTAGCTCTAAGGTTGGCGAACTTCATAGATTCATCAATGAGATTCTTGATTGAGTCAGGATTATAATCGCTAAACTGAATTACATCATATGATTCAATGGCTTCTTTACCTTGATTGTTTTCTGTGATTAACTCAATTTCACCATCATATTTCACATATTCAACATCTATGTTATTTGAATTGATAATTCTGATTTCTTGTTTATTAATGAAAAACTCTGTTGAGTTTATAAATGATCCAAACTGATTGTTTTCAGTGTATAGATCTTTTACTAGATTTGAGATGCTTTCTATCATTTTTCCTGTACTGAACTTTGATTCAATTTCAGGTGCTACATCGTTTGAAGGCATTTCAAGTTCATAAAATTCATTTTTTACGAATGAAGCTGCTAAAGCTGCGATATTGATTGCTTCTGAAATCTCTTCACTGTTCATAGTTGGAGAGATGATTGTACTTGAAGAACCCTTGAATTTTTTACCGTTTTCCTCATAGTTTTTATATACAACTATAGTTGTCTTTTCCACATCTTTACCGCGATTCATTTGAAGCTCATCCTTAATAAAGAAAAGCTCTGTAGAAGTCGTTTTTCTACTTATAATTCTATATTCATCAACATTTGAATTCTCTTTTAATAAAGTGATTAACTTATTCATTAACTTAACCTCCCTATTGCTTTAATGTATGTTCCACCTGTGGATGTTTTTACCCATTCTTTATGACCTTTTCCACAAGCTCCACCACCACTTAGTTGAAGTGGAGTATTCGATACCATATCAATAGATTTTAGTAAGTCTGGAACATATCCTGTCAAAGTTACTGGTGATACGATTTTTCCTGTGAATTTCCCGTCCTTAATCTCTCTACCTTTTGCGATAACACATTGAATACCCCAGTTTTTTGGATCTTCCATACCACTAAAGTATCCTTCAAGGATATATCCTTGTTTTACAGATTGAATCATATCTTCTAATGATTCGTTACCACCCTCAAAGAATGTGTTTGTCATACGTGCATATGCTTTTCTCTCATAGCTTTCTCTACGACCGTTACCAGTTGGATTAGTTCCTAGTTTTAATGCACTAAGTAAATCGCTGATACCTGAACGAAGAATACTATTATCAATAATTAAAGTGTCTGTCCCGAGAGTTCCTTCATCATCAAACAGATAGGTTCCGACTTCGGTTTCACTTAAGGCTCCATCTCTCATGCTTACTTTTTCACTAGCGATTTCTTTTCCGATATATTCTTCACCTTTTGCTCGGTTTTTAACGAACATATCCATTTCAACACCATGTCCAAAAGCTTCATGTGCGATTAATCCTGATACACTAGGATCACAAATAATTTCATACTCACCTGGTACAATTCTATCTGAATCCAATAACTCAATAACACTATTAGCCACTTTATCAATTTTTGTGTAAGCCTCATCCATGATTTCATATCCTTTTAAACCACTTATACCTTCGAAATCATACTTAACACCTTTATCACCGCGACCAATGGCTACTAAAGACATATTAGTATAAAGAATAGCTTGTGCTAAATCCTTCTCAGTACTAAGGAAGATTTTTGATATTTTAACTTCCTCATAAGATACTCTGAAATCAATGAACTTATCACTTTTTTGTAACCCTTGTTGCATGATTTTGTTTAGTTCATTTAGTTTTTCGCTTGGTTCCACATCAAAGGGACTCTTCTCAAACTCACTATAGAACTCATTAACCATATTCTCATCCTTAATTAATGGGAACGCGATTAGTTCAACACCTTTACTAATTAAAGTTTGAATATCATTGTTTGCTATTTCCTTGATACGACTTTCTACATAAATCATATCCGTTAGACTATTGAAAGAGTATTCGCTGTAATTAACACCGTTAAATACACGAACCACAAATCCTCTTTCCTTCCAATTCGAGTCATTTACTCCACTACCTCTTACACTAGTGCTATATGTTGTACCAATTGTATCAGTACCCAGGATACTTACGTACTTAAAATCCTTACTTAGTTTATGTACTAGTTCTTGAAGTATACTTTTGCTTTCACTTAAAAATGTACTTAATTTTGCTTTCAATGTCTTCACCTCTTTCTTCAAGTGTTATTATATCCTTTTTAGTGAAGTTGACAAATAGACAATAATGATGAAATTGTCGTTATATAATGATTGAAAACCCTGTGAAAATATTGTACAATGCAGTCAAATACATGAGGTGATTATAATGATATTGAAGAGCTTAAAAGCAAAAATAGTTGAACTAGAATTAGACGCAGTTTTACTTACAGGTTTGGAAAATCCTGTAGCCGCAAAAAATTTACGTTATGTAACAGAATATACTGGATCATTTGGATTCGCAGTAGTGACGAAAGAAAATCAATACTTCTTAAGTGATTTTAGATACCGTGATCAAGTACAAAAAGAAGTGCCAGATTTCACATTTGTTGAAATTACTGACGGTGTAGTAAATGCACTATTAACTGTTGTGGAAAAGGAAGGAATTAGCAAACTAGGGTTTGATAAGAAAATCAGATTCTCAGAATATGAAATGTATCAGAATTTGCCGGTTACTTTGGTACCACTAAATAATGTCATTGAGGATTTACGAGTTTCAAAAACTCAAAAAGAAATTGAGTACATAAAGAAAGCTTGTGAAATTACTGATCAAGCATTAAGTGACATCTTAAAAGAAGTGAAAGTTGGAGTAACGGAACGTTCATTAGAAATCAAACTTAAAAATAGAATGATTGAACTAGGTGCAGATTCAACTTGGGAAAGATTTATCGTAGCAAGTGGATGGCGTGGAGCGATGCCTCATGGAATGGCAAGTGACAAGGAAATTGAAGAGGGAGAAATGATTACCTTTGATATTGGATGTTCATTTAACGGATATTTTTCAGATTTAACACGTACAGTTTCATTAGGAGAACCTAGTGAAAAGATGAGAGAAATCTATCAAGTGGTTTATGACGCTCAAACAAACGCTGTTGCAGCAGCGAAAGCTGGAATGACAGGAGCAGAGTTAGATAGCATATGTCGTGATCATATCACTCAAAAAGGATATGGAGAATATTTTAAACATGGAACTGGACATGGACTAGGGATGGATGTCCATGAAAATCCGAGAGTTTCTCAACATAATAAAAACCCACTCGAACTAGGAGCTTGTGTTACCGTAGAACCAGGAATCTATATTTCAGGACTTGGTGGAGTACGAATTGAAGACGATATCATTCTTACAGAAGATGGATGTATCGTATTAAATGAATCATCAAAAGAGTTAATAATATTAAAATAGGGCTATCAAAGTCCTATTTTTTATATTAGAATTGAATTGATAGAAGAAGAGAGGTAATACTATGATATATGTCTACATCGCTTTAATCGGAGTTGCAGCGGGATTAGTAAAGGGATTAAGTGGTTTTGGTAGTAGTTTAGTTACAATACCTCTTTTGTTGATGGTTTTAGGAACGGAGAGTTACTACGAAATTGTTACAATATTAATCAGTTTCAATGTGATTCTAAATCTTTTGTTAGTGAAAGAGAATAAGGCGTATAAGATCAGCAATCTAAGAAACTTCTACCCCATCGTAATATCTGGTGCAGTTTTCACTGTTGTCGGATTATACTTTCTTCAGGATATCAATCCTATTTATGTAGAATATATAGCAGCACCATTAATATTTTTAGCTATTTTAGTTATAATATACAGTTTATATATACCAAATAAGATTCATCTAAAACCTACTTTGCTTTATCAGTTAGTGGTAG
Source organism: uncultured bacterium (assembly GCA_965601585.1). Classification (GTDB taxonomy): domain Bacteria; phylum Bacillota_I; class Bacilli_A; order Izemoplasmatales; family Izemoplasmataceae; genus Xianfuyuplasma. The sequence goes on from CBFCWH010000007.1 coordinate 4,509, forward strand.
GGATACTTAGTGGCACAGGTAATGGAATTGCTTCAATAGACGGTCCGCCTGTGGTATTTTACCTAACTACTACTGGCGCAGACAAAAAACAGTTTAAAGGAACACTAGCCAGTCATTTTTTAATCTTAGGAATTATCGGTGTTATCAGTTCGATGATATTTGGGAGGTATTCTATAGATTTGCTTGTTAACTTACTAATTATGACAGTATTTACAATTTTTGGACTGCTCGTTGGGATGCAGATATCAAAGAGGTTAAATGAAAGAACCTTTCAAATTGCTGTATTACTGATTTTGATTGCACTTGATATTAAAATGGTATTCTTCTAAAAAATAAATCTAGTGACACTTTTGTCACTAGATTTTATATTTTAAGGGGTGTATAATGAATGTATTGTTTTATAAGCGGATTATGGAAGGTCCAAGGAAGAATTATAAACCATAAGAAAAGGAGAAATTTTAAATTTCTCCTTTTTTATTTTGATTGGATTTCCTTTTTTTGCTCACGGATTCGTTTGTTGATATAGAAACGTTTAATGAATCCTACTAAGAATAAGATGAAAATATTGATAAGTACGATTGTAGCTCCTGTTGGAAAGTCTAGTTCATAACTTAACCAAACTCCACCAATAACACTAATTTCTGAGAAGAAGATTGCGATAGCGATGGTGTTCTTAAAACTCTTTCCGACTTTCATTGCAGCAGCAACTGGAATAATCATTAACGAAGATACCAACAATACCCCAACTGTAACAATAGATAAACTTACTACTAAAGCAAGTACAAATGTTGATACAAATTGGAAAGATCTGATTTTTACACCTACAAGTTTCGCGTATGCTTCATCAAAACTTACGAGTACTATTTGTTTATAGAAAATAATGATTAGCAGTAATACGAGAATACTTACAACAGTTATGATTCCAACGTAATCTTGTCCAACTGTTAATAAACTCCCAAATAAGAAGTTATAAATACTGCTACTCCATCCACCACTTAAACTAATAAATAAAGCACTAAGTGCAGTTCCTAAACTCATTACTATAGGCATTGAAATCTCTTTATAGTTTTGATAATAACCACGTAATACTTCAATGATGAATGCACCAATTATGGCACTGAAAATTGCTAGATAAAGAGGACTACTTATAAATGTATATCCGAGTACATTTATTAAAAATAAACCAATAGATAGACCCGCTAAACTGAAATGACTCAATGTATCTGCGATAAAACTTAGACGACGAATAATTACGAATGATCCAATTAATGGAGTGATGAACCCCATAATTAAACCAGCTATTAATGCGTAACGTAGGAATGGATAATCAAATAATGCGATTACAAATGGTATATCAGCTAATATATTCATTCATCATCCTCATCTCTAACAACTTCTTTAAATACGCCTTCTCCATTATGGAGACTTAGTATGTGAGTGAAGTTTGCGTTTGACTCGTGAATGTTATGAGTGATTAACAGGATTGTAATTCCCTCTTTATTCAACTCGTTAACTAGTTTGTAGAAACCTTCGACACTGGTTTGATCTACTCCTACAGTAGGTTCATCAAGTATTAACATCTTCGGGTTGTTCATTAAACTTCTTACGATGAAAACTCTTTGGAGTTGCCCTCCGGATAGGTTGTTTATGTTCTCGTTTTGAAGTTCCAAAATCCCGATTTTATCTAGTAGTTCTAATCGCTTATCTTCAGAAATCTTTTTGATATTTGATGCAGATAATATCTCGTTAACCGTAATCGGAAACTCATAGTTGAAATCATCAAATTTTTGAGGGACATAACCAATATTTATAAAGGTTTTAAACGTAGTGATATCTACATCATCAAGTAAAATTGATCCAGGAGCAATCTTGTTTATTCCTAAAATACATTTTACTAAAGTAGACTTACCACTACCATTATTACCGATTACTGCTAAAAAATCGCCGGAATTAATCTTGAAAGATACATCTTTCAATACCGTACGATAATCATATCCAAATGTTAAGTTTTCAACAGATACTCTCACAGTAATCCTCCTCATAAAAATCTCTATTACTATTATAACATAATATAATTAGTTTAATAGTGAAATAATGTTTAATTTTTGAGTGAAATGTGTGATAATATATTAACGAGAAGAGGAGTGTTTAAATTGACAGGAAAATTTATAACTTTCGAAGGACCAGATGGGTCAGGAAAATCAACAGTAATTAACGCAGTACAAGAGTTTTTGAAAACCGAAGGATATGATATTCTAACGACTCGTGAACCTGGTGGAATCCGAATTTCAGAAGACATTAGAAGTGTCATTTTATCAAAAGAAAATACAATGATGAGTGCTCGTACAGAAGCACTTCTTTATGCGGCTTCACGTGCACAACATTTAGATGAAAAAGTAAAACCAGCTTTGACAGAAGGTAAAATAATATTATGTGATCGATTTGTAGATTCATCTTTAGCATATCAAGGATATGGAAGAGGACTAGGGATTGATAACGTATGGAATATAAATAAATTCGCTATAGGTGAAACAATGCCAGATTTAACGATATTCATTGATGTCCCACCAAGTGTAGGGTTATCAAGAGTTCATAAATCAACTAGGAAGTTAGATCGTTTAGATCTAGAGACCTTAGAGTTTCATGAAAAGGTATATGAAGGATACAAAATTATCGCAAAAAAGTTTGAAGACCGTTTTATCGTTATTGACGGAGAAAATGATCTTGATACTGTAATTGAAGACACATTACAAGTAATAAAAACATATCTATAAAAGGGTGAAAAGAATGGCATTTGATAAGATAAAGGAATCACAACCGAAAGTCGTCCAACTACTTGAAAATAGTCTGAAAAAGGACCGTCTTTCTCATGCTTATCTTTTTGAAGGTCCCAAAGGAACAAGAAAGTTTGAAACAGCTATCTATTTTGCTCAAATGTTATTATGTACGAGTGAAGATTCAAAACCTTGTTTAGAATGTAAAAACTGTAAACGAATCAAACATGGAACACACCCAAATGTATACATGATTGAACCGGTGAAAAACATCATTAAAAAACAACAAATTCAAGATTTACAGATTGAGTTTAGTAAAACAAGTATTGAACCGGGGCCAAAAGTCTACATTATACGTGATATTGAAACAATCCATGTAGCTGCCGCAAATAGTCTACTTAAGTTTCTAGAAGAGCCTTTTCCAAATATTCACGCGATTCTAACTACATCAAATATAAACCGTATCTTACCGACAATAATATCTAGAAGTCAGGTAGTGCAATTTCAAAGTTTAAATCCTGAAATTGTAAGGAAAGATATGATTGATGCAGGCTATCCAGAAGAAACTGCTTTAATCACTTGTGAGTTAACAAACTCATTAGATACAGCTATGGAAATCGCTAACTCAGAATTTTACTTAGACTTTGTACAAACAGTAAAAGATTTATATGAAATTATCAATACAAAAGAGGAATCATTAATTATTTACTTTAATCAAAATAATAGTATAATATATCAAGACAAAGAACTTTCCATCTTGTTTTTATCATTAATGATAATATACCAAAAAGATGTTATTAACTATATAACAGGCAACATGAAGAACATCGTCTTTAAAGACAGCTTAGACACAATTTGTGGGATCGTGGACCACAAACCTAAAAACAGACTTATTACTGAATTAGAACATATGCTAACCCTAAAATCACGACTCAATAATTATATTAATGAGAGATTAGCATACGACAATCTATTATTAGAATTAGAAAGAAGGTAACATTATGGCTAATACCGTAGTAGGAATCAGGTTTAAAGCCGTAGGGAAAAAATATTATTTCGACCCCAAAGATTTCAAGTTGAACATGTATGACAAAGTTGTTGTAGAAACTGTTCGTGGGTACGAAATGGGTGAAGTGATTGAAGGAATCAAAGAAGTACAAGATGAAGAACTAATCAGTGCTTTGAAACCTGTACATAGAATTGCATCCCCACAGGATATTAAAAACTACGAAAAGAATATCAATGATATTCCAAAAGCATTAGAACGATGCAAAGTTCATATCAGGAAAAACAAACTAGAAATGAAACTCCTAGGTTGTGAATACACTCTTGATAGAACAAAGTTAATTATCTATTTCAACGCTGAAGGACGCGTTGACTTTAGAGAACTAGTAAAGGATCTCGCAAACGAGTTCCGTTTACGTATAGAGTTACGACAAGTAGGAACTAGAGATGGTGCAAAATTCCTAGGAGGAATTGGACCATGTGGATACTTACTATGCTGTAACACATTCCTTGGTGATTTTGATACAGTAAGTATTAAAATGGCTAAAAATCAAAATCTATCACTAAACCCTGTAAATATCTCAGGACTATGTGGTAAATTATTATGCTGTATTAAATATGAGAATGATACATACACAGAACACAGAACACAATTACCAAAAGTAAACTCTACAGTAATTACTCAAGAAGGAAAAGCTAGAGTAATCGCAGTGAACGTTATTGATAAATCAGTCCGTGTTCTAACCGAAGAAGAAGGAGTAAAATCATATAATGTAGAAGACCTAAAGAAAATCTACGATTATGATAAAAAGAAACCTCCTCAAGGAGAGTAGGTGATTTCATGGTTGAAGTAATCAATGATCTCTTAGGGTATGATGGACTAAAAATAATCCAAAGACCAGACATGTTTAACTTTAGTCTCGATTCAACCTTGCTCGCAGACTTCGTTAAACCATTATCAAAAACTAAAAAAATATTGGATTTAGGAACCGGAAATGCTCCTATTCCATTATTTTTATCGTTAAAAACAAATGCAAATATCATTGGAGTTGAAATCCAAAAAGATGTATATGAAATCGCAAAAAGGAATATCAATATAAACAAACTAGAACATCAAATTGAAATAATAAATGATGACATAAAAGGGATTCATAAGAAATATGAAAACTCAGAATTTGATTTAATTACTTGTAATCCACCATTCTTTAAATATAAGGAAACATCTAATGTAAATAAAAACGACTATAAAACAATAGCTCGACACGAAGTTTTAATCACATTAGAGGATATCATTATTGAGGCAAAAAGACTTTTAAAAACAAGATCTTCACTTTGTATGGTACATCGTACAGAACGAGTAATAGAAATTATCAACTTGCTTACAAAGCACAATTTCTCTATAAAAAGACTACGTTTTGTGTACCCAAAACAAGGAGAAGAATCAAATATGGTTTTAATCGATGCATCAAATAATGGAAAACCAGGTTTAAAACTACTAGAACCTCTGTACGTACATACAGAACAAGGTTATACAGATGAAGTCAAACGAATCTTTAATTACGGAAAGGATGAGGATGATGAATCGACAAAAGAGTTATATAAACGATAAACCTACTTTGTATTTAGTAGCAACCCCCATAGGAAATCTTGATGATATGACATTTAGGGCAGTACAAACACTAAAAGAAGTAGATTACATTTACTGTGAAGATACCCGAGTATCTGGGAAATTAATCAGTTTCTTTCAGATTGAACATAAACCACTAAGAAATTATCATGATCACAATAAAGACATTAAAACCACAGAAATCTTGAACTTACTTCACGACAATCAAAATATCGCACTAATTAGTGATGCGGGGTATCCGTTGATTAGTGATCCTGGATACTACCTAATTAGAGAAGTAATAAAAGAAGGATACAATGTAGTAAATATTCCTGGAGCGAGCGCACTACTTAACGCCCTTGTTGTATCAGGGATTACACCACATCCTTTCTTGTTTTATGGCTTCTTAGATCAAAAGGAATCAAAAAAAGAAAAAGAACTTACAGCCTTAAAAGAATATAAGCAAACACTAATCTTTTATGAATCACCTCATCGAATTAATAAAACGATGAAATCACTATTAAAAGTTATGGGTGAAAGAAACGTTGTTATCGCACGAGAATTAACAAAAAAGTATGAAGAAATTCTCCGCGGTACAACATTATCTATGCAGGACATCCCTGACATTAAAGGAGAGATGGTTATTATCTTAGAAGGTAATAATGAAGTTTACACTCCTACAATGTCGATAGAAGAAGAGTTAGAGTCGTTTATTAAAGATGGACTAGCTTCTAAAGATGCAATTAAAAAAGTAGCAAAACAAAGAAACTTGCCAAAAAATGATGTATATCAAATATATCATCAAAATAAAGAAAAGGAGTGATACATATGAAAACATTTTATATCACGACACCAATCTATTACCCTAGTGGTAAACTACATATCGGTAATTCATACACAACAGTATTTTGTGATACAATTAACCGTTATAAAAAATTAAAAGGCTATGATAGTTACTACCTAACTGGTATGGATGAACATGGACAAAAAATTGAATCAGTGGCTAGTGAAAGAAACATAACTCCGAAACAACTTGTAGATGGAATCGCATCCGATACAAGAAAATTATGGGATATGTTACAAATCGATTTCAATGATTTTATAAGAACTACAGAATCTCGTCATGAAACAGTTGTAGAACAAATCTTTGAAAGATTATTAGCTCAAGATGACATCTATTTAGATGAGTATGAAGGACATTACTGTATTCATGATGAATCATTCTTCACAGAAACACAGTTAGAAGACGGAAACAAATGTCCTGACTGTGGTAGAAAAACACAATTAATTAAAGAGGAATCATATTTCTTACGATTAACAAAATATGAAAAATGGTTATTAGAGTTTATAGAAGCGAACCCTGATTTCATTACCCCTGAATCAAGAAAGAATGAAGTCGTTTCATTTATCAAAGGTGGATTACGTGACTTAAGTGTAAGTCGTACTAGTTTTGAATGGGGTGTCAAAGTTAAGTCAAATCCAAAACATGTCATCTATGTATGGCTAGATGCATTATCAAACTACATCACAGCCCTAGGTTACGGTTCTAACAACACAGAATTATTTGATAAGTATTGGAACGGAGACGAAGTTGTCCACGTTGTAGGGAAAGATATCCTACGTTTCCACGCAATTTATTGGCCGATTATGTTAAAAGCATTAAATGTTCCAGTCAATTTTAAGTTGTATGCCCATGGTTGGTATTTAATGAAAGATGGGAAAATGTCAAAATCTAAAGGGAAAGTAGTATACCCTGACGATTTAATTCCTAGATACGGACTTGATCCTGTACGTTATTTCTTATTAAAAGAAATTCCATATTCAGGAGATGGTGTATTTACACCAGAAGACTTCGTAGCACGTACGAACTTCGATTTAGCAAATGACTTTGGTAACCTATTAAATAGAACCATCAATATGATAAATAAATACTTTGACTCTACAATTACAAAGAACTCAGCTACAACTGAATTTGACAAATTACTAGAGGAAAAAGTAACAGAGACAATGAAAGAGTACTCACAAAACTTTGATTCACTTAAAGTATCTAACGGTATTCAAACGTTATGGAGTTTAGTATCACGTACAAATAAGTACATTGATGAAACAACTCCTTGGATCCTAGCAAAAGATGAAACAAGAAAAGATGAACTAGAAAATGTTCTATACAACTTAGTTGAATCACTAAGACATATCGGTGTAATGCTAAAACCAATCTTACTTGAAGCTTCAAAAGGATTGTTTGAGCAATTAAACATCCCTTCAGAACTTCAAACATGGGAGAGTTTAGAGTTTGGTAATTTGCAAACAGTAACAGTAACAGATAAACCAAATCCTTTATTCCCCCGTTTAGATAAAAAAATAGAAGAAGCATTTATCACTGATCTACTAAGTGGAAAAAAAGAAGAAGTGATTGAAGACCCAGAAAACCAAATCACTATCGAGGACTTCTCGAAAATAGAAATGGTCGTTGGTGAAATATTAGAATGTAGTGTTCACCCAGATGCAGATAGATTACTCGTATCAAAGGTAAACACAAAAGATAAAGTTAGACAAATTGTATCAGGTATTTCAAAATACTATTCACCAGAAGATATGGTAGGAAAGAAAGTTGTTGTTGTAAAGAACTTGAAACCTGTAGAACTTCGTGGTGTATTATCAGAAGGTATGATTTTAGCAGGCTCAGGTAAGAAAAAACTAGAAGTACTAGAATTATCAAACTTAAAACCAGGAGACAAGATTTCATAATCTTGTCTTTTTTATTTTACTAGGTAAAAAAAGACAAATAATACCTAGTAAAATGACAAAATTATTGATTTACTAGGTAAAGAATGATAAAATATACCTAGTAAAGAGGTGGTTGTATGAGAAAATTTGATTATTCTTTTTTGTACTCAAGTCAAATCCCAGGAAAAACAATATCATTGTTAGTCGCAATAGAGAAAGTAAAAGCAGAAGGAAAAGTGTTTGAACTGAAGTATCCAGACGTCTTTCAAAATCTAGAGAAGATAGCTATTGTTCAATCTGTAAAATCATCGAATGAGATAGAGGGAATCATTACAACTAATAAGAGAATGAAATCTATTTTGAATGAGGATACAACTCCCAAGAATCATGATGAAGAAGAGATTGTAGGATATCGTGATGTATTAGAAATGATTCATACTGAGTATGATAACTATCAATTGGATACTGATACCTTGCTTGAGTTCCATAACACCCTATTGTCCTATACTGGTTTTGAACATGGTGGAACATATAAAAAGATTAATAATGTAATTATGGACATCGACTCACAAGGAAATAGAAGTGTTCGTTTTAGACCGATAAGCGCGAAAGAAACAGAGAAGGCAATGGAGCAAATGATTTTTGCCTACCTTGATGCTTATCAAGATTCAAAGATCTCGAAACTTTTATTGATACCTTCTGTGATTATGGACTTTCTTTGTATCCATCCATTTACTGACGGTAATGGTAGAATGTCTCGTTTGATATCGTTACTTCTTCTTTATCAAAATGGCTATACAGTAGGGAAATATGTCTCATATGAAGGAATGATAAACAAAAATAAGAAAAGCTACTATGAAACGTTACGACTCTCATCAGTTGATTGGCATGATAATCGAAATGACTATTATCTTTTTATCAATGATTTTTTAGAGAACTTATTACGTTGTTATAATGATTTGTATAGAAGGTTTGAACTAATTGTAGATCAGAAAGACAATAAGAGAAATAGAGTAAGAGAAACGTTATTAAAGAGTAGATTTCATATGTCACGACAAGATGTGTATAATATTTGGCCAGATATATCCCAAGAAACAATCAAAAAAGTAATCAAAGAAATGTTAAAGAATAATGAGATTGAGAAAATTGGGAAATACAAAGACGCTAAATATAAAAGGGTATAAACTATGGATATAGATGAAAGCGAAACAAAAGTATTTATGTTTCGCTTTTTATTATAGAGCAATCACATTATAGAGGTTTAATTCAGTTACATATTGAAAATAGATGACATTGATGTTTTAATGAATGATGCAGTTGTTATAAAATAATTATATTTTCTAATTTTGCACGATAAATTGGAGAAACATATGAGGATAATAAGAATAGGTCGCTAAACAAAGGGAAATAGACAATTCTGAAAAAATGACATCAGTACTTTGGCTTACCTACGCTGATGTGAGATTATAGTTAAAAATGCGAACTTTCATAAAATAATTGAGAAAATGTGTTGACAAAGCATATTTTTTCTTTTATTATATAGTCCGGTACATTGGTAAGAAATTATCAACCCACCCAAATTATTAAAATAATAATAATGGAGGTAACGCACATGAAAACATATATGGCAAACAACCAAACAGTTGAACGTAAATGGTTCGTAGTTGATGCTAAAGGTAAACGTTTAGGACGTTTAGCTACTGAAGTTGCTTCAGTTTTAAGAGGTAAACACAAACCAACATTTACACCACATGTAGACTGTGGAGATTACGTAATCGTAATCAACGCCAAAGAGATCGAGTTAACAGGTAATAAATGGGAAGACAAAAAATACTATAGTCATTCTCAGTATCCAGGTGGTTTAAGAACTACAACGGCAAAAGATTTAAATGCTAAATTCCCTGAAAGAATGGTAGAATTTGCAATTAAAGGAATGCTTCCTAAAGGAAAATTAGGACGTCAAATGTACAAAAAATTATTCGTTTACGCTGGACAAGAGCATCCACATGCCGCTCAACAACCAGTTGTAATGGAATTAATAGGTTAAGGAGGAATTTATAATGGCTAAAGTAATGTACAGAGGTACAGGACGCAGAAAAAGCTCTGTAGCTAGAGTTATCTTAACTCCAGGTACTGGTAAATTCGAAATTAACGGACGTAAATTTAACGAATACATTCCTAGTGCTGCAACACGTTTAGATGTTGAACAACCATTAACAATGACAGAAAACTTAAAAACATTTGATATTTCTGTAAATGTATATGGTGGAGGAATCAGTGGACAAGCTGGTGCAATCCGTCACGGTATAACAAGAGCTTTATTAGAAGTTAATAAAGAATACCGTAAAACATTAAAAGTTGCTGGATTAATTACACGTGACCCACGTGTTAAAGAACGTAAAAAACCTGGTCTTAAAAAAGCTCGTCGTGCACCACAATTTAGTAAACGTTAAGAACGTACTATACAAATTAAAACACAACATTTCATTGTTGTGTTTTTTTGTATCGTTTTTGGGAATGTCAAACATTGAAATACTATTGTGATTCGACTATAATATAGGTTATAATGAGAGAAATATAAGTTAGGGGGAAGGAAATGAACTTTCTAATTGGACTGAATCCGATTTTTATTTTTTTTAAGTTCTCTGTCTTTGTATCGTTAATGCTTATGGCATTCTTGGAAGCAAAACTTTATATTGATGATGGGAACTTAAAGAACAAAAAAACATTTTATCTAATATCTTTTATTTCAAGTATTATTGTAGGATCCTTTTTGCTTCTACCAGTTGTTGAATTTGATTTAATGACTTTGGGATTATACGTAATAAGAACAATTGTAGTGGGGATACTATTCGTGAAGTATAATCATAAGAAAACTAATACACAAGCAAGAAATGATTTTTTGTGGGTAACGTTGAGAATCGTTTTAGCATTCGTACTATTTAACTTCGTTTTCTTATTACTGCTTGCAATAATTGGATCAGTAATTACTGTTTTACAATGAAACTATAGACACAAAATTGTGTCTTTTTTCATTACTTTATCACAAGTAAGTAAAAATAATATTGTATAATTATTGTGTAATTAAAAATAATAATGTATACTAAACCCGAAGGATTTGATAATATGGCAATACGATTAAATAAATATTTAAGTGAAGTGGGATTCTGTAGTAGAAGAGAAGCAGATCGACTAATAAAAGCTGGGAAAGTAACTGTAAATGGAACCCTACCCGAACTCGGACAAAAAGTTGATGAATCAGACGAAGTAAAGGTCGAAGGGAAAGACATTAAAAAGAATACAAAACTTGTATACTTGGCTCTTCATAAACCAAAAGGAATAACCTGTACAACTGATTTAACTGATCCATCGAACATCGTTGATTATGTGAAATACCCTCTTAGAATTTTCCATATTGGAAGACTTGATAAAGATAGTGAAGGTCTTATCTTTTTAACTAACGATGGGGACATTGTAAATAAAATACTTAGAAGTGGTAACAAACATGAGAAGGAATATGTAGTGAAAGTGGACCATCCAATCACAACCCAGTTCCTTGAGAAAATGAGTAGAGGAGTTCCAATCCTCGGAAAAATGACAAAACCCTGTCATGTTGAAAAAATTAACAACTATCACTTTCGAATCATCCTTACAGAGGGAATGAACCGTCAAATAAGAAGAATGTGTACTACTTTAGGGTATCATGTTACAAGGCTTATGAGGGTGCGCATTATGAATGTAACAATAGATGGTATTAAACTTGGGAAGTGGCGTTACCTAACAAATGATGAAGTTAACGGAATAAAGGCTCTAACAGAAGACTCAAGTAAAACAGAAGAGGCAAGTAAATAATCTTACTTGCTTCTTTTCTTTTGTGTTATAATTTTGATAGTTAAAGGGGGAATTTCATGTATGATATTGCAATTGTAGGAGCGGGTCCTGCGGGCAGTACTTTAGCTAGATTGTTACCTAGTAATAAAAAGGTATTAATTATTGATAAAAGAAATTTGGGGGAAGATAATCCCAAGTTAGGGAAGGCTTGCGGTGGATTAATAAGTCCTGATGCACAGAGGATGCTTGCTAAGTTTGATATAGGTTTGGATAATGATGTTTTGGTGAATCCACAGATCTTTGCTGTAAAAGTTATTGATAATGACAATAAAATAGAACGATTCTATCAACGTAACTACATCAATATCGATAGAGAGAAGTTTGATCGATTTTTAACGAATATGATTCCTGACAATGTGGATACATTATATAATGTTAAATTTAATAATTGTATAAAATCTGACAAAGGATATAAGTTTGAATACTATGAGAACAATGTATTAAAATCTGTTGAAGCAAAACTTATTGTAGGGGCAGATGGAGGGAACTCCGTTCTTAGAAAATCACTTTATCCTAATGATGTAACTAAGAAGTATGTATCTATTCAAAGGTGGTATAAGCAAAATAAACCAGTGAATCACTATACTGCGATTTTTGATAAGGACATTAGTGATTACTATCAATGGACTGTCTCAAAAGACAATTACTTAGTTTTAGGAGCTACGATAGATTCTAAAGAGAAACCTCACGAAAAGTTTAGTATGTTAGAAGAGAAAATGGTTGAAAAAGGATACGATTTATCAAAACCAGAAAAAACAGAAGGATCATTTATACTAAGACCAACAAAACTCAAAGATGTAAAAACAGGAAAAGATGGTATTTACTTAATAGGTGAAGCTGCTGGTCTCATAAGCCCTAGTAGCGCAGAAGGTTATAGTTATGCGATGAAGAGTGCACTGTATTTAGCTTATGCTCTAAGAACTAAACGACCAAGAAGAAGTTATAAAAAACAGTTGCTAAAACTCAGGATAAATCTAATATACAAATACTTAAAAATACCCTTTATGTACAATAAATTAATTAGAAAGTTAATACTAAAAACAAACTTAATGGCAATTCAAGTTGAAAGAGGAGAAAAATCATGAATCTACTTATTACATTTGCATTATCTTATATTATTACTACAGGAGTATATTATTTATGGTACTTAAAAAGACATAACTTAGAAAAGAGGGAGTTCTTTAAGAAAATACTGTTCTTTTCTTTAAGTGTTAGTATGATGATTACAGCAATGTATTACTTCGTTGACGAGTTAGAAGTTTTACTTGTAATCTTCGCATACTTAGGCGTGTTAATTGCAAGTGATAATGTACTAATTCATACCTATTTTCCAAAAGGAAGCCTAAATCTAATGAAAATTGATTATTTCTTACCAGGATTGATAAATACAACAGTAATTTTTGGACTTATTTACTTATTACTCTTTTAATACAAATCTTGTATTTTGAGAGGGGTTATTATATAATACTTTAGTCAAGGAGATGATATATATGGCAGTAAGAACTAGATTTGCACCGTCACCAACTGGGTTCATTCATGTTGGAAATTTACGAAGTGCAATTTTTACATATTTAATCGCAAAAAAAGATCAAGGAACTTTCGTGTTAAGAATTGAAGATACCGACCAAGAACGTTATGTTGAAGGTGCGGTAGACACAATCTACTATACATTAGATTCATGTGGTTTACTATGGGACGAAGGACCAGATAAAGGTGGAGAATTTGGACCGTATATTCAATCAGAAAGAATGGAATCATATAGTAAATACGCTCATGATTTAGTGGATAAAAAAGAAGCTTATAAATGTTTCTGTACAGAAGAAAGATTAACTTCTTTACGTGAAGGTGGACATGCCAAGTATGATAAGCATTGTTTGCATTTATCAACGGAAGAAATCAAAGCAAATGAAGAAGCAGGGCTTCCTTATGTAATTAGACAAAATGTACCTGAGATAGGATCTACTTCATTTACATGTAAGGTATATGGAGAAATTACAATAGAAAACAAAGAAATTGAAGATCAAATCCTTTTGAAGACGGACAAATATCCAACATATAACTTCGCAAATGTTGTTGATGATCATTTAATGAATATAACACATGTTGTAAGAGGGAATGAGTACTTAACGTCAACACCTAAATACACATTGTTATACAATGCATTTGGTTGGGAAGAACCAACTTATGTCCATTTACCACATGTTGTAAAAGAAGGTGGAAAGAAGCTTTCAAAACGTGATGGAGATGCTTATTACACGGACTTTATTAATAAAGGATATTTACCAGAAGCTGTTGTAAACTTCTTAGCTTTATTAGGTTGGAGTCCTGAGGATAATCAGGAAATCTTTAGTTTAGAAGAGTTAGAGAAAGTCTTTAGTATTGACCGTATCAATAACTCACCAGCTACATTTGATATAAAAAAACTTAATTGGATTAATGCACAATACATAAAAAAACTATCATTGGATGAACTAAAAGAAGTATGTATGCCACATCTTGTTGAAAGTGGAATTATTGAAGGTAAAAGTGATGAGTGGATTGATTCATTACTTGGAGTATTTAAAGACCGTATTTCTTTTGGAGAAGAAGTGATTGAACTGTATGACGAGTTCTTCGAAACAGAGTTCAAACTAGATCAAGAAGCTTCTGATTTCTTGGACCAAGAAGGTGTTAATGAAACACTCATTGCTTTCAGAGATTTGTTAGCGGAGTTAGAGACTTTCAACGCTTCAGATATTAAACCATTGATTAAGCAAGCGGGTAAAAACAGTGGAGCAAAAGGTAAAATGTTGTTTATGCCTTTACGAATCGCGACTACCGCTTCAATGCATGGACCTGATTTACCTCAAGTATTAGCGTTATTGGGTAAAGAAGCAGTAATCGAAAGACTGAATAGTAATATTAAATAAGACTGTGAAATTCACAGTCTTTTTGTTTGTCACAATTTTGTCAAATAAGATGCTATCTCTAATGTTATAATATGATTAAGAGATAAGGTGGGATAATAATGAAGAGAATGATAATGGTGACACTGATCTTACTATGTTTTACATCCAGTTCAGTAGATGCATATACACCACCCAGACAGAGTGTAGAAGTAGTTTTCGTGAACAGTGAAGGTCTGGTTGATTTTGATGATCTGCATATAGATCTTCTTATGATGTCGTTGGATATTGATGAACCTGAACTTAGAAATGAATATTCTGAAGTGAATAATGGATATTCGTTTAAAAATGGAGATTATTATTCCATAACTGCATATGATTTTGATATTGGGTTCGAATTCTATATGGAACGTTTCGAGAATACTTTATTAGTTGATGGTGATTTTTTCTACGAGACTACTTATTATGTGGTTTTATATGATGAAGAAGGAACGGTATATTATAACGAACTACATAACTCACAAGACGTTGGATATTCGAATGGGTATAAGACATACAGTTGGTATCAGTTTGATTTTGAAACTAAAGTAATGACGATTGAATCAGAGAGACGAGCTACAATGCTTGAATTGATTGGACTTGTGCTAGGTGGAGTTGTATTGGGTGGTATCTTTGTTGTTTCGTTGTTTACAGTATCTCAAAATATGATACTAAAGTACTATATTGGAGATGAAAGAAAGCAGTATAAGGCGTATATATTTGGTTTTACTTTACTGTATCTGTTTTTAGCTTTTTTACTTGGATTTGGATTTCAGTTTAACTCATTAGGGTTAGTGTTATATGGTTTCTTGTATATAGCAATTGTGTTTTATTTCAAACAGGTAACTAATGCTTTACATGGTGATATCCTGACTTTGAAGAGGATAATGATAATTGAGTTGCCTCCAGTAATCTTTTTGCTTATTGGATGGGTAATCTTGGAACTATTATGGAAAGGATTAATCGGGTGAAAAAATGAAGAAAGTAGTCTATGCACTTACGATACTATCGATTATAGTATCCCTCGGATCAACCAAAGTATCCGCAAACAGCGGACCCCCAGTGATAGGTATTACTGTTGAGATTGATATCTGTGAATATGATGAAGTAAATGGAGAAACATTTGAAGGCAACCTTGATATTTTAGTCAAAATTGAGGATATCGGGGAGGACAATATAACGGAGATAAATAGTAGATATAAAGAAGAGTATCCTTTCTATGAAAATATTGACTATCTCCAATCGATTCCATCAGGTTGGGCAAGTTTCAGCGGACAGTATATTGATGAGGAAAGTTGGGGGCCTGCAGATTATGTATGTGGAATGAAGTTTGGGGATAATACACTTGTAGATGAAGTTAAGGTTATCAAAGTTGTATATTTTGATGATGAAGGAAACACGTTGTTTATGAGTGATGAAGTCATAGTTCCAACTGTCCTGTTTTATCAGTCTAGGGACTCTTTATTGTATTTGGAAACTGAAACAAATACCTTGCATTCATACCTTGAACCAAGGACAAATCCATATTTACTTCTCACTGTGATACTTGTACTTGGTTTAGTGATATACTCTATCATTATAGAACTAGTAGTTGCACTTGTATTTAAATTAAAATCAAAAAAAGCACTATTGAATATATTTGCTATTAACCTAGTAACTCAATTGGTGATGTATGGTTATTTTGCTGTGTTCTTTAATAGAACTTATGGAAACTATACAATGCAATTACTCATATATGAAGTGATTGTAATAATTGTAGAGTATCTATACCTTAAGTGGAGGTTAAAATCACATTATTCAACAAAGAGATTATTACTTTATGCGGTAATATCAAATGTGATTTCTTATGGTTTAGGAATAATGAGGTACTATTAGACTGTGATTTTCACAGTCTTATTGCTTTGATATTTAAGAGGATTACATATAATAAAGGTAGGTGGTGATAAAATGAAATTTATTGCATGTGGAAATAAACATTGTAGAAGTAGAGATTTAGATGCAGTGTTAGAGGAGTTAGAAAAACGAGGGAATCAAATAGAGTATACGGGATGTATGGACCTTTGTCATATTGAAAATAAATTGTTTTCTATTGAGGATTTAAGTATTTATCAGGAGTTAGAAATGGGTCGTATAGACGATTTGTTAAGCAATGGGGTAGAAGATTTAAAGTATCAAAGCAATCTAAATATCATTCAGAAGTATGGTAGTGATCCAATGCATTTAAGAACGATTAAATTGTTCAGATGGCATCTTGATAAATACGATAGTTTTAATCAAGAGGAAGTCGTAATTTTGATCCAAGAGTTTTCTAAAAAGTACGATGTAAAAGGACTTGATTTAATAAATCCAATCATGATAGCATTAACAAAAAATACCGAAGGACCTGAACTTCCAGACCTTATACATATGCTTGGAAAAGATAGAGTAATGGGACTATTAGCCGATTATCTTCAATCAAAAAACGACAAATAACATTGCATTTACATTTTAACTGCGTTATAATGCTAGTAGAAAATATATATTTTAAAGGAGATTTCATTAATGACAGGAACAGTTAAATGGTTTAATTCAGAAAAAGGTTGTGGGTTTGTTACTTCAGAAGAAGGACTTGACATTTTTGTACACTTTACAGCTATCACAGGTGATGGTTTCAAGAGTTTAGAAGAAGGTCAAAAAGTTGAATTCGAAGTAGTTGAGGGAGACAGAGGTCCTCAAGCAGCTAACGTTGTAAAACTATAATTTGAATTAACAATGCAGGAGATTTTCTCCTGCTTTTAATTTGCTTTTTTTTTAATCCAATATAATATATAATATGTTATGATATAAATGCATTTAATAATAGAAAGAAGAAGGTGAGAGATATGAAGATATTTAATTCATACACAAATAAACTAGAAGAGTTTATCCCAAGACATAAAGGGAAAGTAAACATCTATGTCTGTGGACCTACAGTATACGGTTATATTCATATCGGGAATGCTCGTCCAGTTATTTTCTTTGATACAGTTAGAAGATTTTTTGAACATTTAGATTATGAAGTAAAATTTGCGTCAAACTTCACTGATGTTGATGATAAGATTATAAATCGTGCCTTAGAACTTGGTGTTAGTGAAAAAGAGGTTACTGATAAGTATATTTCTGCGTTTTTAAGCGATGTGGAAAAAGTGAACTCAAGTACTAATTATATTCAACCAAGAGTAACAGAATACATGGATAAGATTGTTGATTTTATTCAGGAGTTAATAGATAAAGATTACGCATACCAAGTTGAAGGTGATGTGTATTTTAGAGTTAGTAAAATCAAAGAATACGGTATGTTAAGTAATCGTAATGTAGAGGATTTAATAAGTGGTGCTAGAATTGATGTAAACAACAAAAAAGAAAACCCACTTGATTTTACTCTTTGGAAGGATACTCAAGTTGGAATAAAATTCCAAGCACCATTTGGTGAAGGTCGTCCAGGGTGGCATACCGAATGTGTCGCAATGATTGATGATATTTTCGGAGAAGAAATTGATATTCATGGTGGAGGAACAGGGTTATTGTTTCCACATCATGAAAATGAAATAGCACAAGCTAAAGCATTACATAATCATTCTATTGCTAGGTATTGGATGCATAATGGATTGTTAAATATTGGTAATGCTAAAATGAGTAAATCTGAAGGAAAAACAGTTCTTGTGAAAGATCTTACAATAGATCCAAATGCATTTAGAATGTTTACTTTGTCAACTCATTATCGTTCTCCAATTAACTACACAGATGAAGTGTTAAACTCATATTCAAAGGAATGGGATAAAATAATTCGTGTATACAAAGCGTTATTTTTAAAGCTTGATTTAAGTGATAACTTATATGGAAACGCAAAAATCCATCCTGATTTACTGGAAATTTATAAAGAGTTTTTAGATGCTATGAGTAACGATTTTAACACTCCAAACGCAATTACTGCAATGCAGAAATTAGTGAAGGTAAGTAATCAGTTCTTACGTACTAAAACAGAGTTAGATGTATTGCTAAGTGCCCTTAAACTATTTAACGATTTCTTCGAGGTCTTTGGATTAGAACCAAACGTAAAAGCACTGGAAACAGAAGATAAAGAAATCTATTTATTGTGGGAAAAAGCTCGTAAGGAAAAAGACTTTGACTCTGCAGATAAGTACCGTAATATCCTACAGGAGAAGGGGATAATCTAATGGAATATAATGGATTAACACTTGCCTATATAGGTGATGCTTCATATGAAATCATGGTAAGAGAATACTTGTTGAAAAAGGGTCTTACCAAAGTGGATAATCTCCATAAAGAGGCAATAAAGTTTACGAGTGCTGAAGGACAGGAAAAAGCATTTCACTTCATTGAAGGCTCTTTGTCAGAAGTGGAAATAGGAATCTTTAAAAGAGGTAGAAACTCAAAAACAGAACGTAAAGCCAGAAACGCAAGTCTAGCATCATATAAGAAAGCGACTGGATTTGAAGCTTTGATGGGGTATTTACATCTAAAAAAAGATGTTGAAAGAATGAATGAGTTATTTATCATGATTATTGATGGATTTGAAAATGCGTAAAAGTCTATTTTATATTGTAGTAGGGATTATCGCCGTAGGAATTATTGTACTTAATACAAACAGTACAGTAAAGTATCTAACATGTGAAGACCCGGATAATTATGGATACACAATTAATGAAGTTACTGAAGATGAAGTAGAAATTTATGTGACGACATTTTCAAGTGCAGATACATACAGTGATTTTAAATATCATATTGAAGATGGAACGTTATATTTGGGTGTTAAGTTTGTTCTGAATCCACTGAACTCAAGTCCTGAGGGAAGTTATACAATAACGATTGAATTAGACGAGGAAATTACTTCGATTGTGTTAAAAGGATCAAACAACGAAAAGGTCATTTATCCTGAGTAGTTGACAAAGATAGTAAGATGGTTTATTATCTAACTAGAGTAAAAGAAAGTAGAGGTGATGTATTATGAATGAGAAAATGGCTATTGTACAATTGAAGATACATCACTGCACTAAATAAGTCTAATAATAAATTTAAGGACCTATGTGTAGGTCCTTTTTCTTTGCTTGATGTATCTTCGATTAATCAGAAACGAGACAAAATAAAAAGGAGAATACATTGACAGATTTAATTAAAGGACGCGTAATATTATCTCATTATAGTAAATACATAGTGGAAATAGATGAGGAGAAATACTCTTGTGAGTTAAGTGGTAGATTCAAATATACTGCTTATAATAAAAGTGATTACCCAGTTGTTGGAGATTTTGTTTTCTTTCGAAAAACAAATCCACAAGAAGGGATCATTGAACGAATTGAAGAAAGATACAGTGTCGTTAAAAGAATGGCAGTATCAAAAACACATGATGCTCAAATTGTAGCATCAAACATAGATATCTTATTTATCTGTATGGCTCTCGACCATGACTTTAATATTAAAAAGTTGAATAACTTTATCGCCATGTCTTATTCAACAGAATATCATTCCGTTATTCTGTTAACTAAGAGTGATGTTGGAACAAACGTGGAAAAGAAGACTGACCAAGTACGTATATCAACAGATTTAGACATCATAGTAGTCAGTGCGTATAACGATAAAGATATTACTGTTTTAAGTGAAGTGGTTGAAGATAAGACTTGTGTGTTTTTAGGTAGTAGTGGTGTTGGGAAATCAACGTTAGTAAATACATTATTAGGATATGATTATATGGAAACGAATGATGTGCGAGTAAGTGATTCTCAAGGGCGACATACAACCGTCCATAGAGAACTTATTCATTTACCTCATGGAGGGTCTATAATAGATACTCCTGGAATTCGACTTCCAAGAACTTATTTTACAGATGAAATTGATACTCATTTCGATGACATTTTTGAGTTGTCAAAACTGTGCAAATTTAGAGATTGCACTCATACAACTGAAACAGATTGTGCTGTCTTAGACGCTATTGAAGAGGGAACCTTATCCATCACTCGATTCAATCAGTATATTCAAGCAGAAAAAGTGAATCGGTTTACTATAAGAAGAGAAAAACAGAAACAGCGTATGCAAGAAAAAAGAATGCAAAAAAGAAGATGAAACCATAATGTAATAGTAAGATGTTAATAGATAACTTGTAGTTATTTGTTTCATCTTTTTTTATACCCAATAAATAGGAGGTGTTTTATGAAACATCTAAGCAAAGATATAATTCAATTTCAAATGAACGTTCTATCTTGGTATGACTCTAACCAAAGAGTACTACCATGGAGAGAAAGCCGTGATCCATATCATATATGGATTTCAGAAATTATGCTCCAGCAAACAAGAGTCGAAACGGTGATACCCTTCTATAATAGATTCATTAAAACTTTACCAAACATAAACGCACTAGCAAAAGCTAGTGAGGATCTGTTGTATAAGTTATGGGAAGGGTTAGGGTATTATAGTCGAGTACGAAATCTAAAAAAAGCAGCAAATCAGATTATATCAGATTTTAATGGTGAGCTACCACAAGATAGAAAAGAGTTAGAGACACTCTTAGGAATAGGACCATATACTTCGGGGGCAATATCCTCTATTGCATTCAATAAAAGAAATGCTGCAGTTGATGGAAATGTACTTCGTATATTTGCTCGGTTATACAAAATTGAAGAATCAATTAAAGACATCTCTGTCAAAAATGATATAAAAGATAAAGTTGAGACACTCCTCCCTCATTCTAGAATTGGCGACTTTAATCAAGGACTAATGGAAATAGGAGCTACTATATGTCTACCTAATGGACAACCTAAATGTGTTCTCTGTCCTTTGAATGAAAATTGTGAAGCATTTCGACTAGGTAAAACTAGTAAAATACCGATTAAGAATACGAAGAAGAAAACTCCTGTATACAACAAAACAGTACTCTTGCTCACTTATGGTGATAAATATGCTATTGAAAAAAGACCTGATACTGGATTGCTTCAATCAATGTATCAGTTCCCATTACTAGAAGGTCATCTTGATGAATCGCAAGTTCAAGAATTATTTAAAGAAAACTCTTTAGATATAAAAAGGTTAGAGAACAGTAAACATAAGTTTTCCCATTTGTCTTGGAATATGATCGCATATAAAGCTCTTTTGAGTGAAAAAATTGATTCATATATATATGCTTCTAAAGAGGAAATCAATAATACAATTTCAATTCCAAGTGCTTTTAAAGTGTATAAAGAACTAATTAACAAATAAAAAAGGAAACTATCTGAAAATAGTCTCCTTTTTTTATCCTGTAAGGATAACTTATTTATAATATTACTAAAGAGCATATTTATGGAATGGCTTTTAAAAATATGCTTAAATGTAATTATAGGAGGTGATTCAATGTCAAACTTAGGAAAAAATATTAAGTCCTTAAGAAAAGAGTTTCAATATAATCAGAAAGATTTAGCAGGTTTACTTGGGGTCTCTCAAACGTCTGTAGCTCATTATGAAGCTGGAACTAGACAACCTTCTATTGAAACACTTATGACTTTATCACAACTATTCAATGTTTCAATAGATAAACTTGTTGGACTTCCTACTATTACTGTAAGGAATAATTTAGGAGAGCAAATCTCAAAAAAAACACTAATAGAATTATTGATAAAACACCTACTTGAAAAAGATGAGAAATCTTTCCTTGAGTTGTTTGAAACAAATGTATTTCCAAACTATGATGTCACTCAGTTACTTGACTCAGTACTAAAAACGGTGATGTATAGGATTGGAGATTTGTGGGAAAATGGTCAGATTTCAGAAGCAGACGAACATTATGCCACTAATATTGTAAGGAAGGTACTTCATATTGTTGACTTTAATATTAAGAAAACAATTAAAGGAAAAAAAGCAATTTCACTTATCGCCGGTTCGGAAAAGCATTCCTTGGGAATTGAAATGGTGAACTCTATATTAGAACTTGAAGGTGTTGAACCAATCTATCTTGGAGGTAACTTACCTATTAGAAGCATTGAACAGGCAATTAAGGAAAAACGTCCGAATTACATTTTTATATCTATTACTTTGGAAGAACATATGAACAGTTTGAATCAATTGATAGACTTGGTTAATAGTAAGTTCAAGGAAAGAATCAAAATATGTGTTGGAGGACAAGGTGTCAAAAAACACAATGAGTCTTGGACTTCTAATAATGTATACCTGTTAAAAAGTATTAAAGATATAAAACATTTTCTGATAAATGAATGAGGTTATATAGGGAAACTTATTAGCAACATCAGTCTAAATATATAAAACTTTTACGAATCTATTAATGAATAGATATCAAATGAAAAAGAAAAGGAGATTACAAATGAAAAAAGAAGTTACATTTCAAAGTTTAAAAAGATTTAACATCATTATGGGCGGACTACATTTAATCCAAGGGATTACTATGATTATATTAGGTTTAACATTGACACAATTAGGAGATTTTAAATTACAAATATATCAACATTACCTAACGTTTGTTGAGACAGGACCTGATAGTGGATATTTAGCATTTGCAAGAGAAGCTATATTCACATTACCATTCTTTGTCCTCGTAGCATCATTCTTACTAATTAGTGCATTAGCACATGCTTTAATATCATTACCAAAAAGTATTAATGCAATGTATAACAGAGATTTACAGAACGGTATTAACCGATTACGTTGGTTTGAATATGCACTAAGTAGTTCTGTGATGATTGTCTTAATATCATATTTATTTGGTGTTTGGGACATTGCATCACTTGTGCTTATATTCGTCGTAAATGCTTCTATGAACTTATTTGGCTTACTCATGGAACAGTTGAACTCGAACAAAGAAAAAGTGAACTGGGGACCATTTATTTGGGGTACAATCGCAGGATTAGCTCCATGGATTGCAATTATACTCTATATGACAGGATCATCAGCAGAAGCTACAGCACAAACTCCATGGTTTGTATGGGCGATAGTAGCATCATATTTTGTATTCTTTAATACCTTCCCAATCAACATGGTTTTACAATATTTGAAAAAGGGAAAATGGGTGGATTATCTATATGGAGAACGTGGTTATATCGTTCTAAGTTTAGTAGCAAAAAGTGTCTTAGCTTGGTTAGTTCTTGTTGGCGCTTTACAACCTAGTTGATAATGATGATATAATGAAATTGGTTGATCTAAAAAAGTGAAAAGGGTGATTATATGGAATACATTAATGGAAATGACTTATATGAGATGTTCAATTACGCAACATATTTTGTGATGAAAGAACGTCAACACTTAAATGACATCAATGTATTTCCTGTACCAGATGGGGATACAGGGAATAATCTATTACAAACATTAAAGACAATTGTTACCGAATCTAAAAAATATGATTCATTCACAAAAACTCTAGACTCAATCAGTGATTCTGCACTGATTGGGGCAAGAGGGAATAGTGGTGTGATTTTTGCACAATTTGTCAATGGAATGCAAAAAGCACACAAACCAAAAGAAAAAATTAATATCTTAGAGTTCGCAGAACTAGTACAACAAAGTTATGAGTATACACTCGCTTCATTAAGTAATCCTGTAGAAGGTACAATGATTACAATAATTAGAGAGTGGGGACATTCTTTGAAGGGTGCAATCTCAAGTAAACAAAGAATTAGAGATGTCTTCTCAGTAACATATGAAGCGATGAAAAAAGTACTAAGCAATACTAAAAAAATGTTGAATATCTTAACTGAAAATGACGTTGTTGATAGTGGTGCTTTAGGATTTGTCTTGTTTATAGAAGGAGCTACAAAATACTTCAATAATATAGAGATTGATGTCTCTGAATACGAAGAAGTAACATTTGAAGATCACCATCATTTTGAAGGAGAAGTCCTTTATCAATATTGTACAGAAGGACTTGTTTCTTATGATAATCTCAACTTCGATAAACTGAGACACGACATTGAACCATATGGTGATTCTCTGATAATCGCACAAGGTAAGAAACGCTTTAGAGTTCATATTCATACAAATACTCCTGATGAGTTCTTCCAAGTACTTAAAGCACATGGTACCATTGAACGCCAAAAGATTGATGACATGAAGTTAGAAATGAAAATCAAAAACTCATCTAAAAAAAGAGTTCTTGTAACCGATAGTATCGCGGATATTTCAAGAGATTTCTTAGAAAAGAATTCGGTGGTTGTCATTCCAATTAATCTAGAAATTGATCAAGTACCTTACTTAGATAAATTATCAATCAATAACAAAATCTTATTTCAAGATGTTAGTAAATACTTAGAGTATCCAAAAACTGCAACACCTTCAATTAAGTATATTAATGACTTGTTTAGTAAGTTGCTCCTTCAGTTTGATGAAATATTTGTTGTAACAGTTTCAAAAGAACTAAGTGGTACGCATAATGTTATTAAAAATGAAGCGGATAAGTTGTCTCGAAAAGGTAAAAAAATCTATGTGATAGACTCAAAGAACAATAGCGCGACACAGGGGTTGATTGTTCAAAGGATGACAGAATTAATCGATCTAGATGTTGAGACTGAAGAAATTCTCAACTTAATTGAAAAAGATGCAACTAAAACACAAATATTAGTATGTCTTGATACATTTAAGTACGCAATGATGAGCGGTAGAGTGCCGAAAGTTATTGGTAAAATAGGGATGTTATTAGGAATTCGTCCAATAATGTCACTAACGAAGGGAAAAGGAACTGCGTTCGGGATGGCATTGACTAAAAAAGGAATAACTAAAAAAATAACAAAGTTAGTAGAAAGTGATCTAAAGAAATACGGGATTGATAAATATAGTATTGTTCATTGTCTTAATGAACAATTAGCAAATGAGTATAAGGATCTTTTTACATCAATTATTGGAAAAGAACCTGAATATATAACAGAAATATCTTCAGCTACCGCAATTCATAGTGGAGTGGGTAGTGTTGCTATTGGGTATTTAAAGAAATAGAGGTGAGTATATGTTAGTAGCTTTATATATAACATTAGGTTATTTTACAGTATTTTTTATTGTAGGAACCATTATTAAAAATAATAGTATTGTAGATATTGGTTGGGGATTTGGTTTTGTCTTAACTTCATGGATTTTATTCTTTATCAATGGAAACTACACTATAACAAGTATCATTGTAAATACTATGGTTTCACTATGGGGATTAAGACTGTTTTATCATATCCTTAAGCGCAACATCTTTGAAACAGAAGATTTTAGGTATGCGAACTGGCGAAAAGCCTGGGGAAAATGGGTAATTCCTAGAGCATTTTTACAAGTGTTTATGCTTCAAGGAATCCTCCAGTTCTTAGTTGGAAGTGTGAGTTACTATCTAAATGCAAACAGTGTTGAGTTGCAATTAAGCTCTTTTATTGGTGTAGTAATTTGGATTATTGGATATTATTATCAAGTTAGAGGCGACTTAGAACTAAAGAATCATATTAAGAATCCAAAAACAAAAGGAACACTATTAACAACTGGATTATGGGCACAAACCAGACATCCTAATTATTTTGGTGAAGCATTTATGTGGTGGGGAATTTTCATCTTTGGATTATTAAACAATGTTCCAGTATTTTATATCGTTTCACCCCTTACAATTAGTGTTGTTTTATACTTTATAAGTACTCCTTTATTAGAGGAGAAAATGAAAGAGAAAACAGAGTGGGAAAAATATGCAAAAGACACACCTAAATTCTTTCCATTTAAACTAAAATAAATGAACAAAAACCGAATTATAAAAGTTAATGATTCTAGTCAAGAAATTAAAACAGTACTGTATATTATGCATAACGCATATCGGATAAGGAATAATCATTCTTTAGCTTACGCATTATCATATAAGAAATCTTGTTTGGTTCTTATTGTAGAACCGATAGATGAACACCCCCGAACAATTGGTTTTTTTCAAGAAGGTATTAAGAACTCAGAAGAGATCCTCAAATCTTTGGGATGTAGAACTAGATTGATAAATCGTAATGACTTAGAACAAATACTCACAGGACATAGTGATCATATTGTAATGGATATGTATTACTTAAAAGAAGAAAGAATACTGTATGAATCAGTTCTACAAGTTTGTAAAAAAACAAATAGTTCTCTTGAACTAGTTGAGACAAATACACTTGTTCCTGTCACAGAAACCTCAAACAAAGAAGAGTATAATGCAAGAACCATTAGAAAAAAAATCCATGATAGGATTCCAGATTATATTGATGAAGTTTTAATTAAGAATGATATGTTTTTTGGTGAAATACAAGCACAAGAAAAACTTAGAGCGTTTATAACAAAAAAACTTGATAAGTATCATCTTAAAAATGATCCATCATATTCATATACCTCGGAGTTAAGCGGATATCTAAAGTATGGGTTTATTACACCATTAACGATTTATCAGGAGCTCCTTAAAAATCAATCTAGCAATACAGATTCATTTATTGAAGAGTTAATTATTCGAAGAGAGCTATCTTACAATTTTGTATTCTACAATCAAGGGTATAATACCTTTTCTGAAATGACTTATGAGTGGGCGCAAATTACAATGAAAAAACATCAAAAAGATCATCGTGATGTTTTGTATACAATCGATGATTACATCACATTTAATACCCATGATGAGTATTTCAATACGGCTATGAAAGAAATGGTGTATAAAGGGGTTATGCATGGTTATATGAGAATGTATTGGTGTAAGAAGATTATTGAATGGTCTTCAACATATGAAGAGGCATATAAAACTGCAATATATTTGAATAATTACTACTTTATTGATGGAAATACTCCAAATGGATACACAGGCATTGCATGGTGTTTTGGGAAGCATGACCGTGCTTGGAAAGAACGAAAAATATTTGGAAAAATAAGATATATGAACTCGAATGGATTAGAGAGAAAATTTGACATAAATCAGTATGTAAAACGTATTGAAGAGGAGGTGCGATTGTATGACAAGTAATTTTGTAAAACCGACGATTTTTTTAAGTGCTTGCATTGAGTTTGAGTCTTGTAGATATGACGGAGAAATGATTAAAGACAACTATGTTAGAAGACTATTAGATTTTGTAGATGTAATAAAAGTATGTCCTGAATTAGCAATCGGGATGGGATCACCAAGAGACGCTGTGCGTTTAGTGAAACGCAAGGGTGAAGACATAAAATTACTAAGTACAAATAAAGGTGATGATTATACAGATAAGATGACCTCATTCACAAAAAAATATGTTTCAAATCTGAAAAATAAAAATGTTGATGGGTTTATTCTAAAAGCAAAATCACCCACATGTGGAATTAATAATGTGAAACTGTATCATGATATTGGGAAAGCAAATGTTGCATCAGCGAAGAACGATGGTCTCTTTGCTAAAGAGATTAAAGAACATTTTAGTAAGTTCCCTTTAGAAACAGAAAGACGATTATCAAACTATAAAATTAGAGACCAGTTTTATACTGCGTTATTCACATTGGCTTCCTTCAAAAAAATTGAACTCAATATGAAATCTCTTATCGCCTTTCATAGTAGAAATAAATATCTATTTATGGCATATAATCAAACAATTCTCAAAAAAATGGGTGCCATTGTAGCAAACCATGAAAGGCAGTCGGTAGAAACTGTTTTTAGTACTTACTATGAGGAGTTGAGTACACTTATGCAATCGAATACTTCACTGAAAAAGAGAGTGAATGTAATGACACACATATATGGGTACTTTAAAAAAATGTTATCCACATTAGAAAAAGAGTATTATTTTGACGTGTTAGATCAGTATTTAAATAATAGAATCCCCTACTCAAATGTCTTTACAGTCTTAAAGAGTTGGGTTATACGATTTGATGATAAGTATCTATTAGACCAAACAGTATTTGAACCTTATCCAAAAGAGTTAATTATGGTTACAGATAGTGGGAAGAAAATATAGGAGGATATTATGAATTTCTTAAAAATGTACATTATCGCATTTATAATTTTTCTAGCAATTGACGCAATATGGCTCGGACTCGTTGCCCCTAAATTCTATAAGGCACAAATCGGTCATCTTATGAGTGAAAGACCAAATTTAATAGCAGCGTTAATCTTTTATTTAGTATTTATTGTTGGAGTAGTCTACTTTGTAATAAACCCAGCAATCGAAGCACAAAGTATATCAAAACTATTACTTAGTGGAGCATTGTTTGGATTTATGACATACGCTACATATGATTTAACAAATTTAGCAACATTAAGAGATTGGCCTTTGACAGTAACAATAGTTGACTTAATTTGGGGGACCACACTTAGCACATTGATTGGACTGTTTACCTACCTGATATACAATGCGTTATTCTAGAGAAGAAAAGATCAGTATTTGATCTTTTTTTGTTGTGTAAAAACCTTTATTTCTCAATATGCAAATAAATGGTAATATGGTACAATGTTTATACAAAAGGAAGTGATTATATTGGCAACAATAATAACTGGTAAAAATACCGTATATGAAGCACTAAAATCAAATAGGAAAGTATATGA
Organism: uncultured bacterium; assembly: GCA_965601585.1. Classification (GTDB taxonomy): domain Bacteria; phylum Bacillota_I; class Bacilli_A; order Izemoplasmatales; family Izemoplasmataceae; genus Xianfuyuplasma. Next base: position 33,924 of record CBFCWH010000007.1, read on the forward strand.
ATTATACGTCTTAGAAGGGTCTTGCTATGGTGTTTGTGCAAAGGCGCAAAAAGAGGGAGTAAAAGTCATTGAGATGGACAAGAAAAAACTAAATGATTTACTACCATCAAACAATCAAGGGATTGGGGCCAAAGTTGCTGATTATGAGACCATTAGTTTAGAAAATGCATTAGAGAAACCAAAACAGAATAAGCTATTCATTATGTTGGATTCACTTGAAGATCCCCATAATTTAGGGGCTATTTTGCGTAGTAGTGATGCATTTGGAGTAGATGGAATAATCCTTCCAAAGAATAGAAGTGTTCAGTTAAATAACACAGTTGCAAAAGTGTCTACCGGAGCTATTGAACATGTAGATGTAATTGGTGTTACAAATCTTAATCAAACAATTAAGAAACTTAAGAAAAATGGGTTCTGGGTTGTTGGTACTGACGCAGATACGAATCAAACGATAAATGATATGAATATCGATACAGACTTATGTATCGTTATTGGAAGTGAAGGGAAAGGTATGAGTCGCTTAGTTAAAGAAAATTGCGACTACACTGTAAAAATCCCTATGATTGGACATGTAAATAGTCTGAACGCTAGCGTTAGCGCTGCATTAGTTATATATGAGGTGTTTAGAAGAAGAGGTGAATAATGGTTTTTGAAGGACATAATGATTTTGAAGTTTTATACCAAATTAGAGAAGGTAATGAAGAGGCTTTACAACTTATGTTCAAGAAATACCAATCACTAATTTCTAAAAAAATATATAAGTTCAACTTAGTATATGAGTACGAGGATATCTTTCAAGAAGGATTGATGATGCTCTACAAGTCAATACTTGCGTATGATGATAAGTATGAGAAAACATTTACTAGGTATTTTGAAATGAACTTTGAACGAAAACTAATGACGATTGTAACTAAAAAACGGAGAAGATCCGAGATTTTCTCTGCGAATGAGTTATATATATTTGAACACAATCATAATAATGGAGAGAATTCTGTTTATTTCGAGTTATATAAGAAAGAAATTGAAAAAGTTCTTACGAAAGAAGAGTATTTAGTATATACTTTAAGAGAGTTAAAAAATTATAGCATTAACTATATTTCAGGTCAGACAAGTTTGAAGAATAAGCAAATATACAATATCTTGCATCGAAGTAAGTCAAAAATAAGAGCACATTTTGACAACTAACTTGACAAAGAAATATTTTTTTGCTAAATTATATATTTGCAAGAGAGTTGATAATATGAGACAAAAAATTATCTTAATATGTGAAGAATGTTTAAGTAGAAACTATTCGACATATAAGAATAAGGATAAAAAAGAAAGATTACAAGTTAAAAAGCATTGTAAGCGTTGTGGAAAACACACATTACACAAAGAAAGTAAGTAGGAGAGATTAACTATGGCAAAAAAAGAACTACAAGAGCAAAAACCTAACCGTATTTTAGAAATCTTAAAAACTGAATACCCGTTTGAACGTATATTACTAGGTGTTTTAGGAGTATTGGTATTAATTTTAGGTGTGTATTTAGTTGAAGGTGACAAATTAACAATTAGATTAACAAGTTGGTGGATTTTCAATCAACCTTGGAAAGTAACAACATTCTCAATTTTCATTATTGTTGTTGGTGCAGTGGCATTTTTAATGTCAGTTTGGCCATTCTTTGTACCAAGTTTCGCTGAAATGAGAAAAGTATCTTGGCCAAAAAGAAAAACAATTTTAAACCATTCTGCAAGAGTATTTGGATTTATCATTTTTGTAGCAGTATTCTTTGTTTTAATCGACTTAGGATTAAGACCATTCTTTGAATGGATTAATGAGTTAGGACAGTAAAATGACTAACGAAAGAAGATGGTATATTGTCCAAACGTACTCTGGTTATGAAAATTCAGTAAAAATTAACTTAGAGCGTCGTATTGAATCGATGCAAATGGAAGACTTTATTTACCAAGTAATGATTCCTGAAGAAATTCATCAAGAAAGAAAAGCTGATGGAACAATTAAGGAAAAACTTGTTAAAATTTTCCCAGGTTATGTTTTCGTAGAAATGGTTGTTAACGATGATTCATGGTTTATCGTTCGTAATACACCAGGAGTTACTGGATTCTTAGGATCGAGTGGAGGAGGTACAAAACCAGTACCACTGCCACCTGATGAAATCAATCCTATCCTTAAGAAGTGTGGACTTATGGAAGTTCCAAAACTTAATGTTGAAGTCGGTGAAAAAGTTAAAGTTATCGGTGGAGCATTTAGAGATCAAATTGGTACAGTAGATTCAATTGATCAAGAGAAACAAGAAATTACGGTACTAGTTGATATGTTCGGACGTCAAACACCTGTCGAATTATCATTTGAAGATATCGAAAAGCTATAGAAAAAATCTTGACATATATATTGATATATAATATAATAGCGTGGCATAGCGTATGCCATGCTATTTTTTGAGTGGAAGGATTATAAATAATCCAGCGACCACATCACGACCAAAGAGGAGGTGTCTTTCGTGGCTAAAGAAATTAAGACTATCGTAAAACTACAAATTCCAGCAGGAAAAGCAAACCCAGCTCCACCAGTAGGTCCAGCATTAGGACAAGCGGGTGTAAACATCCAAGAATTTTGTGTAAAATTCAACGATGCAACCAAAGATAAAATGGGAAGCGTTATTCCAGTTGTAATCACTGTTTATGATGACAGAAGTTTTACATTTGTTACCAAAACTCCACCAGCAAGCGATTTATTGAAAAAAGCAGCTGGGATCCAAAAAGGAGCAGGGAACCCACTTACTGAAAAAGTAGGTTCAATAACAAACGCGCAATTAAGAGAAATTGCAGAAACAAAAATGCCTGACTTAAACGCAAATGACGTTGAAGCGGCAATGAACATTATTGCAGGATCTGCAAGAAACATGGGAATCACAATAGAAGACTAAAGCATTTAGTTGTAAATAAACAGCTAACTGTGGGAGGAGATTCCGTTAGACCACATTTAGGAGGAAAAAATAATGGCTAAAAAAGGTAAAAAATTCTTAGCTGCTGCTGCTCAAGTTGAACAAAAATTGTATTCAGCTAGTGAAGCGATAGATTTACTAAGAAAAGTATCATTTGAAAACTTTGATGCTTCAGTAGAATTCGCGATTCGCCTTAACTTAGATCCTAGAAAAGCAGAGCAAAACTTACGTGGAGCTGTTGTACTACCACATGGTACAGGTAAAACGAAAAGAGTTTTAGTATTTGCTCAAGGAGATAAAGCAAAGGAAGCAGAAGCTGCAGGTGCAGACTACATCGGTGATGATGAGTATGTACAAAAAATCTTACAAGGATGGTTAGACTTTGATACAGTTGTAGCTACTCCAGATATGATGAGTAAAGTTGGACGCTTAGGACGTACTTTAGGACCAAAAGGTTTAATGCCTAACCCTAAAACAGGTACAGTTACTATGGATGTAACAAAAGCAATCAACGAAATCAAAGCTGGTAAAGTAGAATACCGTGTAGATAAAGTTGGAAACATCCACGTTGCTATTGGTAAAAAATCATTCTCTAACGAAAAGTTATTAGAAAACTTACAAGTTATGTTTGAAACAATTGCCAAATTAAGACCATCGACTGTAAAAGGTACTTACATCGAAAATGTGTCAATCGCAACAACTATGGGGCCTGGAATTAAAATCGATATCGATTCATTCTAAACTCATAAAAATTAACAAACAAATAGAAACTTTATGTCTAAGACTTAGGTGCAAAATAAGCTTAATATCCTGACGAGATCAAAAGAATATATGAACTATATACCTCTTTTGTCCACGACATAAGAGGTTTTTATTTATAAACCGTTGGATTATTCCAACAGACAACATTCATGGAGGTGAATTAGGTGTCAGTAAAAGCAATCGAAGGAAAAAAACAAGAAGTCGCTGCTTTAGTTGAAAGAATGCAAGCTTCAAAAAGCTTCGTAATCATAAACTACAGTGGTTTAACAGTTGAACAAGTTACTAAATTACGTGTTGAATTACTAGAGAGCAACTGTGAAATGGCAGTAATCAAAAATAATATTACTAAAAGAGCTGCTCAAGAACTTGGTTTCGATGACTTAGCTGAAACACTAGTTGGACCAAACGCCGTTGCTTTTAGTAATGAAGATAGCGTGTCTGCAGCTAAAATCGTTTACGATTTTGCTAAAGAAAACGATGCATTAGAACTAAAAGTTGGTGTAGTTGACGGAGAATACATGGATAACGAAAATATCCAAGTTATCGCAACAATTCCATCTAGAGAAGCATTATTAACAATGTTCGCAGCTGGTTTATTACAACCAATCAAAGAGGTAGCAATCGGGCTTGATCTTATGGCTCAAAAATTAGAAAATCCAGAAGAAAGTTCAGTTGAATAAGGAGGACCATATCATGGCATTAACAAACCAAGAAATCATTGAAGCGTTAAAAGAAAAAACGTTATTAGAATTAAAAGAATTAGTTGACTTAATGAAAGAAGAATTTGGAGTAGATCCAAGCGCAGTAGCAGTAGCTGGACCAGCTGCAGCAGTTGACGAAGGACCAAAAGAAGTTTCAGTTATCTTAGAAAGTCCTGGAGGAAGCAAAATTCCAGTAATCAAAGTAGTAAGAGGATTAACAGGTTTAGGATTAAAAGAAGCGAAAGCATTAGTAGATAGTGCACCAGCTCCAATTAAAGAAAAAATCTCACCTGAAGATGCAGAAGAAATTAAAGCACAATTAGAAGAAGCAGGAGCAGTAGTTTCTGTTAAATAATTAACAAAAAACAAACAACCAGAGCTTAGCTCTGGTTTTTGCCTATTTAAAGATTAAGTGGAGATGATCAAATGCCACACTACTATAGTGAAAATAATGATACATTAAAAAGCAATCCTACAGAGATTGCTTTTCGTGTAAATAACATCAATTTAAAGTTTATAACGGACATTGGTGTTTTTTCAAAAAACTCGCTTGATCGAGGAACTAAAGTATTGCTAGATTATCTGGAAGTTAAAAAGACAGATAAGAGAATACTAGACCTTGGTTGCGGGTATGGTGTTGTTGGGATCTACTTAGCGAAATCACATCAACTGTCTGTAGATATGGTTGATGTGAATAAAAGGGCAATCGAGTTAAGTAAACAAAATAGTACACTAAACAAAGTTGACACATCGGTTTATCAAAGTGATGGGTTAACTAATGTGGAAGGTAAGTTTGATTTAATTATTACGAATCCACCAATACGTGCAGGGAAAACAGTGTACTATAAATTTTTCGAAGATAGTGTAAACTATCTGAATAAGGATGGGCGCTTAGTAGTTGTTATCAACAAAAAGCATGGAGCTATGTCAGCAATTAAGTATTTAGAGACAATTTATCAATCAGTTGAAATTGTAGGTAAAGATAAAGGGTTTTATGTCCTTTTATGCAAAAAAGCATTGACTATTTGACGGAAATATGATAATATATTAAATTGCCAAAACGCGCGCTTTTTTGCGTTTATACTACATTTTCAACAATAAAAATGGGGTGAAGTTTGTGAGTTACAAATTAGTAGATTACGGTAAAAAAAGACAACGACGAAACTACTCGAGAGTTAAAACAAATGTAGAATTACCAGACCTTATTAAAGTTCAAACTGATTCATTCAAATGGTTTATCGATAAGGGGTTAGCAGAGCTGTTTAGAGACATCTCTCCTATCCAAAACTTTACGGAAAACATTGAACTTTATTTTGAGGATTACGAGTTAAGTGAAGAGAAATATGATATTAGTGAATCTAAGATCAAAGACATGACTTACTCAAAACCTTTACGTGTTAACGTGAAATTAGTTAACAAAGATACAGGAGAAATTAAGCAACAAAAAATATTTATGGGTGATTTTCCTATAATGACTCCTACAGGTTCATTTATCATCAATGGTAGTGAGCGTGTAATTGTATCGCAAATCGTACGTAGTGCGGGTGTTTTCTTCTCAGAAAATATCGACAAGAAAACATTAAAGTCAAAATACTTAGGGCAAGTAATCCCAACACGTGGTGCTTGGTTAGAATATGAGATGGGATCTAAAAACGTTCTTTTCGTTAAATTAGATCGTAGTAAAAAAATTCCCCTAACGACTTTACTTAGAGCATTAGGTTTCAGTAGCAATGATCAAATTATTGAAACATATGGTGAAAGTGAATTATTATCACTTACATTAGCTAAAGACATTACAAAAAACTCAGATGACGCAATCAAGGAAGTATATTCAAAACTTAGACAAGGTGAAACAGCTACAGTCGAAGGTGCGAAAAGCTTCTTAATTAGTCGTTTATTTGATGCTAAACGTTATGATTTAGCAGAAGTAGGACGTTACAAAATCAATAAAAAGTTAGATGTTTTGAGCCGTGTCTTCGGTAAGAAATTAGCTTATGATTTAGTAGATCCTGAAACAGGAGAAATCATTGTTGAGAAAAATACAGAAATCACAAGAGACATCATTGAGTTGCTAAAAGATTACCGTCATTTATTCACAAGCAAAGTTCCTGGTGTAGGAAACTATGATTTGGAATATGATTTTGCTGATCAAATGGAAATCTTCAAGACTGCACAAGTTGGAGATACATTATTATTTGGGTATATGAGTGATGAGGAATTATTATCACATATCCGTAACCAAGAATTCTTAGATGCAAAAGCATATTATAAAGGATACTTAAAAGCAAACGGGTTAACAGAAAAAATGTTAACTGAAGAGTTTGGAAAACAATATGTTAAAGATCTTAAACTAGGATATGAAACTGTTCTAGAAAATGAAAACATATTCTTCGAACTTGCTGAAATTCAAATTCTTGAAGTATTAACAAAGAATGAAAACGATGAGGAAACTGTAGTAAAAGTCATCGGGAACAATTCATACGAAGATGCAGTACACATTGTACCTTCTGATATTATTGCTTCAATTAGTTACTACTTAAATCTATTTGATCGTGTAGGATCATTAGATGATATCGACCATTTAGGAAATAGACGTTTACGTTTAATTGGTGAATTATTGAAAAACCAATTCCGTATCGGATTAACTAAAATGGAGAAAAACGTTAAAGATAGAATGTCAACAAAAGAACCTGATGAGATTACTCCTCAAAAACTGATTAACATTCGTCCTTTAACTTCAAGTTTAAAAGAGTTCTTTGGATCAAGCCAGTTATCACAGTTTATGGCGCAAACAAATCCACTTGATGAACTTACACATAAAAGACGTATCTCAGCTCTTGGACCTGGTGGTCTAACAAGAGATAGAGCCGGATTTGAAGTACGTGACGTTCACCACAGTCACTATGGAAGAATCTGTCCTATTGAAACACCTGAGGGACAAAACATCGGATTAATTAACAGTTTAGCTTCATACGTTAAAGTAAATAAATATGGATTTATGGAAACACCATATTTAAAAGTTACAAAACGTGATGATGGAACTGCTTATGTGTCTGATGAAATCGTATATCTATCAGCTGACGAAGAAGAGCGTTTTGTAATTGCTCAGGGGAATGCTGTAGTAGATGAAGGTAGAAACTTAATGCATGAACAAGTTGTAGCTCGTTTACAAGGTGAAACAAAAATGTTCCCACGTACTCGTGTTGAGTTAATGGACGTTTCTCCAAAACAGATTGTTTCAATCAGTACAGCTTGTGTACCGTTCTTAGAACACGATGATGCAAACCGTGCACTTATGGGTGCGAACATGCAACGTCAGGCTATTCCATTATTAATTCCTGAAGCACCATTTGTTGGTACAGGTATTGAATACAAAGCAGCACACGACAGTGGATCTACGTTAGTAGCATACAATGATGGTGTTGTTGAGTATGTAGATGCTAAGGTAATTAAAATTAGAAGAGAAGACGGTAAGTTGGATGTATATGATTTATACAAATACCAACGCTCAAATCAAGGTACTTGTATTAATCAAAGACCAATTGTAAAAATTGGTGATCATATAAAAGCTAGTGATACAATCACTGATGGTCCTTCAATGGATCAAGGTGAGTTAGCACTAGGTCGTAATGTTGTAGTAGGATTCATGACATGGAATGGATACAACTACGAGGATGCAATCATCATGAGTGAAAGATTAGTAAAAGAAGATGTATATACTTCTATCCATATTGAGAAATATGAATTAGAAGCTCGTGATACAAAACTAGGTAAAGAAGAAATCACAAGAGAAATTCCTCACGTAAGTGATGAAGGACGTAAATACTTAGATGAAAAAGGAATTATCATTCCTGGTGCTGAAGTATTTGAAGGTGACATTCTTGTTGGGAAAGTAACTCCAAAAGGTGTTACAGATCCAACACCAGAAGATAAATTATTACTTGCAATCTTCGGTGAGAAATCACGCGAAGTTAGAGATACATCACTTAAAGTACCACATGGTGGTGGAGGTATTGTACAATCAGTTAGATACTTCTCAAGAGCTAATGGTGATGAACTAAGTCCTGGTGTAAACGAAGTTGTACGTATTTATATTGTGCAAAAGCGTAAAATCAACGAGGGAGATAAAATGGCAGGTCGCCATGGTAATAAAGGAGTTATTTCAAAAATATTACCAATTGAAGATATGCCTTACATGGAAGATGGAACACCTATCGACATCATGTTAAACCCACTAGGGGTACCTTCTCGTATGAACATCGGACAGGTATTAGAAATCCATTTAGGTATGGCGGCGAAACGTCTTGGTACGCATGTTGCTACACCAGTATTTGATGGAGTTAAAAATAGTGATTTAGCGAAAATTATGGAAGAAGCTGGAATGGCTCCTGATGGTAAGCAAGTTTTATATTCAGGACAAACTGGTGAAAGATATGATAACCGTATTAGTGTTGGTGTAATGTATATGATCAAACTAGATCACATGGTTGATGATAAATTACATGCACGTTCAGTAGGACCATACACATTGGTTACACAGCAACCAATGGGTGGTAAAGCACAAAACGGTGGACAACGTTTCGGTGAAATGGAAGTATGGGCACTTGAAGCATACGGTGCTGCATACGCATTACAAGAGATGTTAACAGTTAAATCTGATGATATCATCGGACGTAACAAAGTGTTTAGAGCTATTGTTGATGGAAAATCAATTCCACAACCATCTCTACCAGAAAGTTTCCGTGTATTAACAAGAGAATTACAGTCTCTAGGTATCTATGTTGAGTTAATCAACAGAGAAACTGGAGCAAATGAAGCAAATAAATCTTTAGTAAACGAAGATAGCGAAGACTATATTTCTAAATATGGTTTCTCTAACTAGAAAGTAGGGTGATTTTATGAGTCAAAGATTTTCACATTATAAAATTAGATTAGCTAGTCCTGAAGAGATCAGAGGTTGGTCGTTTGGTGAAGTTAAAAAGCATGAAACAATTAATTACCGTACTTTGAAACCAGAAAAAGATGGACTATTTTGTGAAGTCATTTTTGGGCCTACAAAGGACTATCAATGTGCTTGTAACAACAAATCTAAAAGAAGTAGCCACACAGGTAAAAAATGCCAAATTTGTGGTGTAGAAATAACAGAAAGTAAAGTACGTCGTGAAAGAATGGGACACATCGAATTAGCTGCACCTGTTGTACATACTTGGTATTTACGTAACTCACCAAGTAGATTAGCGACATTACTTGATATCAAAGCAAAAGATTTAGAAGAAGTAGTATATCTAGCTTCATACATCGTTGTGGAGCCAGGAGATACAGACTTACAATTCAAGCAAATCTTAAGTGAAGCTGATTATTCAGTGAAATATATGGAATATGGATCTCGCTTCAAAGCCTTAAGTGGTGCTGAAGCAGTGAAACTATTACTGAAGAAATTAGATCTGAAAAGAGAATCATTAATACTTCGTAACGAATTACCAACTGCTTCTAAGCAAAAACGTGAGAAAATCATCAAACGTTTAGAAGTTGTAGAAGCATTCTTGAAATCAGATAATAAACCAGAATGGATGGTACTAGATGTACTACCTGTAATTCCACCAGAATTACGTCCAATGGTACAACTAGATGGTGGTCGTTTCGCAACAACAGATTTAAACGATTTATACAGAAGAATCTTAAACCGTAATAACCGTTTAAAACGTCAGTTCGAGCAAAACGCTCCTCACTTAATTACTAAAAATGAGAAACGTATGTTACAAGAAGCTGTTGATGCTTTAATTGATAACTCAAAACGTGGCCGTAAAGTAGTTGAGAAAAACAGACCATTAAAATCATTAAGTGATTTATTACGTGGGAAACAAGGTCGTTTCCGTCAAAACTTACTAGGGAAACGTGTGGATTACTCTGGACGTTCAGTTATCGTAGTAGGACCAGACTTAGAAATGTACCAATGTGGATTACCAAAAGAAATGGCTGTTACATTATTTAAACCATTTGTTATTAAAGAATTAATTGAACGCGAAATCGCTTCAAATATTAAATCTGCAAAACGTTTAGTAGAGCAATTACAAGATGAAAGAATTTGGGACGTTGTTGAAGACGTAATCAGAGAGCATCCGGTACTATTAAACCGTGCACCTACACTTCATAGACTTGGGATTCAAGCCTTTGAACCTAAACTAGTTGAAGGGAAAGCAATTCGTCTTCATCCATTAGTAACAACAGCATTTAACGCTGACTTTGATGGGGACCAAATGGCTGTCCATGTTCCACTTAGTGAAGAAGCACAAGCAGAAGCACGCGTATTAATGCTTGCATCAAATAACATCTTAAATCCAAAAGATGGAAAACCAATTGTTACACCTTCTCAGGATATGGTTTTAGGAAACTATTACTTAACTCAAGAGAAAGTTGGAGAAGTTGGTGAAGGTAGTGTATTTGGTAAGGTAGATGAAGTAACATTAGCTTATGAAAATAAATTAATTACACTTCATACAAGAATTGCAATGAAAGGTAGTGCATTAGGTAATGCTCCACTTACAGATGAACAACGTAATGGATACTTAATTACTACTTATGGTAAACTATACTTCAACAGTATTTTACCTCAAGAATTCGCATATCTAAACGAACCAACATTAACCAACCTTCAAAAACAAAAAAATCCTGAAACAGGAGAAGAACGTTATATTACTCCTAATAAATATTTCGTACCTAAAGGAGCGAATATTAAAGAGTATATCAAGAATCAACCACTTGTTTCTCCATTCAAAAAAGGATTCCTATCACAAATTATTTCTGAAGTATTTATTGTATTCAAAATCAATGAAACTTCAAAAATGTTAGATAAACTGAAAAACTTAGGATTCAAGTTCTCAACACAAGCTGGTATTACAGTAAGTGCAAGTGACGTACAAGTATATTCTAAGAAAAAAGAAGAAGTAGAGAGAACACAAGCAATTGTAGATCAACTTCATATGCAATATGACATGGGATTACTAACAGACTACGAACGTTATAAATTAGTAATCAAAGAATGGGCGGAAGTAAAAACAAAAATCCAAAAAGGATTAATGAAAGAACTTAAGTCTGACAACCATATCTTTATGATGAGTGATTCTGGTGCCCGTGGTAACGCATCGAACTTCACGCAGTTAGCCGGTATCCGTGGATCGATGGCCAACACAAAACGTGAGGGATTAAATACAGCTTACAACATTAAAGCCGGAATCAAATCAACAATTGAGCTTCCAGTAAAATCTTCATTTATAGAAGGTTTATCGATGTCAGAGTTCTTTATCTCTACCCATGGTGCTCGTAAAGGGTCTACCGATACAGCATTAAAAACTGCAGACTCTGGTTACTTAACTAGACGTCTAGTAGACGTATCACAAGATTTAGTAATTACAGAAGAAGATTGTCATACAGATAATGGTGTAACTATCCATGAAATCACTCATAGTGATGGAAAAGAAATTGTACCATTTATCGACCGTTTAATTGGTCGTTATACTGCTCAAGATGCAGTACATCCAGAGACAGGTGAAATCTTAGTTGCTAAAAACGAATATATCACAGATGAAATCGCGAAGTACATTGTTGATTCTGGAATTGTAGAATTAAAAATTAGAAGCGTCCTAACTTGTGACTCAACAAGAGGAATCTGTAAAAAATGTTACGGTCAAAACTTATCAACTGGTGAAAAAGTTGAAGTTGGAGAATCTGTTGGTACAATCGCCGCACAATCAATCGGTGAACCAGGTACACAGTTAACAATGCGTACATTCCATACAGGTGGGGTAGCCGGTGCCGATATCACGCAAGGTCTTCCTCGTATCCAGGAGTTATTCGAAGCTCGTACACCTAAAGGTAAAGCCGTAATTTCAGAAATTGATGGAACTATTAGTGAAATCGAAATCGTAGAAGAGCGTTATAAAGTTACTGTTGAAAACGGACTTGAGAAACATGTTTATGAAACAAATTCAGGGGTAACATTATTAGTTGAAGAAGGAGACGATGTAGCTGCTGGAACAAAAATTACAGACGGTTCAATCGATCCAAAACAATTATTAAAAGCTACAAACGCTGAAGTAACACAACAGTACATCCTAAAAGAAGTACAAAAAGTATACCGTGCACAAGGTATCGAAATCAGTGATAAACACATCGAAATCATCATTCACCAAATGATGAAGAAAATCAATGTTATCATCGAAGGAGATACAAAATTATTACCAGGTGCACAGGTGAGTATCAGAGAATTCAAAGTAGCAAATGCTGAAGCATTAGCGGCTCGTAAGAAACCAGCTGTAGGACGTCCTGCATTACTAGGTATCACAAGAGCTTCATTGAGAAGTGAATCATTCTTAAGTGCTGCTTCATTCCAGGAAACTACAAGAGTTCTTACAGATGCTGCTATTCGTGGTAAAGTTGATGATTTAGTTGGATTAAAAGAAAACGTAATTATTGGTGGATTAATCCCTGCTGGTACAGGTATTCTAAAAGACACTAAATTTGAATATGAAAAAGAACAACTTGAAGAAGAAGAGTTAGTAGAAGCTACTCTAGATGAAAATCCATTTGTAATGGATGATTATCAGTTCTAATTAATCTAAAAAGAGACTTTTAAAAAGTCTCTTTTTTTGTTTCATTTTACTATTTCTTTTTTATAGGTACTTGGATTTCTGTGATGTAGTTGTCTGGGTTCTTTTCATCACTAGGTCCTTTAATATAAATAGTTCTAGGTGGACCTACAATGTCGAGATTATTATCTTCAATAAATGATGCGACAAAGTTAAATCCTTCTTGAATGTTTGGTACATAGTTTCCCGTTACTAGAACACTTAATGCTTCCTCTAACGGTTCAAGTTCCTTGAATTCTAAACCGTCGACATTATTTCCAAGCGCATGAACTTCTTCACCGATTTCAATGTGGATTTGTCCTTCCTCATGTTTCTCCTCAAAGAATCTTGCGTAGCAATATCCTCCTTGTACGAAGTTTGGGAATAATCCATGTTTACCGGATAACTCCATAAATTTACCCCACAGTTCACCTTCATCAGTATAGTTTTTCATTACTGCGTTTAACGTTACTGCTTTGACACGGGGGACACTTTTTATTACTGCTTCAAATTTCAATTTGATTTCCTCCTTATTATAGTCTTCAATAAATTTGTTTAATCTTTTTAATCTTAGTTCATCGTCATGAAGTTGATTAATGAGATTTTTCTTTTTACTTAAAAGGAGTTCCATTTGTCTTTCATTGTTTTTTTCATCAAGTATAACTCTGATTTCGTCAGTTTTAAGACCCAGATTCTTAAGACCTACAATCTTATTCAATCTTGGGATTTGAACTGCGCTATAGTATCTGTAGTTAGTATAAGGATCAATTTGAAATGGTTTAAGTAAATCAATCTCATCGTAGTACCTTAACATCCTCACAGATACAAATGTTAGTTTTGAAAAATCGCCTATTTTAAACATATTGTTCACTCCTTTAAGTTTTGATTCCATCCACTGGATAGTTTTAGTATATTGTCTACCATAATGTTAGAGTCAAGAGTATATATCAATATTATAGAATATTTCCTTAAAACTTGAAATAAAACATTTTCAAGCAAATAGTTCTTTTAATATTCTTAATTTGTGGTATAGTTATTTGTACGCCTATAGAAATTAGGCGTTTTAGTATGGAAAGATAAACTCTTTCGGAGGAATATATATGAGAAAACAAAATATTATAAATGTCGCAGTAATCGCCCACGTAGATGCAGGGAAATCAACTTTAGTTGATGCCTTACTTCAACAATCAGGAGTATTCAATGAAAATGAAGTTCCTGTAGAGCAAGTAATGGATTCAAATGATCTTGAAAGAGAACGTGGAATCACTATTTATTCAAAAAACTGCGCAATTGAACATAAAGGAACAAAAATCAACATCGTTGATACACCTGGACATGCGGACTTCAGTAGTGAAGTAGAACGTATAATTAAAACAGTAGATACTGTAATCCTTCTTGTTGACTCTAGTGAAGGTCCAATGCCACAAACTAGAGTAGTACTTGAAAAAGCATTACAAAGAGGATTACGCCCAATTCTGTTTATTAATAAAATTGATAAGAAAGATCAAAGAGCTGAAGAAGTTGTAGATGAGTCATTTGACTTGTTTGTTGATTTAGGAGCTAGTGATGAACAATTGGACTTCCCAATCATTTATGGTGTCGCAAGAGATGGTATAGCGATGAATGAATTAGATGAGGAAAGTGATTCATTAGAACCATTATTTGAGTTACTATTGAATAATGTTCAATCTTACCCTGATACTAGTAATGAACCATTAAAATTACAAGTATCATCACTGTCATATGATGATTACTTAGGTAGACTTGGTATTGGACGTGTGACAAGAGGAACGATTGAAAAAGGAAAAACATATAAAGTATCGAAACGAGATGGAAGTATTGAAAATGTTAAAATTGCTTCTTTATTCGTTAATGAAGGATTAAATAAAGTAGAAAAGCCACAAGCTTTCGCAGGAGATATTATAACATTCTCTGGTATCTCAAATATTTCTATTGGTGAAACAGTATGTGATGCAAACCACATTGAACCTATGGAAATGATTGAAATTGAAAAACCAACGTTATCAATGAACTTCTTAGTAAATAACTCACCATTCGTAGGTCGTAGTGGAAAATTAGTTACTACACGTCAAATTAGAGCGAGATTAAACAAAGAGTTAGAAACTAACATTGGACTTGAAGTAGAGGACCTACCAGGAGTTGAAGGATATAAAGTAAATGGTAGAGGAGAACTTCATTTATCTATACTTCTTGAGAATATGAGAAGAGAAGGATATGAGTTATCTGTATCGAAACCAGAAGTGTTGTTTAAGTTTATTGATGATGTGAAACATGAACCATTTGAGAAAGTAGTTGTAAGTGCACCTGATGAGTTTATCGGGAGTGTAATTTCACAATTAAATGTTCGTAAAGGTTTATTACAATCAATGGATACGGAAAACAACTTCACAAAAGTAGAATATTTAGTACCTACAAGAGGTATTATTGGATACAGAAGTGAGTTTATCAATACAACACGTGGACAAGGGACTTTAGAAAAATCATTTGATTCATACCAACCTTATGCAGGTGAAATTGATAACCATCGTAATGGTGTGTTTATCGCAAAAGAAAAAGGAAAAACGATGGCTTACAGCTTATTCAACTTATCTGAAAGAGCACGTATGATTGTAGAACCAGCAACTGAAGTTTATCCTGGAATGATTGTTGGGTTGAACTCTAGAAGTTTTGATTTAGTAGTAAACCCATGTAAAAATAAACAATTAACAAATACACGTTCTAGTGGGAATGATGATGCAATTAAATTATTAGATCCATTAAGATTTACATTAGAAGAAGCATTAGAGTTCATCAACCAAGATGAGTATGTTGAAGTAACACCAGATGCAATTAGATTACGTAAAAAGATTCTTGATGAAAACGCAAGAAGAAGATACAACAAACAAATGAACTACACACACGGAGCATAATAAAAAAGAACATTCAGATGTTCTTTTTTTTATTTTTTGTGATATAATTTTTTTAGACGCCGCTATAGCTCAGTTGGTAGAGCAATGCCATGGTAAGGCAGAGGTCGTAGGTTCAAGTCCTATTAGCGGCACCATTGTTGCCTATTAAAGCCCTTAAAGGGCTTTTTTTATTTTCTGTGAAGTTCGGATATTGTGTTAAGGCACAGGTCACCCCCTTAATTCTATCTATTTTCAATTATTCTCATATATTCTTCTCTTACCTTTTTCATAGATACTTGAACATATATTTGAGTGGTAGTGATTTTCTTATGCCCTAGTAACTTCATTAGTACAAATTGGTTTCCATCCTTATCAATGAATCTACTTGCAAATGTATGTCTCCATTTATGTGGTGTTATTGATTGGTTAATTTTTGCCTTTTCTCGGATTCTTTGACAGATAGTTTGAACGGAATCAGGATGAAGTTGCTTCCTTGTTTTTAGATTAATGAAGATGTAGTCTTCTATTCTGTTTAGAGCAGCGAACTCAAGTAAATCATCCTTAGTTGATTCAGTGAAAAGTACTTGTCTGTACTCTCTTGTTTTAGTATTTCTCGCTACTAAAATATTATTCATGAAATCAACATCATCTAGAGTTATATTAAGTAGTTCACTAATTCTTAAACCTGTATCTAATAATAGATTGAACATTAGTTTATTCCTTTTACTTTCATTAGTGTTTATTCCATCAAGATACTTGAATACCTTATCTATGACTTTTTCATCTAAGATTTTAGGTATTTTTTTAATTTCTCTTAACTTCTTATAAGGTATCAAAATGTCGGTTTCATCTCTTAATACAACTTGTATATATAAAAGGTATATGTTTAGTGTTTTGTTTGTAATGTTAGGATTCATTTTTCTTCTATATAGTATTACATCATGTAGTGTGTTTTTATCAATATCTTTACAATCATAGTCCCCGATTAGTTCACAAGCTCTTTTTAAGTAACCACTAATTTTTCTATAAGTATGTATAGAATCTTTTACTAAAACACCTTTTAGGTATCTATCACTTGCTTCTCTAAATGTCATTCCTTTTCACCTCCGACTTAAAATGGTAAATCATTATCATCGTCTAATGTATATCTATTTGCACTATATAAGTTATTTTTTACATTGAATAAATGCTTCTTAAGTTCTTCAACATCCTTGTAGGCTCGTTTGCCTTGTGCTTCTCGTGCTTCATTTACGGCAACAAGATCTACGGATGTTAATTTCATAATTTTCTTTTCTGACAAACATCCAGACAAAATAGAACCAGTTTCATGAGTATCTCCGACACCAAGAATCAAACAAAGAGACTTTATTGCAGCTTTCTTGAACCATTCAGTTGTTTTGTCTATCTTTAGAAAACGATTTTTATGATGTGAAGTATATTCAAACTTCGGAATATCACCAATGAATTGCCTCCAAATATTTGCAGTAGTCCAGTATTTGATTCTACTTTTGTCAACTCCAGGATTCTTGAACTCAATAAGGCTGTTTAGAAGTTCAGTCGAAAACACTTCAAAATCATCCATTCTACCCTGCAATAGATGATACACAACTTCGTTTGCAGTATCTCTAAAGAACCTTGATTCAAATCGAATCCACGAGTTACACATTACTTCATATCCTTTATCTCTTTGCTCACCCCATTTGTCATAGATTGCAAGATTCTTTGTAGAAGTTGGTGAACCGAAAAGTATTGAGTAGGAATCGTTAGCAACATATAATCTATCTTTACTGATTGATGAGATTACTTTTGATTTTCTCATACATGATATGAACTCACGCTTGTTATACTTATTCATAATCCATTTCATTGTTAGGGATTTATCATCAATCAAGTCTGTAGCAACATCCAACCTTGTATATCCAAATCCAGCAGACTTAGTGAGGAAGTTTAGAAGATTGTACCAATTACCTTCCCTATCGGAGAACTCTTTACAACCAGAGCCAGTCATTTCTAACATTGCCGACCTTCCACCATCTTTTTTTACTGGTCCATTAAACAAGATAGTGATTGTATCACCTAATACTATTTTTTCTCTATATCTGTTTCTACCAAAATCAAAATAGGTTATTTCTTCTTCTTTAAACCCCAAGAAATTGATAAGATTTAAAACAAAAGGGTGATTATATATAATGTCTCCTTCTAATGGTATAGGAAACTCAGTATGTGATTCTACTTCTTCAAAGGTAAAGGTGAAAGACAACCAATCTATTGTTACACTTTTATTCATTTTTTCATCTCTTTTCTATATTTGCCCATTAGATTCTAATTTTGTGACTATATACGTCTTAGTTTAGGGATGTTTATCTATATAATCGCGAATCGTATGTATGTTTGGCGATAGGTGTTACACGACCTATCGCCTTTCCCAACCTTTATTTAAAACACACAACAACACAATACAAAAAGGTTAGTTAAATTTAATAATTAGTACAATATGGTTATATAATAACATACTATCTTGTTTTAAGTCAATAATTTTTATAGAACAAATTGGTTAGTTATGATACAATATACACATGAGAGGTGATTAATGTATGCACATAGGCCATAGATTACGCAAAGCAAGGAAAGATAGTGGAATGTCTCAAAAGGCTGTAGGAGAGAGTTTGGGTATTACTGATGTAACATATTCAAGATATGAGTTGAATAAGAGAACACCAGGGTTTGACATATTAGAAAAACTTTCGAAGTTATACAATGTTGATATAACTTATTTTTTTGAAAGAGAAGTTGATGACAAGAGAAATGAACTTGTTGATAAAATCAAAGTGTACTTAGTTGAAAAACAAAAACTGTATGATGAAATCTCAGGGTTTAGTCATTATTTCATCAATAGTCCCAATGAAGATATTGATGAAATTGTTAACGATCTGAAGAAGGATTACTACGCGTTAAAGGTTGAATATCATGAACTTATTGATGAGATGAGAATGTTTGACATAGAGAAACTAACTACAAAAAAAAGAGAAAAGTAATTATAAACTCCACAACATCACAAAATGAGTATTTTACAAATCTCACTAATTTGTATATAATTACAAATAGAGAGACAAATATGTAAGGAACGAAAAAAAACAGTTTGTCAGACTGTTTTTTTATTTTGAGGAGGTTAACATGGATTTTAAAACTGTAGTAAACAATATTTCAACAAGTAACGAGTTAAAGAGAATAGCCACAGCTTACGTTATTGATTTTAGGTCTTTATCCAAAGAGGAACTTATTGAAGCACTGATTAAAACTGGACCTCAATATTCACACAAAGAAAACATAGAGCAGACACTTGAAAAGTGTTTGTATCATGATAACAGAAACTTGAGAACACTCACACCAGTTATTATTAAGCACATCTTACTCAATAAAGATGACTATAAATTAGAGAGTAAAAAACTTAATGAAGAAGTTATTAAGTTTGAGCAGTTAATAGTTAAGAAATCAAATGAGTTTACGATATCACATAAACACCCAAGAAAAAATGAGTTAGAACTTTTTTCATTCATTTTAAATGTAGCTTGGGAAAGTGAAGACCTAATATCAAAAGATGAAAAAAATTTAATTGTAAAAATACAGAAGAAATTAGGTATTTCAGAAGATGAGTATATGATATTGGAATCAAAATTAGGCAAATTTCCGAAAAAGAAAAATATCATTCATAACAATGATGAAATTGAAGAAGTTAAAAGAGAACTTCAAAGAATGGGTATTTTCTTTAAAATAAGAAATGATGACGGTGAGGATTTTGCAGTAATTCCAAATGAAATAGTAAAGACGTTGAGAGAAATATACGGAATAGAGATTAAGAAGCAAGGATATATCCAATTAATAAATAATAAGCGTGTACGACTTAAAGAATATTTATTTGATATTTTGACTCGAGGTGGGATAAATGTTTCTCGTAATTTGAAGACTGAGGAGTTAAAAGAAGTTGTCGTTAACAATGTGAAACCTTCCATTTTACTAGGTGGTTATAGTGCTAGAGATGGTCTATCAAGTGATGATATCTATGATTGGTTGAAATCTTTGGATTTAACTTTAAGTGGTAATAAGGAATCAAGAATCAATAGAATAATTGAGTATTATGATGGATACAAAGAAAAAGTGGAAGTTGCTAATGATGAAAGGGAATTTTGGTTTAAACATTATGAGTTGCTTGCAGAAAGAAATCTAACTGAGTTAAGAAAACTACAAGTTATTTCCAAAGACTTAGAGTGTGAAAGGAAGTTTGAAAAAGCAACAGATTATATTTTTGAGACATTGTTAAACAATGACCCACTTGACTTAATTGGTAGTGAACACCCAGACGGAATCTTGTCCTTCAATGACAAGTTAATTATGTGGGACAATAAGTCGAAAGAAACAGAAGTGAATCTAAAAGACCACATTCAACAGTTTGATAGATACATTAGAACTAGTGAGAAGAACGTTGCTTCATTTTTAGTTATTGGTCCATCATTCACAGAACAATCAGTTGAAGAGGCTATGAAGTACCAATTACTAAATGATACTGTTATCACATTGATCACAGCAAAAGAACTGAAGGAACTTGCTGTGAAATGGGATAGCAAAAAAGGTGAAGAAACATTTCCTTTAGGATATTTCAAACAACCAGGTAAATTTAATTCAAAACTTATATCGTATTAAGAAAGGTGAGATTTAAATGGCATTGTTTAAAAGAAAAAAAAGGTTGCACGAAACTACTCCTCCAATACCACATATAGATAGAGATGAGCCACGACAAATTAAAGACTGTGGTGACGAACCATTGGATTTATCTACAAGACAAAGCAATGATTCTGTTTACGGAGCACAAGGTATAGCAACAAATACTAACCCAATAGATATAGAAGTTCAACAGACAGAAGTCAATGAACAAGAGGAAATTGAAGAACAAGAAGAAACTGAAGAACAGGTTATTCCTCAAGAGATTATTGATTTTAAGAATAAATTTATATCTGGAATGACTGCTTTACATAAGAAATGGAACAAGAATAAATATAATTTTATGAAAAACTCGTTGTATGAGTTAAACGAAAAGTTAGATGAGTTTGATACTGATTGCAAGAATAAACTAGATAAAGAAGAGTATGAGAAACTTGGAAATCTAGAGCAAACCATTTTTCTTATTGGTGACATTTTTGATAATTATAGATTGGATTTACAGGAACAAGTTTATCCAAAGGAGCTTACCACTCGAATCAATAATTCCTTGATTAATATCAATACTTTAGAAAACATAACTTGGTTACAAGAACTTCTTTTCGGTTTGGAACTGTTATGATGAACAAGAAGAACACTATAATAGTTTTATCAATATTATCCTTTATATCACTGTTTGTATTTCTTTTCGTATTTGGGTTTGGTTTAGGTTTTAAGGCTAAGCTGCTTGATGGTGAGGGTGCTTCTGAAGTAAGTAGAACCTCAGTTTGGGGTCTAACATTTCTTTATAGATTATCAGTATACTTTGTAACACCGTTGTTAGTGTTTGTTGTGCTTAAAGTTATAAATAGAAAAGAGGGTTTGGTGTTTAAAGATTCAATTAGTAAGATATTTGAGATAGAGTTTATTGTGCTTTCAATAATTAGTTCAATATATTTAGTATTTGCCCTGGATGTATTGGTCGGAGTAACTATATTCAATACCTCAGATGCTTTTCTAGCAATTGTTGGTTTGGTACTTATTAAGATTTTTAAACTACCTTTTGATGTTGATGTAAAAAACTAGTATTGTAAGGTAAAAAGAAGCGGGGGATATCTATGATTGAACACTTTGGATTAAGAAAAAGAGAATCAAAAATAGGAATGGTGTTAACTAGAAGTAATTACGTACGAATTAATAACCGAAGCTCTTTTGTCAAAGATTTTCAGTATGATAGTGAGTATTGCAGACGACTGGCAGTAAATGCTTTGATTAATTATGATATCAATATGAACTATTTTTCTTCCTTAGACAGAGATGAGTTTAAAGACGCTATTAATAACTTTTTAGAATCTAATAAAGACTTCTGTTGTATAAAGAATTTGAAAGATTATGATGGAGTAGGTGGCTACTATCTGATGATTCTTGACGAGTATTGTCAAGCCTATATAGGAACAACAGGAGATATTCTAAAAAGGATGAATCAACATTGGCATTCTAGTAAACAATTTGATAGATTAATTTTTGGTGGGGTATCTAACTCAATATTGTCTATTGATAGTTTCAAAGTACTTGACACAACTAGATTATATGCTATGAAAACTTCAGGAACATTCTCTATTGAAGACGAGTTTATCAATTCAATGCCAGAAAAGTTTATGTGCAATAGAACTATTGGTGGAAAGCTTGAATTTGGACTTATTAAGGCTATAGTTAACAGAAAAACAAGAGAGTTAAATCTTAGAAAAAATAAAAATTCAAGATATCCACAATACTATAAAGGTGTTGATGCTACACCTGAACAAATGTATGAGATTTATGAGTTCTCAAATAACAGAAAGACTTCTTGGAACACCGATAGTGATGGTCTTGAAATTGAAGTTGCAGAGATTCAAGTTCAAGGAGAATATGGCGTATATACTTTGATTAGTGATTTGTCTAGTGATGTGGTACAAGTAAAAGAAATTACTAATCTATCGTTTAAAGAGAATCTACAGGATATAGTAACTAATGTAGGGAACTATTTAGTAGAGTGTGAAGTTTGTGGAAGAACTTATGAGTTCAAAGATTTGTTTCATGATGAACACACTGAAACCTACGGAGTATACTCATTCGGATTGTCAAAACATAATTGTAAATGTAATAACACTCTACACTTTAAGTACAAGTTTATGAGTAATGAAGATGAATCAATAAGTATATTAGATTTCGGACTTTTAAACGGAAAGATAATCAATAAGAGATACACTGTTTCTTTTTAGACTATTTATGGTAATACATATCATATACAATAAGGCCTTTAAACAATCAGTTTATAATGTTAATTTTCTTAGTCAACTTTAAATTCCGACTTGAATCAAGAGATTGATATAAAAAAGAAAAACACCCAATGATAAACTAATAGGTTAATGCTATCGATGGGTGTTTTTTAATAGTATTAAAAGGTACTTTAATATGAATGATTGCCATGGTAAGGCAGAGGTCGTAGGTTCAAGTCCTATTAGCGGCACCATTTAATGTAATCACTAAGCCCTAAATGGGCTTTTTGTTTATACTCCATGTTTTTAATAATATAATAAGTTGATATATTTTCGGGTAGTTAGAATATACATTTTTTGTGGATAGAGACGCATTTTTAGACCGATTAACTAACTCTTGAATTCTGGTACGAATTACCTCTCTTTTAGGACACCCATAATTTTAGAGTCAAAGTAATAAGATATTATACCTGTCTGTATTATAAGTTTCTTAATCTTTTTCAGATAATAGAACATATATGAACGCAAGTAATAAGAATGATCCAGATCCATATCCATAATAGGTTTTAGTCACTGCAGCATAGATGAAGTTTATAAGTATTAATAGTAAAGTCAAAGATAGAATGATTCTTCTTTTTTTCATGTTTTTCACCTCATTAGAATACTAGTTATTTTTATGTTCCATACATAATAGACTTAACATCGATTAAGAAAGGTCCAAATGTTTTTTTATAGATAATTTGTCAGTTCAAGCGCAACACTTTAGTAATATTCATTTATAATCAATATTCTTCTTCTGCGGAGTTTGAGATGCTTCTCAATCTTTTATGTGATGATAGTAATCCACCAAAGAAAACGAAAATACCAATCACCAGAAAAGGTTGCATGGAAATTCTTTTTGTTAATAATCCTTCATCACTATGAACAGAGTACCAAAAGAAGTAGTTAAATACACTGTACTCCCCAACATAGTTTTGTACCTCTGTGTTGTATAAACTACTATCAGTTATACTCATTACTTCACCTGAAAAACTAATTAGGTAATTTTTTCTTAATCCAGAGTAAAAAACAGTTAACTGTCTTTCACTCTCGTTAATATCGATGATTTGAATTGAGCCGCTATTGCGAAAGTCAAAATTTAAAGTGTTTTCTCCGTTTTTATCATAGACGAAGAGCTTGTTTCTCACATTATCAAATAAATAAATATTTTCACAGTCACACTCCACAATGCGTAAATCAATTGGGAGTATATCCTTATCGATGAGTAAGTTTGAACCTACCTCGGGGTTGGGGGTTAACATTGCGCTAATCGCAGTGATAATATAGATAAACCATACTAATATGGCTGATATACCAAGTATGTTTACACTTTTTAATTTGTTTTTAATAGTATCACCTTCCATTTGTAGAAATAAAAAAAGCACAGTTATGTGCAGTTATACACTTTCCCTAAAGATATATTACATAATAAAGAGTGGATTGTCAATGAACGGTGATGTCGTATACGAAATAGGTTCTTTATGCGTTTATATGATGAAACACAATTTGCTTTTTTTGTTACCCTATGATGTTTGAAGACTTGTTAAGACAAATTAATATATAAAGTGATACCTTTCTCTAGGTATTACTTCTTTTTATCACATTTACAGGAGTTATGTATGATATAATTTTATGTAGATACCTTGAAGGAGGTTTATTATGAAGTTTTTATCTAAGTTTTACTTTTCAATGTTTCCATTAGTTTTATTTCCTTTTATGTTTTTACTATATGATGGGAATATATACCTATATAATTTGTTTAGTGTAGTTGTCTTGTTTGTGATTATTGTGAATACTATGCTTTTAAAAGGTGACGGTATGGAAGATTACTTATCTTCCGAAGCGTTTAAAAGGTCTAAAAGAATGCATAAGGTAAATATAATCCTTTTTATCGCTTCGTATATTACAATTACTATTTGGTTTATTACCGCAGAAGTTCTACCAGGATTTGGGAGTGTTTAATATGTTGAGATATTTTAAGGAATGTACCCCAACTCTATTGTTGGTTCTAATTGTTTTTAGCTTACAGTTCATGACGAGTATACTTAGTATGGTGGTTACTACAGTTGCTTTTTTAGGATATTTTATTTGGATTATCTATTCAATTACTAAGAAAAAAAGAGATACTGTCATTTTGAATATGGTGTCATTTTCAGTAGTACTACTTATATATGTTGTTTTGATTGAGGTGGTTTTATGAGAAAAGTAGTTATATTGATTCTTTCATTTTTCCTAGTGATATCACTTAGTTCTTGTGGTGTTGAAGATCGAAGATATACATATGCGAACTATATGGGGATGTATGAAGAGGAACTTTATTTCATGTTATCTGATAAGACTGAAAAGAATTTGAGACACCTTTATAAGTTTGAGAATGAGGAGTTTGTACTCGTAGAGACGTTTAATGGTGTTCATTTTAACATTTTTGAGGAAGGTCTTCTTTTAGGAATTTCTTATGAACTAGAGGATGTAAAAATATATGAGTATGATATTGAGACTGGAGAAATCAGTTCGTTCAGTATCGCCGAGGAGTATTCATACGGAAGAATCGTAAGTTATCATAACGATGAGATAATGTTTTATAGTCCAGGATATCCAGTTGAAGATGATGAGACAGTAATTATCTACTCAACAGTGACAAGTGAGGTTGTTACGAAAATTGAAGATTCTCGATTAGATGTGGGATATGGTGAAGGTGATTTTGATGAGAACTATATCTATCTCGCAGAAGAACGTGGTCCTGGTAATTATGCGAAAAGTATGAGAATTGATCGAACTACTGGAGATATAGAGATATTGAACTCCGGTATTAATGGAATACCATTTTTAGATGATAAGTTACATTTTTATTCTGATGTTCAAATGGGGAAAAGTCATCTTCAGTTGATAGATAGTGATATCTACCCGACTGAGCTTATTACTATGTATGGTGTATACTCGAATAGACTTCATTATGATGAGATAAGTGATACTTTCCTTTATAGCGATTATGGAGGAAGTACTGTAAAAGTACTACAGGACAATGAGTTTGTTTCTTATGATGTCGATTACAATGGGTATTCGTTCGGGTTTATAGATGCATCTACATATTACACATTAGAAATAATAGAGTATGGATCGATATTTAAGAGAGAAGTTGTAAACATACAGATTAAATCAATTACAACTAATGAAGTGTTATATCAATCTGGAAACGTAACAATCGCAAATCAAATCAAATGGGACGAGGAAATATATTAAAGACAGTTCAATGAATTGTCTTTTTTTATTGATTGTATTTATGCTATATTTAAATTAGAGGTGATCATATGAGAATTGTTGATTTGAACAAGTTGTTAGAGATAAAAAAGAGAATCACTTTACGTATGTCAATAGCTGCAGGAGTACTAATAGGAGTACCGTTATTTTTATTATCGCTAGGTGCTGGGTTCTTTACAGCACTACTATTTGGAGTTTTAATTGGTGGAGGGTTGTTTGCCCTTGTCTTCTTAATCAGAAGCTTAACTGATAAAGGAGTTGAGAAGAGAAGAGCAAAGCTAGGAGAACTAAATGGAGATGTAATAGACGTAATGTTTAATCGTGAATTTGGTTTACTTGAGCTTTTTGATGACATGATTGTATTTCATAACTTAACACCTGGTGGACAAGAAAAGAAACATCATGAAATTTCGCTTACCAATCAAACGTTTATCGCCGCAGGAACGATTGAAAATCGGACAAGAGAAAAGTTGGTTTATAAAGATATATCTAGAGGATATGTTATTGTAAGAGAATCACAAAACGCAGTACCCGCTCAGTTTGTATTCATCAATATTGATGGTGCGTTGGAACACATCTTACAAATAGTAAATACCATTAGTAAGTATCAAGAATAGGTGATTCAGTTGAATCACCTATTTTTTTATGATTTAATTGAACATTATGTACTGAAGTTCGTCGAATAAGGAATGAATTTTACATTCATGACTCATTTATTGACTAACCGTTTATTAGGGTATAAGTCTCCATAACGGTTTATGAGTGATTTTATGAAAAAAAACTGAAAGAAATGTGTGAAAAACTAGTGAACGTTTTAAAAGTCATTCTCTATTT
Source organism: uncultured bacterium (assembly GCA_965601585.1). Lineage (GTDB taxonomy): Bacteria > Bacillota_I > Bacilli_A > Izemoplasmatales > Izemoplasmataceae > Xianfuyuplasma. The sequence continues at coordinate 60,946 of CBFCWH010000007.1, forward strand.
AGAGTAAATTACGAGGAAAAAATACCATAGTTTATGGAATAAGTGGTTTTGAACTAAGGGGTAAAATTGAAATTAGAATAAAATAACGGCTTAAAATAGACGTATAAGATAAAACAACACAATAAATCAAACGAATAAATGATAATATGTAAATATATATCTGTGAAAAAATGTATATCATGTTGATTATATCTATGAAAAAGTGTAAAATATTGATAGGTGATACTATGTTGAAGAGAAAAATATATGAATATTTAGTGAACTGGAACGAAAAAGAAAAGAAGAAGTCATTAATTATTGATGGTCCAAGACAAGTTGGTAAAACATTCATTATAAATGAGTTTATAACTAACCACTTTGTTGACGATTATAGTTTTTATATTGATTTTAAGGACAATTATCGTATGAGTAGAATCTTTAAGCGTGACATGAATATTCTGAGAATCTATGAGGAGATACAATTGAACACTCCCGACAAGAGATTAATACAAGGGGAATCAGTAATATTCTTTGATAATATCCAACTATGTCCTGAAATACTACCGTATTTTAGAGCTCTTACTGAGGATGGGTTATATACAGTAATTGCGTCTTGTAGTAGTTTTGATGTGGTACTAAAAAACATCCCGAAATATCCTGTAGGATTTTTTGATAGGTATCATTTAGATTCTTTAGACTTTGAGGAGTACTTGTGGGCGAATGGTTATGATGAGGATCAAGTGGCGTATTTTAATACTTTGCATAGAAGTGACGAATTAAAAGTTTCTTCAATGCATTCTGTATTATTGGATTTATTTAGGGAGTATATCGCCATTGGTGGGATGCCTGAAGTTGTGAGTGAGTATGCAAAACAGAACAATTTTAAGTTGGCCTTTGATTTGCAAAGGAAAATAATAGATACATACTTTCTCGAGATTGAAATGCTGACTAAACATACACTTCACCAAAAGATTATGGAGTGTTTTGAATCAATACCAAATCAACTTGTTAAAGATAATAAGAAGTTTCAGTACCGTTTGGTTTCTTCTAATGGTAGAGCGACAACTCATAAGAAGGCTGTTGAATGGTTAGAAGATGCTGGAATAGTATTAAAGTCATATAATGTTTCTAAACCAATAAGACCTCTGTTGGAGAATAAAAAAGAGTCTACTTTTAAATTGTATTTACATGATCCTGGTTTACTTGTTTCAATGTATGGAGAAAATACGCAATTAGAAATATTAAAAGGGAACTTAAGCGTTAAAAATAGTGGAGCGTTAGAGAATGCTGTTGCTGTAATGTTATACAGAAGTAATTACGACTTATATTACTTTGAAAAGAATAGTACTTTAGATGTAGACTTTGTTTTAACATTAAATAGAGAAATAGTTCCTCTATTAGTAAAGGAAGCTGACAATCCAAAAAGCAAGGTCCTCAAGTCGCTTGAAAATAAGTATGGAATTTTTACAGGGTTACGGTTATCAAGTTTAAGTAATCTTGAGGGTACTAAAAAAGAAGTCGTTCCGGTGTATATGGCCTCGAACTTGGAAAAGTAAACACTTTCAGAAAAAAAATCAAAATAATATTTGAATAATGCTTTTTCTTGAGGTATTATTCTTTTTGTATGTTTTGTTTTAAAAAACGAAAGATATTTATTGACACACCTGCATGTGTGATATATAATGTATATGCTATTAGATGGAAAAAACATATGGGTTGATTACGGTTAGCCCTAATTTTTATGAAAAAAGCGAACCACCTGGATGCGTGGATTACCTAATGAGAGGAGGAACCGATTTCTATGCCTACTATTAATCAGTTAGTAAGAAAAGGAAGAACAAGTAAAGTTAAAAAATCTAAATCACCAAGTTTAAGCGTTGGTTATAACTCAATCAAAAATGTAAACACAAACAACGCAAGCCCACAAAAACGTGGTGTATGTACTCGTGTTGCAACTATGACACCTCGTAAACCTAACTCGGCTTTAAGAAAATTCGCTCGTGTTAGATTATCGAACGGTTTAGAGGTAACAGCTTATATTCCTGGTGAAGGACATAAATTACAGGAACACAGCGTTGTATTAATTCGCGGTGGACGTGTAAAAGACTTAGCTGGTGTTAGATACCATATTGTACGTGGTACTTTAGACACTACTGGAGTTGAAGGAAGAAAACAAGGTCGTTCTAAATACGGAACGAAAAAAGCATAATTAAAATTTAAAGTTGAAAGGAGGAAAAAGTTATGCCTCGTAAAGGTCACATAGCAAAAAGAGATGTTTTACCTGATCCACTTTATAACTCAAAGTTAGTTACTAAGTTAATCAATAACATCATGCTAGACGGTAAAAAAGGAACTGCACAAAAAATATTATATGGTGCATTCATCAAAGTAAATGAAATGACAAATCAACCTGCAATCGAAGTCTTCGAAGAAGCTTTAAATAACATTATGCCAACATTTGAAGTAAGATCTAGAAGAATCGGTGGACAAAACTATCAAGTACCTGTTGAAGTTCGTGAAGAAAGACGTTACACATTAGGTTTAAGATGGTTAACATTATATGCAAGATTAAGAAATGAAAAAACAATGGAAGAAAGATTAGCGAAGGAAATCGTAGACGCAGCTGGTGGAAATGGTGCATCTGTTAAGAAAAAAGATGATACTCATAGAATGGCTGAAGCTAACAAAGCATTCGCTCATTATCGTTGGTAGAAAGGAAATTTTGAAATGGCACGTGAATATAGTTTAAAAATGACTCGTAACATCGGGATCATGGCACATATAGATGCTGGTAAAACTACTGCCACAGAACGTATCTTATACCATACAGGGAAAATTCATAAGATTGGTGAAACTCATGATGGAGCTTCACAAATGGACTGGATGGAACAAGAACAAGAACGTGGAATTACAATTACTTCAGCAGCCACAACTGCTCACTGGAAAGATCACAGAGTAAATATTATTGATACCCCGGGTCACGTAGACTTCACGGTGGAAGTATCAAGATCGCTTCGTGTACTTGACGGTAGTGTAGCATTATTAGATGCACAAGCAGGAGTAGAACCTCAAACTGAAACAGTTTGGAGACAGGCTAACGATTACAAAGTACCAAGAATCGTATATGCTAATAAAATGGATAAAATTGGTGCAGACTTCGAATTCAGTGTAAAAACATTGGAAGATAGATTAGGTGCTAACGCAGCTGCTATCCAATGGCCAATAGGCGCAGAAGCTGATTTTGATGGTATCATCGATTTAGTAGAAATGAAAGCATGGCACTTCGACGGCGGAGCTGACGAAATGCCTACTGAAATAGAAATTCCTGAGTATTTAACTGATAAAGTTGAAGAAAAAAGAATTGAATTAATCGAAACAGTAGCAGATTTAGATGAAGATTTAATGATGATGTACTTAGAGGGAGAAGAAATTGACGGTGCAACTTTGAAACAAGCTGTACGTAACGCTACTTTAGCAGTTGAGTTCTTCCCAGTATTATGTGGATCAGCATTTAAAAACAAAGGTGTTAAATTATTATTAGACGCAGTAATTGATTACTTACCTTCACCACTTGATGTAGCAGCAGTAATTGGTACAAACAAAAAAGGTGAAGAAGTAGAATTACCAGCTTCTGACGAAGGACAATTCTCTGCTTTAGCATTTAAAGTAATGACTGACCCATTCGTTGGTAAATTAACATTCTTTAGAGTTTACTCTGGTAAATTATCTAAAGGTTCTTACATTAGAAATGCTACAAAAGATAACAAAGAAAGAGTTGGACGTATCTTACAGATGCATGCAAACTCTCGTGAAGAAGTAGATATGGTTTACTCAGGAGATATCGCTGCTGCAGTAGGGTTGAAAAACACTACTACAGGAGATACATTATGTTCTGACAAATCATATATCATCTTAGAACAAATGGTATTCCCTGAACCAGTAATCAGTGTTGCTATTGAACCAAATTCAAGAGCAGACCAAGACAAAATGGGTATCGCTTTAAGCAAATTAGCTGAAGAAGATCCAACATTTAGAACTTACACTGACCAAGAAACTGGACAAACTATCATCAGTGGTATGGGTGAATTACACTTAGATATCATCGTTGATAGAATGAAACGTGAATTCAAAGTTGCAGCAAACGTAGGAGCTCCTCAAGTATCTTACAGAGAAACAATTACAACTGCTGCTGAAGTTGAAGGGAAATTCGTTCGTCAGTCTGGTGGACGTGGACAATATGGACACGTTTGGATCAGATTTGAACCAAATCCAGAAAAAGGATTTGAGTACCATGACAAAATCGTTGGTGGGGTAGTACCTCGTGAATATATTCCAGTAGTTGGAAAAGGACTTCAAGAGCAACTAGCAGGTGGTATCTTAGCTGGTTACCCATTAATAGATCTTAAAGCAACATTATTTGATGGATCATACCATGATGTAGATTCAAATGAAATGGCATTTAAAGTGGCAGCAGGTATGGCACTTAAAAAAGCAAAAGAAGCTTGTAATGCAATTCTTTTAGAACCAATCATGACTGTAGATGTTATCATCCCAGATGAGTACTTAGGTAACGTAATCGGAGATATCACATCAAGACGTGGTCGTATCGAAGGACAATCACAACGTGGTAATGCACAACAAGTAACAGCTAAAGTACCTTTAGCAGAAATGTTCGGATATGCAACAAGTTTACGTTCAAACACTCAAGGACGCGGGAACTATGTTATGCAACCTTCTCACTATGAAGCATGTCCAAAAAGTCTTGCCGAAGAAGTTATTAAAAAACGTAACGGCTAAAAGACTTTAATTCTTGCATTATATTATATAATGCGATAAAATATAAACGGAAAAATACAAAAAAATAATTGAAAAATTTAAGGAGGAAAGCTTAATGGCTAAAGAAAAATTCGTCCGCACGAAACCTCATATGAATGTAGGTACAATCGGACATGTAGACCATGGTAAAACTACATTAACAGCTGCAATCGCAACTGTATTATCAAAAAACGGAGTAGGGGAAACTAAAGCTGCAGATTACGCTTCAATCGATAATGCTCCAGAGGAAAGAGAAAGAGGAATCACAATTAATACTGCTCACATCGAGTATGAAACTGAAGGACGTCACTACGCACATGTAGACTGCCCAGGACATGCCGATTACGTTAAAAATATGATCACAGGTGCTGCACAAATGGATGGTGGAATCTTAGTAGTTTCTGCTGCAGATGGAGCAATGCCTCAAACACGTGAACACATTTTATTAGGACGCCAAGTAGGTATTCCTAAATTAATCGTATTCATGAATAAAACTGATCAAGTAGATGATGAAGAATTATTAGAATTAGTAGAAATGGAAATTCGTGAATTATTAGACGAGTACGATTATCCAGGTGATGATATTCCAGTAATCATGGGATCTGCATTATTAGCTTTACAAGGTGACCCAGCTCATGAAGCAAAAATTATGGAATTAATGGCTGCTGTAGATGATTACTTTGAAGATCCAGTTCGTGAAACTGAAAAACCATTCTTAATGCCTATCGAAGATGTATTCTCAATCACAGGTCGTGGTACTGTTGCTACAGGTAGAGTAGACCGTGGTACAATCAAAGTTGGGGATCCAGTTGAAATCGTAGGGATCAAAGATACAACTACAACTGTATGTACAGGTGTAGAAATGTTCCGTAAATTATTAGATCAAGCAGAAGCTGGAGATAATATCGGTGCATTATTACGTGGTACTAAACGTGAAGATATCCAACGTGGACAAGTATTAGCTAAACCTAAATCAGTTACTCCACATACAAAATTTGAAGGTCAAGTTTATGTATTAAGTAAAGAAGAGGGTGGACGTCACACTCCATTCTTCAGTAACTATCGTCCTCAATTCTACTTCAGAACTACTGATGTTACAGGTGTAATTGAATTACCAGCTGGTGTTGAAATGGTAATGCCTGGTGACGACGTAACTATGATCGTAGACTTAATTCACCCAATCGCATTAGAGCAAGGAACTAAATTCTCTATCCGTGAAGGTGGACGTACTGTAGGTGCAGGTAACGTTTCTAAAATTTTCGAATAATTTTATAAACTTACATAACCAAACAAATCTAAAAGAGACTTCTAAAGTCTCTTTTTTTTACTTATTTATTTATGTTTAAAAATAATATCAAGAACTATTAATGTGATTGAAATGAATATATGTTATAGTTACTTTCCCTTATGGAATTTAGAGAGTGAAAATGTAAAAAGAGACTATGTGAAGTCTCTTTTATTTGATATAATATATTTTAGCAAAGCAGAAGGAGATTATAAATGAAAAGAGTAATTGTACCGTTGATAATAGTGGGATTATTATTTAGCGTTGAGTTCTTTATCACAAGGGACAATACTAGTAAATGTGAGACTGCTTCAACATCACTATGTGAAGTTGAACTGACAAAAGGTGATTGGCAAACTGAATATTTTTGGTATCACTTTGAAAGACGACATGATGCAGTAGATTTAGAAATAGATGTTACATACACATTATATTCTGGAAATAGAAGAGCAATATTAATGGAAAAAGATATTAACGAACTTCCTTTAGACTTAGAAATTGGAGATTATATTAGTTTAGTAAATGATTTGAAGGAATATTCTGATGAATACTTTGATGAGGATGTAAATGTATATTTCCACATAACATCAGGGATAACACATGTTCTATATCAAACAGAGTTAATCATAGCCGCGGATATATATCAGGAGCATTTTGAAACCTGGGAAGATCAGTTGAATTACATAATTGATACTTTTGGATATGTGAATAGTCTTCAAACAGATTTAAGTTATATTCCCCAACATGGGTCTTCAAGAATAGTGGGAAGTAATAAAACAATTGATTTTAGTGTTGTAGAAGGTGTACTAACGATAGTGATAGAACAAGAAGATAGTGATATCGTTATAACTGAAGCAGAACTTGAAAATTACTTCACCCGAAAGCTAGAAAGTGACACATACAGCCTTACAATAAACCCTAATGAGGATAACTAGTTACTTACCATTTAAAAGGATCATATCATGTAAAAATGATATTGATTCTTTTTTTTGAGAAACTAGAAAAGAGCTAAATAAATCGATAAACACTTCGTTATCGCTGTTTTTTTGAGGTGGTTTTATCATATGATATAATATAGATAGTGAAAAGGGGTGTAAACATGAAAAAGTATCTAATAGTTTTATTATTAATTATGGTATGTTTAACTGGGTGTGTAGATAAGAACAAGTACGATTCACCAGATGAGTACATTGTACCAACTTCAATAATTGAGGATAATGATGAGTTCTTCAAAGTTCATGCATTTGATGAAAAAACAATGTTGATTGTTAACAATGTAGAATCATTTATTTACGATATTGAAAAAGAAGAGAAAACTATGATTGAGGGATTATCAAAGGATAATGTTGAGAATCTATTCCAGTTTGATCTTGAAAATGAGAAATTCTATTTATATGATGAGACATCTGTTGAGATTTTAGATTTTAATGGGACTGTAAAAAACAGTCTACAAGCTGACGATGGGAACATGATTATTGAATGGAATGGATTATGGATTTCTACGTCGAGTAACTTGGAATCGGAGGAACCATCACCTGTTAAGGTGTATGATGATGATTTTGAACTAGTTCAGGAACTTAATGGTTCACTTCTTCAAGTCGGATTAGGGAGTCTACGTCGAGTAAATTATGGTAGCTATATTAATACTGTATTTATTATTTCAGAAGTCGAATCTAATGATATGGTATATTACTATAGTCAAACTGAAAGTGAGTTTGTAGCATCTGATATTATGTATGAAGATATTACTTCTACTACTGACTCTATGCATTTCAAAAACACAGCGCTTATTAAGGAACAAAGAGCTGATGATGTAATTAACTATTACATTTATCAAGAAGGATATTTAACGAGTGTACCTTTACCTGATATTAACCAAGGAACGTATATACTGTTCAATAATTATATTGTTGGGCTAGAACCAGGTGAGGATACTCCACATAAAATTTATGATTTGGAAGGGACTTTATTACTTGAGTATTACTATTCAAATTCAGTGATACCTCAATACTTGAATGACGATGAAAACTTATACATTGAGTTCGATGAATCAACAGATTCATTAATCATGAATGTGAAGAACTTTCAAGGTGAAGTAAAGGCGACATACGATATTTCTGAGATAGAAAAATTCTTACCAGATACAAGAAAAGTGTGTATTGTAGATGAAAACAATCTAATCTTGCAGTTGAGTAATAAAGATATCTTAATCAGGGATTCTGAGATAATTGAGTTAGATAGCTCACAGATAGATTATCATGATAGCTTTTGTTATGCGATTGATTCTGAACTAGTATACATTTGTCGAGAAGATGAAATCATAACAGTTGAAGCTGAAGAAATGTATAGTGACTTTGTAGAGTACAAATTACAAGTGACAATTACTGAATACTATGCAATCTTTCACAAACTAAACCTTGAAGATATTTATGATGTTATTATTTATGATTTTAATGGTACTCTAAAACACGATGGATACCATGTTGAAAAAATCTATGAAAATAGTAATATGTATTTATCAAGAATGGATTCTTATGACTATACATTGATTTATGATACTATATCTGAAACGTATGTAATAACGAAATTAAGATAAAAAAAAGAGACTTAGTCTCTTTTTATTTTTGATTTGGAAAGTTTTCACCTTTTGCCCAAATAAAGCCATTATCATACAAGAAATCTAGTATGTCAGAATTATGTTTTGCCATATAATTAGCTACATAATGAAGCCCAAAATACCTCATAGGCATACTTACCTTGTCCTGAGTTTTTAGATATTTTCTTACTTCATTTGCCTGCTCCACACCATCTACTTCTTTTACAACTTCAACAATTTGCTCAATACGTTCCTCGTTTAGATTTAATTTAGGTTCACCATACTTGCGCAAATAATTATCGGTTAGTTCTTGTGGTGATTGTTCAGTGTAAACCTCATTGTGAACTATAGTATTAATATCTAATTTCCCTGCAATTCGACTCTCTTGATTAATATATCCCATTGGGAGAAGAACAACAGGAACTACTCCTTCAGGGAGTTTGAAGTACTCCTGTATTTCACTCATAATTTGCAAAGTAGTACCGATATAACAACTTCCAATTCCTAAACTATTCGCAGCTGTTTCAATTGTTTGAGCGGCAATAATTACATCTTGAAATCCAACCCAAAAATGGTTAAAACTCTTGTCCATTACAAAAGGAGCTTTATGATGTCTTGCCCATTTCTTAAGTCGGTTGAAGTCAAGACAAAATAGTAAATTTACAGGGGCTTCCTCTATAAATTTTTGTAGTCCTAAATCTGTAAAGAATTTTTTGTTTTTCATTTCTTTTATCTTAATGATAGAAAAAGGTTGTAAGTTTCCTGCACTAGCACTCTTCAAACCAGCATTCAATATTTCATTCAATACATCATCAGGAATCTCCTTATCTTTGAACTTTCTAACACTAAAACGGTTATTTAATACATCTATAGTCTTATTCATAATCACACCTCATTTATATGTAGTTACTTTCATTTTACTAAAAATAAAGCTATACTACTATATACATTTTTAAAAATGCTGTGCATATGTTTTGTACATATGTACTTTCCATATAATAATGGATATGTAATATGAAAAAATTCACATTTTTTCCATTAAATGTGACCAGTAGTTTGTTATAATGTTAGATAGGTGATTAGTATGTTAATAGATACACATTGTCATTTAAATTCACATAAGTTTAAAGACAACTATGAAGATGTAATAAAAAGAGCGTTAGATAATGATGTTAAAGTAATGATTGTTGTAGGATTTGATCATGAGACAAATGCAAAGGCAATCGAACTTGCAGAGAAGTATCCTTTTATTTATGCAACTGTAGGATTTCATCCAACAGATGCAAAGGATATCAAGGAAAAGGATTTTGAGAAGTTGATTCCTTTGTTGAAACACGAGAAAGTAGTAGCTATTGGTGAATGTGGATTAGATTTTTATTGGGATAAAGACCACATTGAAAAGCAAATCAAAGTTTTTGAGAGACAAATTGAACTCTCATTGGAGTATGATTTACCGTTAATTATACATATGAGAGATGCAAGTGAAGCGACTTATAACGTACTAAGTGAGTATGAGAATTTAAAAGGAATTATGCACTGTTATAGTGGAAGTAAAGAAATGTCAGAAATGTTTGTAAATCTTGGTTTGCATATTTCTCTTGGTGGACCTGTGACCTTTAAAAATGGACATAAACCAAAGAGTGTTGCAGAGATGGTTCCTCTTGAAAGATTGCTTGTCGAGACAGATTCTCCGTATTTGTCGCCACATCCATTTAGAGGGAAAACCAATGAACCAGCAAAAGTGAAATTGATTGCTGAAGAAATCGCAAGAATTAGAAATATATCGTATAAAGAAATCGCAAGAATCACAAGCGATAACGCAATAAAATTATTTGGCTTGAAGGAGTTGGAGCAAAAATGAAGAAGTTATTAATTGGAATTACAGTATTGTTGGGATTAGGATTGTCAGGGTGTGTTTTGGATTCAGAACAAGAGGATTACATCACACAAGCTGAACTAGATGCAAAAATACAAGAAGCTATTGAAGAAGTACAACTGCAACAGTTGTCAGACTTGTCTCAAGAAGAATTAAAGGCTTTAATTACAGAAGTATTTGAGGAGGAGTATATTTTTTCTTCGTTCAATATAGCGTCATTTGAAGAATCAATATCGAGTATGATTGAGGAAAAATCAAGTGGAGTCCTAGGAATTCAAGTATCAATTGATGATGGGACTACAGTTTCTGTTGGAACAGGTAGCGGTGTTGTTTATAAGCAAGAGTCATCATCAAGTGATTTTGCATATGATTATTATCTAGTAACAAATAATCATGTGGTAGAAGGTGCTACTGAGACTATTCTTATTTATGAGAAAAATGGTTTGTTATTTCAAATTCCAAATGAATACATAACTTTGCTTGGGACTGATCCGCAAACAGATTTAGCTGTATTGAAGTTCTCGAGTAGTGAGGACTTTGAAGTGATTGAATTTGCTGATTCATATCAAATAGAGTTAGGTAATTTTGTATTCGCAGTTGGGAATCCTTTAGGATTCGATTACTATGGTACAGTGACTATGGGTGTGATCAGTGGATTGTCAAGATATTATAGTGAAGAAGAAGAGGGTGGATTTGATGCTACAGTAATCCAGCATGATGCTGAGATTAGCCCAGGTAATAGTGGAGGAGCGTTATTAGACATTAATGGAGACCTTGTAGGTATAAACTTTATGAAAATTGTCCGAGATGATGTTGATGGAATTGGATTCGCTATCCCTTCAAATACGGTAAAACGTATTGTTGCTGATTTAGAAGATGATGGTGTTGTATCAAAACCATTTCTTGGAATAAGTACATATGCACAAGTGAATGATTGTGGGTTAGATTATGGTGTGTGTATTAGTGCAGTTACTGAAGGATTGCCTGCAGATGTTGCTGGTATTGAAGTTGGAGATGTTATAGTTGGATTCTTAAATGAAGGATTCACAGAATACTTAGAAATTAACAACTTCAATGATTTAAGAGAGGCAATTTTAAACTCAAGTGTTGGGGAAACAGTTAAAGTGAAGTACTTACGTGATGGTGTTATTTACGAAAGTAGTCCAACACAACTTATAGAACGACCATAAAAAAGAGGGATAACCTCTTTTTAATACATAGAGTAGTTATACTAAAAAAAATATGAGGTGGTTTCATGCGCGAAGCGGTACTAAAGAGAAATAGTACAAGAACTTTTCAACAAGAAACATTATCAAAAAGTCAAATTGATGAAATAAAGAATGTGATTGAGAAATACAAAGGGATTAAAGGTCCGTTTGGATATTCTTTTGAGTTTACGTTTGATCTTAATTATGAAGATGATCGGAAAAGAAAGAAGATTGGAACTTACGGATTACTTAAAAATGTACCAGCATTCATTGGTGGAGTATCTTTAGATGTTAGAGATTCAATTATTGATTTTGGATATTTCCTTGAAAAAATCATTCTTGAGTTAACATCACGAGGGTATGACACCTGTTGGTTAGGTGGTACCTTTAAAAGAAGTAACTATAGAAAAGATTTAGAACCAAATGAAATCATTCCAGCTCTGTGTGCTATTGGGCATAAAGCAGAAAAAAGAAGTTTTGTTGATCGAAGAATTAGGAGCGCTGCACAATCAGAGAGAAGGTTGCCATTTGGAACTTTGTTCCAATATTTTGATGAGGAAAAGCCTTTAGAAGAAACAGAAGATTCTAGATTTGTTGATATTATGCATTTGGTTCAACGAGGACCAAGTGCTTCAAATAAGCAACCTTGGAGAATATTTGTTGCAGATGAGCACGATACAGTGTATGTATACTTGAAAAGAACAGATAATTATGCAAAGGCATTGAATTATGATATCCAAGCATTGGATGCTGGGATTACATTAGCTCATTTAGAGGTTGGATTAGAACATTACAATTTTAGTTTTGATAGAGTTAGAGAAACCGAAGGTGTCTTCTTTGATGGATTGGATTATATTATTACCTACAAAAGAGCAAACGAAGAATAATTGCTCTTTTTTCTTGTAAAAGGAGTGTAATTAAAGTAAAATAAGTAAGGTTTAAAAGGAGCTGATATTATGGGACTAACTGCAGGTATTGTAGGACTTCCAAATGTTGGGAAATCAACATTATTTAACGCAATAACAAAAGCAGGGGCTTTAGCTGCCAACTATCCATTTGCGACAATAGATCCAAATGTAGGAGTAGTGGAAGTGCCTGATAATCGATTAGATAGATTAGTAGAGATTGTAAGTCCGAAGAAGACAATTCCTACGATTTTTGAGTTTACAGATATCGCTGGTATTGTAAAAGGTGCGAGTAAAGGAGAAGGTCTAGGTAATAAATTCTTGTCTCATATTAGAGAAGTAGACGCTATTGTTCAAGTGGTACGTGCTTTTGATGATCCAAATGTAACACACGTTGATGGGTCTGTTGATCCAATAAGAGATATTGAGACAATTAACTTAGAACTTATCTTTGCAGATATTGAAGTTGTTGAAAAAAGAATTCCGAAAATTGAAAAGAAGGCACAACTTAAAGTTGATAAAGAATGTGTATATGAGTATGAAGTTTTATCAAGGGTTAGAGATTGCCTTAATGATAATAAGCCAATTAGAACAATGAAGTTGAATGATAACGAACTTGCACTGCTTAAAAACTTCAATTTTTTAACATTAAAACCAATGTTATATGTAGCTAATATTTCTGAGGAAGAAATAGCTGATTATGATGGTAATCCATATGTTAAAACAATAAAAGAGTTCGCTGCTAATGAAGGTAGTGAGGTAGTTGTTATTAGTGCAAAAATCGAATCTGAGTTAAGTGAACTTGATGATGAGGAAAAGATGATGTTCTTAGATGAACTTGGAGTAACAGAACCAGGGTTAGATAAGTTAATTAAAAGAAGCTACTTCTTGTTAGGACTTGAAACATACTTTACAGCTGGACCACAAGAAGTCCGTGCATGGACATTTAGAAGAGGTAGTAAAGCACCTAAGTGCGCCGGAATTATCCATACGGATTTTGAAAAAGGATTTATCAGAGCTGAGACTATAAAGTTTCATGACTATGTTGAATACAATGGTGAACAGGGATGTAAAGAGAATGGTAAAATGCGCCTTGAAGGAAAAGAGTATATTGTTCAAGACGGGGACATTATGCATTTCTTGTTTAATCTATAATTAAAGTTAAAGACTTCAGTTGAAGTCTTTTTTTTATAACTTTTAAGGGTGTCGGTTATTTTGATGTTGAACTGTCCTTGTTATACTGTCCACATCAATGTGGTATAATATATATAGGAGGTGAGTTTATGTCAGTGTATAGAGTAACTGCATTTCCCAAAACAGAGTATGGTGGAAATAAAGCAGGTGTGTATTTAGATGCAGATTTGTTAAGTGAAAAAGAGATGAAAAAAACCGCAAAAGAAATTGGATATAGTGAAACGGCTTTTGTCAGTGAGAGTGATACAGCTGATTTCAAGGTGCGTTTTTTCACTCCGACAAGTGAAGTTGATTTATGTGGGCATGCAACCATTGCAACATTCAACTTATTAAGAGATTTAAAATTAATTTCTGAAGGAATGTATACCCAAGAAACAAAAGCAGGAGTTTTGAACTTAAATGTAATGAGAAATGAAGTGTATATGGAACAAATACTTCCTAAGTTTTACGAGGAACTAAGTTATAGCGATATATCAACATGTTTTAGTAATGGGCATTTTGTTGATAAACGATTTCCTATTCAGATTGTATCAACAGGACTAAAGGAAATCTTTATACCGATAAAAGATGTTGAAACATTGAATAACCTAAAACCTAATTTTGAAGAAATAATTGAAGCTTCTATTCGACATAATGTTATTGGTATCCATGCATTCTGCTTAGCTGAGGATTGTGAAGCCTATGGTAGGAATTTTGCTCCTGTAGTTGGAATTAAGGAGGAAAGCGCAACAGGAACTTCAAATGGAGCGCTTGCATGCTACTTGTTCAAGTATGTGAAAAGAAAGCAAAAATATATACTAAGACAAGGATATGCAATGGATTTACCAAGTGAAATAATAGCAAAACTTGAATCTGATGATGATGTAATCAAACGGGTTTGGGTAGGAGGTACCGCAAGAAGAATCGAGGAATAGTGCCAACTGGTGCTATTTTTTTGAAAAATTTTATTGTTAAAAACACAAAAAATTATGTATAATATTATGGGGTGGTTGAAATGAGAACAGCAGTAGTGACTGTCGGAAAAGAATTATTAACAGGTAGATCTACAAACACAAATTTAAGATCCATTGCTATGAAGTTAAAATCAATTGGTATTGATGTAAACATATCATATGTAATTGATGACTTAAAAAAAGAGTTTAAAAAAGTGTTAGACTTCATGAGTGAAGATCTAATTATTTTTACTGGAGGAATGGGTCCTACAGTAGATGATATAACTAGAGAAACGGTAATTGATTACTTTGGTGTAGATACTTATCAAGATCAAGAAACGTTAGATAAAATAAAAGAGATGTTTGATAAAGCAGAAGTGGAAATGAAATCAAGCAACAACAAGCAAGCTTATTTCCCGAAAGAAAGTGTTAAACTAGGAAATAATTTAGGGACTGCGCCTGGAGTGTATTTTAGAGTAGGTAAGAAGAGGATTATTCTTTTACCAGGTCCTCCACATGAAATGTTACCTTTATTGGATGAGGTAATTGAGTTAATAAAGAACGAGTTAGATATTAATCTTATCTCTAGAGGGTTTAAACTTGTAGGGACTGGAGAATCTTCGATGGAGAATAATCTAAAAGGGTTTTATGGAGTTCATCCAAAAGTAAATGTTGCACCTTATGCAAATGTAGGTGAAATCAAATATATTTTCACATCAAGTGATACAGATGCATTAGATCGTGCAATGGTGGATTTTTATAAGAAGTTTAAGCAGTTCATTTTTGGTGGATTAGAAGACACTCTTGAAGGTGTTGTTATTGAACTGTTGAAAGAACAAAATAAAGTACTAGCTGTAGCTGAAAGTTGTACTGGTGGTATGCTATCTAGTAGATTAATCAATATAAGTGGAGCTTCTAGTGTGTTTAAAGAAGGAATAGTCACATATGCAAACGAAGCGAAAATGAAGCATCTTAGTGTCAAAGAAGAGACACTAAGAAGATTTGGAGCAGTAAGTCCTGAAGTAGCAATGGAAATGTGTGATAATTTATACGAAGAGAGTGATGCGGATATTACTGTAAGTATCACTGGAATCGCTGGACCAAACGGAGGTAGTGAGGAAAAACCTGTCGGATTAGTATACTTCGGTATCAATTTCATGGGGAACACTACAATCTACAGAAAAGTGTTTAATGGAAACAGAGATATGATTCGCTTAAGAAGTGTAATATTCGCATTAAATATGTTACGTGAAACCCTAATTAATAACGAGAATGATGAAGCTTAATCTGGAAACTAGCACGATAAAAGGTGTACCGATAAACGAGTATTATCAAGAGGACATTGAATATAAAGGATTGGTTTTCATCCAACATGGATATACTTCTAACAAGGATTACGGTGCGGATTATTTAGCACTAACATTAGCAAGAAAAGGATTCTTTGTTGTTAGTATTGATGCTTATATGCATGGGGATCGTCTTGAAGGACCATATGCAGAAAAAGACGAAAAAAACATGTTGCTCTACTCACCGATTGTCATCAGACATACAGCGATTGATATTATTAGGTTACATAAACACAGATATATAGATAGATTTCCAAAATATGATTTAATTGGAGTTAGTATGGGCGCTATGATTTCTTATTATGTAGCGACAAAAACAGACAAACTTAAGAAGTTGATTCCAGTAATTGGAACTCCTGATTATATGTATCAAGCTCGATATAACCTGGATTTATCAGGGTTAAATCATAAAGAGTTTTTAACTGAGGAAAATACAAGGTACTTAGAACGACTTAGTCCTATTAATAATGTATCCAAGATGAAATACGAGCAGTTATACATATTGAATGGGACAGAAGATCATGTAGTACCAATTGAATCAACGCTTCGTTTTATTGATAATTGTGAAATAGACAACTACGAGTTTAAAACGTATAATTCTGGACACGAAGTTCATAGAGCGATGCAACTTGATATTTTTAACTTTATTGAAAAATAAAAAAAGGTAACCACTTAGTTGGTTGCCTTTTTCTTATTGATTTTTGGTTTTGCTAATGGCCAGAATTTCGATGTGATATCCGTTTTTTTAGGCTTTAGTTGATATAGTCTTTGATTTGTAATAACACTTTCCAAACCACCTAAGCCAGGAGTGTAAGGTCCTACTTTTAAATATGTTAAATTGTGTTTAAGTTTCCTTGAAACTTCTTTGTACTCCTTTGAAGTGTAAAGAGCTGTTTTGAATCCTCTGCGCTTTGCCTCTTTTAGCATCTCGTTCAGTTGATCTTCGTACCATTCGCCTCCCAAAAAGCATACAGTACTTGCTTGTTTATCATATCTATTAAGTAATTCTTTATAAAAGTCAAAACTTAGGTAATGTCCATTTGCGGGATGATGTAAGAAAGGACTGTGGCATCCTTTGCATGGTGCGCCACATCCTGTAATACTAATGCATAAAGTTATCTCAGATGGGATTTCGTTAAACGTTATACTAAATTTATGATATCTCATGTGAATATGCTCTGTCATGTTCCTCGACTTGTCGGGCATTCGAGAAGCTTTTAACTCGTTTTAAGTAACCTATAACTCTAGTCGCATAATCTATATTAGTAGAACCGCATTTTGGACAGGAAGTATGAGTGGATTTGTCAATGAATCCACACTCATTACAGACTGTGTTTTTAACATTTACTGTCCAGTAGTTTGTTTTGTTTATAGCGGCAATTTTTAGTAATAACTTATATTGATTTGAATCAAGGTGTTCATCTAAGTTAAGGTGTAATGCACTACCACCGTCTAAATACTTAACGAACTTCTCGCCGTGAAGCGCAAACTTGTCAATTGGGTTTGTTTTATCGGACTCCACAACATAAAAATAACTATTATAACATTCTCTATTTACTTGTAGTCCGTCATCTTTATCCCATTTAGCATTCTTAACACCTAGGTTTTCTGCAGGAACAAATTCTGTATTAAACATTACTCCATATTTATCTTTTGCTAGTTTATTTTGTTCGAATATAGGGTATAAAACACCGTCAACAAATTCATTATATTCTTTTGAGTTTGTGATGCTGATTCCTTTGCTTTCAGCAGCTTCAACAAGTCCATTAACACCCACGGTCAGGAATTGCTTATCTAGACTGATGAATCCACTAGTATATGCAGGCAATAAGTTTGCCTCGTAATAATCTTTTATGATTGAATGGTATGCGAATTGATATTTATGGATTTTCTTTACGGATTCTTCAATACTTATATTTTTCTGAACAAGTCTATTTAAGTTCATTGTTATAACGTTGATGCTACCGGTACTAACACCACCTGCACCAAGACTATAACTAAATGTGTTGTCGGTAAGTTCATTTCGTAATCGACAACAACTTGCTAAACTATCTGCACTTTCTGACATGTATATAAACATGCTTTGACCTTCGGCTAGTTCTTGAGCAACTACATCGCGATACTCTAAGTCTTTTACATCATTTTCCTCGGTTAATAAAGCAACTGTTACAACTGGAAATGTAAGTAATGCTTTAGTTCTTTCTTTGTTGAACCATTTAAGGAACTTCTGTTGTAATTTATTTAAACTATTCCAGTTTGGGCTCTTACCATCAGGGAACTTGAAGTCTCCAAAAATTGAATTAAAGTAGTGCTTATCAAAAATGCTTATATTCCAAAAAATACTCTGATATCCACGTGATGCAGCAGGTTGATTTATAGAGTATACTACTTGCTGTAAGTATGCTTCAATTCGTTTTTCTATTGTTTGTGGTCTTGCACCTAATGTAGCTAAATCATCATATTTAGAGTGGTAGTCCTCACCCCATTCTTTACGTGCAAAATAGTCGAAATACATTAAAAACTCAACAGTAGCTATAGCGCCAGCAAACTGACTTGCTAATGCGAACACTAAGTTAATAAATGTTCCGCAAAATGAATCAATATTTTGTGGAGCTTTACTTTCTCCGCCCATTCCTGTTAATCCCTCAAAAAGGAATGGATATAAGTTTACACTTGCGCAGTATGGTTTAATGCTTGTTTCATCGTGTGTGTAAATCTCATGATCGTCTAATTGCCTTAAGTACTCTTTTGCTAAATCCTCATCAAAAAGTTCTGTAATTTTATCTGTCATAAGACGACGATTTAAAAGAATACGGTCAAATTTGTTTAGTTCACTTGATAATGTTGCGATGTTCTTAACTGATACATTCGCGTTAGGATCATACTTAGAAGCACTCGCAGCATTCTCGTTACTTACATAGTTGTTGATTAATTCCATTTGTCTGTTTATTGATTTTTCCATTGTCCCACTCTCCTTATTAAATAAAAAAATTATCCATAAAAGTATGGATAAAATCCATACATCCTTGCCCCAGGGAATGTAAGTGTGAGTATCTGGCTTTAACAGTTACTGGGGTAGCATAGGAGTTGCACCTATTTCCTCAATTTACTTATTTATATATTAAACCCAAAATTAGCCAAGGTCAATGAAAGAAATATGAAAATAAAAAATATTATAAATGACACTGTTTTCATTAAAAATGTCTGTATTTGGAACAGTTATATATGATATAATATTTATGCACACTTTAAAGTATATGTTATATCTCTATTAAGTGTTGCATGACATTAGTGTTTGTGATATAATTACAAAACGTGAGTTAAACTCATCCTTGCTGCGAGGGCAGCCACTAGACCAAGAGGAGGTAAAAAAATGAGAAAATACGAAATTATGTACATCGTTCGTCAAACCGTTCTTGAAGATGACAGAACAGCTTTAATCGCTGAGTTAAATGACATCATCACTTCAAGAGGAGGAGAAATCCTTGAACAAAACGAATGGGGTATGAAAGACCTTGCTTATGAAATTCAAAAGCACAAAAAAGGTTATTATGTTGTATTAAGCGTTAACTGTAACGATGAAGCTAGAATTGAGTTTGATCGTGTTGTACGTATTAAAGAAGATGTAATTCGTCACATTATTATTAGAGACGAAAGATAAGGGGAGTGTAAAGATGATCAATCGTACTGTTTTAGTTGGTAGATTAACAAAAGACCCGGAGGTAAGATATACTTCAAGTAATATAGCTTATGCTAGATTTACATTAGCAGTAAACCGAACTTTTGCTGCACAAAATGGTGAAAGAGAAGCTGATTTTATTCAGTGTATCACATGGAGAAGACAAGCGGAAAACTTAGCTCGTTTTGTTCGTAAAGGAAGTTTAGTTGGTGTTGAAGGTAGAATTCAAACCGGATCGTACGATGACAAAGATGGGATCAGAAAATACACGACTGATGTTGTATGCGATAGCGTACAATTCCTAGAACCTAAGAACCAAGATGGACCAGAACCACAGTATGTTCCTAGAGAACATAATAATACTAATACATATCAAGAAAGACCTGTTGAAAGAAAACAAAATACACCAAGTATTGATGTTTCTGAAGACGACCTGCCTTTCTAAAAATTTAAAAGGAGGATTACAAAATGGCAAGACCAGGTGGATTCCGTAAAAGACGTAAAAGAAGATGTTATTTTACTGATAATAAAGTTAAATATATCGATTTCAAAGATTTCGAGTTATTAAAAAGATTTATTAGCGATAGAGGTAAAATTTTACCTAGAAGAGTAACTGGAACTAAATCAAACTATCAAGCTGAATTAGCTGTAGCAATTAAACGTGCTCGTCATATGGCACTTTTACCATTCATTAAAGAATAAGACTCTAAAATAGAGTCTTTTTTTTATTGTTGCGTGATTTATATAATATATTACTAATATATTAAAAGTTGGAAAAAGTATTGTTGTATGCTATAATTACTAGGACAAATCGAGGTGATTTGATGAATAAAAACAGAAATATATTGATATTGATACTTACAATATTAGTTGTTGTTATAGTAGATGTTTTCCTAATGGATAACCCAATAATCGTATTGGTTTTTTCTGTATTGATGTTTGTTGTATACAATATTGTTATCAATGTACTTGTTTATCGAAACAAAAATGTACAAATAAAATGGTTACAGGAAAAGTTAGATGATACAAAAGATACATTGGACCGCAAAGATAAAGCAGAAAAGAGAATGGTTCAAGATCTACCATTAGGGATTATGATTTACGATGAAGCTTTACATATTAAATGGGCAAATGGATACTCCAAAGACATTTTTGAGAATGTGTTAGAAGGTCGTACCTTAGAGTTGTTAAATGAAGACATTCACAAACATGTTTTAGAGAAAAAGGAAACTACTTTTATTACTAAGATTTATACTCATGAGTATGAAGTGGACCTTGATTTGAAAGAGCAAATTATCTATTTGACACAAGTAACAGAACGAGAAAAAATAAAACGTAAATATGATGCCTCTATCGGGGTTATTGCAATGTTGAATTTGGACAATTTAGATGATGCAGTTAGTGTACTTGATGTTTCTAATAGAAGTTTCATTCAAGGGAGATTTTTAGAAGCATTAGAAGCTTGGGGTGAGGAGTATTCATTTTACATTACTCCACTTACAAACTCGAAACTAATCGCTGTTATGAATAAAAAAAGTTTGATGAATCTTGTCAAAGATGAATTCAAGATTGTTGATAAAATCGCAGAAATATCTAGAGAAAGTGATTTAATGGTAACTCTTAGTGCAGGGATTGCCTGTAGTAATATCAAACTTAATCAGTTAGGTGATATCGCTCAAGACGCTCTCGATTTAGCATTATCTCGTGGTGGAGACCAAGTTGTAGTAAATATTGAAGGTAATGATTTAATGTACTTCGGTGGAAATACAAATACCGCTGAAAAACGTACAAGAATTACTTCAAGAACGAATACGAAAAAACTGGAAAGATTATTTGAGGAAAGTGAAAATGTATATATTATGCCACATATACATCCTGATACGGATGCATTTGGAGCTGCCTTAGGAATACTTAAATTAGCTCAAGCATATGGGAAAGAGACATATATTTTACTCGATAAGACAAACTTAGATAAAACAGTAGATAAAATACTCAACATGATTGAGTATGAGTATGTCACCTTACTAGACTATTTCATTTCACCATCAAAGGCTTTAGATCAGTTTAGCAAAGAAGATTTACTAATCTTAGTAGATCATCACTCATATAATCAAAATATGGAAGCGAAATTACTCGCAAAAACTGAAAAATTAGTTATTATCGATCACCATAGAAAACTTAGTGATGCGATACCAAATGCGCTTATCACACATATAGAACCATATGCATCAAGTAGCGTTGAGTTAATTACTGAAATGATAGATTTGACTACAAATCCAGTAGATATTAATGGGTTTGAGGCTACGGTTATGTTAAGTGGTATTATCGTTGATACAAATAACTTTATGTATCGTACAGGTTCGAGAACCTTTGAGGCTTCTGCGATATTACGAAAATATGGTGCGGATACTTTTAAAGTAAAAACCATATTACGTGAAGGGTTAGAGGAAATACAATTAAAATCACAATTACTTAGTTTAGCAGAAGTAATTCATAAGAGATTCAGCATTGTTATCATCCCACGACATTTAGACGTATCAAGAAATTTACTCGCTAAGGTTGCAGATGATTTATTAGAAATTGAGGATACAGTGGGAAGTTTTGCTCTGGGGTACTTAGACGATGAGACCGTAGGGATTAGTGCACGAAGTTTAGAAGGGTTTAATGTTCAAGTTATTATGGAAAAATTTAATGGTGGTGGACATTTAAACAATGCAGGTGCACAAGTAATTACAGAGGATATAAAACAAGTTCGTTTAGATTTAATTAACTATCTAAATGAGACTGTTCAGGAGGAAAAGAAGATGAAGTTAATCTTAATTAAAGACCTTAAAGGTAAAGGTAAAAAAGGTGAAGTGATCGATGTAGCAACAGGATATGCTAATTACTTATTAACAAGTAAAACTGCAATTGAAGCTACTCAAGAGAACTTGCATTCAATCGAAATGGAAAAAGCAAAAAAAGAAGAAAAAGAGCAAAAACAACTTGAGGAAATGAAAAACCTACAAGAAAAAATCGAAAAATTACCAGTTAAGGTTTATGTGAAAATTGGTGAAAATGGGAAGTTCTTTGGTAAGGTAAGCTCAAAACAAATTAGTGATGAGTATAAAAAACAACATAAAATCGATTTAGATAAACGTAAAATACAACTAAAAGGAAGTATTCAAACATTAGGTAATTACCGAGTAGATGTTAAGTTACATAAAAATGTATTAGCTAAAATTGAAGTATTAGTTGTAGAAGAATAGGGGGATACTTATGGACAAGATTACTCCACATAATGTCGAAGCAGAACAAAGTGTATTAGGGAGTGTTTTCGTTGAACAAGGTGTAATGAAAACACTAGTAGATAAACTTGATAGTGAAGATTTCTACACATATAAACATAAAGTTATCTACACAGCAATGGTTGAGTTATTCCAAGAGGATATTGAAATAGATTACACAACATTATCTAATAAACTTGAAACAAAAAGTTTATTGAATGATGCTGGTGGAATTGATTATATTTTGGGGTTAATTAACTCTGTCCCGTCAATTGCAAACTTAATCAACTATATTAACATCGTTAGAGATAAAGCCATCACAAGAAAAATTATGGACGCTTGTCGTGCTATCATTGAAGATGGTTTCACAAATGAGGATGCTCTTTCATTTGTTGATAATTCTGAAAAAACAATCTTTGACATTGCCAAAGAGAGAAGAACAACAGATTTTGTTAAAATTCATGAAGTAGCTGAAGAAGTAATTGAAAAAACAGAGCAAGCCAAAGCAAACGCAGGAAAACTAACAGGGCTTGATACCGGGTTTATTGAGTTAAATGATTACACACTCGGATTACAACCTTCAGAATTGATGATTATCGCAGCTCGTCCATCTATTGGTAAGTCAGCATTTGCCTTAAATATATGTACGAATGTGGCGAAAATGGAACAAAAACCATACATCGCATTCTTCTCACTTGAGATGGGTAGTGATCAGTTAGTATCACGTATGATTAGTTCAGAGAGTCATGTAAATTCAACAGCAATTCGTACAGGTGATTTAACACCAGTACAATGGCAGCAAATCTCTTTAGCAAAAGAATCGCTATCAAACCTAAATGTATTGTTTGATGATAGCGGTACAGTTAAAGTAACTGATTTACGTCAAAAATGTCGTAAGTTAGCCCAAGAGAAAAAACTTGATTTAGTAATTATTGATTACCTGCAATTACTAAGTGGAACAAGAATAGAAAACCGTGTACAAGAGATTAGTGAAATCTCGCGTACATTAAAGGAAATGGCACGCGAACTAAAAATTCCAGTAATCGCCTTATCACAGTTGTCACGTAAAGTAGAACAACGTGATAAGAAAATCCCGATGATGGCCGATCTTCGTGATTCAGGATCGATCGAGCAGGATGCCGATATTATCTTATTCTTATATCGAGACGATTACTATAATAAAGAGGAATCTGCCTCACCAAATACATTAGAGATTATTATTGCCAAAAACCGTAGTGGAGCAACAACGACTGAAAACATTGTATTAAACTACAATAAATCATGTAGTTACTTCACAAATAGGACTGGTGACAGAGACAATCCTCTAGGAGATTTATAATTTTTAATTTTCTTTATTTTCTAAATTAACTTCGTAACTTATGTTACGAAGTTTTTTATATACTTACAGTATAATACAATACGGTTAGGAGTGAGACCATGAATACAATATTACCGAGAATAAAGAAGAACGAAGTAAATGACTCGATTACATCGAGTAAAATTAAGACTCTTATTGATAAACTAGCAAGTAATCATATTTTAGAAGAGGAAGAATATTTGTTTATACTAGACAATATCACAAGTGAGGAAACAGAGTATCTTTTCTTAAAAGGATTCGAAGCTAAATTACCTTATTATCAGAAAAGAGTTTTTTTACGAGGTTTAGTTGAGATTAGTAATTACTGTAAAATGGGATGTAGGTATTGTGGGATAAATCATAAAGTGAAGACCGTAGAACGTTACCGCTTATCAAAGGAAGAAATCTTATCTTGTGTAGCAGAGGGATACTATTTAGGATATCGTACCTTTGTAATTCAAGGTGGAGAGGATTCGTACTTCACTGACGAAGTTCTAACTGATTTAGTGAAAACAATCAAAGAGAAACATAAAGGAGTAAGAATTACTCTTTCATTAGGAGAAAGAAGTTATGACTCATATAAAGCATTAAGAGAAGCCGGGGCAGATCGATATTTGTTACGTCACGAAACCGCTTCAAAGCGTTTGTATAATCATCTACATGCAGATTTTATGAGTTTTGAGAATAGAAGAGAATGTTTATATAATTTAAAAGAACTAGGATACCAAGTTGGTGCAGGATTTATGGTTGGTTCTCCAACTCAAAATAACGAGGATTTAGCAAAAGACTTATTATTCTTAAAAGATTTGAATCCTCATATGGTAGGAATTGGCCCGTACCTTTGTCATAGTGATACCGAATTAGCTGGAAATGATTCCGGGACATTAACTGAAACATTGATAATGGTAGCCTTAGTAAGATTGACACTACCAAAAGCATTATTACCTGCAACTACCGCATTAGGTACTCTTGATAAACTAGGGAGAGAAAATGCATTGAAAGTTGGTGCGAATGTTATGATGCCAAACATTAGCCCAACAGCAACAAGAGAACTATATGAAATTTACCAAGATAAAATTTGTACTGGAGATACATCAGTGCAATGTAGAGGTTGCATAGAAGCAAGAATAAAAGCATTTGGACATGAGATCGACTTAGGTGTTGGAGATTATGTGGACATGAAAGGACTGAACTAATATGTATGATAAAGTAATAGATGCAGAATATATTAATAAAGTATTAGAAGCTGCGAAAAATCCAAGCATGGAAGAAATAAGTCGTATCTTGAAAAAAGCGAAGAATCGTGAGAAACTTAATCATATGGAGATTGCGATTTTATTAAATGCTCACGATCCAAAACAACTTAGTGAAATCTACTCTATCGCAGGGAGATTAAAAGAGGAAATTTACGGCAGTCGTGTTGTTATGTTTGCTCCGTTATATATCTCAAACTATTGTGTTAACAACTGTAAATATTGTGGATATAGAAGAGATAACAAATTTAACCGTAAAAAACTAAACCAAGAGCAAATCAAAAAACAGGCAATCAACTTAGAAAAACTAGGACATAAACGTTTAGCTTTAGAAGTTGGAGAAGCACCAAAAGAAACACCAATTGATTATGTAGTTGAATCAATTAAAACCATATATGATAATTCTTCAATAAGAAGAATTAATGTAAATATAGCTGCAACTTCAGTGGAAGAATACAAAAAACTTCATGAAGTAGGAATTGGGACGTATATCTTATTCCAAGAAACATATGATGAAAAAGCATTCGCTGATCAACATCCAAAAAGTATAAAGGGTGATTATGACTATCATTTACACGCATTTGATAGAGCATTTGAAGCAGGAATTGATGATGTAGGAGCCGGAGTATTATTTGGTCTTGCGAACTACAAGTTTGAAGTTATGAGTTTGATTCTTCATAATGAATACTTAGAGAAGAAATACGGAGTTGGATTCCATACAATCAGTGTACCGAGACTGAAAAAAGCAGAAGGAATGAGTCTGAAAGACTATCCTAATATTATTAGTGATGAACAGTTTAAACGTTTAGTAACAATCATTCGTTTAGCAGTACCTTACGTCGGGATCATTCTTTCAACAAGAGAAACAATGGAAATCCGTGAAGAGTTAATCAAACATGGTGTTTCTCAAATCAGTGCTGGAAGTAAAACAGATGTTGGTGGATACCATGATGAGATGGAAGAACACGAACCAGACCAATTCGAACTATCAGATGAACGTAGCGTAATGGAAGTGAATAAAGACTTGATGAAAAAAGGCTTTATCCCATCATATTGTACAGCTTGTTATCGTAAAGGGCGTACTGGAGATCGTTTTATGAGTCTTGCGAAGGCAGGAACAATTGGATTAATCTGCGAACCAAATGCATTAATGACTTTAACGGAATATATTATGGATTATGGAGATCAAGACTTAATTGAATCTGGGCTACAGTATATCTTCAAACATGCAGAAACAATTAAAAATCAAACAGTAAAAGAGAAACTAAAAACTAACATATATAGAATTATTAAGGGTGAAAGAGACCTATTCTTCTAAGGAGGAATAATAATGAGAAAAGAACGAGATTTTCTAGGAGAAGTTGAACTAGCTGACGATACTCTATATGGGATATCAACACACCGTGCTTTATCAAATTTTGACATCTCAAATGAAACAGTTAATTTAAACATTATTTATCAACTAGTCAATATAAAAAAACAAGCAGCTATCACTAATGAAAAGCTAGGCTTTTTAGAACAAGAAAAAGCACAAGCAATCATCAAAGCTTGTAATTTAGTTTTATCAAAGGATTATGATCATTCTTTTGTTGTTAACAAATATCAAGGTGGAGCAGGAACATCTACAAACATGAATGTGAATGAAGTAATCGCAAACCTTGCTTTACTCGAAATGAATCACAAAAAAGGCGAATATGATACGATTCACCCGATCAATCATATTAATCTACATCAATCGACAAATGATACATATCCAACAAGTGTGAAAATAGCTGCCATAAAGCAAATTAGATTACTAGCTGATAGCTATGCATCCTTACAAAAAACATTTCAGGATAAAGAAGCGAAATATGGGCATATCTTAAAACTAGGACGTACAGAAATGATGGATGCTGTTCCTTTGCTGGTTGGACAGATGTTTGGCTCGTACGCTACTACTATATCAAGAGATAGATGGCGTATTTACAAAGTGGAAGAACGTTTAAGAAGTGTGAACATTGGTGGAACCGCAATTGGCACTGGACTTAATGCACCACTAAAGTATACCTTTATGATGACCCATTTAATTCAGGAATCTACAGGTATCGGTATATCACGTGCAGAAAACCTTATTGATAACACACAAAATCTCGACGCTTTTGTAGAAGTGTCTGGATTATTAAAAGTCGCAGCCTCAACCTTGATTAAAATCTCAAATGATCTTAGATTGCTTGCATCAGGACCAAATGGAGGACTTGGTGAAATATCGCTAAGAGATAATCAAGTTGGATCTTCAATTATGCCTGGAAAAGTTAACCCAGTAATCCTTGAAATGACAATTCAAGTAGCGCAAAAAATCATTTCAAATGATCTATTGATTACGAATCTTGTTTCTCTTGGAAACTTCGAATTAAATGCGTTTATGCCAATGATTTCAGAAGCACTTTTGGAATCACTAGAACTACTAACGAATACTGTTGATAAGTTCAATAATCGATGTGTTAAACATATTACGGTCAATGAGGATAGATGTATCGAAAATCTTGAAAAGTCATACTCGTTAATTACACCGCTAATCTCACTGATTGGATACGATAAGGCAAGCCAAATAGTAAAACGAGCACAAGTACAAAATAAAACAATAAAACAAGTTTTAATAGATGAAAATCTGTTTGAAGAAGAGGAGTTAAAAAGACTACTCGATCCTCACAATATTACAAAACCAGGAGTTATAAAGGGTGATAAACAATGAGTATGAATAAAACACCACGTTCCAACAGAACTCATATAGCGATATTTGGAAAAAGAAACGCTGGAAAAAGTAGTGTTATTAACGCACTGACAAACCAACAAATATCATTAGTTAGTGATGTGCTAGGAACAACTACAGACCCTGTTTTTAAGTCAATGGAAATTTTACCACTAGGTCCTGTTGTTTTAATTGATACAGCGGGTATTGATGATATAGGAAAGTTGGGCGAACTACGCGTTCAAAGAACATATGATGTCATAAATAAAACAGACATTGGTTTAATCATTTTTGATATAACTCAAGATGAATTTGAACATGAGTTAAAACTAATTAAGGAGTTTAAAAAACGTCAAAAACCTTACCTTTTAGTTGCGAATAAAACTGATTTGAAAGAACAAGATTTAGACTATAAATCAATCTTTAAGAAAGATACAGTATACAAAGTATCCGCAACTCAGAAAAAAGGAATTGAAGAACTAAAAGAAAAAATTGGTTCAACATTAAAGATTGAAGAAGAGAAGTTCATGATTGTTGGTGATTTATTAAATCCAGGAGATTTGGTTGTGTTGGTAACTCCTATTGATAAAGCGGCGCCAAAAGGAAGATTGATTCTTCCGCAACAACAAACAATTCGTGATGTCTTAGAAAGTGACGCTATAGCTATTGTTACTAAAGAACATGAGTTAAGAGAAACACTAGATAAACTAGGAACTAAACCAAAACTAGTTATCACAGATTCACAAGCATTCCTAAAGGTAAGTGCGGATACACCTAAAGACATCCAACTTACAAGTTTCTCAATTCTATTCGCCAGAAATAAAGGGGATTTAAATGAATTAGTAAAAGGCGCAAAAGCGATAGATAATCTACAATCAGGAGATAAAATACTTGTAAGTGAAGGCTGTACACATCATCGTCAATCAGATGATATTGGTACAGTGAAAATTCCTCGCTGGTTACGTCAGTATACCGGAAAAGATTTCGAGTTCATTTATAGTAGTGGGTATTCATTCCCGAAAGAACTAGATGAAGTAAAACTAGTAATTCACTGTGGAGCTTGTATGTTAAATAAAACAGAAATGTTATATCGTATTAAACAAGTAACCGATAAAAATATACCAATCGTAAATTATGGAGTATTAATTAGTTATGTTCAAGGAATTTTTGACCGTGCTTTAGATCCATTCCCATTAGCGAAAATGATATATGAAGAATAATAAAAGACGTTCAATTGAACGTCTTTTTCTTACCACATATTTTCATAACCAACATTTGAGTAACGATCTTCAAATATAAGTTTTTTTCCTTTGTATAGTAACACGATTAATTCCGATGTTAACGACTCATAAACATCTATAACCATCTCTGCTTTTTTCGCAGGTCCCACTAACTTAATAGTTTTTGATTTTTTGGGAATGAGATGCATTGTATATTGCCCTCTTGTTATGACTATTTTATCACTACGCACCGTAACCTTAGCTAGATTACCTGTATAAAAGTGATAGGAATCCTCTGGTGTTTTTAGAACACATAAAAATCCTTTTGCCTTTATCCCAAAGAAAGGAATTTTACCTACTGAAAAACTGATACATGATTTATTTTCACTATGATTACTTTGAATCCAAATCCATTGCACAGGGAATTTAGAACCGTATGTCTTCTCAATGTAAATAACACCAGTTGTGTCAACCTTGTTTACAGTACCTTTCGCAATACCATCAAGATATATAACTTCTTGAAAACATTCTAAAGGTGTTTTACTAAGGTACCCCATCGCACTTTTCCTGTTTGTGACATCAGACAATGAAAGTGTTGATTTAAATGTAAGATTTAATGAAAAAGTTTCATCATCAATGTAAATTGATGATGTTGATAGATAGTGTTTCCCA
The DNA here is from genome assembly GCA_965601585.1 of uncultured bacterium. Taxonomy (GTDB): domain Bacteria; phylum Bacillota_I; class Bacilli_A; order Izemoplasmatales; family Izemoplasmataceae; genus Xianfuyuplasma. The sequence continues at coordinate 91,257 of CBFCWH010000007.1, forward strand.
ATTGAAACTTTCGACAACGTCTCATCATAATGAAACTCTTCCACACTAAAACGAAGATATTTACATTCTGACTGAGAATCATCGAATAATTGAATAAAAGCATGTGGGTCTACTTTGTTTTTGGTAATTGCGAAAATAACTGCGTAGTTCTTTTTTTCTGTTGTAAATCTAAAATACCATCCTTCAAAATAGTTTTTGTCTCTTTTGTTTTGATATGAGAATTGATTCACAATTATCACCTCTATGCTTTGATATATAAAGTATGTAAAGCTTAAT
>CBFCWH010000008.1:0-86628 GCA_965601585.1 uncultured bacterium
TTGATTCACAATTATCACCTCTATGCTTTGATATATAAAGTATGTAAAGCTTAATATAAATCCACTTTCTCTTAGGATACATTGATAATCCCAGATATAATAATGAGTTCAAAATCAGCAATAATACCAAAGTTCTTTATTGATATGTTTTTGTAAAATTAGTTATTACTTATGTTTTAAAATAAGATTCCAGTAAAGGTAAGGTTATTAGAAGTTGATGTATACCATACGATAATCATCGTGATTCCAAACACAAGTAAGAAAATACCTATTGTTAAGTTGAGAGCTTTATTTGATACCTTGTTTGCGAATACGCTCGCAACGTTTGCACCGATAAATGCTGCAACACAAGTAATAGCTAATGGTAATACATCGACTCCACCTATCACAAAATGTACACTAGCAGCAATGAGCGCAGTAAAGGTCATAATGAAGACGCTGGTACCTACACCATGTCGTAAACGATATCCAAGCAACATAGTTAAAACAGCTAACATACTAAGACCACCACCACTACCAAAGTAACCACTTATCATACCGATAATTGCACCCCAGATAATAGCTTGGAATAAAACGAACTTTCCTTGTTTCATTAATCGATCTTGCCCATGATGTTCTTTTACAGGGAAAACAATGAAACGTAAACCTAGTATTGCTACAAAAATATTTAAAGCACTCCCCAAATTGTAGGGGTTCGTATCTTTTGAAAAGTAACTCCCAATTGCTGCAAACAGAATAACCATAATCCCGAAAATAACTGATTTTCTATTAAACAGAATATTCTTATTTTTGATATACGTATATGCGCTTGTAGCTGAAGCAAGAACATCACTTGCTAAAGCAACTCCGATAGCGAGATAAACGTCCATACCAAGTACTGTTGCAAAAAGTGGAGCTATAATTGTAGCTGCACTAAGTCCTACCAGTCCAGTAGCGATTCCTGCTAGCAAACCTCCTATGAAATAGACAATAATTTCTATGACCATTTTGATCCCCTCGTTTCACACTTTGTAAACATTATACTATAGCGAAGAAAGATTTAAAAACATTTATCTTTCTTTCAGAAAACATAAATGCTATAATACTAAATTGTCAAATGAGGTATCTAAATATGAAGAACAAAATTGATTTAACAAAAGGAAATATTTTAAGAGATTTACTCATCGTAGCTATCCCAACTTTACTAACAAGTTTAATCCAAATGGCTTATAACTTAACGGACATGTTTTGGGTTGCTCAAGTAGATGGGTTAGAACTGTACTCCAATCTTACTACTGAACTTGTAGGAGAAATGGCAGTTGCAGCTGTTGGTACAGCTGGTTTTTACCCATGGTTTGGATTTGGGATTATGATGCTAGCAAGCATTGGGACTAGTGTCAAAGTATCACAAGCAGCAGGGATGCACGACCAAAATTTACTACAACGGATTGGTAATAATGGGATATTGCTTATGGCAATCATTGCTATACTATATCTTTCATTTGGAGTATTTTTTAATCAAGTGTTTATCGGGTTCTTTAAAATTGATAATCTAGAAATGTTTGATATGGCAACAAGCTATTTAAGAATTGTAACGAGTTTCGGATTTGCTTTATGTATGGTTCAACTATTTAATGGGGTATATAATGGATTAGGTAAAACGATGATGACGTTTTATATTTCATTTAGTGGACTCTTCTTAAACATTATCTTAGATCCGATTTTTATATTAGATACAGTTAATGTCTTTGGGTTATTTACAATCAATGGTTTAGGAATGGGTGTTGAAGGTGCAGCATATGCAACAGGGATTGGACAACTCAGTATCCTTATTATATATATTGTAATATATACTAATAAAACATGGCGACCATTCACTATAACGGTTAAAGAATATAGTAGTAAAGTATTGAACGAGATACTTAGAATTGGGTTGCCTACTGCAATTCAAAGTATTGTATTTACACTCATTGCAATGAATGTTGCTAGAATGGTATTGGAGTTTGGGGAAGAACCGATGGCAGTGCAACGGGTAGGATCCCAAATTGAAAGTGTTGCATGGATGATAGCGAGTGGATTTCAGGTTGCTTTGGCTAGTTTTGTAGGACAAAACTTTGGAGCAGAAAAGTACGATAGAATCAAAGAGGGATATAAAACAGCTATGAAGTTACTTGTTCCATATGGTATATTGGTGAACCTTGTATTGTTTGTCTTTGCGAGACCACTATTTAGTATCTTCTTTAGTAACCCTGTTACATTAGACATTGGGGAGACGTACTTGAGGATTTTAAGTATTTCGCAATTATTTATGATTGTTGAACTCGCTACAGCAGGTGTGTTTAATGGTCTGGGGATGACGAAGTACCCGAGCATTGTTGGTATTACAGGAAACCTACTACGGATTCCTGCAGCAATGATTTTAGGGGCAAGCATTGGATATGCTGGAATATTCTGGGGAGTTAGTATGAGTAGTGTCCTAAAAGGAACGGTATTAGTGATTTGGTTACTCTACTTTTTACGTAAGCTTGGAAAGCCTGATGGAATATTATTTGAAAATAAACTATAATTAATATATAATGCTATTTGGAGTTGATGATTATGAGAGATAGATTAGATAAAATCGAAGAACGATATAATGAAATCAATGAACTATTAATGGATCCTGAAGTTACTTCAAACATTAAGAAGTTAACAGAACTTTCAAAAGAACAGTCAGGATTAGCACCGGTTGTTGAATTATACAAGGAGTATAGAAGTACTCTTGAAAGTATTGAAGAGTTAAAAGAAATGATGCATGAAGATGATAAAGAAATCGTAGAAATGGCTAAGATGGAATACGATGAACTAAAACCACGCATCCCACAAATTGAAGAAGAACTTAAAGTATTATTAATCCCAAAAGATCCTAACGATGAGAAGAATGTTATCGTTGAAATAAGAGGAGCTGCGGGTGGTAGTGAAGCGAACATTTTTGCTGGAGACTTATATAGAATGTATGTGAAGTATGCAGAAAGTAAAAAGTGGAAACTTGAAATTAATAATGCAGAAGAAAACGATGCTGGAGGATTCAGCCAAGTTGAATTCACGTTAAGTGGAGAAAGTGTTTACTCATTCATGAAATATGAATCAGGAGCACACCGTGTACAACGTGTACCACAAACTGAATCACAAGGTCGTGTTCATACATCGACTGCTACTGTAGTCGTTTTACCTGAAGCTGATGAAATTGATTTTCAATTAGATATGAACGATGTACGTGTAGATACATACAGAAGTAGTGGTGCTGGTGGACAAAGTGTAAACACAACTGACAGCGCAGTGCGTCTAACGCATGAACCTACGGGAGTTATCGTAACTTGTCAAGATGGTAAAAGCCAACATGAAAACAAAGCAAGTGCACTTCGTATTTTAAAAGCAAGATTATACGACAAAATGTTACAAGACGCAGCTGAAAAAGAAGGTGCGGAAAGACGTAGTAAAATCGGTTCTGGAGATAGAAGTGAGAAAGTTAGAACATATAACTATCCACAAAACCGTGTAACAGATCATAGAATTGGGTTCTCGATATTACAATTAGACAGAGTAATGGAAGGAAAACTTGAACCGATAATTGATGCTTTGATTACTGAAGACTTGAAACGTAAATTAGAAGGAAAAGAATAATATTACTGAAGAGCATTATGCTCTTCTTTATATTGAAGAGGTGAAATATTATGCCAACATATAAAGAAGCTTTAAATATTAATGAGAAATACGCTATCGATAACAACAAAGAAGATAGTGCAATTAAAAGATTATTACTTCATTTCTCAAATATGGACTCAAGTGATTTAATCCTGAACTTAAGTGAGGAAATGCCTATAGAGGTTTATGATGAGTTCCTATATGGAGTAGATAAGTACATTATTAAAAATATTCCTGTCCAACATATAATTGGATACGAATATTTCTTTGGACACAAGTTCAAAGTTAACTCAGACGTTTTAATTCCTCGTTTTGAAACGGAAGAATTGGTCGCTAACGTATTAGAACAATACGACAATGTATTTGATGGTGAACCTGTAAAAGTCGTTGATATCGGAACTGGGAGTGGTTGTCTTGCGGTTACTTTGAGTGTTGAGGAGAAAAATATGCAGGTAAGTGCTACTGATATTTCGAAAGAAGCATTAGAAGTAGCAAAAGCAAATAACGAATCTCTTGGAGGTACCGTAACGTTTTACCAAGGAGATTTATATGAACCACTAAAAAATCAAAAATTTGATATCTTAGTTTCAAATCCACCTTACATTCCTAATGATGAGTTTGTTGAAGGACTTGTAAAAGATAATGAACCACATGTAGCATTATTTGGTGGAAAAGATGGACTTGATTTTTACCGTAAAATTATTGAAGGCGCTGAAAGTATTCTTAATGATAAATATATCATCGCATTCGAACATGCTTATGACAAAGCAAAAGAACTTAAAAAAATCATCAAAAAGAACATAAAAGATTGTGAAATTATTCAAAAGAAAGACATGCAAGGAAAAGACCGCATGACATTCGTTATCAAAAACTAGAAAAAAATTATATATATTATTTATATATATAAAGAAAAAGCACCCTTGACAGTACTATTTTAAGTGTGTATAAATATAAGGAAAGTTAGGAGGCGAAGTCATGAAAAAACTAGTTATTGTAGAGTCACCAAGTAAATCAAAAACAATTGAGCAATACTTAGGAGAAGACTATAAAGTACTATCATCAAAAGGACATATTCGTGATTTAGCTATAAGCGGTGTTGGAGGACTTGGTTTAGATATCGAGAATAACTTCACACCAAAGTATGATGTAATTAAAGAAAAGAAAAAAGTAGTTTCAGAACTTAAAAAAGCCTTAAAAGACGCAGATGAAGTTTATCTTGCAACCGACCCTGATAGGGAAGGAGAAGCAATAAGCTGGCATCTAAAGGAAACTTTAAGTATTGGAGAAAGACCTTATAAACGAGTGATCTTTAATGAAATCACAAGAGACCGTGTATTAGACGCTTTCAACCATCCACGTGATATTGATACAGATTTAGTGTCTTCACAAGAAACAAGAAGAATTCTAGATAGAATTATTGGGTTCAAACTAAGTAAACTACTTCAAAATAAAATCAAATCAAAATCAGCAGGACGTGTACAATCAGCTACACTAAAACTGATTGTTGATAAAGAAAAAGAAATTGAAAGTTTCGTAGAAGAAGAATATTGGAGTGTAACAGCAAAGTTCAAAGAGTTTGATGCAGAATTAACGAAGTATAAAGGGAAAAAACTCGAGTTATCAAACGAACAAGAAACAAACGATTTACTCGCTTCATTAAATGAGGATTTCACAGTTTCTAGAGTAGAAGATAAAGAACGTAAAAGAGATGCAAAACCTCCTTTTACAACTTCAAACTTACAACAAGAAGCATCAACTAAACTAAACTTTAGTTCACAAAAAACAATGTTAATCGCACAAAGATTATACGAAGGTATCGATCTAGAAAACGAAACAGTTGGGTTAATCACATACATGAGAACCGACAGTATCCGTTTATCTGATACATTTAGTTTTCCAGCGATTAAATTTATCGAAGATACTTATGGAAAAGAGTACAAAGGATTTGTTAAAAAATCTAAGAAAACTAAAAACGTACAAGATGCCCATGAGGCAATCAGACCAACAAGTATCTACAACACGCCTGAAAAAGTGAAAAAGTACTTATCAAGAGATGAGTTCAACTTATATAAATTAATCTACAATAGAGCATTAGCTTCTTTAATGAAAGCTGCAAAAATTAAAGTTACTAGCGTTGATTTATCAAACAACGATGCTTTATTCAAAGCATCTGCACAAGAACTTGTATTTGATGGTTACTTAAAAGTGTATACATATGAATCAGTTTCTGCTTCTGAATTACCAGAACTAAAAGAAGGTGTAACACTAACCCCAGAGAATATTGAGAAGAAACAACACTTTACAAAACCACCAGCAAGATTTACAGAAGCGAAGATTATCAAGGAAATGGAAGAACAAGGAATTGGACGTCCAAGTACATACTCACAAACCATTTCAACATTGAAAAAACGTAAATACGTTACAATTAAAGAAAAGAAATTCATCCCATCTGATCAAGGAAGACTTACTATCGAAAAACTAGATGAATTCTTCGAGCAAATCATCAGTGTTGATTATACAGCTCGCATGGAACGTGTACTAGATGATATCTCACTTGGTAATGAAGAGCAAACAAGAATTGTTTCATCGTTCTATAGCTCATTTATTCCAATGGTAGAAAATGCAAACAAGAATATGGATAAGATCGCACCAAAGTTTACTGGTGAAGATTGCCCGAAATGTGGAAACCCAATGGTATTTAGGAATTCACGTTATGGAACATTTGAAGCTTGTAGCAACTACCCAGCATGTAAACATATAAAGACAAAAGAAATAGAGAGAGTACAACCTGTTACTACTGGAGTAAAATGTCCAAAATGTGGTAAAGGTGAAATAGTCGAAAGAACAGCAAAAAAAGGGAAGAATAACGGTAAGAAATTCTACGCTTGTAATAACTTCCCAAGATGTAAGAATATGTTATTCGGAAAACCTACTGGTGAAATATGTCCGAAATGTGGTAGTCTACTAATCACAGACAAAGAAGGAAAAGTAATTTGCCAAAGTACAAAGGAATGCGGATACCAAAAGCCGGAATAACATCTAAACTAACAAAGTCACAGTGGACCTTTACGACAAAATGGTCAACGTGACTTTTTCTCTTTGTTAAGGGCTTAACGGTGCTATTTATCTTATGTACGAACTATACTATTAATGTACATTGGTTTACAACGAAAAAAAACATATTAATAGTTGACAAATATTTATATATTTGGTATATTTAATGTGCGACATAGTCGCAACTTATCCCTTACATAGCATGGTGAATAATAATATTATTCACACATCCCCTTCCTTAATCCGCCGAGAGGCGGATTTTCCCTATTTTAGGGGCTGATTTCCTGTTATAGAGTATAAGACTTTTGAAGAATGTCTTTTTTTTTACTAAAAACATTTACATCTTATAAGAAAGCGTGTTCATTATCATATATATTTACATAATTACTGAACGGAGTATAATAAGTTTGATTTTAAAATAAAATAGATTAAGGAGTCTCTTAAAATGAAAGGTGCTAAACTATATATTGATACTTTTGATGGTTTGATTTCAGAAGTTGACAATATGGTGAAAAGCCTAGTAAAGAAAATTACTAGACTATTTAAATAAAAATATAAGAACAATGAAAAAGACAGTACCTTACTAGGTATTGTCTTTTTGTTTTTTAATGTATACCGTTATTGATTGAAATAAATCTTTAAACTCAGAATTCTCTTTATAGAAGACTGGTGGAGTACCTAAAGGGACATCTAATACATAATCACCAATATTATATTTTTTACCAGTAAATAAATGAATGTAGTTATGATCAGGTATGTATATATTGACTTTCTTTGCTCGCTTTTTCATTACTGGAGCAACATAAATGTCTTTCCCAAGCATATACGTGTTTTCGCTATGATAGTTATGGTAGAAAAATGTCGGTCTTATTGTAGGGTACCCTTTGTGATGATATTCATCTTCTAGGTGCTTTAAATACGGTTTTAGCATGGTGTGAATGTTTGTAAAAAGTACAGTCATATTGATTGTGTCATCATCAGAATAAGGTTGGGAATTTACCCAAGGCTTGTTTCCTTCGTGGGATCTCATTATGAGATTGAAGGTATTCATTTCTAACCATCTAATATAGAGTTCCTTTGATCTGGTTATTCCAGGAACAGTTGTATAACCACCAACGTCTGAATGTGAGATTCCTACTCCTGAAAGTGAAAGAGATAAGTACGCTCGTAATGCTGATGCCATTCCGAAATCATCGGTGTAGTCTACATGTTGATCTCCATTCCATATCAATGTAGTGTATTTTGTATTGTCTTTATATCCTGCACGATTGAAGAATAGTATGTCACCAAGCGTACCTGTTTCCTCGAGGACTTCGCGATTCAATTTAATCCATAAATCGGGCCAAACATTGTGTAAATCTTCACCACTACCTTTGCTTAATATACATTTAGTTGGTAAGTATTCACCGAAGTCTGCCATCCAACCTTTGATGCCCAAGTTAATGTAGTTTTCTTTAATAATGTCTTTAAACCAATTAAATGCATTAGAGTTTGTTAAATCAACGATTCCGAATTTAAAAGAAGTAGCTTGGGTTAAAAAAATCTCTTTGTTGTCATCGAGAACTAAATAATTGTATTCTTTAGCTTCTTTGAACAATGTTCCACCTTCGTACAAGTATGGATTAATGTAGGTTAAGAACTTGATATTGTCCTTGTCCCATTTTTTGATTTGATTTTCAAGGTTTGGGTATAATTTCTTGTCGACTTCCCAACTCCATAGAACTTGTTTTCCGAAGTAGGTGAAGAGCTCGCCACACCAGTCTTGAGACCAAATACCGTTTATTTTTGCACCCTTATCAGTTAAGAGCCTTGTATTCTTATCTACAGTTTCTGTTCCACCTTGTGCACCTAGAATCATCCCATCGTAGGTCCAATCTGGAAGTCGTGGTGTGATTCCGTGGAATACGCATAGTTTTGCACTTGTCTCTAGTAAGGAATCGCTTTTACTTATAACCAGTTCTTTTAAGGGGCTAACGAAAGTAACCTCATGAAATTGCTCGTTTTTGAAATTGAATGTTCCATATCCTTCGCTGTTACAATGACAGAAATAATTGTCAGATGAGATAAAAGAAGGAATGATAAAGTATGTTTTGTAGTCTTCAAACTTCCACTTTTTTACAGGTAGTTTGAATAGTCTTCTAATTATTTTATTGTATATTTGCTTTCTTGTTATGTGCTCTTCAACCCAGTTTTTTACAATGTGACCTCTCATGTTTAGAGATGTGAAATGTTCTCCCAAACCATAGATTTTTTCCTCTTTGTTAGCATCCATTCTTATTTTGATGGGGGTGTGTAAATTATTGAACTGTAGCACTGTATTCGTTTCTTTTGATACTGTAATTGAAAAGGATTCAAAAACGATATTTTCTCTGTCTACTTTTATGAGTTTTGGAGTTGTATATGTAGTTTGATCATTAATCTCGAACTCCCCCTTTTCCATACGGATGTCGAGATTTTTTTCTCCGATAAGGAAAGCTGGATACTTGTCTGTATGTGTTATGAAAGTTCTACCATCAACAACTACTTCAAAACCGTTTTCTATTTTATATATCATATACTTTTACCTTTTGATCCACAGTTCATCATATGGTAATCCAGTAATATCCTCTACAATATCTTTTGTGTGTGAGTCTACGTGTTCTTTTTCTCCACCTTGTTCTAGACGTTTAATTTCAGTTATTAATACTTTGTGGTTTTCTGGATTAATCTTAAATCTAAATGATGAAATAATCCCGAGTAGTAATAAAAGTACAGGGATTACAAAAAACATAAGACGGATTCCAAGTAACGTTGTATCACTTTGAGTTTGAATGACGTCATCAACAGGAGGTAAATACCCGAAGTATTCTAGCCCATTACCTACTGCGAATAATGCGAGTGCTTGAGCGATTTTTCGTAAGAAAGTCATAACTCCAGCGTAGATTCCTTCTCGTCGTTCAGTTGTAATCATATTATCTGCATCAATTACAAAAGCAAGCATGTTGTAAGGGGTCATAACACAACCACTTAAACCGAATCCGACTACTAGTCCAATCATTAATACTAACCATACTGGAACAGAAGCATCAATTAAGAATAAGGATAGAATTGCCACTAACCAAACACTTGCATGAATACGGTATGTTTTTGCGTTTCCGAACTTGTTTACAGACTTCATTACAACAAATAGTGAAATCATTTGTACGATGACTACGATTCCAAGTAATACTTGGTAACTTGAATACATTCCCATATAGTCTCTAATGAAATATATAAGTAATGCATTAAATACATCCATAGAAACATAGGCAGCGATATACATGACTGTATGGATTCTCAAGGATTTGTTTTTAACAGTTGATGAGAAGTCTTTTGCGATTTTTTTTACAACAGGACCAAACCCATTGAGTTCATTTACTTCTGGTGCTTTACCCGTTTCAAATGTTCCTTTATACACAAAAATCCACGGAAGAGCAAAAATTAGACCGAAAATAGTCGCCATAATCATATAACCAGTTCCAGGATTTGATTGGAACATGTTGATGATTGTTAATGGTAAAACAGCTCCTAATAACATCCCACCTTGTGAGAATAGCATTCTTACTGTAATTAGTTTTGAACGATCTTTATAATCGCTTGCCATTTCTGCAGGCATTGAGTTGTATGGAACCATTACTAGAGTGAACACGGTATTAAATAAAAGATATACCAGTAAGTAATATACAAATTTAAATAGTTCAGTATTAATGCTGAATGAAGACCACATCAATACCCATGATAGGAAAATTGGGACAATTCCAATTAAGAAATACAGTCTTCTACGACCGTGTTTGCTTCTTGTGTTATCAGATATATACCCCATTGACGGGTCTGATACGGCATCCCATATTTTACCTACTAAAATAATCGTCCCGGCAAGTGAACCACTTAAACCTGCGACATCTGTTAGGAATACTAAAAATAGAGCGCCTATTATAAAGAATGCTCCACCTCCGTACAAATCCCCTACTGCATAAGAAAATACATTTTTGTTAGTAATTTTTTTCATTAGTTGTTGCTCCCTTCGTTTGCTCCTGTATCTAAAAACAATTCCTTTCTAACTAAACTAATCGCACCAATACTTTTATTGTTGTCTAGTACGGATTGCTTTAGTCGTATACTGTAATTGTTTCCGTAGGAATCAATTAATTCTTTTAAATGGTTAAATATAACATCATTTTTGAATAAAGCTCCTGAGAGGACAAATTCTTTGATATCAAGGATTTTAATTAGATTGTATAAACTCAAACTAAAATGACTGAGTGATTCATGTATTGTATTTGTAACGTATTCATCCTTGTGTTTGTATGCGTTTAGTATCGAAATTGTATTTATATTCTTTTTCAAGTTGTTTGTGCTTTCTTTTAATACAGTTGTTTTCTCTAAGTTTTGAATTAGATTCTCTTTAATGCTTATATAAGATCCGATGGTTTCTAAACATCCTGTTTGTCCGCAATAGCATTTTTTGCCTTGAGGATCGATAATCGAATGACCGAACTCTAATGCGTTAAAGGTATGTCCACTATATATTTCTCCGTCGATAATTAAGGATGCTCCAATACCCGGGCCATATTTGATGAACGCTAGGTTTTTGTTGTAGTCACGTTTTTCCATCTCGGCTAAAGCCAAAACACGTACGTTATTATCTATCACTATTTTTAAGTCTAATAGTTCTCGAAGTTCATTAGTGATATCAACTTCATGATTCCAAAGACCGATTGCTTTTATACTACGTCCCATATTTGAGTCCACAATACCCACGATACCAACACCGACGCCTAAGATATCCTCGTTATTTATCTTGTTAGACTTTTTGAAGTTCTCAACTTCACTTTGAATAATGTCCTTTACTTCTTCCCAAGATGGAGAGGAGTAAAGGTGTTTCACTGTATTGATTATTTCCTTATACATATTAGAAAGACTGATAGTAACACTATCAGTTTCAATTGCGACTCCGATGATATACTTATAGTTCTTATTAATTTTAATAAGTGTTTTCTTGCGACCTACTGTCCTTGTGATTGCCTGTTCACTAGTCTCTAAAATGATTCCCTCGTTAATTAGATCCTTTGTGATGATAGTGATTGCCGCAGGAGTTAACTCGACTAGTTTTGCTAAATCCTTTCTAGCTATTTTCTTGTCTCCGATTATATGTAAAATCTTAGAACGATTGGATAGTTTTTGAGTATTTGATTTATTATCTTTTTTAAGCATCAAATCATCTCCCTTTTTTATAATTCATTATAATTATATGATAATAACGCTTCCATTACAATAATTAATTAAATCAATTAATTAATATTATTTTGCATGTTTTATCTTTTTGGTTAATATAATTATGAACGAAACATTACGAAATTGTAAAAACTAAAAACTATTTAAATAAACCACTTATTAATCTAAAAAGATACATATAAGCGTATAAAAATATTAAAATATCTTGTAATAGAGAAATAGTTTTGATAATATTGTATTATAAAAAAAGTAAAAAAAGTGGTGAAAGTAATTCTTGAAGAAGTATAAAATTGATTAAAGTATACATAGGTTTATGCTTATTTTTTTATCAAAACAAGGAAAGCGATTACATTGATTGGTGGTAGAATGATTTCTATAATAAATAAGAAAAACAACGCGTTTGAAATAAAGAATATATCGGATAAGAGCTTTGAAAAGTACGGTAAAATTTTAGATATAAATCTATTTAGAGATTCAGTTGAGTATTTGAGTGGATTAGACATTCCAAAAGAAGGGAATAAGTATATTGCTCATGACAAAGTGTTTGAGATTGTTTTGCAGAATGTAAAAATGTATGACGACGTTTTTGGATTTGTAAAACTCCAGTTTGGTTATGTTAATGGTCATAATGAATATTTAAATGCTCTTGAATATCATAAGTCAAGTGAGATTAATATATCAGCTACACCATTTGTATTGTTTCTTGGTGATTATAGAGATATTGAAAATAATACTTATAATTCAGAGAAGCTAGAGGCGTTTTATATACCTGAGAACACGGTAATTGAAATTTACTCAGGTGTGTTACATTTCTCTCCATGTAAAGTTCGTGAATCAGGATTTATATGTGGTGTTATTCTACCATATGGAACGAATCAGGAATTTGTTGTGAGGAACTATGAATTACCGGTTGAGAATCAGTTGCTTTTTAAAACGAACAAATGGTTATTATCACATTATCTAAATGAGACGTTGGTAGAAAAAGGAGCATACCCAGGCTTACAAGGAGAAAACTACAAGATAAAATATTAAAAGAGGTATAAAAATGATTACATTCAATGAAACGAAAAGCGGACTAGAAATTTATTACAACAATGAGCTTATCATTAATCATCTATTTAGGAAGCCAGCTTTTTATGTAGGGTATGGAGAAGAAAGAATTGACAGTTATAGAGGGAATTTTAAAATTGAGGATTATATCGAACAAAAGATTGGGTTAGATCTTTATACATTGCATGAGAATGAAGTTAGGTTTTATCATAATGGAAATAGTATAAATATATTGTTTAAAGAAATAGATAATAGGCTTCATATGTATACAAAACACAACGAAGATGTGAATCGGTTTTGGATGAGGTTGTATGCTGATGAAGATGAGAAAGTGTATGGATGTGGTGAACAAGCAAGTTACTTTAATCTAAGAGGTAGAAACTTTCCGCTATTTACAAGTGAACCTGGTGTAGGAAGAGATAAAAGAACACTTACTACCTTCTATGCTGATTTACATGATAAGGCTGGTGGAGATTACTATAATACCTATTATCCGGAGCAAACTTTTGTTTCTACCAGAAAATATTGGTTTCATTCATGTAGTTATGCGTATGCGGAGTTTAACTTTAAATTCAGTAACTTTCATGAGTTGTTTTTCTGGGAAATCCCAACTGAGTTTGTAATTTCACAAGAAGAAAGTTATTTAAGTATTGTTAATGATTTTACTAGTTATACAGGACATATACCTGAATTACCTGAGTACTTATTAGATGGTGCTATATTAGGAGTTCAAGGTGGTATTGAGACTGTGAAAGGGTATTTGGATTTAGCACTTAAAAATAATGTAAAGGTGTCTGGGTTATGGTGTCAAGATTGGGCTGGTCTAAAATATACAACATTTGGGAAAAGATTATTTTGGAACTGGGTTCTAAATGAAGACTTTTATCCAAACCTAGTGGAAGAAATTAAAGAGTTTAACAAACAAGGTGTTCAATTTTTAACATATATATGTCCATTCTTATTAGAAGAACAGTCCTTATATAAAGAAGCGGAAAAGAATCGCTATTTGGTTTTAAACGAAGAAGGAAATGATTACTTGATTGATTTTGGAGAGTTTTCCTGTGGAGCGGTTGATTTAACAAATCCAGATGCCTTCAATTGGTATAAAGAGGTAATCAAAAGGAATATTCTGGATATTGGAATTACTGGTTGGATGGCTGATTTTGGAGAATATCTACCTGTTGATGCTGTTGTTCATAGTGGTGTTGACGCTAAAGTGATTCATAATGAGTGGCCTGTTCTTTGGGCTAAATGCAATTATGAAGCTGTAAAAGAATCACAAAAACTAGGAGAAGTTTTTTACTTTATGAGAAGTGGAGGTCACGGGTCACAAAAATATGCTACTGCTTTATGGGCGGGAGATCAAAGTGTGAATTTTGAACTTCATGATGGAATACCAAGTGTCATTCCGAGCGCACTTAGTGTTGGGATTATTGGGAATCCATATACACATAGTGATATTGGGGGATATACTAGTTTACACGGAAATATTAGAAGCAAAGAATTGTTTGAACGTTGGTTGGAAATGAGTGTGTTTACAACATTAATGAGAACTCATGAAGGGAATAGACCGAATGACAATTTCCAGTTTTACGATAATGAGGAAACACTACGGTATATGAGTAAGTTTACGAATCTAAGAAGTGATTTAAAACCATATATAAAAAATCTTTACATGGAAGCAAGTAAATTTGGTTATCCAGTTCAAAGACCATTATTTATGCATTACGAAGATGATGAACTGACATATGATATGCAGTATGCATACTTATTTGGAGAAGATATGTTGGTGGAACCAGTTTTAAACGAAGGACAAACATTGAAAGATATATATTTACCAAATGATACATGGGTGCATTTATGGACAGGTAAAGTTTATGAAGGTAACAGGAAAATTACTGTAGAAGCAGAAATGGGTTATATACCTGTGTTCTACCGTAAGGATTCTAAGTATTTTGATTTGTTCAGTGAAATAACAGAGAAATATAAGAAAGGAGGAAAGTAGATGAAACAAGAATCTTATAAAGCATATAAGTTTAAACAGAAACTAATTCCTTACTTGTTTTTAACTCCTAACTTACTTATATTTTCTATATTTATAATACTACCTGCGTTGATTGGGATTTATTATTCATTCACAGATATGACATTGTTTACGTTTGGAACTCCAGAATTTATTGGGTTTGAGAATTATGCGAACTTGCTTCAAGATGAAGATTTCATAGAGGCATTATGGAATACCGTTAAATTAGTTTTAGTAACAGTACCTTTAGTGTTTATAGTAGCACTAGCACTAGCGTTACTCTTGGTACAACCAATTAAATGGGTTGGGTTCTTTAGGGCAATTTATTATTGGCCTGTTATGATATCTGCAATCGTTGTTGGGATCATCTGGCATTGGATTTTAGCGGGTGATACTAGTCTATTCAATGCTGCTTTAGGAGTCCTCGGTTTCGATCCCGTCGATACATTAATCAATCCAATGTTTGCATGGCTCAGTGTTGTTTATGCCATTGTATGGTCGAGAGCGGGGTATTATATGATAATCTTCTTAGCTGCATTACTAAGTATCCCAAGAAGTTTGTATGAGGCCGCGGATGTGGATGGGGCGAGTAGATTTCAAAAGTTTATATATGTTACATGGCCAAGCTTACGAGCAGCAAGATTGATGGTGTTTATATTAGTGACTATGGAAATATTTAAAACATATCCTTTAGTTGTAACGTTAACTCTTGGTGGACCGTTTGGCGCAACAGAGTTTACAGTTCAGTATATTTATGAGACTGCATTCCAAAGTTATCAAGTCGGATACGCAAGTGCAATGAGTGTAGTTATGTTAATGTTTGTTACCGTTGTAACAGGACTAAATTTCTACTTCTCGAAAGGGGGTAGAAACACATGAGAAAAGGTGTAATTAGAAATACAGTTATCGCGTTTCTTGTAGTATTGGTATTTTTAGTACCAGTTGTCTATATTATTGCTTCATCATTTAAAAACTCGACAGAATTATTTACTTCTGATCCGACGTTCTTCCCGAAATTTTGGACAATAGAAAATTATGTAGAGGCACTAAAAAGAGGGAATTTCTTCTTATTCATTTGGAATTCATTGTTTGTATCGGTATTATCGACATTCTTAGCTGTGATAATCAATACAATGAGTGGATATGCATTGGCTAAATTTAGATTTAAGGGTGCAACAGTAATTATGATGATTATTTTATCGACAATCATGTTACCACTTGAAGTTATTATGGTTCCGATATTCTCGGTATTACGATTTTTCGGAATGTACAATACGTTTACTGCTTTAATTGTTCCAGCAGCAGCTACACCAACAGGAATCTTTTTAATGAGACAGTACTTGATTACTATTCCTGATGAGTTGATGGAGTCAGCTCGAATAGATGGAGCGAGCGAATGGAAAATTTTTACAAGAATTATATTACCAAATGTAAAGCCTGCAATCGCAACGTTAGCTATATTCAGTTTTATGTGGCGTTGGAATGATTATATCTGGCCGTTAATTGCGATTAGTGATCCAGATAAATACACATTACAGCTAGCAATCGCGAACTTCACAGGTGAATACGGATCGGATTATTCTTCAATAATTGCAATGTCAGCAATTTCAATGATTCCGATGCTAATTATTTTCTTAATATTCCAAAGACAGTTTGTACAAGGTACAGTTCAGTCCGGGATGAAAGGTTAGAAACTACTCTGAAAACAGAGTTTAAATAAAAAAAAATGGAGGATTTTATGAAAAAATTATTATTATTGGTTACTGCATTTGTACTTGTTATAGGATTGAGTGCTTGTGGTAAAGAGGACAAAACTCTACAAATGTTATGGTGGAGTGACGGTACCGAAGGTGACGTAATGCAAGGTTTACTAGACGACTACAAAGAAGAAACAGGTGTAGAAATCGAGTTAGTATTAGTACCTTACAACGATTACGAAACAAACTTAGCTACAAGAATTAGTGGTGGAGAAGCTCCAGCATTAGCTCGTGTAACTGAGGGACACTTAAATAACTTCAAAGACAATATTGTACCTCTTGATGATGTATACACAACATCAGGATATACAAACTTATTTTTTAACGATGATGATGAAGTTATCTCATTACCTATGGACGTAACTGCAAATGGTATGTTTGTGAACTTAGACTTATTAGACAAATACGGTGTAGATTACCCAACAGGTGACGACCCAGTATGGACATGGACAGAATTTGAAACTGAAATGAAAAAATTAGATGGAGATGATGTTACTACTCCGGGTGTAATTGATGGTAAAGCTCATAGATTTATGCCTTTGATGTATCAAGCAGGAGTTACTATTTGGGATACTCCTTATACTACTTCTAATTTAACTTCTCAAGCAGCAGTTGACACTGTTCAAATGTTTATGGACTTCTTTGAAGAAGATTTTCTAGACAGAAACGCATACTTAGAAAATAATGCAGCAAACTTATTTAAAACTGGTAAATATGGTTTCCATATCTCAGGGAACTGGAATGTTTCAGCATACCAGGATTCATTATTTAATTGGACTGTATTACCTATGCCTAAAGGAACAAACCGTGCGACAATTTTGGGTGGAAAATCATTAGCAGCATTTGAAGGTTCAGGTGTTGAAGAAGAAGCGACTGCATTCCTAGCATGGATGTCAGAAGCTGAGCAACATGACGTGTATACTTCAGGTGTTCCTTACTTAACTCCACGTTTAGGGGCTACTGTAAACTACGGTGATTTCACTGATGAATATGCAGTATTCTTAGATGAAATTGCAGCTACAGATAGCAAATATGTACAAGACTGGTTAACGCAAGTTATGATTCCAGGGATGTATCCAATTATTAACCAATTTGCTGAAGATGCAGCAAGTGGTACTGAAGGTACTGCGTTAGAATTATTAACACAATTAGAAACAGATTTAAAAGCAGTAATGGCAGACTAAAACTAATATAATGTTCGGCCAATGGGGACTTGTGCCTATTGGTCGATATTATTGTTTTGTTTGATCAAATAGAGACCATAGAGAATGCAGATTAAACAAAAAAACTAAAAATAAATAGGGTGATTTATATGAAAAAATTTGAAGTATTATACTGTCCAATTGGAGTACCTACATTCCATTTGGAATCTGCACAACGAGAATTCGATGCATCAATTAACCTAATTAGATCGATTGAGCCAGAAGCAATTGTACCAGATGAAATGATTCTATCGATTAATCTTTTAAAGGAGTATTTAGATGGCAGAAATCCTGACGTAGTAATTGTACAAAATATTACATTTGCAAACGCAGCTTATGCTACTGAAATCTTTAAAAGATTAAACGCTCAATTTGTTCTATGGACTTTAAAAGAACCTGTTATAGATGGAGGAAGACTTCGTCTAAACTCATTAACAGGGGCGTTTTCAGCGGGGAATGCTTTCAAACAAATGAAAGATGGAAGTAATCTAATTTATATGATTGGATCAACGAGTGATGATTCAGTACAATCAACATTATCAAAAACTATCAAAGCAGCAAAAGTGAAACATGACCTAGCCAAAATGAACTTACTAATGATTGGACATACTCCAGAGGGATTTGGATTTGGACGAGCATTAGATTTAGATATGGCGAGTACTTTTGGAGTGAATGTCTTAAGTGTTGAATCTAGGGAACTAACACAATTAGCGAAAAAACAATTAGAGAAAGACTTTCAAGATGTTAAAAAAGTTGCAGACTCAAGAATGAAAGGGATTGATGATACAAAAATAAGAAATCGTATTGACTTTTATAAGCTTTATAGTGTCTACAAGAAATATATTGACGACAACAACATAAAGGCAATATGTTCTAGGTGTTGGCCAGATTTTTTTACTGATTTTGGAACACCAGTTTGTGGTGTGCTTGGAATGTTAAATGATGATGGAATCGCAGCATCATGTGAAGCTGATGCATATGGAGCGTTATCTATGCATATAGGTAGAGAATTTAGTGGTATCGCTACTTACTTTGGTGATCCAGTGTCCATTGATGAGTCAGAAGATACAATCACGTTCTGGCACTGCGGAGCAGGAGCATGTTCACTTGCACGAAAAGATACAGGAGCAGCGACTGGGGTTCATCCAAACAGAAAAATTGGACCAACAATGGAGTTTGGATTAAAACCTAGTGAAGAGGCAACTGTGTTTCGAATTGGTAGACTACCGAATGGAAAATTTAGGTTCTTCATATTAGAAGGAGAAATTTTAGATAAACCAAAACAGTTCAATGGCACAAGTGTTGTTGTTAAAGTTGAAAAACCGGTAAATCAACTAATTAGTGATATGGTAGTTGACGGATGGGAACCACACTTTGTAGTTGTCTATAAAGATATTGTTGAAGAATTAGAATTATTAGGAAAAATACTCGATATTGAGTGTTGTAAATATTAGGAGGAGTTATGGAAAAACGTAATTATTTAGAACAACAGGCAAAAGAAATAAGAAAATATACTTTAGAATGTATTGGTAATTTAGGTGTAGGACATGTAGGAGGAAGTCTATCTATATGTGATGTGTTAAGTGTTTTGTACTATGAGCAAATGAATATTGATCCATTAAATCCAAAATTACCTGAAAGAGATAGATTTGTTTTATCAAAAGGTCACGGAGGACCTGCTGTATATGCTGTATTGGCATTAAAAGGATACTTTGAAAAAGGTCTTCTTATGACTTTGAATCAACCAGGAACAAAGTTGCCTTCACATACTGATATGAATCAAACACCTGGGATTGATATGACAACAGGGTCTTTAGGACAAGGATTTAGTGCAGCTGTTGGTATGGCTACTGCGTTGAAATTAGATAAAAAAGAGAATTACGTATATGCAATTATTGGTGATGGGGAAAGTCAAGAAGGACAAATTTGGGAAGCAGCAATGTTTGCTGGACAATCAAAACTAGATACAATAATCGCATTTACTGATTATAATAAAATGCAAATTGATGGAACAGTAGAAGATATAAATGCAATTGATCCTCTAGATAAAAAATGGGAAGCTTTTAATTGGCATGTACAAGTAGTTGATGGGCATGATGTCATCGCGATTAATGATGCTATTGAGTTAGCGAAAAAGACAAAAGGAAACCCTTCTATGATTATTTTAGACACAATCAAAGGAAAAGGTGCTTTCTTCAGTGAAGGTAAAATTAACTCACATAATATGCCGGTAACAAAAGAACAAGTTGATGAAGCGATTGCGAGGTTAAAATAATGAATTTAAAAACAGATAACATGAGAGATATATATACAAACCTACTTATTGAAAACGCAGAGAAAAACGAAAATTTAGTTATTTTAGAAGCTGATTTATCTACAGCACTTGGAACAAAGAAGTTCACAGCTCGATTCCCAGAAAGAACGATTAATGTTGGTGTAGCAGAGGCAAACATGATTGGTGTTGCAGCTGGACTATCAAATATGGGGAAAATTCCCTTTACACATTCGTTTACACCATTTGCTACTCGTCGTGTATTTGATCAAGTTATGTTAAGTGTAGCTTACTCAAAACTCAACGTGAAAATGGTAGGTTCTGATCCAGGTATTCTAGCACAACTTAACGGTGGGACTCATATGTCATTTGAAGATGTTGGTATTATGAGAAATATTCCAACTATGACAATTTTCGAACCAGTTGATGGAGTACAACTACATAATATGTTCCCTAAAATAATGGAACATAATGGACCATTATATATTCGTTTAGCACGAAAATATAATGCAGATATATTTGATTTAGATCAAGAATTTGAACTTGGAAAAGCTACACCTGTAAAAGAAGGAAAAGACGTAACAATTTTTGCTACTGGAATCATGGTTGTAGAAGCACTAGAAGCAAGAAAACTACTTGCCGAAGAAGGGGTTGAAGCTAGTATAATAAATATTCATACAGTAAAACCCTTAGATGTTAAAGCTATAATCAGGGAAAGTAAGAAAACAGGTGCTGTTGTAACCGCGGAAAATCATAACGTAATCAATGGACTAGGTAGCGCAGTAGCAGAAGTATTAGTTGAAAACGGTCCTGTTCCAATGGAACGCATTGGTGTGAAAGACCAGTTTGGTGAAGTAGGGAAACAAGAATACTTACAAAAAAGATATAACCTATTAGCAAGCGATATCGTTGAAGCTTGTAAACGAGTAATTAAAAGAAAATAAGAAAGAGGTACATATATGGGAAAAATATTTTTAGGATCTGATAAATCAGGATTCGAACTTAAAGAAGCGATTAAAACTTATTTACAAGAAAACAACTATGATTTCGATGACATCGGAACACTAGATCCAGATAACGCATATCCATTCTTTGAGATAGCAGAAAAAGGTGCGAAAGCAGTTCAAACAGGAACTTATAATCGAGGAATTTTAATTTGTGGAACTGGTATGGGTATGAGTGTAGTAGCGAATAAACACGAAGGTGTACATGCAGCAGCATGTGAATCTACATTTGCTGCTGAAAAGTGTCGTGCGATTAATGATGCTAATGTTTTATGTATGGGTGGTTGGATTATAGCTCCATTCATTGGTGTTGAAATGGCTAGATTGTTTTTAGAAACAGAGTTTACTGAAAATTTAGAAGATTGGCGTGCAACTAATCTAAAAAAAGCTAGAACTATCGTTCGAGAAATCGAAAAAAATAGCTTTAATAAATAGTAAATAGAGGTGTACATATGTTAGCAATCCTCTCGTTACTATCAATTGTAATTGCGATTATTTTAGGTTTTTGGAGAAATATAAATGTTGGATTAATCGCATTAGTATTTGCACTCATCGTAGGATATTACTTTGGGGGAATACCTGTTAACACTATTATTTCCTACTGGCCAATAAAGTTGTTCTTTACTACAGTGGGAATTACATTATTATTTAGTATCGCCAAACTTAATGGAACCTTAGAAAAAATATCAAAGTTCATTATCTATCAATCAAGAGGAAAGAAAGTGTTAATTCCTATAATCTTTTACTTCTTATCACTTTTGATTGCATCAGTAGGACCTGGAAACATTTCTACAAGTGCATTACTACTACCAATTGGTTTAGTAATTGCTTACCGATGTAATATTTCAGTGTTAATGATGTCTACATTAATTATTACTGGTAGTATTGCTGGTGGATTATCACCGCTTGCTCCTAACGGTATTGTAGCGCTAGATTTAGCGATGAATAATGGAGTCGGGGATTTAGGATTCAACATTTACATTATGAATGTTATTGCAATGACTACATTTAGTGCAGTAATCTTCTTCGTACTCGGGGGGTTAAAACTTAGAGGGGATCGTGTTGAAATTGAATCATCTGGTAAGTTTGACGTAGTACAAGTTATTACTTTAATATCAATATTCCTATTAGTTGTTTGGGTAATGGTTGGTGGTATCAATGTTGGTTTTGCTGCAATTGTGTTTAGTGTGATTCTGTTATTGATAGGAGCCGCAAATCAAAATGAGGTAATACTGAATATACCATGGAGTACTTTGTTACTGATCTGTGGTACAGCTGTCTTGATTAGCGTAGTGAATGAAGTAGGAGGAGTAGAGTTAATCTCCAACTTCCTTGCTAGCTTAATGAATGAATATACAGCAGTACCTATTATGTCTATTTTAGCTGGAGTTATGTCAATATTTAGTAGTGCAGTTGGTGTTGTAATGCCAACCTTGATTCCTACTACAGTAGGACTAACTAATGAACTAAATAATGTTGTGTCACCCGCAACTTTAACAGTTACAATCGCCGTTGCATCACACATTGTAACTATGTCACCATTCTCAACAATGGGTGCTCTTGCTCTTGCGAGTTCACCAAAAACAGTAGACAAAAAATTACTATTCAAGAATCTATTTATTGTAGCGTTTAGTTCTCTTGCTTTTATCGCAGTTTTCTTAGGGATTTTCGCAGGACTTGGATTTTTAGGATAAAAGGAGAAAAATATGGAAAGTAAAGATACGATAGCTTCTCTAGTTGAGAAAGCAAAAATTGCCCAGGCAAAAATAGCAAACTATACTCAAGAACAAATTGATGAAGTATGTATTGCAGCTGGATGGGAAGTATATAACGATGAAAATATTCAACTTTTAGCAGAGGCTGCTGTAGCAGAAACTGAAATGGGTAATGTTGAAGACAAAATAAAGAAACATAAAAATAAAGTATTAGGAGTACTTGCAGATATTACTGATGCAAAAAGTGTTGGACTTATAGAGTTTGATAAACACAAAAACATTAAGAAATATGCGAAACCTGTTGGTGTAGTAGGTGCACTCACACCTGTAACAAACCCTACAGCAACACCATCAAGTAACGCTGTAACAATATTGAAAGGTCGAAATGCAGTCATTTTCGCACCGCATCCAAAGGCAAAGAAGTGCTCAAAAATGGCAGTCGACTTTATGCGAAAAGGATTAGAGAAAGTTGGAGCACCAGCTGATTTAATTCAAATTATTGAAGAGCCTTCTATCACTGCTACTAACGAGCTAATGAAACAGGTAAACGTTGTGTTAGCTACTGGTGGTAGTGCGATGGTAAAAGCAGCGTATTCTAGTGGAACACCTGCGTATGGTGTAGGGCCTGGAAACTCTGTGCAAATCGTAGCAGAAGATGCGAATGTACAAGAAGCGGCAAAAAAAATCATCCTATCTAAATCATTTGATCATGCAACGTCTTGTTCAAGCGAGAATTCTGTAATTATTCAAAGTAATGTATATGATGATATGATTAAAGAATTTGAAGCATTAGGATGTTATTTGGTTAATGATAAGGAAAGACAGTTACTAGAACAACATATGTGGAAAGTAAATAAGAAAGGATACCGAGGGATTAATCCAGCCATAGTAGCTAGAAGTGCTAAGGTAATAGCCTTAGAAGCTGGGATTTCTGTACCTGATAATACGATAGTTCTCCTCGTAAAAGGTAGCTCTAATATTGAAGCAGATTTCTTCAGCAAGGAAAAACTCTCTCCGGTTTTGACTATTTTTAAATACAATGAATTTGAAGAAGGTTATGAAACACTAGTCCGATTAACAGATAATAACGGGACTGGACATTCTTGCGGTATCCATACTTATAATGAGAAGTATATTACACATCTAGGACTCAATATGAAATCAAGTCGCATTGTTGTTAACCAACCACAAGCAGCAGCGAATGGAGGAGCATTCTTTAACGGTATGCCTTCAACAGTTTCACTTGGCTGCGGTAGCTGGGGTGGGAATGTTACTACGGAAAACATTAGTTTTAAACATTTCTTAAATATCACTTGGTTAAGCGGATTATTACCAAACTGGCGTCCTACAGACGATGATATTTTTGGTGATTACATCAAAAAGCTGAAGTAGGTGAACCAATATGAAATTATATGAATATCAAGCGAAAGAAGTTTTTAAGGAGACAGGACTTGTAATTCCGAATAGTGAGTTGGTAACTAATATTGATCAAGCAGAAGAGGCGATAAAAAATGTTGGTGTTCCTTGTGTAGTTAAATCACAAGTGTTAAGTGGTGGAAGAGGAAAAGCTGGTTTAGTTGTTTTTGCAAAAACAAAGGAAGAAGCTTTATCTGAAACGAAAAGACTATTCGAACATGAGTTGAATATAAGAAGTATTTTGATCGAAGAGGCAGTAAGTATTAAACAGGAAATCTATTGTAGTATTACTGTGGATCCCCAAAATGCAACAGGACTATTAATGGTAAGCGTTGAAGGTGGAGTTGACATTGAGGCTTTAGCTGTCAATCATCCCGAAAAAATAGTAAAAGAACCGTTTGATTTAAGATATGGTTTGATGCCTTTTCAAGCTGCAAGAGTCGCTTTTGGACTAGGGTTAGATGTAAGTATTGCAAAAGAACTCAGGAAAGTGTTCTTCAAGCTATACCATGTTTTTAACAAGTATGATGCAGAACTAGTTGAGATAAACCCTCTCTTTATTACTTCAGATAATTCGCTAATCGCAGGAGATGGAAAGTTAATGATTGACGACAATTCAATGTTCCGTCAAACAAGATTTGAAAAACAGCAAAAAGACTATAAAACTGAAGCGGAGTATGATGCAGCACAAGAAGGGATTCCTTTTATCCAATTTGATGGTGATATCGGATTAATGTGTGCTGGTGCTGGACTAACAACAACAGTATATGATTTGATTCACTATGAAGGTGGAAGTATTGCAAACTACTTAGAGTTTGGCGGTCCTAACTATAAAAAAGCATTAGAATCAATGGAAATATGTTTGAAAGTACCTTCGAAAGTTATCTTGATTGTAACTTTTGGTACTATAGCGAGAGCTGACGTAATGGCCCAAGGAATTGTTGATGCAATTACAAGGTTGAAACCGAATCGTCCAATTATTACTTGTATTCGTGGTACTAATGAAAAAGAAGCTGTAGAAACACTTAAGTCAGCAGGGTTAGAACCTATCTTTGATACAGAAGAAGCGGTGAGAAAAGCTGTAGAAATTTCTAAAGGAGAATAGATATGAGTATATTTATTAATCGAGATACAAAAGTATGTGTTCAAGGGATTACAGGTAAAGAAGGAAGTTTCTGGACAGGACATATGATTGATTTGGGGACTGATGTCGTTTGTGGTGTCACACCTGGAAAAGAAGGACAAGAAGTATCGGGGAAACCTGTTTATAATAGTGTAAAAAGAGCAATAGAACATCATGAGATTGATGCATCAATGCTATTTGTTCCACCGAGACTTACATTTGATGCTGTAATGGAAGCGTTAGATGCGGGAATCAAAAAGATTGTGACAATCGCTGATGGAATTCCGCTTCATGATATGATACTGATTCGTCAAGCAGCAAAGGAACATGATGCTACAGTAGTTGGTGGAAATACTTCAGGTGTTATTTCTCCTGAACTTGCAATGATGGGGAGTTTACCTTATTGGATAGAAAGAGTGTATAAAAAAGGTAGTATTGGGATTATGACTCGTAGTGGATCACTAACAAATGAGGTAACATCAATGGTAGTTGAAGCAGGATATGGAGTCTCTACTTTAATTGGTATCGGTGGAGATCCTGTACCGGGAACTCGCTTTGCTGAATTCCTACCTTTATATGAGAAAGATGAAGAAACAAAAGCTGTTGTTATAATTGGTGAATTAGGTGGTACAATGGAAGAAGAGGTAGCGGAAGCAATCGAAAAAGGTATCTTCACAAAACCTCTAGTAGCATTCCTTGGTGGACGCACTGCTCCTAAAGGTCAAAAAATGGGACACGCAGGGGCAATAGTGACTGGTGGTAAGGGGTCTGTTGAAGACAAAATTATAGCTTTAACAGGTGTTGGTGCATTGGTTGCTGAAAGACCAAGATTAGTTGGTAAATTACTTGAAAAACTAGGAGTGCCTAAAGACTAATTATACAGAGGTGATAGTATGGATTATATTGTCATAAACAAATTAATAACGAAATCAATATACAAACAAATCGCAGACTCAATAACTGATGCTATTGAGTCTGGGATACTTAAGTATAACGATAAACTTCCTACAGAAAAAGAAGTATGTGAGATGTTTGGAATAAGCCAAACCGCAGTGAAGAAAGGATATGAATCACTGATTAATAATGGCTTAATAAAACGTATTAAAGGTAAGGGGACTTATGTAACCAACCGTAGTACATTCAAAACAGACTTGCATAACTATTTTGAAGTGGAGAAAGATTTATCCATAGAACGAAAGATAATTTTAAAAGGGAAATCGAATAAGGAGTATAGCGTTATGCGAGTTCTGAATCTTGAAGAGAAAGAGAAGTATTATTTGTTAGGGACACTCTTTCAGGAACACAATACTCCAAAACTTCTTCAAAGAGCCTATTTGCCTTTACGACTATATTCGAACTTTGAAGAAAAACTCGATAAATTTACAAATATATATGATTTGATTAAAGGGTACGGTTATAAGATTAAAAATATACACACAACATTTAGTGCTTATAATGCAAGTAGCGCAAACGCACTACTTCTAAATATTAACCCAGATGATGCTGTGTATTTATTGAAGGTTAAGATAATGACTGATAAAGATAAAGTGATTGGATATTTAGTAAACTTCTATCCTGGAGAATTTACAGAATTCGAGGTTACCGTAAATGCTATCGATTAATCAAAATTTAATAACAATCGACCGTAGAAGTGCAA
Organism: uncultured bacterium; assembly: GCA_965601585.1. Lineage (GTDB taxonomy): Bacteria > Bacillota_I > Bacilli_A > Izemoplasmatales > Izemoplasmataceae > Xianfuyuplasma. Next base: position 27,190 of record CBFCWH010000008.1, read on the forward strand.
TTAATTATTCCATTCAAATCAAGGAAAATATCAAAGCCTTAATCTTAAATCAAACATATTACTATCATTCGATATTACCTTCAGTAGAATCATTAAGTAAACAGTTAAATATTTCTGAAAAACTAGTTAGTACAGCATATAGACTATTGTTTAATGAGAACTATATAAGAAAAGAAAAGCAAAACTATATTGTCTCTCACATCGAGTTAACCAACTACTTTTTTGAAAGAAACACATCTATTTATGATGCTGTTATAGCCTTGGGGTTAACTCCATCTATTAAATGTCTTGAGAAAAAAGTAGTGATACTTACAGATGAACAAGCTAGAGGCATGGGATTTGAACCGAATGCAAATCAGGGGTATCTATATATAAATCGTATATATTATGGAAGTAATCAACCTATTATAATCTTAGAGAATTATTTACCACTGTGGATTTTTAAGAATATCGACAAAGAATTTAAAGGAAATGAACCTCTAAATAGTTACATTGGAACTCGTTATGGGTTCAAAGCTCATGTATCAAAAAGGATTACAAAGATTGTAAATCTTAAGAAAGAAATCGCAGAACTCTTAAATGAGAGAGTGAACGCTGCTAGTTTACAATCCTCAAACCGAGTATTTGACAAACAAGGAAGAATGATTGATTACGGACGAAGTCATTCTGTAAGTAGTTATTACTTCCAAGCATTGATCAAATGTGATAAGTAATATAAGAAAACATGTTTTATCTACTTCTTATATTGAATTTCTGAAGGTTATATACTATAATGTATATGGACTACGAACCAAGTTATATGAAAAGTTAATCAATAAAAAGAGAAAAGAGAAAAAACAAGATTTTGTTTTTTCTCTTTATTTATTTTAGGAGGTATTTTATGCATGATGTGATTATTATTGGGGCTGGAATTAGTGGAACTACTCTCGCAAGAGAACTCTCTAAATATCAGCTAAAAGTCTTAGTGTTGGAAAAAGAATATGATGTTGCTACGGAGGCAACAATGGCCAACAGTGCGATCGTTCATTCTGGGCATGATCCATTACCTGGAACACTGAAAGCACAGTTCAATGTATTAGGTAATAGAATGTACAAGAAAATGAGTGATGAGTTAGATATACCTTATTTAGCTTGCGGTGGTATGGTTGTAGCGACTACTACTGAAGAGGTAAAAGTCTTGAATGAACTTTACGAAAGAGGACAAGCTAATGGTCTCTCAAAGAAAGAAATTCTCTATTTAACTAGAGAAGAGATTGTCCTAAAGGAACCAAATATTAGTAAACATGTACTATGTGGGTTGGATTTACCAACTACTGCAGTTACTTTTCCATGGGAGGCTGCAATTGCAAATATGGAAAATGCGATGGATAATGGTGTACAACTTCTTCTTGAGGCTAAAGTAATAGGAATCAATAAAGAAGATAACTTTATTGTAGAGACTACAAAAGGAACATTTGAAGCAAAAGTTGTAGTTAATGCGACAGGTGTACACGCGTCACAAGTAAATGACTTGTTTTTACCAAGTGAGTTTACAATTAATCCGAGACGTGGGGAATACTATGTTTTAGATAAAAACATTTATGAGATTAATAATGTTATCTATCCTGTCCCTACAGAAAAAGGGAAGGGTGTTATTATTACTCCACAATATCATGGAAATGTACTACTTGGTCCAACAAGTGAGTTTGTTGACATTAGTGAAATGTCAAAAACAACTCCGAGTGGATTAGAGTATGTTAAGAAACACTCAGAACGAAGTGTGACGAATATTCCTTATCACAAAGTAATAAGAAGTTTTGCTGGTGGGCGTGCAACTTCTAGTACACATGATTTTGTAATAGAGGATCTAAATGGTACCGGATTTATTAATGTTGCAGGGATAGAATCTCCAGGATTGACCGCTGCTCCTGCAATCGCAAAATATGTCACCGAAGAACTGGTGTCTAAACACATTGAGTTAAAGGAAAATAAATCATTCAATCCTTTTAGAAATAAGGTTGTTAGACTTGCTGAAATGGAAGTAAACGAAATCAATGATTTGATCAAGAAAGACAACAAGTTTGGAAAACTGGTTTGTCGTTGTGAAAAAATAACAGAAGGTGAAATTGTAGATGCAATCAACCGTAATTGTGGAGCGAGAAGTATCGTTGGTGTAAAAAACAGAGTGAGAGCTGGAGCGGGAAGATGTCAAGGTGGATTCTGTCAAACTGAAGTTATTCGTATTTTAGCTAGAGAACTTGAAGTTGATAAAATGAAAGTGAATTATCAAAAAGAGGGTTCATATATTCTAAAAGCGCGTACTAAAGGAGAATAGCAATGGAAAAATATGAAGTAGTTATTATTGGTGGTGGCTCAGCTGGATTAGCAGCTGCTATCGAATTACATGAGAATGGTATAAAGGATATTTTATTAATTGAACGCGATCATGAACTTGGTGGAATTTTACTTCAATGTATTCACAATGGATTTGGTTTGAAAGTGTTCAAAGAAGAATTGACTGGACCTGAGTATGCGGAAAAATTTGTGGATAGATTAAAAGATTTAGGAATTGAATATAAACTTGAATCTGTAGTAACAACAATCCATCCAGATAAAAGAGTGGAGTATGTGAATACTACTGAAGGGTTTGCAACAATAGAAGCGAAAGCAATAATTCTAACAATGGGCTGTTATGAACGAAATGGTGGAGCTATAAGTATTCCTGGAAATAGACCCGCTGGAGTTTTAACCGCAGGTACAGCTCAAAAGTATTTAAATATTGATGGATATTTAGTAGGTAAAAAAGTATTTATATTAGGTAGTGGAGATATAGGTCTTATTATGGCTAGAAGAATGACTCTTGAAGGTGCTGAAGTACTTGGTGTGGCAGAAATATTACCATTTTCTGGAGGACTAAAAAGGAACATTGTTCAATGTTTAGAAGACTATGATATACCACTGTATTTATCGCATACAGTTAGTGAAATAATTGGTGAAAACAATCTTGAAAAAATCGTAGTATCTGAAGTTGAAAACTTCAAAGTAATCCCAGGTACAGAAAAGGAAATTGAAGTGGATACTTTATTACTCTCAATAGGTCTCATTCCTGAGAATGAAATTAGTGAAAGAGCAGGAATTAAACTAGATCCAAAAACAAGAGGACCTCTAGTAGATGAAACATATATGACAAGTGTTGAAGGTATTTTTGCTTGTGGGAATGTTTTACATGTTCATGATTTGGTAGACTTTGTTACTGAAGAAAGTAGACGAGCAGGGAAAGCAGTAAGCAAATTCCTTAAAAAGGAACATAACAAAAGCAAGACTCATACATGTATGAAAGCCCAAGAAGGGGTATCCTATATTGTTCCTCAAAAAATACATTTTGATAACTTAGATGATAAGTTAGAGCTATTTATGAGAGTTCGTAATGAGTATAAGAATGTGGAAGTAGTAGTAAAAGGTGATGGAACTGAAATTCGTAGAATTAAGAAAAAACATATGGCTCCAGCTGAAATGGAAAAAGTGATTCTAGCAAAAAAAATGTTAAAACCATATAACGAAATCACGATTGAGGTGGTATGATGAAGAAAGAACTAATTTGCATTGTATGCCCAATGGGGTGTCATTTAGAGGTCGATGTTGACAATGATTACAAGGTTACAGGAAACCAATGTAAAAGAGGAATTGAGTATGGGAAAAAAGAACTTACAAATCCAACACGAACAATTACCTCAACTGTAAAAATAAATGGTGGTATCTATAATAGACTACCGGTGAAAACAGACAAAGAAATATCAAAAAAACTAATCATAAGTGTTATGGAACTACTTGATGATATTACAGTAGAAGCGCCAGTTAAGGTTGGAACAGTTCTACTAGAAAACATATTAGGAACAAATGTGAACATTGTTGCATCACGTTCAATGTAATAAAAAAACACTCTGTGTAAGAGTGTTATTGGTTCCATAAATCTATATTACTTGTTGTAACACCTACTGCACCATTATTTAAGCAATCATCAATTTGCTGAGTAGATTGAATTAATCCACCACAGAATACTCTTAACTGTGTACGCTTAATAATAGTAGTTAGGATATCGTTGCTTATTGCTGGTAATATTTCTAAGTAATCAGGTCGAACTTTGTTTACCACATCAAGACTTTTGTCTAAAGAAAGAGAATCTTTTAAGAATATTCTTTGAATCGCAATAACTTTCCTTTTTTTAGCCATTAAAATCGCTTGATGTTTCGTGGAAATAATCCCATCAATATGAAGTTTTTGAATTAAGTATATTGCTCCAAAATCATTTGCCGCAAGACCTTTAATAAGATCAATATGAACTAATACTTTCTTATTATGTTTCTTCAGTTCACAAACAATATCTTCGAGTTGGACTAACTGAAAATCAACTAATATACAATATGTAATATTCGAGTTTAAGAAAGCCTTTAGTTGATTGAAATTAGAAATAGCAGGTAATATTTTTTGTTGTTCAATATGCATAGAATCAGTCCTTATAATTATCATTAACTATATTATAATTTAGTTACTTAATATAATCAATTACTAAAGAAGTAAAGGAGCAAAAATATGAAGAAATACGTTTTGTCTATTGATCAAGGTACAACCTCATCAAGAGCAATCCTTTTTGATAAAAAAGGAGAGATAAAAAGTGTAAGTCAAAAAGAAATAAAGATGATTTACCAACAAGAAGACTATGTAGAGCAAGATGCCTACGATATATGGACTACAGTACTAACTGCGATCGCTGATTGCCTACTAACAGCAGATGTAATGCCTGATGAAATCGCAAGTATTGGGATAACAAACCAAAGAGAGACAACAATTTTATGGGATAGAAGAACAGGTATCCCTGTATATAAAGCCATAGTTTGGCAATCAAAACAAAGCAATGCAATTTGTGAAGATTTACGCCAAAAAGGATATGAAAATCTCATTAAAGATAAAACAGGTTTATTAATCGATCCTTATTTCTCCGGTACAAAGATTAAGTGGATCTTAGATAATGTTCCATCAACAAGAAAGTTGATGGAAGAAGGTAACTTAATGTTTGGTACTGTAGATACATGGCTTTTGTATAAACTAACAGGACAATTAGTCCATAAAACAGACTACACAAATGCATCTAGAACCTTATTGTTTAATATTAATACTTTGAGTTGGGATCAAGAAATACTAGATATTCTTGGTATTGATAAATCAATACTACCTGAAATATGTGATTCAAACGCTATGTTTGGAGAAACGATTGAATATTCATTCTTTGGGGAGAAAGTACCAATAACGGGAATACTAGGAGATCAACAAGCAGCCTTGTTTGGACATTTATGTCTAGAACAAGGAGAAGTGAAAAACACATATGGAACCGGATGTTTTATGTTGATGAATACGGGAGATAAACTAGTAAAATCAGATAAAGGTCTTCTATCAACAATTGCATACAGTTTAGATGGACAAGTAACTTATGCTCTTGAAGGATCTGTCTTTATTGCTGGAAGTGCGATTCAATGGTTAAGGGATGGACTACAATTCTTCCGTGATTCAAAAGAATCAGAAGCGATCGCATTAAGTGTTGAAGATAACTATGGTGTAGTAATGGTTCCTGCATTTGTAGGGCTAGGAACACCATATTGGGATAGTGAATGTAAAGGTGCAATTTATGGACTGACCAGAGGGACTACTAAGGCACATATCACACGTGCAACACTTGAAGCTTTGGCGTATCAAACGAAAGATATTATTGACGTAATGATTCTTGAATCAGATATCAATATCGCAAAATTAAGGGTAGATGGAGGAGCGGCTATGAACAACTTCTTAATGCAGTTCCAAAGTGATATGTTAAACACAGAAATCATAAGACCAAAAATTAACGAAACGACAGCTCTCGGAGCCGCTTATTTAAGTGGATTAAAATCAGGATTCTACTCAAGTGTAGAAGAATTAAAAAATTTCAGTATCACAAATAAAAATTACGTACCAAACATGAATGAGGAGTTAAGAACGGAACTTTATTCACATTGGCAAAAAGCAATCAAGGCTACAATGTTATTTAAATAGATTTACTAAAAATAGAGATTTACAAACCAAATGGACACTTGATGAAGTGTCCATTTTACATATCAAACATTGGTTCATTTCAAGTTATGTTATAATCAATATGAGGTGGTTTCATGAGTGAATACATTTTAAGAGAGTATCAAGAGAGAGACTACGTAGAAGTGACTGAGGTAATTAACCAGTTGTTTCATCCACTTTTTTCAGCGTTTGTAAAAATTCCTTTTGAAAAAGGTGGACAATTTATCCGTGATTTTAAGATGATTGGACAATCTAAAAATGAAGGATTATTAGTTATGGAAGCAGAAGGTAAAATTGTAGGTGCAATGAAACTGAATGCAAAAGAAATGCGAAATGAAAGTACTAGTTTTAATTTACGAGAAATCATCAAAAAATATGGATTTTTTGGATTTCTAAAAACCATTATGGTTTCTTCAGCTCTACAAAAGAAGATATCGGAAGATGAACTTTATGTTGATTACTTGGTTGTGGATAAAAACTATCGTAGTTTAGGGATTGGAACTAAGTTCTTACATCATGGTTTACAAAAAGCTAGAGATCTAAATAAGAAGAGATTTACTTTGAATGTGCTTGATAATAATCCTCGGGGAAGAGTACTTTATGAGAGGTTCGGATTCTCATTTGTGAAAGAGTCAAAATATCCAAGATACGTTCGTAAAAGACTAGGTGCAAACGCGGATCATCGAATGGAAATTAATCTAGTATAATTTTTTTGTATAAAAAATATTGATATGTTATAATACTTTGTGGCTTAAAGAAAGAAGTGAGATATATGGGATTTTTTAGTAATCTATTTCGTTCAAAAGAGAAAAAACTTGAAGCACAAAAATACAAACTTGGAATGCAAAAAACAAGAAGTGGTGTATTAAGTAATTTAAAAAATCTTCTGGATTCACATAAAGTAATAAGTGAAGACTTATTTGAGGAGCTAGAGGAAATTTTCATTATGGCTGACATTGGAGTTAGTACTGTAGTAAAAATTACGAATCACCTACGTGAAAGTGTGGAAGTAAATAATATAAAAGAGACAGAAGACTTAAAAGAACTAATAGTTGAAGAAATGTTTAAACTCTATGTTAGCGATGAGATTGTTTCATCAAACCTAGATATTAAACCAAATCGAGTAAATGTAGTATTATTTGTTGGAGTAAATGGTGTAGGGAAAACGACTACTATCGGTAAAGTTGCCAATGAGTATATTAATAAAGGAAAAAAAGTATTAATGGTTGCTGGAGATACATTTAGAGCAGGGGCGATTAATCAACTTAAGATTTGGGCAGAAAGAGTAAATGCTGATTTTTATGCAAAAGAAGAGGGTAGCGATCCTTCAAGTGTAATGTTTGATGCGATTAACTACGCCAAAGAGAATAATATTGATTTAATTCTTTGTGATACTGCAGGACGACTACAAAATAAAAAGAATTTAATGAAAGAACTAGAGAAAATAAATAAAGTTATTTCAAGAGAAATAAGTGATGCACCACATGAAACACTATTAGTAGTAGATGCTACTACAGGACAAAATGGGTTATCACAAGCGAAAATCTTTAATGAAGTTACAGATATAAGTGGAATCGTCTTAACAAAATTGGACGGAACTGCTAAAGGTGGAATCGTCCTTGCAATAAGAGACGAACTAGGTACACCGATTAAGTACATTGGTCTTGGTGAGAAATTAGATGATTTGGAGCATTTTGACATCGAAGAATACATTTATGGAATGTTCTCGGATATCTTTTAAAAATGAATGTATTAGAACAATCAATTGAATTAATTAGTTTATACGATTTATACCAAGACTTATTAACAGAAAAGCAAAAAGAGTATTTCGAAAGTTACTATTTTGATAATTATTCATTACAAGAAATTAGCGAGAATAGAGGCGTTAGTAGAAATGCTGTTCACGATCAATTGAAACGTACAGCAAAGAAACTAACGGATTTAGAAAAAGCATTACAATTAAAACAACAAAATATAAAAAGGCAAATGATTATTAGTAAAATCAAAGAGTTAAACAAAAACGAGGAAATTACTAATTTAATTAATGAACTTGAAAAGGTAGAGTGATTTTATGGCGTTCGATAATTTATCTGATCGTATGCAGATGGCGATGCGAAGAGTTACAGGTCGTGGTCGTCTTACAGAAAAAGACATTGAAGAAATGATGCGAGAAGTCCGCTTAAGTTTACTTGAAGCAGACGTTAACTATAAGGTTGTAAAAGAGTTTACTAAAGAAGTAAAATCACAAGCAATGGGCGAACGAATTCTTAAAGGATTAAACCCAGGACAACAAGTAGTAAAAATCGTAAATGACGAACTGAAAAAAGTAATGGGAGAAGAAGCTGTTCCTCTTACTTTAAATATGGTAGGTATTACGAAGTATATGATGGTAGGGTTACAAGGTGCCGGTAAAACAACTACATCTGGTAAACTAGCAATGTTTTTACGTAAACAAAATAACCTTAAACCATTATTGGTTGCACTTGATGTGTACCGTCCAGCCGCAGTTGAACAGTTGATTACTTTAGGTAAACAACTAGACGTTGATGTGTTTGAAATGGGCACAAATGAAAAACCAGAAACCATTATCAAAAAAGCAATGGAGTTTGCGGTAACGAATGGGAATAACTTAGTTATTGCCGATACTGCAGGGCGTCTACATATCGATGAGTCAATGATGCAAGAACTTGTGAATGTAAAAGAAATTTTAAAACCTGAAGAAGTTCTACTTACAGTAGATGCAATGACAGGACAAGACGCTGTAACAGTCGCTCAAAGTTTCAATGATACATTAGGAGTAACAGGTGCAATTCTAACAAAACTAGATGGAGACACTAGAGGTGGAGCTGCATTAAGTTTAAGAAAAGTAACCAATATCCCAATCAAGTTGATGGGTATGGGAGAAAAACTAGATCAACTAGAAGTGTTCCATCCTGAACGTATGGCATCACGTATCCTTGGTATGGGTGACGTAATGACATTAGTTGATAAAGTTACCGAGAATTTCGATGAATCCGATATGATGGGTATGATGGAAAAAATGATGAGTGGTAAGTTTAACTATAACGACTACATCAAACAACTAAAAATGATTAAAAGAATGGGTTCTTTAGGTGGAATCATGAAACTTATCCCAGGTATGGGTAAAGCACTTAAAGGACAAGATATAGATGAGAAACAACTTGTATATATTGAAGCAATCATATCTTCAATGACAAAAAAAGAACGTAAAGATCCAACACTAATCTCACGTTCTTCATCAAGAAGAAGACGTGTAGCTGAGGGTAGTGGTAGAAGTGTTTCTGAAGTAAATCGTTTAATTCAAACACTAGACCAACAAAAAGCGATGATGAAACGCATGGGTTCAATGGATCCATCAACAATGAATACCAAAGACCCAATGGCTGCAATGCGCGCAATGCAGCAACCAGGTAAGAAAATCAAAAAAGGTAAAAAGAAGAAAAGACTTAGATTCTAAGTCTTTTTTTATATGGTATAATTAGTATAACTTTTTTTACTAAACATATTGACTCTACCCTTAGAGGAGACACTATAATCGCAGTAGGAGGTATACCTAATGAAAACAATTGGACAGTTCGCAAAAGAGAATAACGTAACAGTAAAAACACTTCATCACTATGAGAAGTTGGAGTTGATCATCCCAACTAAAGTAGATCCAAACACAGGATATCGATACTATAGTGAAGAAGAGAGTTTAAATCTGAAAATAATTCTATTTATGAAAGATCTTGGATTCTCCTTATCAGAAATCAAAAAAGTTCTTCTCAATAACTTACAAAAAGAAGATCTTCTGGAATCGCTATCTTTTAAATTAAACCAGTCTAGTTCTGAACTAGAAGAAACCTCCAACAGAATCTTCAAACTAGAAACGATTATAAGTATTGTCGAAAATAAAGACATAGGGAAAACCAATATGAAGGAGTTAATAAGTATGAGTGAAAAAGAGTTATACACTGGAAAACATGGTAGAGGAACCTTTATAGAAGAAACAGTAAAAATGTTTAACAAGGCAAAACAAGAACAAACACCATTAAGTGTCATTCAAATGGATCTCGATCACTTCCATGAAGTGAATCAGAAATACGGATACGAAGTTGGTGACATTGTACTAAGAAGAACATTGGATGAAATAGTAGATGTTCTAAAAGAAAAACACTATTCGACTATGTTACAACGTAAAGGTGGAGATGAATTCTCCATTGTCGCTGAAACAACTACAAGAGACGCTGCGATGTTAGCAACCAAAATACTAAACAGGGTTGTAGCGATTGATTATAGTGATATAGCAGAAGGATTAAAAGTATCAATTACAGCTGGAATCGCTGGTCTAACGAAAAACACAGTATCTTATTCGGACTTAATTCATCAAGCAACAATAAAACTATATGAAGCAAAACGCAATAGATAAGTAAAGACTTCCAATTATTTGGAAGCCTTTTTATTTATAATTTTCCTAACTGCAGTAAATTGGTCTTTGCTTTTAAGAGAAGTACTGTTATAATGTCACTGGATTATGGAGGTGCATAATAATGAGTAAAAAATTATTTGCCTTTGACGTTGACGGAACATTGTTCGATCACAAGAACAAAGAAGTCCCAAAAAGCGCCATGGATACAGTGAAAGAATTAAGAGAACAAGGACATATTGTAGGGGTCGCTACAGGAAGAAATCAATCGCAATTTCAAAAAGAACTAAGTGCAGTTGATTTTGATTTTGTAATTTATTGTAATGGTGGATATCTAGAAATTGATAATAAAAAAGTATATGATGTTCAATTTTCACAAAAAGATAAAAATGAGTTATGTGATTTATTTGATAGGTTAGATTACCAGTATGGTATTACAACACATCATCACCTTTATTCACCTACACCTCATTCTGAAGGTGTACAAAAAGTCATTCAAGCATACAGTGTAATAACTCCAGAAAAGAAAACGGATTTAAGAGTGTTACCTGTATATCAATTTAGTTTATACGAAGGACAAAATGCATCAGAAGTATTAGAAGCATTAAAAGATAAATATGTAGTACATTCTTTAGGTGAATGGGGATGGGATATCGTAACGAAAAAAATTAACAAAGGAATTATGTTAAAAGAAGTTGCGAAAATATATGGAATAGACCAATCAGATACCATTGCATTTGGAGATGGAGATAACGATCGTTTATTTGTAAAAGAAGCCGGTGTAGGAGTGGCAATGGGGAACGCAACTGAAAGTGTTAAAACCCAAGCAGACTACATAACAACAGAATCATATAATAACGGTGTATATAACGGTGTAAAGCATTTAGGCTATATAGACTAGTAAAAGACAAAAGACTCCTTTTGTCTTTTTTTATTTTAAAACCGAATTCAACTAGATTTTGGTATAATGGTATTATAGTATATGAACTTACACAAAAAAGGATGATTGTATGAGAAAGACTTTGACAATTAGAGAAATATTACTATACGGATTATTATTTGGTGTAGTAGTGGCTGGGATTATTTATTTACTCACATTGAAAGAAGTACCAATTAACGCGGATTATTATCACCAGTATACAAGTGAAATCAACGATCCATCCGATCTGAAAATCGGTGTTTTGGAGAAGGATAATATTGATAAGTGGGATGAAACTGAAACGTTCTTAAATAGTTCAATAGACGGACATACATTTGAGTTTGTCGAGGTAACGTATGAGAACTATGTTTCAAAGATTGAGAACAAAGATGTAGATTTCATTATTGCAAATCCTTCGATGTATGTTCAATTAGGAATTAAACATGGTGTCAGTCATATAGCAACAATGAAAAACATTAGTGGCGGAGAGACTTTGTTATCATATGGTAGTGTTGTTTTTACCAAACAAGGAAACTCATATGATGAGTATTCGGACTTAAAGAACAAGTCCTTTGCTGCAGTAAATCAAGAATCTTTTGGTGGATGGCAAATGACACTAAAAGAACTCATTAACAATGATATTGATCCAGAAAAAGATTTTTCTAGTTTAGTCTTTGTAAATGATGAATATGAACTTGTAAATGGGGTCCTCGATGGAACCTATGACGCAGGAACTGTGCGTACTGGTGTAATAGAAGAAATGATATCAGAAGGTATAATAAACCTTCGTGATATTCATGTGATTTCTGAAAGCAATAGCAACTTCCCATTACTACTATCTACTCAGTTATATCCAGAGTGGACTTTTGGGAAAGCTTCGCATATATCAAGTGATTTAGGTAATAAAGTAAGTGCAACATTATTAAGTATTGAAGACACATCTTTAGCAGCAACTGAAAGTGGTATTTCCGGATGGGTAGTACCGTTAAACGATCAAGATGTTCATACATTGCTAAAGGAAATAGAGTTCGGATCTTATGAGAACTATAGCGCTGTATCATTTCAAAACTCACTATATCATAATCGTATCTTATTCGTTATTATCCTTTGTGCAATCTTTATGATTAGTTCTATAACTATTTGGTTAATGAACACCAGAGGAGAACTAGTGAAGATGACAGAAAAATCACAGCAAATGGAGAAGTTTGCCGTAGAAGCTAGTGAAGCTAAAGGGGAGTTTTTAGCAAACATGTCTCACGAGATAAGAACCCCTATGAGTGCAATTGTAGGACTGTCCACATTGATGGAAAGTACAGATTTATCAAATAATCAAAAGGAATATAATACAAAACTAAAAAGTTCCGCAGTGAACTTATTAGGAATCATAAATAATATATTAGATTATTCAAAAATAGAAGCCAAAAAAATGAGGTTAGAAAACACAGAGTTTGTGATGAGAGAAGTATTACAAAATGTTGCAAACACTGTAACATTTAAAGCAGATGAAAAAGACATCGAGTTTGTATATCAACTCCAAAAAAACTTACCTGGTAAGTTTTATGGAGACCCATTACGACTAGGTCAAATTCTAATCAATCTCGTAACTAACGCTATAAAATTTACAGATGAAGGACAAGTAGTCCTATATATTGAATCCGACATTATTCATAATAAGTATGTACTAACATTTAGCATTAAAGATTCAGGTATAGGTATGACAGAAGATCAAATAGAAAAAATAAGAATGCCATTTACACAAGCCGATAGTTCTTTTACTAGAAGATATGGTGGAACAGGACTCGGTTTGACAATATCAAATAATCTAATCCAGCTTATGGGCGGAAAAATGGAGATATATAGTAAAGTAGACGAAGGATCTACATTTAAATTTACCTTACCGATGGAACCACTAGAAGATCAAGACTATATCATTGTTCCTGAGGAGTTAGAAGACCTTCAAGTTTTAATCGTTGAAGACAACTTCTCCTCACTTGAAATTACAGAGGAAATATGTGAGTCATTCGGATTTATAACAGAATCAATTCTTTCACCAGAAGAAGCTCTTGAAATACTGGAACACAAAGATTTTGAGGCAGATTTAATTCTAGTAGATTACCTTATGCCTGAGATGAATGGTGTAGAGTTTATAAACGAAGTTAAAAAAAGAGGATTCCTTAAAGACTCAAAAGCTTTACTAATGGCAACCTCTTTTACAAAGGAACGTATTAGTAATGATGGTTACGATATCGAGAAAATTGACTTTTTAAATAAACCTGTTGATCAAACAGAACTATTTGAGAAAGTAGTATCTCTATTTATAGAAAATCAACATATTGAAATAGAAGAACCAAGTGTGATCAATGTAGTTAAACCAGGAACCGAAATCATCCTAGCAGAAGACAATAAAATAAATCAGCAAATTATAAAAGAACTCCTTTCTAGAGAAGGATTCCACGTAACAATCGCGAACGATGGACAAGAAGTTATAGAATTATTAGAAGAACAGGAATGTGAGTACGAAGTCATCCTAATGGATATTCAAATGCCAAATCTAAACGGACGTGAAGCAACAAGGGTTATCCGTAAATCAGAAAAGAATTACAAGGACATTCCAATTGTCGCAATGACAGCAAATGCCCTTGAAGTAGAGCGTAAGAAATGTCTTCGCGCTGGAATGAATGACTTTCTAACAAAACCAATTGAAATGAAAAAACTACTAGGAGTACTAACAAAGTATGTTGAAATAATCAGTGTTGGTGTAGATAAAGAAAACAAAACCAGCGTAAACATTGACTTCTTAGAATCAGAAGAGGCAATCACAAATATGGGTGGAGATAAAACCCTATATTTAGAAGTACTGTTTATGTTCCATAAAGATTACTATGGATATCAAAGCTCACTTACTTCGGTGTTTAAAGGAGAAGAGAAAGAGCACATTGTAATAGAAATTCATACAATAAAAGGACTTGCTGCTACTATTGGGGCTATGAAACTTCATGAAAAAGCAAAAGCTTTAGAAACAGAGTTAAAACAAGGAAACTTCTCAGAAGAACACTTTGATAATTTTATGACAGAGTTCACAGAGGTTCTCACAAATCTAGAAAATTACTTCAAGTCCAATCCCTTTCAGGAGTAATGCAAAATGACTGTGTTCTCACAGTCATTTTTAAATCTTAAATAAGTCTTAACTTTTCACCAAAGCGATTGACAAACTCTTTCGTATATTCTAAAGTGAAATCATACTGGAGGATGGTAATATGGACGTAAGTAACATAAAAGAAATTAACGACTTTCAAAAAGCAGTATTAAATGTGGCGAAGAGTTTCGTTGGTTTAAACTTATACAATTTCCACAACTTAATAAATAAAAGTTTACAATTATTTGGAGAAAAACTAGACGCTGATAGAGCGTATATTTTCTCTTATAATTTTGATTTTAATACAATGAATAATGACTATGAATGGTGTAAAGAAGGTGTACCATCTGAAATGGACCATTTATATGGTATTCAGATTACAGACTTCTTAGATGGGTGGGTAAACGTTCATTTAGACAGGAAAAACGTAATTATTAATGACTCTAGTCTTCTAGATAAGAACTCAAACATACATAAAATACTTATTAAAAAGGGAGTGAAATCTCTAATAACATTACCTATTTTTATTGAGAATAAGTGTTATGGATATATTGGGTTCGATGCAGTATCCCAAAAGCAAGATTGGAACCAACATGAAGACTACCTAGCGATAGTCCCAGAACTATATGCTTCTCTAATTAATAACTACGATATGTTAGAGGAGTATAGATATATGCAGTTAGAAGCAGAAAAAGCTGCAGATATGCAACGTGACTTTTTAGCGAAAATGACTCATGAAATTCGAACACCATTAAACGGTGTTGCAAATGCTATATACTTACTAGAGGAAACCAAACCAACAGAAGAACAAACACAATATGTAGATATCATGAAATACTCGATTGATGTATTAGGTAGTTTAGTAAATAACGCTCTTGATTACTCGAAGAGCGATGCGAACAAGTTAATACATAAATCAAGTACGATTAATCTCGAATCTGAAATAATTAAACTTATTGATGTTAACAAATATATGGCTTCATCAAAAGGGTTAGGTCTTTATTTAGACTACGATTATAGTTTACCAACAACAGTGAACACTGATATAGAGAAACTCCGTCAGATTCTAAATAACCTCATTCAAAATGCAATTAAATATACAAACTATGGCCAAGTAACTGTAAAGGTATCACTAGATAAACAACATTCACCATACTCTGATATTAAGTTTGAAATCATTGATAGTGGTATTGGGATTAGTGAAGAAAACAAAGTACGTGTTTTCCAGGAGTTTTATCAAGTCGGAGACAATCTAAATAAAAACCCTCAAGGAACAGGATTAGGACTTACAATAGCTAAAACATTTGTTACATTCTTAAAAGGAAACTTAGTTGTTGAAAGCAAAGAAAAAGAAGGGTCTAACTTTAATTTTACGTTAACATTGTTCAATCCATCAGAGGAGAAGAGACATCTATTAGATCAACATTGTTTATTAATAGATCTATCAGAAGGTACTCATTCAAATATTCAAGCACAACTTCAAAATCACTTCATTGATGTTGATGTATGTAACTTGTTTAACTTTAAATCATATATTAGTAACACATACAATGGAATCTTTGTTTATACAAATACAGAGAAAGATTTCCTTGTTAAGTTCTCGAAAATAGAAAAACATATTAAAAAGGAGTATAAGAACACAAAAAAAGTATTCCTGTATGATACCCCAAAATCTCCAGATTTTGTAAGTGTGTTTGAGTTATTTAATTCAACATTTGAAGCACCGGTTATATCAGAAAAGCTTATTGATTCAATAACAGAACAACCCATATTTTCTGATGAATCTAAAGAAAGAGAAGAGGATTCGCAAATGAAAGATAAGAATAAAATTCTACTAGTAGATGATAATAACATTAACCGTAAGGTAATGGCTGCGTTATTAAAAGGGATGTATTTAGAAGTAGAAGAAGCTAAAGATGGGTATGAGGCAATTGAGAAAGTGAAAAATAATAACTTCAAAATGATCCTTATGGATATCTTTATGCCAGGATTAGATGGTTATGAAACAACAAGTAGGATTCGCGAGTTAGAAGGAGTAAAAGGTGCAGTACCAATTATTGCAGTAACTGCTAACGACGTTGATTCAACAAAAGAGAAGGTTATTGAAACAGGAATGAATGGAGTTCTAAGTAAGCCCCTAAAAAAAGCAGAACTTGAACAACTACTAAATGAGTACTTCCAAACAATTAAACAAGAATCCACTTCTAATGAAGTACTACCAATCTTTAACCAAGAGGATTTTGAACTTCAGTTTGAAGAAGCATTCCTAAGAAAAGAAATCATCAAAACATTTTTAGAAGAAAATGAAGTAGATATTGAAAATATTAAGCTAGCATTTATGAGTGCTAATTGTGAGCAAATTCATAAAATAGTTCATTATCTAAAAGGGACTTTCACATATCTACGAGCAGAAAGAGTACTTAAACTCTCTCAAACAATTATCGATTTATCAAGACAAAACAAAATTAACGAGATTCTATACTTAGAGCAATCCCTCTTACAGAACTATGCTTTACTAGCCGAAAGACTTAAAACTTATAATAGTAATATGTAACAAAAGCGACTAAATTAGTCGCTTTTTTAATTCTTAACTCTTTCTTAACTTCTATACGCATCCGTTGACTTGAAGGTTCGTTATAATTAAAATAAGGTTGCGAATATACGAAAGTGAAAGGAGTGTATAAGTATGAAAAACATCATTCAATCAATATTAAAGCAACGTTCAAAGATTATGTTACTACTCATTGTTGTTTCTTTACTTATGACTTCAAGCACTTTAGCTTATTGGACAGAAGCCGTGGAAGGATCGAGCTCTGATAAAGACTATACATTTCTTATAGGAGAGTATGGTATAACACACTCTCTGTTTACCTTGTCAAGTAGTAGCGATCAAGGAGAATACTCAGTTCAACCTAAAAATATCTTTGATAATAACACAGGCTATATGCATTCGTTTACTGAAGTATTCGAAGCGGAGTGGTTATCTTCTAGTTCATGGGTTGATAATTATCATATTGAAGGGGATATTGAGTTTGATTATGAGATACAGATCTTAAATCAAAAAGGAAAACCGATAAACAATAAAAAATATAATCGCCTTGTTCGCTATATAGAAGTTGAGTTTGCCGGTGACAATAGCTCATCAATAACCCTCAATGACACTCCGACATCATTTGGATTCACATTTAATATTACAGAACCATCAAACACAAATCACTATTCACAATTAAATGATCTAACAATAGTCGTTACAGTGTCTTATACAATTAACAACGTAACCTATCAATACCTATATAAATAGTATTACATATCTAGATAAGGTACTGTATAATAGACGTAGTAATTAATTAAAGGTCGTGTTTATATGAAATTCATTAAAAGCTTATTATATTACTTAATAGTAACGTTTCTTATATTATACATATTTATCATTGCTCTTTCACCAGAGAAAATGATGGATGTATTTGGATTTAGACCATTCGTAGTTTTGTCTTCATCGATGGAACCAACAATCATGAAAAACGATATGATCATCTCAAGAAGTGTAAAAGAAGAAAACCTAGAAGTAGGAGACATTATCACATTTAAAGTATATATAGAAGAAACAGGTGGAGTTTCCTATGTGACTCATTATATAGGAGATATCATTGAACTTGATGATATAACAATCTATAAAACTCATGGTGAAGGAAGAGATGATGATTTTGATATCTGGCGTGATACCAACAATAACATCATCCAAATAACCTTAGATGATATAGAAGGAGAATACCTCTTTAGAGTTCCTTACATCGGACATCTTCAAGGGATTCTTACAAACAAGGTTTTTATTGGAGTAGTAATCTTAAATATTACAGTAATTTACGGAACAGTTAAATATATAAAAAGAAAACCTGAAGAGGAAGAAATATAGAAAGAAAACAAGCTAGCTTGTTTTCTTTTATTATAGTAACATAGAATTTATGACACTTTTACTGTAAATAAGTACATTATACTATCTACAATCTTGCTAATAGTTAAATGCTTTGATATAATAAATTAAGGCAATAAATAAACAGTAAAAGGGAAGTCATAGTATGGATAAAATATTAATTGTTGAAGATAATAAAGTCGTAAACAAAGCCCTATCGGTTTTCTTAGAAACTAATGGATATGAAGTTAGTGGTGTTTACAATGCAGAAGATGCATTGATTGAAATCAATAAAAAGAATTATAGTTTAATAATTCTGGATTTAAACTTACCCAAAATGAACGGGTATCAGTTTATTCAAGTAATTAGAAAGAAAACAGATATACCTGTAATTATTAATACAGCATATGCAAATGTAAAATCAAGAGTAAAGCTTATCAATGTTGGAGCTAGTGATTTTATAGAGAAGTCGTTTGAAAAAGACGAGATTTTAGAGAGTGTAAAAATCATTTTAGAAGATCAAAGAAAATCAAAAGAACGAAATCGTATCGTTACATATAAAGATGTTGAAATCAATTTTAATAAGAGATTAGTGAAAAGGTCTGGTCAGGAAGTAGAATTAACAAGTAAAGAATTTGATATTCTGAAAATGATCTTTGATAATCCACAAAGAGCCTTCTCAAGGAAACAATTATATTTAGTTGTTTGGGGAGAAGAGTATGATGAGTTTGTTGATAACACAATCAACGTTCATGTGAAGAGACTTCGCAACAAAATTGAAGAGAACCCAAAACGACCTGAAATTATCGAAACGGTATATGCATTTGGGTATCGACTTGGTAAGCAAGTAGTTGAAGAATTACAAAAAGAAGATTGGGAAAAATAGTTAGCAGAAATGCTAACTTTTTTTATGCTTTGAATATAGAAATCTAGCCATTTAATATTTAATTAATATTTGAACGAGTTGTCGTTTAATTTTTTATATATATGACATTTAAAACCTTAATAAAGCCGTTATAGGCTTTGAACGAAATTAGAAGTTGATGTAAGAATTGACTCTGAAATCTTAACTTTATTAACTAAATCTTAACTACCTTGTAGATGGGTTGCGAGATGAGGTTTTTTGATGTTATTATACAGTTGCACAAGACAAAAAGTGTTGAAATAAAAAACTAAAAAATATAAATTAGATGAGGAGATTTAAATTATGAACACACAAAATAATAAACAAAAGAAATCTAGAAAAACAGTTATCGCATTTCTATTAATGCTATCGTTAGTATTTACAACAGGAACATTCGCATATTGGGCAAGTTATGTAGAAGGAACTAGTACAGAAGCAGTTGGAACTTTAGAAGTAGGTTCTGGGGACAGTGTTGAAACAAAGTTCGATTTAACAGATGATTTTAACTCAGGTGGATTACTAGTACCAGTTGGTCAAGCAGTGAACTCAAATAAAGGTGCAGTAGAAGCTATAGACTTATCATTTGATCTACAATGGGTTGAAGATGAAAAAACTTCACAATTAGCTGGAACAAATAGTGTTGGTGAAATTGAAATAGCACATGAACTTGAAATAGTAGTAAATGGTGAAAAATTAGACAAAGAAGATTACGCACATATCTATAACTTAATTAATGTTGAATACAATAAACATAACTCAGAAGAATTAGAATTAGACGCACAAGCTTCTACGTTCGCATTCCAGTTAACTATGGATGAGCCAGCAGATCAAGAAGAATATAACTTAATCGCTAGCGCACAAATCTCAATTACATTCAGTTACTCAATTGATACAGAATCAATCGAAACTACAGATTTAAACGAGAAAGCTTAATATAGATTATTTAGAGAGGGTTTCCTCTCTTCCTAATCTAAAGGTATTAGTACTTAATTAATACCTTTAGATTACGAATCAATACAAATACATTTAATCAGGAGTTGATATATATGAAAGCAGTTATAGAAAATATTAAATTAGCATTACAAATGGGTATTATTGGTGCAATTTTACTTTATACAGCATCAACAATCTTTATGCCTGAAATGACAATTAAGATTTTCGGATTCCAACCATTTATCGTTGTAACTGAATCTATGGAACCTGAGTATATGGTTAATGACGCAGTTGTAGCTACTAGATTTAATTTAGAAGAAGCGAAAGTTGGAGATATTATAACTTTCAATGCGGATATCGATTATAACGGTACTGAGGAAACTGTAACACATTATATCTATTCAATTGAAGGTGAAGGTTCTGATACAGTAATTCGAACACACAGACACTTTGAAGAAGGTGAAACTGTAGTTCCAGATACCTGGTTACTTAGTCCTGATGACGTAATTGGTTCAGTATCATTTGGTGTTAAATACTTAGGATATATTACAGGGTTTATTAAAAGTATTTATGGTATCGCCGTAATCGCAATAAATATTGTACTATTTGGTGCGTATAAATTTATCACAAACCGTATAGAAAAGAAGCAATCACAAGCCGTTAAAGAAAAATTAGATATAGATCAAACTACTAAGAAACAAGTAACAGTCTAGCGACTATTACAGAAAATCAACCCCTATCTCTATAAGAAAAAGGAATGATAAACTCATTCCTTTTTCTTTTTGATTTGTTAGGATATAATAAATCTATCAGCTTAAATCAATTTTTGACAAGAACGTAATAGCTCTTCTAGGTACAATAATAGTAGAAAGGATGATTGGAATGAATTGGTTGAAACAGTTTAATGATACAGTTAGTTTTATTGAAGAGAACATCACAGAAAATATTAGTAAAAACGATATAGAAAAAATCTCTTATACTTCATATTTACATTACTCAAGAATGTTTTTTATCTTGAGTGGGAATACCTTAAGTGAATACATTCGTAAGAGAAGATTATCATTAGCTGCTAGTGATCTTGTGGTTACAGAAGACAAGGTAATTGATATTGCTTATAAATATCAATATAAAACACCAGAAAGCTTCACGAAAGCTTTTAAACAGTTTCATAGTATGAGTCCAAGAGATGCTAGAAAACTTAAAGACAAGCTTAAATCATTTCCAAAACTATCCTTTAAATTAACCGTAGATGGAGGAGTAGAAATGGATTATCAAATTATTAAAAAAGATGGATTAGATTTTATTGGTTATGTTAAGGAAGTCACAACAGTAGATAATCAAAACTTTGTGATTATTCCAGCTTTCTGGCAAGAGATTATGGAAGATGGTAGATTCAAAGAACTTTGTGATAACGCAGATGAACTAGGTATTGTAGGAATCTGTTATGATATGGATTTAGAACACAATGTATTTAAGTACATGATTGGTATTCGAACAGACAAGTCGTTAGAAAATACATCAAAAGTTTCATTTGAACCAAATGTGTTCGCTCAGTTTAAAGCAGTGGGTAAACTACCTGGTAGCATTCAAGAAACAACAAAGTTCATTTATCAAGAATGGTTTCCATCTTCAAACTATGAATATGGAACTGGGCCTGAACTAGAGATATATCCTGATGGAGATACTTCTAGTGATGCATATGAGTGTTATTATTTAGTACCAATAAATCATAAGAAGTAAAGAAGCAAGTTTGCTTCTTTTTTTCTTTATATGATTAGTGTATAATACTTTAAAAGGATGGTGATTATCTTGATTACTTTGGTGAAACCAACAAAGCAATATGAGAAGGAAATCTTTGATTATAAAAGAGAAATGATTCAACAAGGAGATTCTGGTCTATCTGGATGTGGTGGATTAGAAAAGCATGATAATTTTGAGGATTGGATGAGAGTCATTTCTTCTTATTCAGATAAATCAACATTGCCTGAAGGCTATGTAGAAGGTAGTCAGTGGATATTAGTAAATACTGAATCAAATAGGATTCTCGGGTTTGTGAACATTAGACATTATTTAAATGAGTTTCTGACACAATATGGTGGACATATAGGATACAGTATTAGACCCTCTGAAAGACGAAAAGGATATGCGAAAATACAATTAAAGCGTGCTTTAGCAGTTTTGAAAGAGAAAGGTGTTTTACGTGCTCTAGTTACATGTGACGTAAATAATATCGGGTCTTATAAGACAATAGAAGCGTGTGGTGGAGTTTTAGATAACATCGTGTATTCTAAAGAAGAGGGGAATACAAGAAGGTACTGGATAGAACTGTAATTGTTTGATATAATATATGTAATAAACCTAAGGGAGCATACTATGAAAAGCAAAAATAGTAAGAGACAAATTTCATTCACGAAACTGCTGTATTCTTTAATATTTGCTTTTTTTGTTTTATTCCAAGGGATCCGATTCAGTAATGTAGATACCGTTTATGTTTCTGAAGTCTTTTTAACAAAAGATATGCTACTAGGATATCTAACGATTTTACTCGCTATTCCTTTCTTAGTCATTTTCTTTTTGTTTATACCGGTAGTATTAGTAGTTGAAGTAAGCGTGTTGTTTGATATGAACATTCGTGTAAAAACGAGATATCAAACATATATTAAGCCATTTAAAAATAGAATGAATCGAAATATAAAACAATCATCCTTAGGAGTCTTTAGATGTTGAGAGTTTCGTGATTAATTAAAAGTAATTAAACACGAAAGGAGACAATATGAAAAAGTTAAAATTACTCTTAATTCCTAGTGGGTTTTTGTTTTTTCTTATGCTTATTTATTCACTAGGTACTTATAACAATCAAGTTTATTTTATATTAAAACATTTATTAATGTTTGCATTCTTAGGGTCACTTATTTTAGTATCGCAGTTTATACTTCATGATTTTCTAATTAGTAAAAAACTCATTACAAGAAAAAATATAGTTACAGTGAAGTTATCCATTGGAGTGCTTGGAGTCGTTCTGCTTTTCCTTGTGGGGAATATGCAGTTTACTTTAATTGAAGAGGAAACACCGTTTTTAGTAGGATGTGATTTCTACACTATGGATAAACGATTAGTGTATAAATCCTACGGTGATACATGCGCGACATATCAAAAATATGGTGAGGATGAGTATGTGTTTCACGAAGAGGTGAAACAAGGTGATGTTCGAACAAACTATATGACACATGTTAAGATGTATACTGATGATTCGAATCGTCATGTTATAGATAGCTATGTTTATGTCACAGAGGTTTCTAATGATCAAATGACGAACGATCTACATAGGTTAGTACAAACAACCTATGAGGAGTTTAATCGTTTGTACATTAAAAATGAGTACTACGTCGATGAAGGTGTTGGTGTAATTTCAGCATTAGGGGTTCATATTTATGATACTGCACCAATAGTTACAACATGGATGGTAACTCATGAAGAGCAAGGTAGTAATTCAATAAGTATTTATGAGTTTGGTAATAATGATGAAACTACAAAACAGTTCATTGCTAGACGATATAAGAATGAAAATGAGTTTCAGTTTACGGGGATGACAAATATTTATAACTTCCAGGTGTATTCTGATGGAGAGGCAACAGGACAAACTTTTCGATTTGATATATATGATTACTATCCTTCAAATGGTGTCATAACATTGGAGGAAAAGGGAATTATAAATGAGGTAGAATATAAAGGCTTCGTTAGATATAACGATTCTATGATGCTTTCTACTATAAAGGAAATTGATAAGAATGTGACTTCTAATAGCGTTACTCCATATGAAATCTATAAGGAAGATGCAACACTATATGTTGGAGCTACGTTCTTCTATCAAATTGATAAAGTGGCAGATGGAGATTTATTTCAGTTAGAGATGTTCTTTAACACTAATGGTACTATCTCAGAAGTTCCTGAATATATGTACAACAAAACACTTTTTGATGAATTTGATTATCAATATGATCTATTCAATTACACACAAAGACCTAGAAGGTTCTATCATGCTTACAATCCACTCTTTGAAAGAATTTATGAGGAGGGTACACATAATGAATAAACTATTTCAAAAATACTCGATTTTTCTCGTGACATTTATGGTTATTTTATATAGCGTATTCGCAGAACTTAAAATAGATTCAGAACCAACTTTTATCTATCCGTTTTATGGGTTATATATGGTGCTTATTTTAGTGCCAATTATTCTATCATTTGCGTTAGAGAAATACCTACCTAAATATATTGAAATCCTGAAGTATACCAGGTTCGTTACATACATAGTTATGATTTTACTAATCGTACTAATCTTTTTTAGGATTAATGATCATAATAACAATATATTCAGTTCAACATATATTCTAATGGATAATTTACTAGGAGGAATACTTGTTGTATTACTTGTGTCATCATCCACTCTAGAAGATATGTACTACAATAATGAAGAACTCAATGCAAAATCGTTCTTAAAAGAACTTGGAGTTAAGTCGTTAGTTTTTATGAGTATTACAACGATGTTTATCGTTGGGATAAGTCTAGTAGTAGTTCTAGGATATTTGGGGGTGAATGCACGATGAAACGTTTGTCAAAACCATTACATCGCTTTCTTATCTTCAACTTCTGTTTTCATTTTATACTTGGACTTATAGTAATTGTTCTATATAACTTTTTTAGAGAAACGCTAGATTATACTCTAGTAATAGGTGTAATACTTTCAGTTGTTAACTATCTCTATTGGGGATATCATTTACAACAGTTAAGAGGGAATGAACTCTATCTATTTAGCGCACTAATGATTTATCCATTTATGTACTTCTTAATGATTATATTGAGAGTATTAGCATATTAAACTAAAAGGAGTATGAATTTTATACTCCTTTTGTTATAATATATTGGAAAGTAAAGAGGTCGTGTTATGATAAAAGAAGTAATGAAATATTCTAAAGAAAAACTAGTTACAGAAGTCACTGCTCATGATTTTGAACACTCATTAAGAGTATATAAAATAGCAACAAAAATTAGTTCAAAATTAGACTGTAATCTTGAACTAATTCAAGTCGCAGCTTTAACACATGATATCATTGACAAAAAAGTATCATCAGATATCAATAAATCCAAACAAGACTTAGAAGAAAAGTTATCCACATTGGGATATGATGAATCCTTTATTCAACATGTCTTTCATATTATTGAAAACATGTCATATTCATCAAAGAAAACTCCTAGTACTATAGAAGGCAAAATTGTGCAAGATGCGGATCGCATCGACGCTATAGGTGCAATCGCAATCGCAAGAACTTTTGCGTATGGTGGGAGTATGAGTAGAAGAATTTACGGTGAATCTGATGACTCATCTAGTATTCATCATTTTTATGAGAAACTGTTACTTTTAAAAGAAAAATTGAATACTGACATAGCTAAAGACATTGCTAAGTCAAGACATGACTTTATGGAAGAGTACTTAAAACAGTTTCATAAAGAATGGAACTTAGAAGATATAGGAGAGTAATGATATGAAACTTTTTGAGTTAATGAATTTTATAGAGAATATGAGTATTAATACAAACATAAAAATTAAAGATATGACAGATGTATCAAGAAATCTTGAAATCGATGATTGGGTTATTACTTTTACTGATTCTAATACTGAGATTAAAATCGATGTTGATGAACTTGATGTAATCGCAAAACCAATGTATCAAAATGAAGTTGTCGGGTATACATTAGTAGAGAATGTTGAGGTAATGGAGAGTTACTTCAAAAAGAAAAATACCATTATTAGAAATGTTAGTTGTACTGTGAAAGTAGAACTAAGTAAATAAAGACGAAATAACGGATCAATATAATTATTGTGAGTAAACCAGTCTCTATAAATATATGAGAACTGATAATTCAATAATATGAGAAGGTGATAGTAGTATGAATGAGATATTAAAATACTATGATTTTGATAATCCTAAAACCGAGTTTATTCGACATAGTGAAAATAAAGTATATAAACTAATAACGGAAGATAAGGATTATATTTTAAGAATTCATGAACCCCTTGAAGGGACTTCATTCAATATTAATAAAAGACATTTTAGTGATGTTGAATATATTCAAGGTGAAATGGATTTATTAGCAGCCCTTTCAAATCAGGAGGATTTTAGTATTCAAACACCTATCAAAAATAGAGATGGTGATTTCGTAACAAAATTAGCTGATGGTAGAATTTGTACTGTTTTAACGTGGATAAACGGTAATACTGTTTCAGATATAGAGATGAATGAGGAAGTTGCTTTTAAGTTGGGGACTACTCTTGGGAAGATGCATCAACATTTTGAGGGTATAGAACCAAATATAAAGTTGATGGATAAATCATCACTTCATTTAAAGAGATGTTATTATGATTATGAAATGATTGAGTATATGAAAGATGAGTTTTTGGATGCATATAGATTAAACCATATTAATCTACACTATCTAGAGTTGATTCATCAAGTGTTGGATGTTGTTAAGAGTACAATGAAAACATTGGACGGTGATTTGAAAATGACTAGTATTGTACATAGTGACTTGGGATTGTCGAACTTAATTGAAAATGAAGGAGTCATATCACCAATTGATTTTTCATTAAGTGGCTATGGATTTTATCATATGGATATATCCTCTTTATGTGCGAATTTTCGTGATAAGACGTATAGAAGAGAAGTAATCAAAGGATATGAAAAGCAAACAAATGTAAAAGTAGCTACTGATGTTGTAGAAGTGTTTTTTGCCTTTGGGGTAATATTATATATCTGTACACAACATAATCGAGTTTATAAGGAAGAATGGTTTGCTAATGCATTAGCAAGATGGGAAAATACTATTTGGAGACCAGTAGTAGCTAACGAGAGATACCTAGTATAACTATAGAACTGTTAAAACTTAATTTGAAAACATAATATCAAAAACTCCTGTATATGAAATTACAGGAGTTTTTTTGTTTAATATTAAAACTGTATCCTTTAGGATACAGATAGTTTCGGCTTAATTAAGACTGTTTTAATTCTTGTCACACACTGTGACATATGATAGAATGAAGATAAGTAAATAGTGAAAAGAGGGTACTATGAAAGAACGAATTAATAGGAAAGAGCAAATTATTCATTGCGCAAAAGAGTTGTTTTTTAGTAAGGGGTTAAAAGAAACCGTAATGGATGATGTTGCGGTGATGTGTGGTATCTCTAGAAGGACACTATATCGCTATCATTCATCAAAAGAGGATTTGATTTATGATGTATTTATTCAGGAGTTTACTAAATGGAATGACTATCAGGAGAATGCCTATAAGAAACTTAGAGGTAATGGTTTAGAGAAGTTTGTGGAGTTCACAAAACATATAACTGGATATTTAGAAGATTCTTTATCATTTTTAAAGTTTGTCGGAGATTTTGATAACTATTTTAAAGACTCTGCTTCATACAATGTTAGTGAGGAGTATTTGGAGAAGTTTAACAATATTATTTATGTCAGTGATGACCTTTTTAAAAGTATTTTTCAAGAGGGAATCAATGACGGTTCAATGGAAATAAATGAGGATTTAGATTTAGTAGTACTAACGGTTACAAATGTACTTTGGAGTTTAGGACAACGTATTGCCTCTAGAAGAGGAATACTGGAGAAAGAGTATCATATAAATCCAATTAAGATGATTGAGTACCAATTAAGGTTATATGCGTCTGAATTTTCTAGTAGTAAAAAAGAAGGTGAAAGAAGTGAGTAAGATCAAGTTAGATAAAAAGCTCTTATTAGGAGTAGCGACAGCTGCGACACAAATAGAGGGTGGAGATTATCAAAATAACTGGTATCAGTGGGGTGAAATGGGAAACATTAAAGCTGGTGGTAGTAGTATTGTTGCTTGTGACCATTGGAATCGATATATTGAAGATACTGATATTATGGATGAACTAGGTATAGAAACCTATCGTTTTAGTATTGAATGGAGTCGTATTGAACCTTTTGAAGGACAGTTTAATGAAGAGGGAATCAAACACTATCAAGACGAGGTTGATTATTTATTAAGTAAAGGGATCATACCTCTTGTAACCCTACATCATTTTTCTAGTCCAATATGGATCCAAGATATCGGTGGATGGAAGAATAAGAAAACAGTTGATTACTTCGTGAGGTTTGTGGAGAAAGTGGTCCTAGCTTTAGGTAACCGTGTTTCTGAATATTGTGTGATTAATGAACCGAATGTGTTTGTAAATGATACTTATCTGGAAGGGAAATATCCAGGTGGTGAACGAAATAATGTTTTCTCATATTTTAAAGCTTCTAAAAACCTGATTAAAGCTCATGTAAGAGTGTATGATTTAATTCACACTATTAGAGAAGAAAATAAGTTTCTAGGTGAAACAAAAGTAGGAGTAGCTCATCATTTTGCTCATTTTGAACTGAATACAAAGAATCCACTATTTAAGATCACAAAAAGATTTATTGATCATTCCTTTCATGGATTATTTTTAAAGGGAATGATTGAAGGGAAATTATCTTTTCCGTTTTTTCCTAAGCGGTTAGGAAAAAAGAAAAGATATTCAGATTTCATTGGAGTGAATTACTATACTAGAAGTATGATTACTCCATCCCTTGACTTTACAACCCTTTTTGGGGAGGTTCATTATAAAGAGAACCTTGAGGACTCTGTTAGAACCGATTTAGATTGGGAAGTATTTCCAAGAGGGTTATATCATGTGATTGATAGAGTATACCGTAAATATAAGTTACCTATTTATATTACTGAGAATGGTATCGCAGATAAAGAGGACAGATTACGAGAAGACTTTATTCGTAAACATTTAATTGAGGTGAATAATTTAATAGACAGTGGTGTGGATGTAAAAAGATATTACTACTGGAGTTTACTTGATAATTTGGAATGGGATGATGGGTATGGACCAAGGTTTGGCTTGGTTCATGTAAATTATGAGACGCAAGAAAGAACGATACGAAAAAGTGGGAGAATGTATCAAGAGATTATAAAAAGTAGATGTGTTGATAGTAACGAAAATACGAATCAGGAGCGCTAAATTATGAATATATCAAATCGTAATAAATGGACTTATAGTATTGGTGGTATTGGTAGAGATATGCTTTTTGTACTTGTTGCAATGTTTATGCTTGCGTATGTACAATATACAGTGAAGTTATCAGTAGGACAGTTCGCAGCTATTTCTGTGATTATCATTGTGGCAAGAATTTTTGATGGATTTAATGATCCGATAATGGGATTGATTATTGAGAATACAAGATTTAAAGGGGGGAAGTTTCGCCCTTGGATTATGATTGGTGGTTTATCTTGTTTTATTGTTACAGTTCTATTGTTTACAGTAAGACCGGAAGGTTGGGCATTTGTTGTATTCTTTGGAATATTATATATATCTTGGGGGATAACGTATACGATTAATGATATTGCCTATTGGTCGTTATTACCAAATCTCGCTCGAGATAATGAAACTAGAAATAATCTGACAAATCTCGTAATTATCTTTGCGAGTATTGGACAGTTTATTGCGGGAGGATTAATTCCAGTATTAGTTACAGGTAATGCAGTAATGATGTATAAAATTATTGGGGTATCTATTGCTGTTATATTCATTGCATTTACTTCCTTAACTTTTTTCGGTGTTCAGGAAACGATAAATCATGAGAGAAAAGAGAAAGTTTCTCTGAAGAAGATGTATCATATTTTAGTTCGAAATGATCAATTAAGAGTAATGACGATTTCATTGCTTCTATATACAATCGCAATGGAATTATTCATTGCCTTGGCATTAAATTATTTCTATTTACGTTTTGGTTATAATGGTGAATACCTAACAATGTTTACAGTAATCTTTGGACTCGGGACTATTGCATCTTTAGCTGTCTTTGGAGTTATATCAAATAAAGTACCAAGGATGAAGATTCTAGGTATCTCAATGGTATTTCTAGTTATTGGTTATATAGTGTTCTTTATGACAGGGATAGTGTTCCCTATGGTTGAGATAGTATTATTTATTGCGGCGTTCTTCTCATTCTTTGGAATTGGATTATTCTACGTCACTATGGTGGTATTAACTGCGAATACTATTGAATATAATCAATATAAAACAGGTGAAAGAAATGAATCCATTATCTTCTCTGTAAGACCATTAATGACGAAAATAGGAGCAGCCATTCAACAAATGATTGTCTCAGGTGTTCTAATCCTATCAGGAGTTCTTACGATAAGTAGTCAGATTGCAGATTTAGAGATTGAAAAGGGAAAAGGGCTCATTGATGAAATAACCGAACCAGCAAATACCATTCTTTCTACAGGAACATTTGAAATGGTACTAATGGTTAAAAGTGCGATGGCTTTGATACCATTACTATGTATGATTCTTGTATATATTATTATTAAGAAGAAATACATTATATCAGAGGAGTTCTTTGATAAGATGGTAGCAGAGATTGGTTAGAGAATAAAAACTTAATATAAATGAAAAAAAGACTGAAACAGAAGTATTTCTGTTTCAGTCTTTTTTTATGTTCTTATTAGTTCAATTTTATATCCTTGTTCCTCTAAAAAGAGTCCGTTGTAAAAATCTACTTGATCAATTTCATTTCTAGAATAACAAGTCGCAATACATTTCCTTGCGGATTCGTATGCTTCATCTTTACGACTGTAGGTATCTAGTATATAGGACTCTACATAATAGAGATACGCTAGAGTACTATTATCTGATGTTTTTAAACAATACTTAATTCCTTCTTGTGTGATTTCAAAAGACTTTTCAACATCGTTTAGCAACCATAATGATTTACTACATGATTGAAAGAAATAAGGAAGATACATTCTTGAAGAGTAACTTAGAAATAGACTCTTTCGATCTTGAAGAATTTTATAGATAAACATAAGAGCTGTGGTTTTCTTTTGTTTTGTTTCTATTTCAGCGATTCTATTTATCGTAAGAAAGTCAATATATGTATGATACTTATGTGAAAGACATTCTGGATAATTAATGATGTCTGCTAGTTTTTCTAAAATATAGTGATCCGGTTCTTTTCCATCAAGATAATCAATAATTACTTTATAGTACTTTACTAAATCATGAGTAGTAGTATCTTCGAAATCTTGTGTTAGATAATATTCTGTGAGTTTTCTGGCTTCATCATATTTCTTTTTAAAGATAAGTTGTTCAATTTCGTTTACTGCGAGTCTTTTACTGTTTGTACTATTGTAGTACGATACTTCAAATTCGTTTGGGGTAATCCCCAACTTATTACAAAAAGATTTAAAACGATCTTGAGGTATTAAGTTCTCGCCGCTAATATAACGTCTCCATTGTCTAGGTGAGCAAATATTTTCTATAAAATCTTCTGTTCTTATATTACTTGTTTTTCTTAAATAGTCTAAATGGTTCGTGTATTTTTTCATCTGTCTGATAAAAATCACTCCTTTTTGAAAATTAGGCCGTACCTGACCTAATAAAGTTTCTAATCCTCCCGTACAATGTACACACAATCAATAAAGGGAGGCCAAATGAAGAAGTTAAAGTTAGGTTTACTTCTAATTATTCTCATTTTTGGTTTAGTATCAATAGGTACTGAAGTAAGTGGCACTATAGATCCAGGCACACCTCCAAACACTGATGTTCCTGATCCATTACCATTACCTTGAGAATATTATACCACTTTATGTGAAGTAGACCAAGAATGTACAAAAAGTAGATGAAACTATCTACATTTTGTCACGAAAGACTTCTTTATTGAAAATACCTGTTAAGGAGGTAAATGTATGAAAGTAGAAGAAATTCTGTTTATTGAAAAGGAAGGAATCATTAACACGATTAATGATTACACAAGAGAACATTTCATACGTAATTATACAAGTCTGCTTAAGACAATTACATACCCTCAAGAAAAGGACAAACTTATAGTGATTGCGAATAGACTTATTAGTTGGTATGAAGAAAACTACGAAGACATTATGAGAAACGAGTATATAAATAACAAACACGAACACAATAGAAGCAAACATCTATTAGAAGAACTCATGAATCAGTTATTAGACTAGTAATAGTTTAGTATATAGGCGGATTAAGGGAAAATTATGTAGGGAAGACGCTAGATGGGGATCTAGCGTCTTTACATGGTTCAAATTACTGATGAATAATACCTAGAAAACCAACGTTGTGAGGTGTATTGCACCAAGGCTGTAAGAATGCATAAAATAGCATATTTGGTACTATCTTGATATAGATAGTACTGTTTGTTTGTGATATAATAGTTTTAGTGCAATTAAAGGGAGATGAGAATCGTGGAAACGAAAGAAAAGGAGTTTTATACAAGTTTAATTGAAACTTACAAACTAAAGAAGATATTACCTTCATGTCATTTGAATTTTTTATTGGGAGCAGGATTCAACGGTAGTCTTTTTCCACAGTTAAAGGGATTTAGGAGTACAATCAAAAAAATGAAAGAGTACAACGAGAAACTTCCTAAAAATTTTAATTTTGAAGAAGAGATAGCAAGTCTGAATGCTTTTGAATCAGATTCAGTATTATCAGAATTTGTGAAAGAATTTGGTCTTTACAATTCAAAAGTAGATTATACTGATAACTCTTACGAAAGTATCCTTTCAATGATTGAGAATGTATATAACATAGTTGAAAGAACTGAAAACACTATACCTTCGATGTCAAAAGTTAATATTTTTACATTTAATTATGATTGTATTGTCGAGAAAGCTATTCAAGAATTAGGTTTTTTTGTAAATGTTATAAAACCGAGTAATTTAAAAACTATTAGATACCATAACGTTTTAATTAGAGGTATTGATAATAATAGGTACCTTCCATCATTTGTAGTGTCTAAACTTCATGGCTCATATGAAAATGGGGATCTTTTAAAAGATAATATTATTTTGCCCGGACTTGAGAAGTATAACAATGTTCTAAATAAGGACTCTTTTGAATTGTTATTTAAAATGAAAACAGAACTTTTGAAAGAAAATAGTATTATTATTATTATTGGTTATTCATGGAATGATGAACATGTCAATCAAGTATTAATGGATTGCTATAAAAACGGCCTGACTATAATTAGATTCAAGTATAATAAGAAGGATACTTTACACAAAGATTTTAAAGGGAAAGTGATTGAGATAGGACCATATGATAAGCCAATTGATACTACTAAAACTTTCTCAAATTTGATTGATGCGGTACTAGAGAAATGATTATTGGTAAAATATACAAAGTTACAGGTGTAAAAGCATTTGCAAAGTTGTATAGAAAAATGCCACCATATATTGTTAAATCTGAATCTGTTATTCAAGGCCCTAGAATTAACTCTTTTGTAAGTACAAACGTAGGATTAGATAGAGTTGTTTGTAGAGTAGTAGGTGAGTTTATTGAAAGCTTCACAAACGACGACACAATAAAGACAAGAGTTTTAGAACTCAATGTAGTCGGATCTTTTGTAGATAATATCTTTTCACCAGGATTAAGATGCTTGCCTCTAATTGATGCAAATGTAAGGTTAGTATCTGAAAATGAGTATTCTAAAATTTTCACTGAGCCTGAAAATTCCATTAAGATTGGTGTTAATCTTTTTGATAATGGAAACAATTTGTATATCGATGTCAATAAGATTGTACCTAGTCATATTGGTATATTCGGGAATACAGGTAGTGGGAAATCTAATACACTTACTAAAATACTAAGAGAATATATTAATAAAGTACATGAAAAAAATATTGGTCCAGAAAAATCGTCAATTGTTCTGTTTGATTTAAATAATGAGTACGGGAGCAGTGCAATTACTAATGTTTCTCAAAAGAAAATATATAAACTATCAACAAGAATCCAAGATTCAGAAAAGTATCCAATCTCATATGCGTCACTAACTGAAGATCAAATCGGGATCTTGTTAAGTGCTACTCAAAAAACTCAAATGCCAGTTGTAAAAACAGCATTCAGAAACATGCATGACGAGTTTTCAGTTCCTGATAGAGAGAAATCTATAAAATGGGCTATTGTAAATGGACAAAGACAAATTGTATATTCACTGAGAAATGAGTTAAGAAAATATGTTTCAGGATTAGAACATTTACGTTATATTGGTGGCAAAGCAAACAGTTTTGTTGATGATTCGAGAATGACAATAAACAGTTTTGACAATAAAAAGGAGTTACATTGGATAAATGATATTGGAGATGAAAGTCTTAATGATATATCCATTACAGAACCTGAAGGTTATTTAGAACGTTTTAAATTCGAGATTATATATGCGATTGTAGAATATTTGAGAAAAGGTAATAATTTTGAGTTTGTTAGACCTTTAATCTCAAGAATGAACTCGAGAATAAAGGATTTTGAGAAAATATTTGTTGATAATCAATCCGAGAATAGTAATCGATATAATCTAGAAATCATTCAGTTATCTGATGTGAATAGAGATATAAGAGAAATAGTACCTACTCTATTATCTGGTATAATTTTTGATGAAATGAAGAAGAAGGAAAGAGAAAATGGGGTAGAGTCGATAAAAATAATAGTTATTGATGAGGCGCATAATATTTTATATAAATCAAAAGAAAACTTGGATGTTGCTTCAAATAACATAGAAACTTTTGAGTCGATTATCAAAGAGGGAAGAAAATTTGGGTTATTCCTATGGACGTCCTCTCAAAGACCGAGTGATATATCAAATACTATAACATCACAAGTACATCATTACTTCATTCATAAACTTGTAAATACAAATGATTTGAATGCTATTAGAAAAGTTGTACCCTATATGAATGAAGAAAGTATGAATATGATATCTATAATGGGTCCAGGTGAAGCAGTTCTTTCAGGGCCAGGATTTGATATTCCATTGTTTGCAAAAATAGATAAGGTACCAGATGAAAATGAACCTTTGAGTAGAAATGTTATATTATTTGGAAAAGATGGTATATTTACAAATACGAAGTAAGAGGATGTGAGATTGAAATGAGTGTAAGTGAAAGAAATATGAAAATCTTGTTTGCTGAGTCGGGTGGTATTTGTGCTTTTCCAGGATGTAGACAAGAACTAGTTGTTGAAGGGCGATCAGTTGTAGCACAATTGTGTCACATATATGGTGCAAAAGAAGGGGCAGCTAGATGGAATGAAGAAGTCGGAAGAGATGACTCAGCTGAAAATATTATATTGCTTTGTTCGAATCACCATAAGCTTGTTGATGATTTACCTGAGAAATATACTGTAGAACATCTAAAAGAAATGAAACAAACTCATGTTGATTATGTTAAAAGTTTGATAGGGTCAAACACTTGGGAAAAGAAGGTTAACCAGCTATATTATGTCAATTTACCTAGATTCGCAATTTTTGCAGGTTTAAATGATATTGAAATACCTGAAATACCAGAGGAAATAACCTGTCTGCATAATTTGGGTTATTCATTAGTGCACTTGATGTCTTCTATCAGCAAAATAATAAAACATATGAAATTAAACCCCAAAAAAATTGAACAAGTAGATCAACTAGAGGTAGGAGATTTAGTAGAGATTAATGCTAATTTCAGAACAAAAGGTATGCCTGATATAAGGGCTGTTTC
This sequence comes from uncultured bacterium, assembly GCA_965601585.1. Classification (GTDB taxonomy): domain Bacteria; phylum Bacillota_I; class Bacilli_A; order Izemoplasmatales; family Izemoplasmataceae; genus Xianfuyuplasma. The sequence goes on from CBFCWH010000008.1 coordinate 63,121, forward strand.
TAATGGAAGTTACACTATGAAAGGTAATTCAGAAAACGACCCAAAAATATATAAAAAATATGAAGGATATAAAATTACATTTGTCTATGATCCTAGATGGTTGTTAACTACAACATCATTTGTAAATTTAGGATCAGGCTGGTGCAACGTTGCAGGATTTGGGATGGTAACTAAAATAGACCACGAACACAAAGAAATATTTGGGACACCCTATTTATTAGGAGTTCCACATAATGAATTTAATGCATTATTATTTGGTTACTAATTGAATTAATATAAACGTTGTTTGAAATGGCTTTACATAATGATTACTTTAGGGGGATTTACTATGAGTACACAAACAGAACAGAATTTGGAAAAAAAACTTATCAAGGATTTATCATCAAATGGATATCAATATGTTGTTTTGGACGATAAGTTAGGTTTAGAAAAAAACTTTAAAAAACAACTTGAAAAACATAATGAAGAGAAACTACAGAAATGTGGTGTTTCTTCTTTTTCTGATTCTGAGTTTAAGAGAATAATGAATCACTTGGAAGGTGGTACTATTTTCCAGAAGGCTTCTAGATTAAGATCTGAACTTGATTTTCATTTGGATAACGGTGAGCTAACTTATATAAGCTTTCTTAATACTGAGAAATGGTGTAAAAATCAATTTCAAGTTACAAATCAAATAACATACAGAGGAAAATATGAGAATCGTTACGATGTTACACTATTGATAAATGGATTACCCCTTGTTCAAATAGAGTTAAAACGTAAGGGAATCGAGTTGAAAGAGGCGTTTAATCAGATATGTAGATATCAAAGACACTCATACTCTGGACTTTTTAACTATATTCAAATATTTGTTCTAAGTAATGGTACTACAACGAAGTACTTCTCGAATAATAAGGAGTTGAACTTCAAACAGACATTCTACTGGTCTGACATAAATAATTCAAAGTTTGCTTTGTTATCTGAGTTTACTACAGAGTTTTTAGAGAAATGTCATGTATCTAAGATGATATCTAAGTATATTGTACTTAATGAATCTAATCATTCATTAATGGTGCTAAGACCGTATCAATACTATGCAGTAGAAGAAATTGTAAAAAGTGTTGAATCAGGAGCAATGAAAAATGGATACATTTGGCATACTACTGGTTCAGGTAAAACACTAACGTCATTTAAGGCAAGCCAAATAATTTCTAAAAACAAAGATATTGACAAAGTAGTCTTTGTTGTAGATAGAAAAGACTTAGATTTTAATACTATGAAAGAGTTCGATTCTTTTAGTAAAGGATCTGTTGATTCTACAGATAATACTGATCAGTTAATCTCACATTTAACTGATACTAAAACTGCAATTCTAATAACAACAATGCAAAAGTTGAATAATGCAGTGAATAAAGATAAACATTTAAAGCAAATGGAGACAGCAAGAAGTAAAAGAATTGTATTTATCTTTGATGAATGTCATAGATCACAGTTTGGTGACTCTCATGGTAGAATTAATGAGTTCTTCACTAATAAGCAATTCTTTGGATTTACTGGTACACCAATCTTTGTAGAAAATGCTAATAAAGGTAAAACTACAGAAATGTTGTTTGGTAAGAGACTACATAGCTATATTATTAAAGATGCTATAGCTGATGATAATGTACTTGGATTTTCTGTTGAATATTTAAGTACTTTTAAGGGTAAAAATGATAGACTTATTGATCCTACATCTGGTAGAGATAAAACTTACTACGATTTGCAAGTAGAAGGAATTGATACTAAAGAAGTATTTTATGCAGATGATCGTATTGATTTAGTGGTAGAACATATACTTAACATTCACAGTTTAAAAACAAAGCAAAAAGAGTTTACAGCTATGTTTGCTGTAAGTTCAGTTCCAACATTGATCAAGTACTATGAGACTTTTAAGCAAAAGAATCATGATTTAAAAATAGCGACTATATTCTCTTATAAGTCTAATGATGATTTAACGGATGATGGAACATTTAGTGTGGAAGAACCTACTGATAAGAATGTACATCCAAGGGAAAAGATTGATGAGTTTGTATTAGACTATAACAAAATGTTTGGTGAAAACCATAACCTGAATAAACATGGGGGATACAACGCTTACTATATTGATGTCTCAAAAAAAGTAAAAGAACGTAAGATAGATATTCTATTAGTAGTGAACATGTTCTTAACGGGCTTTGATAGTAAAAGATTAAATACTTTATATACAGATAAGAATTTAACATATCATGGGTTAATCCAAGCTTATTCTAGAACAAATAGAATTTTAAATGATAAAAAACGTTATGGAAATATAGTTAACTTTAGAAATATATATGATAAAACAAATGAAGCAATTCGTTTGTTTAGTGATGAAGATGCTTTAGGTACAGTTTTGATGAAAACTTATGAGGAGTATATCGTTGATGCTAATAAAGCAATAGAAATGTTATTAGCAAAGGTACCTAATCCAAATGATCCAATAAATGAAACATCTGAAGAAGAACTACTTCTATTTATCAAGCTGTTTAGAAATGTAGTAAGAAAGATAAATCAACTTGATACATTTACAGAATTTGACTATAAAGATCTAAAAATTACAGAAGAGTTATTCGCTGAATACAGAAACTCTTATTATGATGCTTATGAAAGAACCAAAAAGGGTGAAAGAGAAAGAGTTTCAATCTTAGATGATGTTGATTTTGAGATTGATCTATTACGAAAAGACAAGATTAATGTTGACTATATAATCAACTTACTAAATGAATTAGATAGTAAAAATCCTAACTTTGATAAAGAGGTTAACTTTATTTTATCGCAAATGGATTCAAGTGATAGATTACGATCTAAAAAGGATCTAGTAAAAGAGTTTATTCTATCCACTAATTTTGTACCTGGTGGAGAAATCGATGAAAAATTCTACGACTTTCTTCAAGAAAGAAAAGAAGAAGAACTTAAGAAGTATGTATTTGAGAATAACTTAGATGAAATGGTTGTGAAAGAAGTGATTTCAGAATATGAGTATTCTGATAAAATAGATAGAAATGATGTTAAAAAGTCTATTAATAAACTTGTTAAAGGTAAAGATTATCAAGATGGACAGACAATTTTTCAAGCTAGAAAAAATAAAGTCAACCATGTAATTGAAACATTAACTACATTTGTACAGAAGTATACATGGTAGGAGGAAGTATGGATCGAAATGATATAGTAAGTGATTTGCAGAAAAAACAAAGAGGAGTATTGATTGGGAAAAACGGTGTGGGAAAATCATTTTTAATTAATGAGATTTATGAAAAAAATATTGAGAATAATATTGTTTTTATAATGAACTCGGATGTTGCTACCAGTTTTGAACTTGATAATGATAATGAGACATCAATTACTAGACAATTAATTAATTTGATAAATCAACAGTATAATGAGAAACTTGATAATTATAGTGGTGATGTACTCAGTAATACAAGAAGCAAAGTAAATGAGATAAATCGTAATGTTAAAGGGAATTTTTATTCTGATTTCAATGTTGAGTTGCAGTTCTCAAAGAAGAACATCAGTCCAAATGAATTGTTAAAAAGTTTACCAAAAACAGATGATGGTACAGGACATAAATTCTATTATATACTCAACTTCGTATGTGAAATTTTACAATGGCAGCTAGAGGAAACTAAGAAAAAAAGAGTATTACTTCTTATTGACGAACCAGAAAAATATAGTCATCCATCTCTTATTATTAAGACAGCAAAGAAACTCAGACAATTAAGTGAAACTAATAGTTTTGATGTCCTTGTAAGTACACATTCACCATTATTTGTGAAGTACTATGTATCTGATATATCGCAGGTATATCTTATGAAAAATCGTAATTCAATTATTAATAATGATGTAGATTATATTTCAAATGTAATTAAGCAGCAGTATGAAGGTGTATTGGTATCTAAGTTTAACAGCAGTAAGAAACTCGTTGCTTCTGAAATGCTGATAAAGAATTACATTAATAAAGTTGTACTAGGCAATATTTTAGAATCACTTTTCTGTGATATATCTGTTATATTAGAAGGGTATTCTGACAGAGTTTTCGTGGATTATATGATATTAAACACGGACTTCAATTTCGATTTTCATCCTTTAGCAGCTAACGGAAAGGGAATGATACCTTTCTTTATTAATATTATGAAATTGTATTCTATTCCAGTTTTCTCTTTTTATGATGAGGATACAAGTAAAGCTGGTGAGAAACATAGGGTTTATAACAATTATATTAGGCAAAACTCTGATGGTAGCTTTACCTTTTCGGAGAATATTGAGGACTATTTTGGTATTGATGATAAGAGGCAAAAGCAAACCTATTCCTCATCTGAGGTAGCAAGAATGCTGATAAACAAAAACATGGTTAACAAAAAGACTGCAATAGAGCATTTGATAAATGATTTTAAATCGGCTTTGAAGAGAACTTTTGATCAAGTAATCATGAATCAATCAACTGTTTTAGACAAGGTTACTCATTTGATAAGCCTTCTACAAGAGTATGCACCATTGCAGGAAAATGAAAGAGTATATAAAGATATATATTCTACAACCATTAGTATCTATAAAACAGGAGATGAACTCGCAGATGAAATTAAATCAGATATTCAAAATATTACAAACTCCAGACTTGCAGTGTTCTGTGATAAAAACGATATAGATTTTGATAGTTTGATAAAGAATGATAATACTACATACATTAAAGATGCTACTTTCATTCTTTTCGCTAGTCTTGTTTCAAGTGATCCTGGACTTGCTAAGAAAGTGTATGATAGTTTTTTAATGACTCCATCTAAATTTATGTTTGTGAATGAATCTTATGAGGATATATTTAGTATCGGGGTTAATAGTGTTGTCGCAGTGCAAAAAGATATATTCTTACAAAAATATAAAGACAAACCACGACTATTAAAGCAAATACATGATAATTTAGTTGATGAATATGTATATAGTGGTAAAATTGATATGGACTCTATAGAAAAAGAAATAAATTTTAAGGTTGATGATGACTTTGGATTTAGAGAAATTAAACATCTTAGGGATGAGTTTCTCTTAGATCTAAATAATTACTTAAAAACTTACTATTAGTAAAGAGGAGAGATTTTAATGACAACAAATCAAAGACAAGTTTTGGAAAAAAGGCTTTGGGCTATCGCTAATGAACTTAGGGGAAATATGGGAGCAGATGAATTCAGAGATTATGTTCTGGGTCTTATCTTCTATAAATTTTTAAGTGAGAAAGTAGAACGAGCAGCTAATAAAGAACTGGAAGCAGACAACTTAAAGTTTAAGGATGTTCTAAGTGATCAGGAGCTGTTGAATGACTTAAAAGAATGGTTGTTAGAAACTCTAGGTTACTTTATTGAGCCTAAGCATTTGTTTAGGAATCTTGCAAACAGAGCAATCAGCAAAGAGGTAATAATTGAAGATTTAGGTAATGCTTTTAAGGCAGTTGAGCAATCTACGATTGGATTTGATAGTGAGGATGAGTTTGCTGGATTATTTGAAGATGTTGATTTAACTTCATCTAAACTAGGTAAAACAGTAAATCAAAAAAATGAACTAATTAGTGATGTAGTGAAACATCTTAATGAGATAGACTTTAAATTTGAAGACATCGATTCAGATATTTTAGGTGATGCTTATGAATACTTGATTGGTAATTTCGCCTCAAGTGCTGGTAAAAAAGCAGGGGAGTTCTATACTCCACAACAAGTATCTAAGATATTAGCCAAAGTAGTAACATTGGGTAAAGAAAGAGTTAAAAGTGTTTATGATCCAACTTGTGGATCAGGATCATTGTTACTTCGTGTTGCAAAAGAGGCAAAAGTTTCCGATTTTTACGGACAAGAACTAAATACAACAACATATAACTTAGCAAGAATGAATATGATTCTTCACAATGTTAGGTTTAGAGATTTTGATATAGAACAAGGAGACACATTAGAAGATCCAGCTCACTTACATAAGAAATTTGAAGCTGTAGTTGCTAACCCCCCTTATAGTATCAAATGGAAAGCAAATGATTTAAAACTATCTGATGAACGTTTTTCCCCTTACGGCAAATTAGCACCTAAATCAAAAGCTGATTTTGCCTTTGTTCAACATATGATATATCAGTTAGATGAGAATGGAACAATGGCAATTGTTTTACCTCATGGTGTATTGTTTCGAGGTGGTGCAGAAGGTGTCATTAGAAAGTATCTAATTGAAGATAAGAACTATTTGGATGCTGTTATAGGGCTACCAGAAAATTTATTCTTTGGAACTGGAATACCAACATGTATTTTAGTGTTTAAGAAGTGTAGAAAAAAAGATAGTGACATCATTTTTATTGATGCATCAAAAGTGTTTGAGAAAGTGAAAAACCAAAATATTCTTACTGATGATCATGTTAATAATATTGTAGAAACTTATAAGAACAGAATAGAGTTAGATAAGTACTCTAGACCTGTGTTATTAGAAGAAGTAAAAGAAAATGACTATAATCTAAACATTCCTCGATATGTAGACACTTATGAAGAAGAGGAAGAAATAGATTTGGAAGCAGTTGCTAACAGAATCATTGAAATTGATAAAGAGATGGTTGAGATAGATAAAGAAATTAAGAAATTCTGTAAAGAGCTTAGTATTAAAGCTCCTATATCTTAGGTTGTGATTTTATGGGTAATGATAAAATACAACACTTTAGGACTTTTGAGGAGTTAGGTGAGTTCTATAGAACAAAACCTCTATCCAGGTCTGCTATATGTGAATCTAGCAATACACATTATATTCATTATGGGGATATTCATGGAAAGTTTGATGGATTTATAGATCATAATACTCCACTACCTAATATTGAAGACATTGATTTTGATGATGTAGTAATAGATGGAGATTTGATTTTCGCTGATGCAAGTGAGGATTACAATGACTTGGGGAAAACCGTATTAATTGAAGCAATAGATGATAGAAGAATAATATCAGGTTTGCATACACATGCATATAGACCGAATTCAGAACTAGTACATCCAACATTTTTAAAGTACTATACTGACTCACCATTGTTTAGAAAAGAAATGCGGAAAAAAGGGCAAGGAATATCGGTATTAGGTATATCAAAAAAAGAAATTAATAAGATTCTTATCAAATTGCCCCCAAAAAGCATACAAGAGAAATACGCAAAAGGGTTAAGAAATATTGATTATAAAATAACTTTTTTAGAAGAGCAGTTAGAAAACCTTAAGATTTTTAAGAAAGGATACAAGCAAAAGCTGTTTCAAACACTAGATCAAAGTAATTCAAGAGAAATAAGGATGAAAGAGATCTTAAGTGAGGTTGTTGAAAAGACAACTTGTAGTAATCAATATGATGTTTTGAGTTCTACCACTTCAGGTTTGTACAAACAATCAAAATATTTTAAGCGTGAAGTTGCAAGTAAAGATACTACTGGGTATAAAATACTGAGGAAGTATCAATTTGTTATGAGTCCTCAAAATGCTTGGATGGGTAACTACAATTTAAATATGGATTTTGAGATAGGGATTGTTTCACCTTCTTACAAAGTTTTCGAGGTGAATGAATTAATACCAAAACCCCTTTTTGCAGAGTTGATAGATACTAAAAGGTTTAGATATGATATTGTTTGTTCGTCAGAACAAGGAGCAAGTGTGGTAAGAAGGAATCTTAATTTGCCTGACTTTATGGATATTAAGATTAAAGTTCCATCAAATCAAAATCACCTAAATGTAGTCGAGTCATTTATAGTTGATTTAAATCAGAAAATTCTTCGAATTAATTCTAAACTTAAAACCCTCAAGCAGTTCAAAAAAGGGTTATTGCAACAAATGTTTATCTAAACCATAGTCTTCTATGGTGTTACAAACAAATAATTACATAGGCATATAAAAACGATAAGATCACTCCCTCTTAGGAGAATGTTGAACGCCCTGATATATGGCGTAAATCAATAATATAAATACTCAGTTAAGGCCCCGGCTGAGTCACTCGGGGCCATTATGAGTTCATAGAATATTATATATATATGACATACATATAAAATTATATGAACTAGAAAAAAGATTATAAACCGGTAATATGGACAATTCAAAAATATATTATAGATATGTACATAAGAAATAATACTCAAGATCAATAACTTCTGTTATTGATCTTTTTGTATGCTTTAGAGAGGAGAAGACATGTATAAAGCACAGAATAATAAGAGAGAGTATCCAACAAAAAGAAAAACTTACTATCCAAAAGAAAGTAGTAAAGAGAAACCCTTAATCAATATCAATAAACAAAGATATCACAAAGGACATCAGAATCAATTGGTTGGGGCAAGTAGAAGAACAGAAACTTATACAAAAGACAAAACCGTTATTGTTACAGAAAGTGTAGATATTCTAGATTTCAACAATGATATGTTTGAGTACAAGTTTGCTATGAAAAATGGAAATAAAAGGAGGAAGTATTAAAATGTTAAATCAAGTTATATTAGTAGGAAAAGTAATAAGTATCAAAAATGAAGAAAAGAAGTCATACATAACACTAAGTATCTCAATTAGAGATGAAGAAGATTGCGTAGAAATTGAACTATCTGATAACTTAGCAAAAACTACATTAGAATATATTACTGAAGGGGCAACACTTGGAGTGAAAGCAAAAGTATCACAAAGAACAGTGCAATGCAATAACAATGAGATAAACACTCATGCAATCATTGCAGAGAAGCTTACATTTATAAATGCAAGGAAGTAAGTGATTTTGTGGGTATATTAAGTTTACTAAAAATAGACATCCTCGAAGATGTCTACTTCTACAATCTTAAAACTAGTAGATCACCATTATTATCACATTATCGAGAGAAATCAATCTTATGGACACTGTTATATGAAAGTTTAAGTAATGAGTTCTTATTAAAACTGATGTTATTTAATACACAGTTCAATATTGCACCATTGCATACATTCACAAAGTATTATGAGAATGAACTTGTAGAGATGCAACTAAACAGATTCGAAAAACAATGCATCGGGTACCATGTTGCAACCATCTTTACATCTTTAGGATTCAAGAACACAAGAAAAATCTATAGAAAGGGCGCAATCATAAAATATGCTGCATTCTTTAGTAAAGAATCGCAGCTAGTTGCAAATACAGAAAATGGAAGTAGTAATGGAAATAGTTGAAACATACTTGAAGCATAAGGGTACAAAGCGTGTATATGAGGACACGATTACATCTCCAGAAAAAGGTGCACAAATATTTAACCAAATGTTTGGTAATAACTCTCAGGAATGTCTTGGAGTTATCTGCTTAGATACGAAAGGGAGACCAACGCATTATTCAACGATATATAAGGGCACAGTAAATCAGATAGTAATTTCTCCTAAAGATATACTCAAAGTTGCACTACTAAGCAGTGCAACTTCAGTAATCATTGGACACAATCATCCTAGTACAGATATTACACCATCTCCTCAGGATATTGAAACTACAAGGAACATAAATAAAGCATGCAATCAACTAGATATCAAATTAGTTGATCATCTTATTATTAATTCTGAAGGAGAGCACTATTCAATAAGAGAACATATACCAAAGGAGTTTAGCACTAGCTAAGCTTCTTTTTGTATTAATCCTATAATTTGATATAATTATCTTAAGGATGGTGATGAAATGAGAAGAAAAACAGTTCAATATTTGTTTCCAGATACAAGTAAAGCTGCTACTTTTAAAGTATTTCAAGAGGAGTCTAATAAGATATTAGGGTTTTATTTCTCAAGAGATAATCTTGATTTAGTTAAGAATCAATCTAACTCAAAGAATTATGCAGTATATTTCCTTTTTAAAGATGAGGATGAGATGAATTCAATACCACAAATATATGTTGGACAATCTACTCAAGGTGTAGATAGAATTAGTAATCACAAGACAAATAAGGATTTTTGGAGTCATGCTATAATGTTTGTCACAGATAATAATAGTTTTAATAGATTAACTATAGACTACTTGGAATATTACTTTATTAATAAAGTCAAAAGTAGTAAAGGATACAATTTGAACAATATTGATGAAAGACATAAGAAACCAGTGATCTCTATATTCAATGAAGCAAATCTGGATTCTATAATTGAACAGATATTATTCTTACTTCAATGTGAAGGTATTAATTTAACTGATAATGATGTGTCAACTACAGACTTAGTGTATTATCAGGCATCTCGAGACTTTAATGCTAAGCTTTATGTTAAAGGTGGGAAGTTCTATCTTAGAAAAGGCAGTGAACTAAAAAGGCCACCAGAAAGTACAAAACAATGGAAGAACAAAGTCCACTATAATAGATATAATAAACTTATAGACGATTATATTCAAAATGGTAAGGTTACGGAATCAAAGGGTCAGATAGTATGTGATGTTGATCTTGAGTTTAAAGCACCTTCAAAAGCTGCAGATTTAGTATCAGGTATGGCTGAGAATGGTTGGCAATTCTTTAAGGGATTAGATGATTTAAGAAAATAAGTAGATAGTCTAGATGAAAATCTAGGCTATTTTTATTTGCTTGTTAGCAAGTTCTTAGAATTCTATGTAGCACCTAACAATCCATTATCAATTATGAATGGAAGGTGTAACACATGGGAATAAATAAGAATAATAAGATACTTGAATTATTGTATCAATTATTACTAATTAAACTAGAAAAGGAAAGAAAGGAGAAACAAGATGGACAAAGTACAGAAGAAGTTAGGATTATACATAAGAGTTAGTTCAGAAAAACAAATGAAAGAAGGGTTCTCCTTTGAGGATCAAGAAGAAAAACTAATAGCTGAAGCGGATAGAGAGAAATCAGGATACATAGTTTATCGTGACGGAGGAATTTCAGGAACCAAGACAGAACATAGAACTGGATTAAAACAGCTAATGATAGATGTTGAGCTGGGCTTAATATCAAAAGTATATGTAACAAAGATATCAAGACTTGCCAGGAATAGCAGAGACCTACAAAATATCATATATGAGTTTGAGAAGAATAACGTATTCTTTAAATCAATAAGTGATGGAATAGATACATCAACTCCTATGGGGAATGTCATGGTTAAATTAATGGGAATATTTGCTGAAATGGAACGAGACACCATAATGGAACAAACGAGAGCTGGATTAATGAAAAGAGCCAAAGAAGGAAAAATGTATGGATCGGGTCCGATACTGGGATTTGATAGAGTAATCGATGAAGAATCAAAGAAAAACACTACTAAGATAATTATTAATGAAAAAGAGAAACCAATAATAGAGACGATATTTCAAATGTACTTAGGAGGACATGGTTATAAGGCGATTACTAATAGGTTGAACTCAGAAGGTTTAAGAACGAAAAGACACAAATTATTCTCAATAAACACAGTTAAAAACACTTTGGATAATCCTTTGTATGCAGGTTACATTCGATATGGAAAATTCAAAGATTGGACAAAGAAGAGAAGAAAAGGGTTGAATGAAGATTATGTTTTAGTGGAAGGCGATCATGATGCAATCATTACAAAGTCAGAATGGGATCAAGTACAGGTGAGAATGAAACAAAATCAAAGAAGAAAACCACCTGTAGGAAGTTTCTTACTATCAGGCGTCCTAACTTGTCCTGAGTGTGGTAGTAAAATGATAGGAACTAAAACAAAGTACAAAACAAAGAAAGGAATTGTTGAAAGAAGGTATTATACGTGCTCACAATTTCACAATAAAGGCTTAACTGCATGTCATTCAAATGGAATACGAACTGATTTAATTGATCCGATAGCGATTAAAGGAATAATTAAGAAGTTTAACAAAGATGGGTTGGCTAGAGTTCTAAATGATTACATAAATACCAACACATTGAATCAAAGTACAACAGATGGTAGGATAAGAATTCTTGAGTTAGAAATTGAGAAACAGTCATCGAAAAAGATGGCGTTGAGAGAACTGTATACAGATGGAATAATAACGATATCCGAGTTAAAAGAAGATTTGAAAAAAATTGATAATAAAACAGAAGAGCATGCAACACTACTCCAAGAACTTAAATCAAATCAGGATGTTTCAGAAGAGGAATCTTTCAATATAACTTTAGAGATTTGTCAAGATTTCCTTAGAAACTTAAATAACATTTTCAGTTCAAACGATGAGAAAGAAAAGTTACTAGTGAAACAAATCACCAAGAGCTTAATATCTCGAATTGATATTCTAGATCGAAAAACTGTGGACCTAAATATTGAGATAAATCATAACGAGTTAATCTATAAGATTTTAAACAATTTGCCATAGGAAGAATGAGAAGATAACGTAAAGTATATTTACGCAGGATATATAGCTTCATTTAGATTTGTGTAAAGAGGGTTTACATTGAAAACAACATTGTGTATTATATAGATGAAACCCTCTTTACGTTTTACTCATTAAATATTTGAGAAGGAGTCTTAAAATATGAATACCGATATGGATAAGGTAATAAAAAAATGTGGATATAATAAAGCTCAGTTTGCAGATAAAATTGGTGTTAGTAGACCAACTTTAAATAAAGCACTAACTGACTTTAAGTTAAATAGATCTTCTAGTAACCCAGCACTGATGATATTATTCTCAAGATTATCAAAGTATGAGAGAATTAATAAGAAACTATTAGATAGAGAAATTGCAATATCAAATAATGGTGTCAGGTATATGTATGCAGTTATGGATAAATTATGCGACAAGAATTTTGTACTATCTGGATATCAAGTTGAAAGAAATTCAAAGCACCTTAAAAAGGCTTTAGATAATTTTTTTGTAAAGAGTAATGTGCAAATAGGTAAAAGTGTTAATAGAGAGTATTATGATGAGTTAAGCTGTGGGAATTGTAATCAAGAAAGTGTTCTATATAGTACATCGTTTAATTCTAAGTTAACTTGTGTAAGTTGTGGGGCTGAATATCACAGGGGCATTTATGACTTGTAAAGTATTTAAACTAGATTAAATTTTGTTATTATACGTTTTGAAATATTTTTATTAGTAAAACTAATAAATAAAAAAGTGATAAATTTAGTATTGACATTGAGGATTGAATATCCTACTATGAAGTTAGATAGAGAGAAACTATCCAGTTACACCCTTTTAGGTAACTGAAAACGTCGAAAACAAAAAAGACATTAGATTACAACTCAGATTTTGAGTGTAATAATGTCTTTTATTTTTTTCTATCTGTTGAACTACATAGGAGATATAGCCTTTATGGCGAAAAGTAGCCTTACCATTAAATTATAGTAGCTTTTGCAGCAAAACGATTCATCTCTATGAAGTTCAAAATAACATACAGCTAATTGGGATTACTTCTAGAAAAGAAGAAAGTAGCTGTGAAATCAAAGGAGGATATCATTATGAAGAATGATAAAATTAGGAAAACCGAATACTATTTACAAGCAGATGCTATTAAAGAAAGTTTAGACAAGTTTTACTATATTGTTGAAGCAGAATCTGAAAAAGATGCAATAGAAATTGCACGAGCATTAGTGAAAGCATCAAAGTTCAGAGTTAAGAATTTGATAAGTTTAGATGACGAGAATCAAATGCATAAATCAAAAATAAAAGAAGAAGCAACTAAGATTGGAAACCTTGGAATGATTCTTGTAACATGGTCTTTGTAACTAAATAGTAAGAAACTACCAGAATCCTTATAGACAAAAGATAGGATTTCAACAGTAGTACCTATGTACTTATCGTAATGTGAGAAACATATTGTACATAGTTTTTCTTCCTCAACATCGGTCTGTTGTTCTAGTCCCAGTGTAACAACAAGATCACTATTTAAGTAATTCCACTGCTTATATAAATCTAAGCAGTGATGGGAATGTTAAAAAGACATTTCGATAATTAATGAAAAACGTTTTTTCATACTGTCGGAGTGCCTTTTAAAATAGAATTAACTATGCTCCGACAAATAGAAATTTAAAGGAGTGGTATTATTAAGAATGTAAAATTATACAAAGTAATTCACAGATGTTTCAGAGGTAGAAAAGTAGTTGAAATAGATGTATATTACTATTCTACAAAAACTAGTGTTAGTAGCATTAGAAAAGATGTGCATAGTAGGGCATTGATTTTCTTTAAAGGCAAGTTCACTAAGATTGACGAGGAAATGAGAGTGACTGAGTTTGATATTGCCAAGTTGAAGGGAGTAACTTACTATATAGTTCTAGACGGTTATATCAAGAAACGAGAAGTTAATAGTTTGATTAATAGTTTTGCCAAAAATATAATTGGAGCAATTGTCTTGTTTGCAGATGAAAACGAGGTGCAAAAAGAGTACAAAATCAATATTTTTGAAGATTCTTATAATCAAGCTTACATAGATATTAAATCATATGTTGAATCACATAACTGGAACTTAAAAAAATTATATATTTTTTCAAGGGAGACTTTTGATGGGTTTTTAGATTATGATAATGACTTCTTAATAGATAAGGATCTAAATGGATATTATTATATCCCAATAAGAAAATTGACACAACAAGTTACTTTTGATGAGTTGATTGAATATTACAGTTTGATATTATATTGGAGTGATGAAACAGGGATGTTAACCATCAATGGCAGAGCAATGAAAGAGGGGTTGAAATGAGGAGAAATCAAATAATTAAAAATCGAGAAAAATATTACGTTGTTTTGGCTGCGTGCGTTATATCAGATTATTATGTAGTAAGGTTTATGGGAGTTAATACAAAAGACAGAAATGAAGCAGTAGATATAACAAGGGATTATTTAAGTAGAACTGGCGAAGTAATTTATTTAAATGCATTGGAAAGAGTTGATATCTGGGGTTGGCCAAAATGTTATGGTCATAACGCGAGACTCCTTGCAGATTTTGATGGAATAATTTTTAGTAAAAGCAAAACTATCAAGGCAAAGAGAAAAGATGATCCACATAAATTTTTTGATGAAATGAGATTAGAATCATATTCGAAATCATGGAAATGGATTCTTGGTGGATCAAAAGAAATGTAATGTTTGACACCTGATTCATATTGGGGTGAATATTTCAAATAGCGACTATTTTACATTGATATTTTAATCTAATTATTATATAATAATTACATGCACAACGTAAATAAATTGGGTGTATTCCTTCGTTGTGCAAAACTGGGTATACACCTCCTTATTTATAAATTTTGGGTTGACAAACCCTTTTTTTATTTGTTATTATAAAGATGCACAACGAAGGCACTCCGTTTAGAGTGACATCCAAAAAGGTCATTATTTTGATCTGAGTAGGAACGTATACCCATAAGGGCATTTTCTAATGTAGAAATGTACTTATCGGTTTTTATTGTGCTAATGATATTAGACTACTGACTATGGATAGGTACAGCTCGAAGAATGAAATTCTCATTTTTTTACATTTGATTTGATAGCAATAATTTTTCTATGACGGGTGAAGTCTATCTATTTGTCCTAACGAATATAACAGAAAAGGGAGTGTATGTATGAATTTAGTTTTAAAATTAGAACACTATGATGATATTGATCAAGATATTATCAAAGCAATTAACACAGCAGAACCAAAAAGGGTAAAGTTAACGACTAATAGACTTGATATTGAAATAGATAGGAAAGATGAGCGTCTCATAAAATCCTTAAAAGGGATAAAGGTAATATATGAGATGGAATTTGGAATACTGATATTGATTGGAAATTTAAGCTGTAGGTTCAGAGATCCGTTTGGAGGTGAGTTCTTTCTTAGAAAAGCATCTACAGACTATATGACAAGCTTTGAAGATATAAAAGGCGTAGATGCTACAATCCAATTTACAAACTCACCATGTTCTATCGAAAGTATGAGAGATAATTTAGCGATTATTAGTGGGAACAAGAATTTCAAATTTAATTTGTCTCAATTTGACGAGTTTATGGAGATTTTTGAGTATTACAAAAGTCTATCCGATGAATTGAATAACAGTGCTTCATTTGATATTAAATCAATTTCTGATAGTTATTATTTCTTGCCTTATAATGTGAAAGGTATTCGCAACGATGAGGGAGAAATCAAAGAAGAGTTAAATGGTCTTCAACAAGTAACTGATACAGATGGTTTACTTAAAGGATATATTGTACCTGTATATGTTTACAACATTCTTGACAATGATCTTGTGAATCATGTTCTTAATGTAAATGATATTCTTGTTAAGAATGAAGATGACACAGTTAGAAAAATCAAGAAAATGAGTGAAGATATTTATGTAAGTAATTTCAATGAAGTAAATGAAAGAACTGCATGGAAACTTAAAAATGTCGAACTTGTTAATTTGATTAAGGAAAAAGGAGATGTAATCTTAACAGTTGTAGGAGTTCCAGAAGATGAAGTAAAGCATCTTAATATTTATGACATGGGACAAAAAATAAAAGTTGATTCTATTGATAACTCATTAAGACTTATCAATCAAGGTGCAACTGGATCGGCAATAGAAATGATTGAGTATCTTATAGGAGATAAATCTATGCCTAATAATGCTGTGGAATCAGATGACATTAAGGAGAGCTACATGAGAGGACTTAATGAATCTCAAAAGAAAGCTTTTCTAAAAGCTGTTGACGGATCACCAGTGACTCTGATTAAGGGGCCACCAGGAACAGGTAAAACACACGTAATTAATGCTATATCGCAATACATTACTAAAGAATTAAATGAAAAAGTAATTGTTTCCTCTCAAACACATGTAGCTATCGATAATGTGTTAGACAAATTAATGGAAAATCATGATATTGTGATACCAAATAGAATTACAAACCGTAGAAACAAGTATAGTGATCAAGAAATTGATAAAACACTATATAGAACATGGGGGAGACAGTTTGAAAAACACAATGAACGCTGCTCAAATCAGAAGTTAGCTAAAAAAATCACTCATGATGTTAGTAAATTTGAAGGAGAACAGAGAATCACTTACACTAGTAATATTGCCAATAAATCAGATTTTATGGTAATTGGTGCAACTACAACAACTAGTGCAATTGCTGGTAAAAAGGGATTGGAAGTTCTGGAAGGGTACAACTGGCTCATTATTGATGAGGTTTCAAAGTGTCCAATCACAGAGGTGTTAAGATACTTACCTTATGTAGATAAAATCATTATGGTGGGGGATGATTATCAACTAGCTCCATTACTTGAGTTTTCAAAAGAAGATGTTAAACACTTACCATCATATGACGAAGATATGTTTGAAAAACTATCTGAAGTTTATCAGAAATCAGTATTTGCAGACACAATTAAAAAAGCGGAGGAGTCAAGCAGACTCGTGGTATTAAACGAGAATTATAGATCTGTAGCAAATGTTTTAAGAGCATATAATATTTTCTATGATAATACATTAGAAAATAAGCGAGAAGAAGTGAATCCAGATAAAGTGAGTTTTGAAGGGTTGCTATCTAACTTCAATGAAAATGACACAATGTTTGTAGATGTACAAAATGGTTCAGAGCAGAAGGATAACAAGTCACATTCAAGATTTAACCTTGAGGAGTTACAAGCAACCGCAATGACTCTCAATGATTTAATTGAATGTACAGTGAATTCTCACGATGTAACAGTTGCTGCAATATTCCCGTATGCTGCTCAAATATCAAGATTTACTAAAAAGCATAAAAATCTTATTAACAAAGCGAAAAAGAGATTTAAGTCATTTGATGTAGATACAGTCGATGCCTTTCAGGGGAAAGAGAGTGACATCGTACTTGTTAATACTGTTGTTACCACAGGGGCACCTAACTTCTTAAATGACTTTAGAAGAATCAATGTATCAATGTCCAGAGCAAAGGACAAGTTAATTATTTTTGGGAATCCATTTGTTCTAAAGAAAATTCAAATGAAAGTAATTGGTGGAAATAAGAAGAAGTTCTTTGACTACATTATTGATGATATCAGTAAATATGGATTACCAGTGATGTATAAACCAGGGGAGGAGATGAATTATGAAAGTACCAGTAAGAGTTCGATTAAACTTAAATAGACAGCTTAACAGTTTATTTGTGTCATATAACACATTTGTAAAATCAACTTTCGATCAATATGTTATTGCGAGTTTGTTAGTACATAGTGATTCTTTAGAGGACTCTATGAAATATATAGATGAAATAACAGGAAAAGGATCTTTGAACTTACACTTTAAAAATATGTATAATGAGTTTTCAAGTAAATATGATGTAAATCAGTTAAAAACTATATTAAGTAATTCTCTAGTTCCAAAAGTCAATAAAGATGAACATAAGTATGTTTATTATCCGGAATTAGACGTTAGTTTTTATGGTAACGAGATATTTCAAGAGAATATTTCTGAAAACGAACAGTTACCAAAAAGATTGGCAAAAAGTGATGATTTCATTGGAAGTTCAGTATTAGAGAACAAAGTTTCTTTAGATTCCAATATGTATACGATTGCAATATCTGATGATCATGTAGAGTTGAGATTAAAAGGCAAAAGAGTATCTATGACTAAAGAGATATTTGAAACTTCAGTCGTATATGAAGTTGAAGATATAGATGAGTATAACGGTGTTATACATAGTGATATAAAAGGAAAAGGATGGACTCAACTCACTAATTCTAAGGTGAAAGATGTTAAGAACTCCAACAATTATTTTTATCATGAAGGAAATCACTATATGATTACAAACAAGAACATAAAGAAGACAGAAATTGCAAAGGTATGGGGACTATACTTGTATCGTGAGACGCAAATCGAGTTTAACTATCAAAACACAACATATTGTGAACTTGCCTTAGAAACTATGATGGAATCTAAAAGAATAAATGAGTTCAAAACAAAAGGATTAACACTATTGCTAAAATCGGTAAATTATGAATTAGCTCAAAAATACTTAAATTACATTTTGAACAAGAAAAACTCCAAAGACTTGGCATTGTTGGGATTGAGTATTGTAAATAAAGGATACGAGAAAGGTTGGAATGATGAGGCAATTAAGAATTTTAATGAGTTCTCATCATCTGCAAAAGAGTTAACATTGACATACAGAGTTGATTCAAACCAGGAATACTCTATTAATGAGTTAGTTAGTATTTACAATACAGACAAGCAGTTACTTAAATCAATCCACAAAGAAATGGTTTTAGCTCATTATGAAGATAGAAACAGTAAAATGAAGTATATTAATACGGTAGCAAGTAAAATCACACAATCTGGAAGAAGAGATCAAGTGAAGAGAAAACTATCTGGTGACAAAGAGGCAATCGAATACAATAGGTTATGTAACAAGCATATTGCTCACACTAAGAAGAACATTAAGAAACTCAGTGACGATGCACTTAATGCTAGGTATAAAGTTTTTGAAAGATTAAATGTATTAGATGAGAAAATGATAAAGAAATTAGAAGGGAGTGATTCCAAATGAATCAAGGAGCAAGAGATGTATGGGATAAGACTTTTGGAGACAAACAAGAGGGACACGACTATGCAGGTCGTAAAGTGAAAAAGAACGAATATAATAATAGGAGTTCACAGTTTGGTTGGAACATTGATCACATCAGACCATTATCAGAAGGGGGAAAAGACATATTATGTAATACAGTAGCATGTCACATTCTGACTAATGATGATAAAGGTGATGACTTTCCTCATTGGATAGCCAACAATCAAAAATGGAAGGCAACACGAATCAAAAATAAAAAGAACTGCTACAAAATTGTAGCAGATCACTAAAAAAGGAGGGATATGATGGCTAAAAATTCAAGTAGACAATCAGCTAATCAAAGATCTAACAGTATGAATCCAAATCACTCATCAAACAGAGCATCGGCAAACAATAGATCTAATACTTACAATCCAAACAACAGTGCAAATAGAGCTTCAGCTAACAATAAATCAAACCAAATGAATCCTAATCACTCAAAATCTAAAGGTTAATGTTCCCAAATGACTACAAGGAAATCCTTGTAGTCTTTTGTTTTACTGTATAAAAATAGTTCTTAATTAATAAACATTATAAATATGATAAAACTATATATGGGTAACGTGGTATAATATATTTTGTAGAACTTGAATCATACAGCAAGAAAATTTTTTGGTATGTAAGTGAAAGGGGATTGATTATTATCAAGAAAGAACTCGAAACTTTGTTTTCTAATACAATAACCTATAAGTATAGTTTCAACGGAGTAAATATTAGTAGCTATGAGGATGACTACTTCAATATTGAAGATGAGTTAGAGCTTTCCAAAGTTATTTATAATGGGATTATTGATTACTCATACAAGAATAATGACACAAAAGTGTATGACTACAATAATCTATATAGAGCTCTAAAAACTAGATTGAAATTCGATGTTTCAAATGAGGAGAATCAAAAGAAACACGGGTTTTATGGAGAGATAATTTTGTATCTGTTACTAATTTCTCAGTACGAGGCTGGAAGAATTGTATCTAAAGGTTTTTTTTACAGTATATTAGATAATGGAGAGGCAAAAGGTTTTGATGCATTTCATTTCTATGAGAACGATGCAAATCTTCAATTATGGTATGGGGAATCAAAGTTTAGAAAAGGTTATAGGCAAAGTGTTAATGAAATCCTTTCCAAAATCAATGATAGTTTTTCAGAGAAGTATTTAGAAAGAAACTTATTGGCAATTTTTGAGAAATTTGATTATTGGGATGATGAACCTTCTAAATTAACTAATTTGAGAAAAAAGTGGATTTTTGATACTCAAATAGATTTGTACAAAGATTGTATTGATGATGATATAGAGATTGTGTATCCATGTTTAATTATGTATCAACAAAAAAAGACTATTGATGAGAGAAGTATGATAGAAGAGGTAGTATCTCATATAAATGATTACTGCAAAAAAAATAGTGTTAATGTGAATGCTGAGTTAAACATAAGCATATTTTTTGTGTTTATTCCTATACTCGATGTTGCACAAGTTAAGGGGAGGGTTATTCAATGGATAAGAAATCAAGAACCGTTAATATAATAAAAGAATATAACCTCTTTAACAATAACGAAATTGGGTTACCAGACTTTATTACGTCCGTATGCAATTTTTATGATTCTATGAAAAACGAGGAGTTAAGTGAATCTGATAAGAAGCTATTAAAGATACTTGCTGTTGATTGTGGAATTCCTCACTATTTTGATATGATGAGAAATTTTGATGAAAGGTTCGAACTTGATAATATAGATGTAGGTTCTTTTTCGAAAATTTATAAAGAGTGTGGATTTTTTCTAAATGAAGAGGTGATGTTGCATAAAAGTCAAATGGAAGTCTTGACTCAGATGTTAGAGAATAAAAAGGAAAGATTTCTTTTAACAGCTCCTACATCATTTGGAAAAACCTTTATTGTAAATGAGTATATAAAAAAGAAGCAGTTTAAAATGGTTTGTCTAATATTCCCAACTATTGCATTACTATCTGAAAACTTAGAGAGATTCCATACTGATTCCTTTTATAGTGATTCGTATAGTATTCACACACTAAGTAATGTCGAAGTTGAGGTAAATCAAAATCTATTTATATATA
The DNA here is from genome assembly GCA_965601585.1 of uncultured bacterium. Taxonomy (GTDB): domain Bacteria; phylum Bacillota_I; class Bacilli_A; order Izemoplasmatales; family Izemoplasmataceae; genus Xianfuyuplasma. The sequence goes on from CBFCWH010000008.1 coordinate 84,665, forward strand.
CTCCTGAGAGATTTCTTTCATTTCTTGATGTAAATCCTAACTTCAAGTTTGACTTCATCTTTATTGATGAAATGTATAAAATTGATAGTAGCCTTGATAATACAGATAATGATAAAAGTGTTGATAGAGACTTAACGTACAGGATCACTGTTGAAGAATCTACCCAAAGAAGTTCGAATATTTTATTGGCTGGCCCTTACATCAAACTATCAGAAGACAATGGGAATTCTTTTGGTAAGTTCCTCTCGGATAACGGATTTACAATATTAAACAAGAATCAAGTTGAAATAGTAAATAAAGAGTCTGTGAATACAAATGATGCAACAAAAAGAGAGTTTATTGTCGATAACTTCAAAGTGGATTTTGGTAGAAAGACTATGAGAAGGAGAAGACTGCAAGTTTTAATAGAAAAACTAATAGAAATAAACAATGAGAATAATAAGACTGTTGAGAATGCAATTATATTTTGTGACACAAAAAGAAACTGTGAGTTAATGGCAAGGGTAATATCTTCATTTGAAAATTTAAGATTTATTGATGATAGTGATTTTTTGGATTTTATTTCTCATATTGAATCTAGGTATCACGAAGATCTTCTACTATGCAAGAGTTTAAGAAAAGGAGTAGCGATTCATAACTCATCAATTCCAAAATATATTCAAAAAGAGATAATCTATTGGTTTAACAAAGGTGTCATATCATTTTTGATTGCAACAACAACAATAACTGAAGGAGTTAATACTAGTACGAAAAATATTATTGTTTACTCGCATAAAAAAGGGACAAAATTACTCAGAACATTTGATGCGAAAAACATTGTTGGTAGAGCTGGAAGATTTATGGAACATTATGTTGGTAGGATATTTTACTTCGATGAAGATGATAAGTTTAGAAATATATTATTATCAGATCCGAAGGATCTTGAACATGTTAATTATGATATAGAGATTGATAAGAGTGATGTCGACTTAGATATTACTAAAGAGAAATACTTAAGTAAAAATGATAAAACCAGAAAAGGTGAAATTGACGAAGTTGTATCAGAAAGCAATATTACAGAAGAAGTGTTGGAAGGGTTCAAAGTGTTTAGTAGATTAGATAAAGCACATCTTTATAATGTTTTAGAAAGTGATTTTTCCAATTTAAAGAGAGATATTAGATTAATTAGAAGGTCGATGTTCTATAACTCTAAGTTAAACTTTGATGCCAAGATGGCTCTCCAAAATATACTTAAATACACAATACCTTTCATAGATGAAGGGAAAGATGAGAATTTTCTTAGATTGCTTGAAGTTCCTTCTGGTAAAGTTCAAATGATAATTGTCAGTATTTTAGATACATATTTGAATTTAGGAGTTGTTGGTATTTATCGCTATAATCTAAATTATTTTCAAAGACAACAAAATAGTAATGCAATAAATAGAGCGTTCTCTGAAACCTCTAAAACTATTTATAGTATTTTACGATATCAAATGGCAAAATATATATCTTTAGTAGATAGAATCTATAAAAGTTTGCTTGTTGAGATAGATGATGTTGATCCAGAAGTGGCTCAGGAAATGGGCTTATTTGGATTACTTGAACTACTTGAATATGGAGCAAGAACTGAAGATGGAAAATTATGTAGTGATTTCGGAGTTCCATATACAGTTTTAAAGTTGGTTGAGGAGAATCAAGGAGTATGGAATACGAACGAAGTAGATATTGAAAAGTATGAATTAGACACTTTTGAGAAAAGTAAGTTTCAATCTTTCAAGGACTATATTGACAATATTAAGAACTGATTTTGTTGTATATCTATATTTGTGAAAATGAAATGTAAGAAAAATTTATAATGGTCCTCTTTAAACGCTGTTTGTACGATAAAACGGCTATATTGAGCTAAAATATTTTTCCCCTTGATGAAGTGCTCTGAGGTGTATCATATAATAAATAAAAAACGACCTTAGGTCGTTTTTCTTTTA
>CBFCWH010000009.1:0-56887 GCA_965601585.1 uncultured bacterium
CACTTTTTGTAAAGTTTTTTTAACTATTTTTAAGTGTTAAGTGAGTCTCCTTAACGTCGACTCGCAATGAAAATTATACATATTTACAACCAGTTTGTCAAAGACTTTTTTCAACTTTTTTTCACTACTTTTCTGTTCAACTCAATGACGTAATTTTTAGCAAAATAAAAAGTGATAAGTTGTCTAAATACCCTTTACTTTTTCACTGCTTAACTAGTATATAAAATCATAGCCAAATTGTCAATGGTAAAACACTAGTTTTTTAAATGTTTTTTCTTCTTTCTATATATATAAAAAAAAGAGGCCGTTTTTAGCCTCTTTATCCTTATATTATATAAGAGTTAGTACCTCAAGTAGATCAACAAGTTCTTTTGTGTCCTTGTTTCGATCTCTAAACTCTACTTTACCCTCACTAATGTCCTTACCAATGACGATACGATAAGGGATACCAATTAGGTCTGCATCTTTGAACTTGCTACCAGCTCTTTCATTACGATCATCTAGTAACACTTCTACACCTTTTGCTTTTAGTTCTGTGTATAACTTGTTAGCAACTTCAACTTGCTCCTCATTTTTCATATTAACAGGTATCAAATGCACTTTGAAAGGTGCAATTTCATCTGGCCACACAATTCCATTGTCGTTTGAATGTTGTTCTACACTTGCCATAAGAGTTCTACTGATCCCGATTCCATAACAACCCATGATTACAGGAACCTGTTTTCCATCCTTATTAATAATCTTAGCATTCATACTTTCTGAATACTTCGTTCCAAGTTTGAAGATATTTCCAACTTCAATTCCTTTAGCCACTTCAATAGTACCTTCACATTTAGGACATTTATCTCCCTCTTGTAAACCACTAAATTCTTGGTTCGCACCAAAGTCACATGTATTACAATATGTGATTGTATCTTCTCCTACTTCACTCATCACCATGAACTCGTCAGCTTCATCTCCACCAATTTGTCCGGTATCACTTGAAACGATTTTAGTTTCTAACCCACATCGTTCAAAAATCCTTTTATAAGCAACTGTAAAAGCTTTATACCATTCATCTAATTGCTCATCTGTTTCTGTAAATGTGTAAGCATCTTTCATAATGAACTCACGACCACGCATCAAACCAAAACGTGGACGCATTTCGTCTCTAAACTTTGTTTGGATTTGATATAAGGCTAATGGTAATTTCTTATATGAGTTTAAGTAATCTCTAACAACCTGTGTAATAATTTCTTCATGTGTTGGTCCTAGACAAAAATCACGTTCTTTACGGTCTTGAAGACGCATAAGTTCGTCCCCATATTTATCCCATCTACCGCTCTCTTCCCATAAATCTCTTGGTTGTAAAGCAGGCATTAGTAATTCACTGCATCCTATGCTATCTAACTCTTCTCGTACAATATTCTCTATCTTCTTAATTACTTTGTATCCTAACGGTAAGTAGCTATAAATCCCAGAAGCAACTTGCTTAATAAGCCCAGCACGACTCATTAATTTATGGCTTTTTGTTTCTGCGTCTTTTGGCGCTTCTTTCAATGTAGGAACAAATAATAAACTTTGTTTCATAATTTCACCTCTTAATTAAATGTTAAATAATCTTAATATATCATTATATGTTACGTAAATAAAGAATCCCATTAATAAAATAAATACTACATAGTTTAAAGTGTTCTCAAATTTACGATTTGGTTTTCTTCTTGTTACAAGTTCGTATCCCAAGAATACAATTCTACCACCATCTAACGCAGGGATAGGAAGTAAGTTAATGATTCCTAAGTTGACACTTAGTAATCCAATCCAACCAAGTAATGAAACAAAACCATTACTTAGCGCAGCTGAAGTTATTTGATAGATTCCCAGTGGTCCTGCTAAATTATCAACACCAACACCTGCTCCAGCATCATCATTATCAAATAGTAACCCAATTGTAGTGAAAATAATTTTTGATGAGTCTCCTATACTCCTGAAACTACCAATAAATGCTTGCCCTAGATTGAAGTTATAATCAGGACTAATCCCAATTCTTGAGTCTACAACATTAATATTTTGTGTATCTAAAAATGCTTTTGTGTAAGGCTCTTCAATGTTCACTGTTACGTTAACACCTTCACGTTCTACTACGATTGGATATGTTTTACCTTTTTCATGAGGCAATAAACTTAACGCTTCAATTTCTGTAGAAAACTCCTCCCATGTTGATACAGGATTTCCATTCACTGAAACTAAACGGTCATTTTCTACCATACCCGCTTCATAGGCTTTTGTACCTTCTGGTACAGCACCAATTATTAAAGCTTCTTTTGTTGTTTCGTTACTATGAATTCCAATAGAGAAATAATAGATGACAGGTGTGATTTCTTCTAGCACAACCTCAACACCATCACGTTCTACTACGATATCAACCTCACGGTTTGTAGCATTTTTCATCAGTTCAGCACTCAGTTCTTCCCAAGTACTTACAGGTACTCCCTCAATCGACTTGATAGTGTCTCCTACCTCAATAACACCCTCTGAGGGATAACCAGTCCCGACGCTACCTATGGTCGTTTCATCCATGGTTGGGAACCCAACAATCAAGTTCACTAATAAGAATACAAAGAACGCAAGAACAAAGTTCATACCTGGTCCTGCGAAGATTGCCCAGAATCTTTGTGATAATGTCTTAGCATTAAATCCACGATCGTATGGAGAAATCTGTAGCTCTTTTTTTCCCATAACGTAAAATGCATCTCGTTTTACTTCATACTCATTAATATATAAAGGTGTGTTATTCATACCTTTAAGATCAACTTTTTCGACCGTTATTAATTCATAACTCTCGTATTCCTCTTTATCGTGGTCAAGATAGATTTTAGAGACTAAATTTCCATCAAACTTCAAACGAACTTGTGAATCGACTTTGACGATTTCATCCTCAATCTCTTCACCGCTCATCATTACGTATCCACCAATCGGAATCAGTTTCACAACATATAAGGTTTCACCCTTCCTTTTCTTCCAAATAACCGGACCCATACCAAGACTAAACTCATGACATAAGATCCCTGCTTTTCTAGCCATTAAGAAATGTCCTAGTTCATGAAGAATAATTACTGTACTAAGACTGATTAGAAAAACTAAAATATTAACTATAACCATATTTTCATCATCCTTTTAACTATACGTGATTAACACATAGTCCTTTACTAAGTTGTCCATCTTTAATATATTTTCTAATGATAACTCAACTTCTTCTGTATATCTATTTAAACATTCTAACACAATCTCCTCGATTTGTAGAAATGTTATTTTTCCATTCAAGAACAAATTAACTGCAGCTTCATTTGCCGCATTTAATACACAAGGGAAAATGTTTCCTTTTCTTCCTGCATCATATGCATATTCTAGCATTGGAAATCTGTCGAAACTCAGTTCTTCAAAATGAAGAGCTCCGACTTCAATCAAGTTTAATGACTTCCCTTTATAAGGAACCCTAGATGGGTAGTTGATAGCGTAGCTAATAGGTACTCTCATATCGGGATTTCCTAAATGGGCAATCATTGATGTATCATTATACTCAACTAATGAATGTATTATACTTTCTTTATGTAATACTGTCTTTATTTTATCGTAAGATACATCAAACAAATGATGAGCTTCAATCACTTCTAATCCTTTGTTCATCATTGTTGCTGAATCTATTGTTATTTTAGCACCCATACTCCAATTCGGATGATTTAACGCACTCTCAACTGTTACACCTTTTAACTCATGTCTTGTTTTATCTCTAAAACTTCCACCACTTGCAGTTATGATAATGTTCTCAACAGTTTTTTTATCTTCTCCATTCATACATTGCATTATAGCACTGTGTTCAGAGTCAATTGGCATTAAGGTAACATTATACTCTTTTAACATCGGCTTTATTAAGTCACCACCAATGACAAGTGTTTCCTTATTTGCTAAGGCGATATTTCTTCCTTTTTTTATAGCGTAATAGGTTGGACTTAACCCAGCACTACCAACAACGCTGTTCACTACTAAATCCTCACCTTTTTCTCCATAAGTAGCGGCTTGAATTAATCCTTCTTCACCGTAACCAAATTCAGTATTAGGATAATCTTTTTGTAATTCTTCCATTGCTTCTTTCAATCCAACACTTACAAAGTTCGGCTGAAACTCCTCAATGATCTTTCGAACCTTATCAATACTTCTATTAGCAGCAATTGTCTCGATGCAAAATTTACCGTTAGAACGTCTAACGATATCCAATGTTTGCTCACCGATTGAACCTGTTGCTCCTAATAAAAATAATCTCATAATAATCCAACTACCTTACTAACTAACATCAAAACCATAGAAGCGAATATTGCGGAATCAAAACGATCCATTACTCCACCATGTCCTGGGAAGATGTTAGAAAAATCTTTTATCTCATAACTTCTTTTCAGCTTACTAGCAACCAAATCTCCTATTTGTCCCATAATACTTATGAATATAATTAATATGATACTTGTAAATATATTCATTTCTATAACACCGATATGTGTTACATTAAAGATTTCTAAATACAAAAGGGTAAGTATTGTCGCAAACACAGTTCCACCAATACTACCTTCAATACTTTTTTTAGGACTTATTTTCACTGCTAAACGATGTTTACCATATCTCACACCCACAAAGTATGCGAACATATCAGTAAAAATAGTAATCATAAATAGAAATCCTAGATTATATAAATCAAAATCTCTTAATGCAAATAACGCTCCAAATCCAAATGCAGGATAAAGAATCGTCACTAACATTTCTCCATAATGATTTCCCTTAAAGTCATCAACAAACACCATAATTAGTGATCCAATCACAAGTAACGCAACTACCATTAAGAAAGTCCATTCTAATGTAACGCGTCCTTCATAATAGGACTGTATTGTAAGATATGTTATTCCACTTAACAATACTTCAGTAATCATGATTGTTTTAGGTAGGTTAGCCTTTTTATTATACATTGTAAATAACTCATAACTAGCAGCTATCGTCATCAATAAAAGTAATATATTTAAAGGAAGTCCTCCTATTATAAATAAAGGTATTAATACTAAAGCTAAAACTATCCCAGTAATTACACGTGTTTTCATTATTTATCCTCCTTTAGCCCTCCAAAACGTCTGTTTCTTTTTTGGAAATTATCTAATGCTTTAAACAATTCTTTTCTATTAAATGCTGGCCAATGTTTTTTTGGGAAATATAGTTCACTATAAGCAAGTTGCCATAACAAGAAATTACTGATTCTTTCTTCACCACTTGTTCTAATCAACAAATCAAGTGGAGGTAACTCTTTTGTATATAAATGCTGATTCATTAAATCTACACTGATATCATCTAATGATATTTCCCCATTTTTGTATTTCTCACTAATTTGTTTTACACCAGAAATAATTTCTGTGTAACTTCCATAATCAAAACAAATATTTAAAATTAGACCTTCTCGGTCTTTTGTTTTTTCTTCTACTTCTTGGATTAACTCCTGAACATCTTTCGGAAAACGATCTCTTCTACCAGAGAAAATAACACGAATATCATTTTCTTTAAATTTTCCTTTAAATGTTTCCTTAAATTCATTTGGTAAAGCCATTAAATAATCAATTTCATCTTTTGGTCTTTTCCAATTTTCTGTACTGAATGCGTAAACACTCAATGCTTTAACACCTATCTCATTACAAACTAGGGCAATATTTTTTAAGTTTTCACTACCCTTTTTATGTCCAAATGTTCTAGGCATTCCTCTTTTCTTTGCCCAACGTCCATTACCGTCCATTATTATTGCGATATGCGCTGGAATATATCTTTGTAAGACTCTGCTTTCTAAACTCATAAAATCACCTCATTACAATATTTTAATTATACTATAAGTATCCTCTTTTTTCTACTAAAACCTTCTTTGTTCATTACACTTTCACAACTTACTCTTTGACCATAATCATAACCTAAAATATGGTATAATCTAATTGAAAGATGGTGAGTAAATGAATATCGAATTATTACTAGAGCGTTTGGTTTTTATGGCCAAGAAACTAAATCAGAAAAAGATTTCTTGGGCACTCGGAGCTTCTTTGTTGCTATACTTAGAAGGGTATGAGATTTCTGTCGCAGATATTGATATAATTGTAGCCGAGGAAGATCATGAAAAACTATTAGAGATTTTAGCTCCATATCCATATACTTATATGAGTTCAAATCCAAAATACCAGACAAAACATTTTTACACAGTGGAAGTAGATGGTGTCGATTTCGATTTTATGATTGGTTTCAGAGTTAGAACTAAAAACGAACTATACGTTTTCCCTCACAAGGTTGCAAAACATATATACATTGATGAAACCACTATTCACTTAGGTAGTGTCTCTGAATGGTATTTGGCATATCAGGCAATGGATCGAGATAATAAAGTAACTCTTATAAAAGAAGGTATAAAAAAAGTGTAGATTCTACACTTTTTTATATACTCATTATGTCTTTTTCTTTAGCACTCATTACTTCTTCTACTTTTTTGATATAACTATCTGTAAGTTCTTGAATATCTTCTTGGTATCCTTTAGAATCATCTTCTGAAATATCTGATGCTTTTTCTAGTTTCTTAATTGCATCATTTCCTTCACGACGGAAATTACGAATTGAAATTTTAGCCTCTTCTCCGTATTTCTTAACTTTCTTTGTTAACTCTTTACGACGTTCCGTAGTTAATGGTGGGAATACAATACGTAATTGTCCCCCTTCATTATTAGGGTTCACACCTAGGTTCGCTGCTAAAATAGCTTTTTCAACTTCTTTTACAATGTTTTTATCGTAAGGTTTAATAATAATTTGTGTTGGTTCAGGTACACTAATATTCCCCACTTGAGCGATTGGTGTAGCTACACCATAATATTCTACTTTAACGTCCTCAAACATTTTTGGATTTGCTTGTCCTGTTCTAACTTTTGCAAGTTCGTGTGATAGACTGCTTACACGTTCTTCCATCTTTTCTTCTGTTTCCATTAAAATCATATCAGGCATTGTATTTCCTCCTTAATAAATTAGTGTTCCGATTTCTTCACCAGAAGCAACTCGTTTGATATTTCCTGGTGTGTTCATATCGAATACAACTATCTCAATTCCATTGTCTTTACAAAGTGCTGCGGCAGTTGAATCCATCACTTCAAGTCTTTCTTCAAGTACTTCGTGATGAGTTAGTTTAGTGTATTTAACCGCATCCTTATGTTTACGAGGGTCTTTGTTGTAAACGCCATCTGTACCGTTTTTCGCCATTAAGATTCTTTTTGCTCCTATTTCAGCAGCTCTTAATGCACTTGTTGTATCAGTAGAGAAATATGGATTACCAGTTCCTCCACCGAAGATTACAATACGGTTTTTCTCTAAGTTACTTATTGCTTTTCTTCTGATGTATGGTTCAGCGACTTGTGGGATATTTAAAGATGTCATTGTTCTTGTTTCTACACCTAATTCTTCAATTGCATTTTGCAATGCTAATGCATTAAGAATTGTTGCAATCATTCCCATATAGTCCGCACTACTTCTTTCCATACCCATTTCGGCAGCTATTTTACCTCTCCAGATATTACCTCCACCGACGATGATTCCAATTTCTAAACCACCAAGGTTATAAGCATCTACCACTTCTTTTGCAATAACCCTAACTTTCTCTGGATCTATTGCTTGGTTATTCCCATTACTTAGTGCTTCTCCACTTAGTTTTATTATAATGCGTTTCTTTTCCATATTGCCCTCCGTTTAAAACTCACTTTATATTATTATAGCATATCTCATAAAAATAGGACACAAATTTTGTGTCCTAATTCTTCAATTTATGCGTTAACTTGGCTCATTACTTCGCTTGCAAAATCTTCTTGACGTTTTTCAATTCCTTCTCCTACTTCTAAACGTAAGAATGAAATGATTTGTCCTTTTTTACCTTTCACAAACTTTTCAACAGTTAAGTCTGGATCTTTAACGAATGGTTGGTTAACTAAACAAATTTCTTTTAAATATTTGTTTAATCTTCCTGCTACCATTTTCTCTACGATGTTAGCTGGTTTACCTTCGTTTAAAGCTTCATTTGTTAATACTTGTCTTTCATGTTCGATTACATCTTCACTGATGTCATCACTTGATAAGTATTTAGGGTTGATTGCTGCAACATGCATTGCAACATCTTTAGCTGTATCTTCTTCTACTGAATCAACAACAGTTAAAGCAACAATTTTTCCACCCATATGAGTGTACGCACCGAATGCTGCATTGTCTTCTTTAACAACTCTAGTTACTCTTCTTAAAGAGATTTTTTCTCCGATTTGAGCAGTGTTTTCAACTAGAACAGTTTCTAATGTTTTACCTTCTAATTCAACTTTTAATGCTTCTTCTAAGTTTGTAGCTGAGCTATTTAAAATAGCGTTCCCTACTTTATCTGTTAATGTTCTGAAGTTTTCATTTTTAGCAACGAAATCTGTTTCACAGTTTAATTCGTAAATTAAAGCTTCATTTCCATTTACTAATACACTTACTAAACCTTCTGCAGCGATACGAGATTGCTTTTTAGCTGCTTTAGCGATACCTTTTTCACGTAGCCAATCTACCGCTTTATCTAAGTCACCTTCTGTTGCAGTTAATGCTTTTTTACAATCCATCATACCTGCACCAGTTTTATCTCTTAGTTCTTTAACTAATTTTGCACTGATTGCCATTATTAGGTTCTCCTTTATATTTTTATTTGGTTGTTTCGTTTTTTTATAAAAAGAGAGCATTAAAGCTCTCTATAAATACTATTTTAAAGCTTCGATTAATTCCGCTTTTTTAAGTTTTGAGTAACCAGTAAGACCTTTAGTTTTTGCTAAATCTCTTAATTCAGCAACTTTCATACTATTTAAGTCTACTTTTGCTTCTGCCGTAACTTGTTTAACTGGTTCTACTTTTTTTGGAGCTTCTACCTTAACTTCATCTTTTACAACTGGTGTAACAGCTGGTGTAACAGCTGGTTTTGGAGTAGATTGAGTTTGTGGTCTATCTTCTCTTTTTACGTAAGGTTTTCTAGTGTCTTTTTGGTATGGTTTTTTGTTTCTATTATCGTAGTTTTTGTTGTCTCTGTTGTATGGTTTTCTACCATCACGGTTTCTATTGTCTCTTCTGTTATCACGGTTATAAGGTTTTCTTTCTGGTTCTGGTTCACGTACTACTTCTCCACCAGCAGCGATAATAAATGCGTCTGCTAATTTAGAAACGATTAACTTAACACTTCTGATTGCGTCATCATTCGCTGGAATGATTACGTCAACTAAGTCTGGATCACAGTTAGTGTCTACTAGACCAAATACTGGGATTCCTAACTTACGTGCTTCTAAAACAGCATTTTTTTCTTGCATTGGATCTACAACGAATACTGCTTCAGGTAAAGTTTTCATATCTTTGATACCAGATAAGAATTTATCTAAACGATCCATTTCTTTACGTTTAGCGATAACCTCTTTTTTAGTTAAACGATCGAAAGTTCCATCTTCTTCTTGTCTTGTTAAGTCATGTAATTTTCTGATAGATTTTCTGATTGTTTTGAAGTTAGTTAATGTTCCACCTAACCATCTTTGTGATACATAGTATTGACCCGTTCTTACTGCTTCCGTTCTTACAACGTCGCGTGCTTGTTTTTTAGTTCCTACGAATAAAATTTTTCCACCATTTTTACCAATTTCTAATAGTTTTTGATAAGCTTCCTCGACTAGAACAACTGTTTTTTGTAAGTCGATGATATGGATTCCACCACGTGCAGTGTAAATGTACTCTGACATTTTTGGATTCCAACGGCGTGTTTGATGTCCGAAATGAACTCCAGCTTCAAGTAGCTGTTTCATTGAGATTACACCCATTTTTGATTCCTCCTTTAGATTTATGCCTCCACTACCTTCTTCGCAAGTCACTATTACTTTATCTAGTAACTCAAAGCAACTCACTCCGGTGTGTGTGTATTTTACGGCTTTTATATTTTATCAAATAAACAGTTTTTATTCAAGCAAAATATTGAACTTTATTATTATATAAGAAGCCAAAAAGAAAAGACCACAGTTATAATAGCGAATTATGGTCTTTTTTCAAGTGTTGATTTAAGTCAAACTTTTCGTTTTCGAGTAATAAAATTGTTGGATTACAATTGATAATGGTTTGAGTAGCACCAGTGTTGTGATAAACCCTGCAATTGCACCTAAAGTATCTGAATAAATACTCCCACTCCAATAAGCTAGAATTGTAACATCCGTCAAGAGCCATTCTTGAACTGCAGATAGAAGGCCAAACAGCATGAAGTACACAGCTGTATAACCAGCTGCCACATACTCATTTTTAGATACTTTACTGATGATGTATGCTCCAATAATTAATATTGCAAAAGTCCACAACCATAGTACTCGAGTAAATATATAACCATATATCATGAATGAAACAATATCAAATACTAGCATTGTCAACATCGTCTTCTTATATCCAAAGTTATAAGTAAAAATGATTAATAATGGAAACACTAAATTGATCCCCATTACCATACTGAAAGCTAATTGTGAGACTACAAGTATTGCGACCAAGATAGCGATTAATGTAATATCTTTTGTCTTCACTAGCCCCACCTCGTTAACGTAAATTCATAAGAACCACCGTCTTTAATTTCTACAAAGTCTAATCCTACTGGTGAGTATACTCCATTTACATAAATTGCGAAATATTCTTCATATACTTTATCAATTCCATAGAATGAATTTACCATTCTACCATACTGATCGTGTCTTGCGCTAAATTCTATTTGAAGTTCTTCTGATACTTCATCTAATGCATCACCTAAAAGAACCTTATTTGTACAATGTGTATATGAAGTATCAAAGTCATCATCTTCACTAATAACTTGGATTGTTACTTCATATAGTTTACTACAAGTGTCTATCTCGATATCTTCTTGATTTTCTATTTGTTCTTCTAAATCTTCTAGTTTTTGTTCAAGTCCATCGATGGTTTCTTGCAATAAAGTTTGATTGTGGTTTAAGGTTTTAACTTCTAGTATGTTTGATACATTAAAGTATACAGATATTCCTAGTATTACTACTAGGGCTTTGATCACGTGATTTTTCATACATGATCACCTCCAAATAAACTAGTCTTGTTTTGTTGCTTGAATACCAGTTAAATCTTCTGGGTATAAGTTAAAGTCACCAACTAAATCTACTTCTGGTAAGAATCCTAATTGTGCTGGTGAACCATACATGTAAACTTCTTTGTATAGCACTACTTCATAAGTAGCTCCTGCTTCAAAGAATCCTGCTGGTGAACTGTAAAATGCATAAGATGAGTTATCAAATAAGAAGTTAGAGTAATTTCCACATGAGTCTTTTGCGAAGATTTCAGTTCCCCATTCAATTGATTCAATTGTGATTAAGAATTTTAATCCTGTGCTATCTCCATTTGTTACTTTATAGTCATCGTCAGCTAATGTAGACCAATCTTCAGTATCATAAATACCAAAGCAGTATTCTGCATTGTTTGGAGTCCAGTCTGCGTTGTAAGTAACTTTTCTAGCTGTCCAAGTATCTCTTGTTAATGCGTTTTTAATTTTTGTGTTTGTTAAAGCTACTTCTGCTTCTAAAGCTGCAATTTTAGCATCCGCTTCGTCTAAAGCAGTTGTTGCATCTGTTAGAGATCCTTGTAAGTTTGTAATTGTTGTATTTGCTGCATCTAATGTTTCATCTAAGTCTTCAATAGTATCAACTGCTGTTGATAAATCACTTGTTACTGTAGTTAATTTGTCCTGTAAATCTGTTACTGATTCCTCTACTTGATCACATCCAGTTAATGTAACTGTTAATACAAGTAATAATCCTAATAATACTTTTTTCATTCTTCTCTTTCTCTCTTCCTATTTTGATATAATTGGCTATTTATATACGCGTGATACAAACGGTATTTCCGATTCATTATCTAGTCTATTTGCATACATTGCTGCGACAAAGAAGTAGTTTGCTAGAACATTTGTAAAGTCAAATAATAATTCATTCACGTATGTACCTTCTTCTGAAATCAAATAGAGTAGTCTTACAAGGCTTTTTGATTTTGTACGTAAGATATGTAACGTACTCGCCAAACTTGTACCGTGTGGTAACACGAATAAAGAATCACGATCTTTTGTTACATACTCATAAGCTTGATACCTTTTGTAAAGCCATGCAAGCTCATCAGTTTCTAAAGCTGTTTTTGTGCGAACGCATGGGTTTAAATGGTAGACTAACTCAGTGATTTTTAGTAGTTCACTTTTAAAATCTTTGTCTTTTGTAAAACTAATAGCTAATGCCAAATACGACGCCATCTCATCTGTTAGTAGTTCAAAATCTACTGTACGTTTTTTCTCGTATAAGAATGGATAGCTCAAATACTCTTTGTTACCGTGCATATAAATCACCTTTCATGCAAAGAATGAAGTTTCCCTGTAAAAATAAAAAGACCTATTCCTAGGTCTTTAGTATACTAATTAATACAATAGATATTGTATGCTTATAGTACGTATCTCATTACCCAGGAGAAAACTATTCTTAATGGTAGGTCTACCGGCTCATTTTCATCCTACTATGCACCTTCCCGTCTTAATGACAGTGGTTATGTTGCATTTCGTCCGAATTACGGTTGCTGGGACAGCTTGAGATTTACACTCAATTCCCTGTTACGTCTTTAAAAGACACCATTAATTTATTATTCAATTGCACTTAAATTTTAAACTTATTACTATGCAATGTCAATAGATTTGAGAACTATTTTCCTGTGCTACCAAATCCACCTTTTCTTTCACTCGTTACCGTTTCTTCATCTGTACAAGTTAAGTATTTTTGAAAGATTCCTTGAGCTACTCTTTCACCTTTAGGAAGAGTAACATCTTCGTTCGTAAAATTATATAAACTAATCATTATATGTCCATCGTTATCAGGATTTGAATAGTAATCACTATCAACAACCCCAACGTTGTTTGACAACATCAAACCTCTTTTTCTAGCTAATGAACTTCTTGGATAAATGAATAATACTTCATCATCCGCCATATATGATTTCAGTCCTGTTTTCCCCCATACAATTTTTCCTGCAGGGATAACTGTTTCCTCTATTAATGCAAAATCATAACCAGCACTCTTTTTTGTTGAGCGCACAGGAATTAGGATTTCTAAATCTTCATATCCTTTTGCCTTCTCGAACCCTCTCATGGTTTCATCTCCTTCAGTAATTTCATTACGTATAATTCCCTTTCAGTCCATGGGAACTCGTTGTTTGTTTCTACTTTTAGTGTATTGATTCTAATTGCTTCATCTAGTGTTACCCATTTAGGTAGAAACCTCAGAGCGATTTCAGATTCACTTAATTTCATTCCAACATACTCATCTTCTACTTCACAGAAATAGTAATAACTACGTTGATAGAAATACTTCTCATCATCGTAAATATCATTATAGATTTGGTCTGTATATCCTAATGATTCATTTACACTTTTAATTACGTGTCCTACCTCTTCTAAAACTTCACGTTTTAAAGCAACTTCTTTTGATTCATCACGTTCAATTCCTCCACCAGGAAACTTGAACTCCTTCGATGTTTCACTGTATACCAATAGTATCTTATCTTTCTTCATAATAATGGCTCTCACAGCGTTTCTGTAGATAATGGGTTGTGACCCAATTTTTGTACGTCTGTTGTCGAATATCTTCAATAGTTTCATTTTTTCATCACCATAATCTTCGTCGGACATGATTCAAAACCATGTTCTCTAATGTATTTAACTACTTCATTTCCTTCTTGTTGTAAATCTTCTGTCTGTAATTCCTTTGGAACTCGATTAATTAAACGTGAAACTGTGTCCTCAAACCAAGTAAATCGGTCTGGTAAATCTTCTTCATTTGAACCTAATACTTTTAGAATCCATGACTTAGAAACTTGTAGTTCGGTTTCTTTTTTTAGTATTTGTTCAATTTCATTTTCTGTGTATGTTTCGTTATGAGTATCTCCAAGTAAACGATCTGTTTTCGCAGCAAAGTGATGGATTTTTAAGTGACTGATTTGTTTACTAGTTAAATCATTACTTATCATTTCTGCTACTATGATAATTCCATCTTTCTTTACGATTCTAGACATTTCTTTAAAGAGTTCTTTAACATTACTTAAATGATGTAGACTATTTGATAAACATACAATATCAAAATAGTTATCAGGGTAATCTGTTTTTCTTCCATCAATCTGTCTAAAAACAACTCTATCATCATTGAAGTTCTTTCTTGCTAAATCAAGAACTCCTTCTGTTGTGTCAATCCCGACAATAGAATCATATTCTTTATATACAGATGTAATTAGAGCTATAAAGTTACCTGTCCCTGTTCCCACATCAAGGATTTTTGCTTCATCAAATTGATTCAACAATTTAGCTAACTTTTCCAGTGTACCCACCTCTCTTCTATACTATGTATAGTATATCATACTATTATTTATTAAATATAGACTAATGTATAAATAATATGTGGGTCATAAAAAAAAGAACTAGATTTCTCTAGTTCTATTTACCTACTGCAAACTTCAGTTCTGCGGTAACTGCTACTTTACCATTTACGATAGCTTTTGCAGTTCCAATACCAATAGGTCCTTTTTGTTTGATGATTTCAACCTCTAATTCAAGTTGATCACCAGGAACTACCTTTTGCTTAAATTTACATTTGTCGATTCCTGCGAAATACGCAATTTTTCCTTTATTCTCTTCTAAAGAAAGGATAATTATTGCTCCAGCTTGCGCTAATGCTTCTACAATTAATACTCCTGGCATAACATGTTCTTGTGGAAAATGTCCCATAAATTGCATTTCATTCGCGCTAATATTTTTAATTGCCTTACAATATTTCCCCGGTTCCATTTCAATAACTTTGTCAACTAATAGAAATGGATATCTATGAGGTATAATTTCTTGTATTTGATTACTGTTTAACTGCATTTCTCTTACTCCCTTATAATTTCTTAAATAGCACTGTTGCGTTATGTCCACCAAAACCTAAACTATTTGAGATGGCAACATCAACAGTTTTATTTATACCACTTGAAAGAGTATAATTCAAGTCGCATAACTCATCTAATTCTTTTGTATTAATTGTCGGTGGCACGAAGTTATCTCTTGTTGCTAGTAAAGCGAAGATTGCTTCAATAGCACCTGAAGCCCCAAGTAAGTGCCCTGTCATACTTTTTGTAGATGAAACATTCAATTTATAAGCGTGTTCGTTGAACGCTTTTTTAATAGCGAGTGTTTCAGTTTTATCATTTAGTGGTGTTGAAGTCCCATGTGCGTTGATATAATCAACATCTTCAGGTTTTAATCCAGCATCACTTATAGCGTTTAACATGCATTTCATTGCACCTTTCGCTTCTGGATCAGGTCCAGTGATATGATATGCATCACAAGTTGCACCGTATCCGGCAACTTCACCATATATTTTCGCACCACGAGCTTTGGCATGTTCATATTCTTCTAAAATTAATGTACCTGCACCTTCACCCATAACAAATCCACTTCTATTTTTATCAAATGGGATAGAAGCGCACGATGGATCATTTGATTTATTTAAAGCTTGCATTACACTAAATCCACCAAGACCAAGAGGTATTAAACTACCTTCTGCTCCACCAGTTACAATTACATCGTGATATCCATCACGAATACTTCTAAAAGCATCACCAAGACTATTTGTTGCACTTGCACAAGCAGTAACTGCACATGTAGCCATACCGTTTAACCCGTATTCAATTGCGATTTGTCCTGCGGCGATATTAATTATAGCGCTAGGAATGAAGTAAGGTGATACTCTATCGTATCCTCTCTTCTGTGCTTTATCTTCTTCACTTGCGATTGTTTCTAAACCACCAATTCCACTACCATAGAAGACACCGATTCTATCTCTATCCTCATTATCTAGATCTAAGTTCGCATCTGTCATTGCTTCTTTTGTAGCAATCATAGCAAATTGCACAAAACGGTCCATACGTTTCAATTGCTTTCTACCAAAGTATTCAACAAAATCAAATCCTTTGATTTCTCCACCAATTTTAACAATATTTCCTTCCGTGTCAAATCCTGTAATGTGATCAATACCATTAACACCTTGTTTGGCATTATCCCACATTGTTCTTGCGTCGTTACCTATTGGGGATATTGCACCAATACCTGTAACTACTACTCTTCTTTTCATACTAGTTCCCTCCAACTAACATTAAATCGTTTTTACATTCAGCGATGATACGTTTTACGATTTCATCAACTGATTCTATTTTCTTAATCAAGTGAGCTTTTGCTCCTGTAAAGATTAATCCTTTGTTATCTCCACTTGCACTATTACCAAGTTGCTCAGTAATGCAATATGGAATTCCTTGTTTTTTACAAGTCTTTAGACAGTTTACACAATAGTTGACTTTTAGGTTCGCTTTTTCGAGGTGTTTTGTTAAGAAATTCTTAACTGCTCTACCTGGTAATCCAGCTGGACTTGCAACACGTACGATGTCCTCTTCTTTTGCATTTACAATCATTTCTTTGTACTCATCACTTGCATCACATTCATATGTAGCGATAAATCTTGTGGCGATTTGTACTCCGTCACTACCAGCTATGATCATTTTAGCCATATCGTGTCCATCATGAACTCCACCGGCAGCAATTATTGGAATGTGTTTTCCATACTTTTCTTCAAATGGTGCGACTACTTCTTTTGTTTCTTTTACGATATCTTCTAAGTTTTTAATATTTCCTGATTCAAAATCTTCTTTAGAGAATCCTAAATGTCCACCAGCGAGTGGTCCTTCACATACAATGAATTCAGGCATATAGTCATACCCTCTGTCCCATTTGCGAAGTAAGATTTTTGCAGCTCTACCGCTTGAAACTATAAAAGCACCTTTTACTTTTGTGTCTTTGATGTATTCAGGTAAATCAACAGGTAATCCAGCCCCACTAATAATAAAATCAATATCTTGAGTAGCTAAGAACCTAGCATACTTGTCATAGTCATTTATTGCGTGCATAAGGTTGACACCGAGTACACCTTTCGGATTTTCATTTCTAATTTTTGTGATTTCTTCTGTTAAAGCTTCAAAGTTTGTATGTAAAGGGTCTTTCCTAAATCCCTTTTTTAAGAACCCTACTTGTGCTGCGCTTATTGTGGCTACGATCCCACTATTTATACAAGCGTTAGCTAGTTTGCTTAAACTAATTCTAATTCCCATTCCACCTTGGATGATGGGAAACTTGATAGTTTTTCCATTGATTGTTAATGGTTTGATATTCATTAAATCATTCCACCGTTTACACTTAGGACTTGTCCTGTAATGTATGATGCTTTATCTGAAGCTAAGAAGATACATGCATTTGCGATATCTTCTGGTGAACCAAATCTTCCAAGGGGAATTTGCTTCATATAGTTTTCTTTTACGTCTTGAGGTAAAACGTCTGTCATTTTTGTTTCAATAAAACCTGGAGCAACTGCATTTACAGTAATATTTCTTGATCCAAATTCTTTTGCAAGTGATTTTGTTAAACCGATGATTCCTGCTTTTGATGCAACGTAATTACTTTGTCCTGCATTCCCCATAATACCAACAACACTACTAATATTGATGATACGTCCAGTTCTGTTTTTCATCATATGTCTTGTTACACTTTTACACATGTTCCAAGTACCTTTTAGGTTTACATCAATAACTGAATCAAAGTCTTCTTCTTTCATTCTCATAATTAAGTTATCGCGTGTGATACCACTATTATTAATAAGAATATCAACTTTTTTAAACTCCGATGTTGCTTCCTTAATGATGTTTTCACAATCGGATAGTTTTGTTACATCACCAAATACTTTTAGTGCTTTCCCACCTAAGTTTTCGATATGTGATACTGTTTCAACTGCTGCTTCTTCATTTACGATATAGTTCACGACAACATTAGCTTTCTTCATTCCGAATGCAATTGCTAGTTCGCGTCCAATTCCTGTATTTCCACCAGTAATTACTACTGTTTTATTTTTCATACTCATAGTTATTCCTCCAACTTTTGGATTGTTTTTTGTAAAGAACTTACATCTTCTACGTTGAGAATTGTTACTTTACGATTAATTTTCTTTACAAAGCTACATAGTGTTTTCTTAGGTCCTATTTCAATAAAGGTAGTAACTCCTGTTTCTAGAAGCTTTTCAATTTCTTGATAGAAACGAACACTGTTTGTTACTTGTAATTCCATGTTTTCATTAATATTTTCAGTGTAGAAATCACCCGTTGTATTTAGTAATAAAGGCTTTGTAGGTTCTTTTATTTCTTTCCTTACTTCATATAAGTAAGCACCTAAACTTTCTCTTGCACTAAGCATTAAATCCGTATGGAATGGTCCACTTGTATTTAGTAGAATTGCTCGCTTTGCACCGTTCTCTAATGCAATTTCGTTGGCTTTCATTACTGCGTTTGATTCACCACTTATTACGAGTTGTCCATAGGTGTTGTAGTTTGCTATTTTTACATAACCATTAATAGAGTCTAAAATCTCCTCTAACACTTTGGTATCCATACCTAAAATAGCACTCATTAATCCTTGTGTATTTTCAGCGGCTTTCGCCATAAATTTTGCACGTTTTTGGATTAGTTTTAGTCCTGTTTCAAAAGTATATACATTACTATCTAAATACGCTCCATATTCACCTAACGATAAACCTAGTGTATAATCCGATGTAATGTTTTTCTCTTTTAATACTTCTAAAATACTTGCATACATTACATACATTAATGGTTGAGTATATAGTGTATTATTTAACTTTTCTTCATCATTAAACATAATTTCCTTTACATCAAAATCTAATATTAATGATGCTTTTTCAAAAATATTTCTTACTGATTCATATTCGTTATATAACTCTTCACACATACCAACGTATTGTGAACCTTGCCCAGAAAACATAAAGGCTTTTTTCATTAAAGAATACCTTTATAACGTTTTGAGTTTAGATAGATATCATCTAAGATTTCTTTACAAGAACGGATTTCTTTTACTAGTCCAGCACTTTGTCCAGCCATAATAGAACCACCGTGCATATCACCGTCATAAACAGCTTTACTTAATGATCCTAAAGTAAGTTTTTCCATTTCTTCTAAATCAACGTCTTTTTCCTTTGTAAGTTCTAAATATTTACGTGACATTTTATTCTTGATAACACGTACAGGAGCACCTGTTCCTCTACCTGTTACTACTGTATCAGTATCTTTTGCTTTTACTACTTTGTTTTTGTAGTTTTCATGAACTGGGCATTCATGAGAGGCTAGTAATACTGTCCCAATTTGTACTCCGCTTGCACCTAAGCAAACTGCAGCATCGAATCCACGGCTATCCGCAATTCCACCTGCGGCGATGACAGGTACATTAACTGCATCACATACTTGTGGTACTAGTGTGAATGTCGTGATTTCTCCAATATGTCCTCCTGCTTCTGTCCCTTCAACGATTAGTGCGTCTGCACCATTACGTTCTAGGCGTTTTGCTAACGATACACTTGGTACAACAGGAATTACTTTGATTCCTGCGTTATGCCATTTTTCCATATAGATACCAGGGTTACCAGCACCTGTAGTTACAACTTTTATATCTTCTTCAATAACCATATCACTAATTGCCTCTGAATGGGGACTCATTAGCATAATGTTTACTCCAAATGGTTTGTTTGTTAATTCTCTTGTTTTCTTAATTTCTTCTCTAACTTTTTCAGCATCCCAACCACCTGAAGCCAAGATTCCAAATCCGCCAGCTTCACTTACTGCAGCAACAAGTTGATGTGTAGCAATATTTGCCATCCCACCTTGTAAGATTGGGTATTCTGTCCCTAAAATTTCTAGTAATTCACTCATGTTATCCTCCTATAATTTGATGATTGCTCCACCGTATGTAAATCCTCCACCGAAGGCTACGGTTGCAAACAAGTCACCTTTTCTTAATTTATTCGTACGGATAGCTTCATCAATAGCTAGTGGTACACTTGCTGCTGATGTGTTCCCGTATTCACTAATATTAAGATACATTTTTTCCATTGGATAATCAAGGTCTCTTGCAGCTTTATCGATAATTCTTTCATTAGCCTGGTGTGCTACGATATAGTCTAAATCATCTAAAGATAAGTTGTTTCTTTCAAGTAGTTCTCTTATGGTTCCTGGCATGATTCTTGTAGCGAATTTAAATACTTCTCTACCATTCATATGAATGTGATCTTGAGTGCTTTTTTTATTTACACTTGGATCTTTAATATCTACGTTATTACAGATTAAGTATCCTTCTGTATCTCCCATACTTCCACAAATTACGTCCTTGATGTGGTCTTCATCACTTTTTCCTATAACCATTGCTCCTGCAGCATCACCGAATAATACACATGTGTTTCTATCGCGCCAATCTGTTAATCGAGTAAGTGTTTCAGCTCCAACAATTAATGCGTTCTTATATGCACCACTTTTGATCATTTTGTCTGCGATATTTAGTACATACACAAATCCACTACATGCTGCATTTACGTCAAATGCCATAATTCTTTCTAATCCAAGTCTTGCTTGTAGTAATTGACTTACACCTGGAAACATGTTGTCTGGTGTTACTGTTGCTACAATTAATAGATCAATTTCTGATTTATCTAGATTTGAAGCTTCAATTGCTTTTAATGATGCTTCATAAGCTAAATCAATTGTATATTCATCTGTTACAATATGTCTTTTCTTAATTCCTGTTCTTGAGCTAATCCATTCATCTGATGTCTCGACAAATTGTTTTAAATCATCGTTTGTTAATACTGTTCTTGGTACGTATGATCCTGTACCTAATATTTTTGTATAATTCAACGTTTTGCACCTCCTAAGTTTTCGTAGTTGAAACGTTGGAAGAATCCGATATCTCTAAATTTTTTGATTCGTGATTCTCTAATTTCTAAATGAGTCATTGTTTTGTATTGTTGTAACTCATTTATAATTGCTTTTCTTGTTGATTCATAAGTTGCCTCTTTATTGTAATGGGCTCCACCGACAGGTTCTTGTACTATTCCATCAATAATTCCCATCTCTTCTAAATCATAACTTGTTAACTTCATTACTTCAGCTGCTTTTTCAGCAAGTGTTGAATCTTTCCATAGGATTGTTGCGTACCCTTCTGGACTTAAAATAGAGTAGATTGAGTTTTCTAGCATATAGACTTTGTTTGCTACTCCTAAAGCTAGTGCTCCACCACTTCCACCTTCACCAATTACAATTGCAATAATCGGTACATGTAATGCAGACATCTCGAGTAAGTTTTTAGCGATTGCCTCACCTTGTCCTCTTTCTTCTGCACCTAACCCAGGATATGCTCCTGGTGTATCAATGAACGTTATAATTGGACGGTTGAATTTTTCTGCTTGTTTCATTAAACGTAACGCTTTACGGTATCCCTCAGGATGAGGCATCGCAAAATTACGTACTAAGTTCTCTTCTAAATTTTTCCCTTTTTGTTGGGCGATAACTGTGACTGGGATGTTGTTAATTTTCCCAATCCCACCAACAATACTTTTGTCATCACGGTATGAACGATCTCCATGAAGTTCAATAAAATCATCAAAGATATAGTTAATAAAATCACAAGCTGTAGGACGTTCTTGATGACGTGCTAATAGTACACGATCCCATGCGTTTAAGTTCGTCATGGTATCATGTTTGTATTTTGCGATTTCTTCTTTTATCTTTTCTATTAATGTCTCATTATCTAATTCTGTTAGTTTACTTTCGAGTTCTTTTAACTTACGTTCTTTATCCAGAATATTCATCTAATACCTCCTATGAAACTCTAGGAGTTTACTTAGAGTTTGTTTCATATTACTTCTTCTCACAACTAAATCAACAAAACCTTTTTCCTCTAAGAACTCACTACGTTGGAATCCTTCTGGGAGTTTTTGATTGATTGTTTGTTCAATTACACGAGGACCTGCGAAACCAATTAAGGCACCAGGTTCCGCTAGTGTTATATCACCTAAAGATGCGAAACTCGCTGTAACTCCACCTGTAGTTGGATGAGTTAGTACACTAATGTAAAGCAATCCTTGTTCACTGTGTTTTAGTACCGCCGCAGATGTTTTCGCCATTTGCATAAGGCTAAAAATACCTTCTTGCATACGTGCTCCACCTGACGCAGTAAAAATAATCATTGGTAATTTCTTATAGATTGCGTACTCAAAAGATCTTGTAACCTTTTCACCTACAACGCTCCCCATACTACCCATCAGGAAGTAACTATCCATTACTCCTACAACACATGGATCACCATTAATTCTTGCATATCCATAGATATACGCTTCGTCTAAACTTGTTTTGTTTTGGTTTTGTTTGATTTTTTCATCATATCCATCTTGGAATAGTGGGTTTAGTGTAATATACCCTAACCCTTTTTCTATAAATGAACCTGTATCAACTGTGATATTGATACGATCAATTGCTCTCATACGGAAGTGTTCTCCACAATGATTACAAATAAATTTCTCTTCAACCATTAGTTTCATACTTACTGTTTCTTTACATTTTGGACATTTCTCATAAAGACCTTTTGGAACATAAATTTTTGTATTTTTTGGAAAATTGTGTTTTGCCTGAGTTTGTTTTTCTCTGGCTACTTTACGTTTATTAAACGCATTAACTAGATCATTCATTAGTCATCATATCCTAAAAGAGTATCGAGATACTTAGGGATAAACCCTGTATCAAAGTTTCCTTTTACATAATCACTATTTTCCAAAATCTTATTACAAAATTCTCTGTTGTTCCCAACTCCACTAATAATCAGTTCATCGAGTGTAGCTTTCATCTTGTTTATTGCCTCTTCTCTGGTGTTTCCATGAACGATTACTTTACCCATCATCGAATCATAAAACGGGCTTATAGAGTAACCTGTGTAGATAAAACTATCAAATCGAACCCCATGTCCACTAGGAACATGTAGTAAGTCTACTTTCCCAGGAGCTGGTCTGAAGTTTTCTTTTGGGTTTTCTGCATTAATCCTTACTTCAATACTATGCCCTTTTAACTCAACATCTTCTTGTGTAAAACTTAATTGTTCTCCACCAGCGATTTTGATTTGTTCTTTAATAATATCAATCCCTGTTACCATTTCAGTTACAGGGTGTTCCACTTGTATACGTGTATTCATTTCAATGAAATAGAATTGATTATCACTTACAAGAAATTCTATTGTACCTGCATTCTCGTAGTTTACAGCCTTACTAGCATTTACTGCAGCATCACCCATACGCTTACGTAAATCATCATCAATCAAACTTGGTGCTTCTTCAATCACTTTTTGATTACGTCTTTGAATCGAGCAATCACGTTCACCAAGGTGAACAGTATTCCCATATTTATCAGCTATAATCTGAAACTCAATATGTTTAGGATTAATGACGTATTTTTCAAGGTACATCGTATCATCCCCAAATGCGTTCTTAGCTTCTGATTTTGCAGTCTCATACGCAGTATCAAACTCTGATTGAGTATACGCTACTCTCATACCACGTCCTCCACCACCGGCGGAAGCTTTTATTAACACAGGATATCCAATTTCCTCAGCAAGTTCTTTCGCCTCTTCAATACTATCAAGTTTTCCTTCACTACCAGGTACAACTGGTACTCCAGCTTCAATCATGATTTCACGTGCTCTTGATTTATTCCCCATCTTATTAATTACTTCACCTTTTGGACCAATAAATCTTATACCACATTCAATACATAGTTCAGCGAATCTAGCATTTTCACTTAAAAAGCCGAAACCAGGATGAATAGCTTCAGCTCCTTTGTTGATAGCGGCCGTAATAATATTTTCCATATTCAAGTACGACTCACTACTTTTATTTCCTCCTACACAAACAGCCTCATCAGCTAACTGTGTATGAAGACTTGTTTTATCTGCTTCACTGTAGATAGCTACAGTTTCAATACCAAGTTGTTTACAAGCACGAATAATTCTAACTGCAATTTCACCACGATTAGCGATTAATATTTTTTGGAACATTATTCTTGAATTTCCATTACAACTTGGCCATACTCAACCATCGTTGCATCACTAACATTGATCTTCACGATTGTGCCATTTACAGGTGCAGTTATTTCATTCATTACTTTCATTGCTTCAACGATAAACAAAGTATCACCTTTACTTATTTTCTGCCCAACTCGCACAAATGCATTTGCATCTGGTGAAGGACTTTCATAGAAAGTACCTACTAGTGGTGCTTTCACTAATACATTCAGGTTTTGTGGTTCTTCTTCCTGCACACGTTCAACTACCTCAGAAGTGGCTGCTGGGGCAGCCACAACAGTAGTTGGTGCGGAAGGAGAATTTGAATAAGTTATCGCTTCTTTTTCGAGTTTAATACTAAACTCTTTATCATTTATTTCCAACTTATGAATTTTTGAATCCTCAAATTCTTTCATAAGATTCTTAATTTGTCTTAAGTCCATATGCATCCTCCGTTACTTTGATGTTCAAAGAATTGTTTTATAAAAAAAATAGTAAAGATTTTCATGAGAAAATCTTTACTTCTCACCTTCGATAAATTCAACGATTTTACCTACAGTAGTTAATGTTTGAGCTGCCTCATCACTTACACTGATTTCAAATGCATCTTCTATTGCCATGATTAATTCAACTGCGTCTAAACTATCAGCACCTAAATCATCATTTAAATTTGCTTCTAATTTTACTTCTTCTTTATCGCATCCTAATTCTTCAACGATAATATCTACTAATTTCTCAAATATCATAATTTCCTCCTAATTTATAAAAATATAATCACATTTTACGTGATTTTACTTACAAAGTCAATTTATTTTGAACTTCAAACGAATGTGTAAGTTTTCATATTTACGCGTACTCATACGTTATTGAACTACGTATGCGTGCATATACATACGTAACAGCTACTATTTTCAGTAAATCTCCAACGAAATATAAGTAGAATCCACCTAGAATTAGCCAAAAACTACCTTTTGTTAAAAATGCAATATATGCAGCTCCGCACATATAAATGATTAATGATGCCACTATCAATATTGGGATTAGTGCTACTTTTTCGTTATTTATAAAGTTTCCAGTTTTCATAAACCCAACAAAGAATGCTGCAACAACGAACCCACCTAAGAATCCTCCACTAAATCCAGTTAAAACTTCTAATCCTCCACGATAACCACTAAACACAGGTATCCCAATCGCTCCGATAATTAAATATATCATCATACTTATCGCGGCCTTTTTTGGTCCAAGAACCAATCCGGCTAATAATACAAAAAATGTCTGAAGTGTAATTGGTGGTAAATTAAAAAGCGGTATACTAATCCCCGCTGTTGCTCCCATCAAAGCTGGGAACATGGCTATCATTGTTAAATCTCTAGTCTTCATAGTTGTAATACTCCTTAAATGTAATTTCATTCATATGCAATGCATACTCCTGTTCAGCCTTTACTAGCACAACTTTACCTTCCAGGTTAATTGTCTTAACATAGTAATTTTCATTATTATGTAATATAGTTTTCCCCACTATAACATTGTTCTCAAGATATGAATTATATAAATCACAAGATAAACATTCACTCAAATCATTGTAGATGTGTATAAAATCCTGAAGGATATCACGATAGTCATAGGTAGTCTTTGTCTCCATCATAATACTGGTACCTTTTTTGTGTATACGAGAGAAGTCTTCTGTTACTACATTGAACCCTACTCCAACAATGAAGTTATCTTGTTCACCTATTATTCTCTCAATCAAGATCCCTGCAATTTTCTTCTTTCCAACAACAATATCATTTGGATACTTAATTTTCGCATCAATACTATACTTCTTAGAGACTTCAATTAATGTATTTGTAATTAGCAACATCACATCAAATAACGAATCCTTTCTCACTGTATTATCAAGAAAAAGACTCATATGTAAATCACCTTTGTTACTCAACCAAATATTGGATCTTCTACCTTTTCCTGCTGTCTGAACTTCAGCACATATAATGTCACCATCTTTAAAAGTAGAAAGATGCTCTTTCATGTAACTATTCGTTGATTCTAAGCTTTTGAAGAAACAAATCTTATTTCCTATCATGTCCTCGCCTCCTTCACCGTTATCATACAAACATTTATTTTGAATGTCAAATGATTTTGCATTCATTTGTACCATTAACGTCTTAATAAAGCGATATATAGAATATTAAAAAAATAAAACACACTATGAAAAGAGTGTGTTTTAATTATAAATTCACGATTCTTGCGTTAAGCCCTATTGCATCTTTACTATCGTGTGTTACCAATACTGTTGTGATTTTAAAAGACTCAAGAATCCTTCTTATATCCTGTCTTACATGTTGTTTTAAATCCTCATCCAATGCGGTGAAAGGTTCATCTAGTAATAGAATGTTTGGTTTTACAATAAGACTTCTGGCAATCGCAACACGTTGTTTTTGTCCTCCACTTATTTCATGAGGATATCTATCAAGAATTTCAGTTACCTCTACTTTTTCGGCAATATCATTTACGAGATCTTTTTTCTCTTTTTTCGATAAGTTCTTCAACCCAAAGGCAATATTATCAAACACAGTGAGATGTGGAAATACAGCTAGTGATTGGAAGACAAAACCTACATTCCTTTTATGTGTTGGAACTGTATTTACTAATTGGTTATTAATATAGATATTACCTTCTTGTCTTTTTTCTAAGCCAGCAATGAGTCTGAGAATAGTTGATTTTCCACAACCTGAAGGTCCTTTAATAGCAACGATTTCTCCTTTATCTAAACTCAAATTGAAGTTTTTTATAACGTGATCTCTTTGATTATAACTAAAACTAAGATTTTCTATTTTTAACAAAGGTAACACCTCCTTCTAATACTATTACTAATATCGTACATATAAATATAATTATTAAGGATGGAAACGCAGCAATCTCGACCATTTCGTTTCCTGCGTATCGATACACTTCTGTTGACAATGTTTTAAAGTTAAATGGTCTTAAACTATAGACTATCGTCAGTTCTTTCATCATGTCAATACTGAGTATAATTGCAATCCCTGAAATACTCTTTTTAAGTAGTGGGATATTCACTCTAAATAACGTCATTAACTTGTTTTCACCAAGTACTTCGGAACTCTCTAATAATCCTTTGTCAATCTTCTGATAAGCAGACATTAGGTTTGAGTATCCTATTGAAAAGAACTTTAAGACAAATCCTATTACTATTACAATAATTGATGATGTAAAGAACATATTATTGAAGATTGGATACAATGTCTTATCAATACGAATATACAGTAGGTATACACCTAAGGCAAGTACCATCGAAGGAATTGAGTACCCTATAACCATCAAACTGGAAAGAACTTGTTTTTTTGTTCCTTTCAAGTAATTTACTATAGTACTTATTAATACCGCTAACACGATAATTGCTATTATAGATATCAATGTTACTAACAAGGTATTATACATAATTTCAAATAGATCTAATCTCTCGATATATCCTCTATTTATATATGCAGATTTAATCATTGTATATATAGGAAGGATTGTCCCAAAGAGAATTATAACTCCCATAAAAGACATCTGCAATAATTTCCCAAACCCTTTATTTTTATAGGGTGTGAAGGGTTTATGAGTAATTCTGGAATCTGCGAACTTCTTATGTCTTCTTTGAAGACGTTCAACAAATATTAGAATAAACATTATGAATAGTATATATACAGCTAATCGGCTAGCTGTAGCTATGTCACCTTGATTAAACCAAGCGATATTAATATATCTAGACAATGTTAGTTCACCATAGTATTCCACAACCGCAAAATCAGATAGTGTTTCAAACAAAACAAAAAGTACTGATCCAATTATAACCGGTCTTGATAATGGAAGAATGATTCTTCTAAAGATATGAAATCTTGACATTCCTAATGTCCTACTTGATTCAATATATTCTGTTAAATTCTTTGATAAGTAGGACTTACTCGCAATATATACATATGGGTAGAGAAACAATACATAGATAAATACAGCTCCATCCATCAAGAAATCACTTCGAAAAATCGTTTCTAAAAATGGATAGTTATGGAAGATCCCCGTATATGTATATGCTGCTACATATACGGGAATTGCTAAAGGAATAATCAATAAAACATTTATCACTCTTTTAAACTTCACTTCATACATCGTAATATAGTAGGCTAACACAAATCCTACGATTGAGGATAAAACACCTACCTTTATTACTAGTTCAAAAGTATTTATAACCCCTTCAAGTAGTAAACCAGAGCTCGAAAGAGCATTTAAGTATGCGGAGTTGACAGATAGTGATCGAATTACAATCTGTAAAACTGGAGATAATATAAAAAGACTTGTAACACTTAATACTGTAATAAATATTCTTCTATCATTACGATTTCTTATAAATTGATGAATTCGATTCATATTACTCCTCCTTATCTGAAAAAGAGAGAAAACTCTCTTTTTATTCTAAATGACTTGGGCTATCCCATAAAGCATTTGTCATAAGTAAAACAGCTTCTTGGTTATACTCCCCTAATACTTCAATATTTAGATTTTGTTCTTTTAACTCAGTAATATTTTGTGCATCTAACCAACCTTGTAATAATGGACTTGTAGTTGCTGATGCATTCACTGGAAACTCATAATTAGTTGCAGAGAAGCTTTCTTGTGCTTCTACTTCAGACAAGTACTCAATAAGTGTAATAGCGTTATCCACATTTTTCGCATTCTTTATAACTCCTGCGCCACTAATATTGATATGCACTCCACTTTCATTCTCCCCTTGATTAGGGAAGTAAATTCCTACCTGTTCACTAACTCCATAGTACTTACTAGTCGTATCAGTTTCATTTACAAGTTTTCCATAGTAGTAAGAGTTAGCAATCGCAATTGATGCAACATCTTCAGTAATCGCTACAGCTTGCTCGCGATCATTACCTTCTGGTACTCTTGCAAAGTTATCTACTAAATCATTTACCCAGTTCTGAGCTTCAACTTCTCCCATGATATCAATCATTGACGCAACCAATGACTGGTTATAAATGTTTGATGATGAGCGAACAATGATATCATTTGGAAACATTGTTGTTACATTCTCATATGTTAATCCTGTAGGATCAACTGCCATATCATATAGAAATACACGAGCTCTTTTTGTTAATCCGAACCACATGTTATCTGAATCCTTATATTTATCTGGAATGTTATTTGATAATGTTGTACTCGTAACTTCTTCGAAAATACCATTATCTTTCGCTAAAGCTAAGTATCCAGAATCAGCTGTAAAGAAAATATCTGCTTGTGGTGTTTCACCTTCTGCTTTTATTTTTTCTATCAACGCTGGTGCCTTATCAACAACCACATTCACTTTAATCCCTGTCTCTTCAGTAAATTGTTCATACAACAACTCATCACTATCGTAATGTCTTGTTGTATAAATATTCACAACATCTTCTTCTTTTCCACACGCTGCTAGCGTGAACACCGCTACTACTGTAAGTAGCGAAACAATTATTCGTTTCATAATACACTCCTTAATTTTTTTTACAGGACCATAATATACTCTAAATTATGAATATGCAAACAAAATTATAAAACTTCTAATTAATGTTATAAATAAGAATTATTATAAATAAGGTTTCAAATAGGAAACCCTATTACTTCTCTAAATAAGGCCATTAATCTTATAAATAAGCAAATAAAAAATAGCACTTTTCAGTGCTATTTTTGCTTATAACTTTGTTGCCATATTGCATATTGATTCTTTCCTTTATTCTTCGACTCATACATTTTGATATCTGCTTTTCGTATAAGATCTGTTGCATTATCACCCATATGCCATAATACTACACCTGCACTAAATGTGATATGCACACCATTCTCTATAGCTACTTTTTCAAGTGCTTTATTTATGTATTCAAACAGTACTTCGATATTATGTTCCTTACAATCTGGTAAAGCAAGAACAAACTCATCTCCACCATATCTACCAACCATTCTTTCTTTATATTGTATATTTTCAAGGATTGATGTAAATGTTACAAGCATTTCATCTCCTTTTATATGTCCAAAAGAATCGTTAATTTGCTTGAAGTTATCAATATCAAAAAGAATCACACATAGTTCTTTGTATTTCGTTCCGATTTGTTGAATCATCTTTTCAATGTTTTTGAAAGTTAATGAATGGTTATAGATTCCAGTTAAACTATCTCTTTCTGACAAAGTAAGCAGTTCTTTTTCCTTTGTCTCAAAGATTGCATATACATTGCTGTAAGGGTCTTGTACCACTTCTCTTATAAATACAACATACAAACCACCATATGATAGAAATCTAAGTAGCATAGAAATGGTCTCAATACTTTCTCCACCCCATGGAAATACAAATATTAGTTGTGAAATAGCCTTAACTATAAATACAGCCACTAGTAAATTTCGATATTTCAGTTTTAAATTTGATTTATATATTAATAGTGCCACTAATAAATATAGTGCTCCTGATAGATAATGTACTATTTGTGCATACAATGTGAACCCTTCTCCATCAATATAGAAATCACCCGCATTACCACTTAGTATTAGCACCATAATCAACACAAAAATGGTTGAACCTGCTATTTGTGTAGCTAGGTAATTAGGTTTTCTTGTTTTACATACTACTAGAAATAAGAAGGCAAGTGAAGCAACTTCATATACTCTTGCGCTCGTAAATAGTAAGTAACTCTGATTCAATGAAACTCCGATATTAGAGACATTGAAGAAGGTTAATACATGCGCTAAATCTAGACAGGCAACATATAAGTATATTACACTAATCACTAGTAACGCTGACTTCTTTGCATACACTTGTGAGTTTAGAACAACAACATAAATTGTTAAACCGATAAAGACTGTAAACATATCCACAAAGAAGTGGAATAATCCTCTGTCTAGAAAGGAAACTACAATTAATATAGCAATTGCACTGATAAAAAATGCGTATGGTTTTTTTTGTAATCGATTCATTTTAATCACCTCTGTTAAATAAAAAAACTATGCATGAGGCGCATAGTTTATTTTAAATGATTAAATAAATTATGCAGGTATAGCAAGCATCATCTGGAAGCCCTATACTTTTGCGTCCCATTCTTTCGAAATGGTTTGCCTTTTATTTTATTTGCAGTTTCATTATATATGTAAATGAGTATGTTATCAATATATCTTTACGTGATATAAGAAAAAGTTAAGAATTCAAAAAAAGCCCTTAATTCAGGGCTTTTTAACTGTTACATTTTTCCTGCTTTAGCATCCTTGATGTTTTTCTTTAACTCTCGTTCAGCTTTAGCAAAATCGACATTACGTCTTTTATTTTCAGCAAGTCTTTCATTACGAACAGTGTTTAAATGATCTAGTGCACTATCTTTTGATAATCCAACATGTGCTTCTTGAGCGATTACATTAATAATATTATTTGAGTGTTCCACTACACCATTAATTACTACTGTATATAACTCTTTTTCATCGCGAACCATTTTAACATATCCAATATCAATACTACTAATAATTGGAATATGATCTTTCATAATTGCGAACTCACCATTCATTTTTGAAGATACAACTACATATTCGATATCTTCATTGTATAACTCACCATGTGGAGTTACGACACTTATTTTCATAACATCACCTTATTTCATTGATTCTGCTTTTTTGATTACATCATCAATACTTCCAACTAGACGGAATGCATCTTCTGGTAAACTATCATGTTTACCATCAAGAATTTCTCTAAATCCTCTAATTGTTTCTTCTACCGGTACATATGATCCTTTTTGTCCAGTAAATTGTTCTGCAACATGGAAGTTTTGTGATAAGAATAGACGAATACGACGTGCTCTATGTACAACTAATTTATCATCTTCACTTAACTCATCCATACCTAAGATTGCGATAATATCAAGTAACTCATTGTAACGTTGAATGGTACGTTGAACTTCACGAGCGATATCGTAATGTTCTTCCCCAACGATTTCAGGAGCTAATGCTCTTGATGTTGAAGCTAGTGGATCTACTGCTGGGTAGATACCTTCTTCTGATATTTTACGAGATAAGTTGGTTGTTGCATCAAGATGGGTAAACGTTGTTGCTGGAGCTGGATCTGTATAGTCATCCGCAGGTACATAAACCGCTTGGATTGATGTAATTGATCCTTCTTTTGTTGATGTGATTCTTTCTTGTAGTTTCCCCATTTCTGTAGCTAGAGTAGGTTGGTACCCTACTGCTGAAGGCATACGCCCTAACAATGCAGATACTTCACTACCAGCTTGTGTGAAACGGAAGATATTATCAATGAAGAATAATACATCTTGTTTTTCTTGATCACGGAAGTATTCGGCCATAGTTAACCCTGTTAACCCAACACGCATACGCGCTCCTGGTGGTTCATTCATTTGTCCGAAGACCATTGCTGTTTTTTTGATAACTCCTGATTCAGTCATTTCCCAATAAAGGTCATTTCCTTCACGAGTTCTTTCACCTACACCAGCGAATACTGAAATACCACCATGTTCTTGGGCAATATTGTTGATTAATTCCTGGATTAGTACCGTTTTACCTACACCGGCTCCTCCGAATAAACCAATTTTACCACCTTTAATATATGGGGCTAATAGGTCTACTACTTTGATACCTGTTTCTAAGATTTCAACTTCACTACTTAGTTCATCTAGTTTAGGAGCAGGACGGTGAATAGCACTGCGTGGTTCATCTTTCGATACTGCATCTTTCCCATCAATTTCTTCTCCTAATACGTTGAAGATTCTTCCAAGTGTTGCGTTACCTACTGGTACGGTAATGGGAGCTCCTGTATCAAGAGTTTCCATTCCTCTAACAACACCATCAGTAGAATCCATCGCAATTGTGCGCACGACATTATTCCCTAAGTGTAAAGATACCTCTAGTGTTAACTTAATAGCAACACCATTATTATCTTCAGGTTTTACATCTATAGTAAGGGCATGGTTTATCTCTGGTAATTCGTTATCAAATTTAACATCGATTACCGCTCCCATTACTTGAACGATTTTACCTTTGTTCATAATTTCCTCCTCTAGTTAACCGCATTGGCTCCGCCAATGATATCTGTTAACTCGTTTGTGATTGCAGCTTGTCGAGCACGGTTATAGTGAAGTTGTAATGTTCCGATAAGCTCTTCAGCATTATCAGTAGCACTCTTCATTGCTGTCATTCTTGATGCGTGTTCACTTGCTTTTGCATCTAGAATAAAACCATACAATGTATTCTCAACATACATTGGTAATAAATGATTTATGATTGCGTTAGGACTTGGTTCGTAGTTGTAAATTTTCCTAACTGTGCCTTCTTCTACGTCGTCTTTGTGTTCTTTTATTTCTTTTAAAGCACCATTTACAATCGGTAGTAATTGTTTTTGATCTACTTCTTGAGTAATCGTGTTTACAAAATGATTGTAGAAAACAATTATTTTGTCAATTTCACCTTTTAAGAAACTATGAATGAACTCATCTGTAATACTCTTAAAATCAATAAATTGGACGTCATCACGTACATTTATTGGTTCTTCGATTAACAGATTGTATTTGTGTCTTTTAGCAAAGCTCATCGCTCGATGTCCAACTGCTGCAACTACAAATTCATCCTTGCTTTTATGGTTTTCTTTGACATGTGTTTGAAATGCTTTAAAGATACTTGAATTATAAGGTCCCGCTAATCCACGGTCTGATGAAACAATGATATAACATGTTTTATCAACTTCTCTTTCACTTAGCATAGGATGAGATACGTCATCTTGTTCAAGAAGACTTTCTATCATTTCGCGTAAGCGATACATTAAAGGTCTAAAACCTTTAATTGATTTTTCAGCTCTTTTTAGTTTTGAAGCTGAAACCATGTGCATAGCTTTTGTAATCTGAGATGTTTTTTTGGTTGCGTTAATACGGGATCTTATTTCTCTCATTGAAGCCATTTTAACACCACCTTATACAAATGATTTTTTGAATTTATTGATTACTTTCTTAATCTTTTCTTGATCAGGTAATTCTTTTGTTTTAATAACTTCAGCGTATATTTCTGCACCTTCATTATCTCTTGCAAAGAAGTCGTGTAGTTCTTTTTCAAATCGAACGATGTCTTCTACTTTTACGTCATCTAGATATCCATTAATTAAAGAGAACATACTAACAACTTGTTTTTCAACATCCATTGTTTGATGTAGACCTTGTTTTAGGATTTCTACTGTACGTTTACCACGTTCTAGACGAGCTTTTGTCGCTTCATCTAAATCACTACCAAACTGTGTGAACGCTTCTAGTTCACGGTAAGCAGCTAGGTCTAAACGTAGAGTACCTGATACTTTTTTGATTGCTTTGATTTGCGCACTACCACCTACACGTGATACAGATAATCCTGGGTTAATCGCAGGACGTACACCAGAGTGGAATAAATCACTTTGTAAGAAGATTTGTCCATCTGTGATACTGATTACGTTTGTAGGGATATAAGCACTAATATCTCCTGCTTGTGTTTCAATGATAGGTAAAGCAGTAATACTTCCTCCACCTAAATCATCATTTAACTTTGCAGCTCTTTCTAATAATCTAGAATGTAAATAGAATACGTCTCCAGGGAACGCTTCACGTCCTGGTGGTCTTCTAAGTAGTAAACTAAGTTCGCGGTATGCGATGGCATGTTTACTTAGATCATCATACACAACTAAAACATCTTTTCCAGCGAACATGAATTCTTCACCAATTGTTACACCAGCATAAGGTGCTAAATACAGTAATGGTGAAGGCTGTGAAGCGGATGCACTAACGATAATTGAGTAGTCCATAGCTCCGTGTTGTTTTAATTGCTCATATACGTTTGCAACTGTACTTTCTTTTTGTCCAATTGCCACATAGATACAAATAACATCTTTCCCTTTTTGGTTGATTATTGTATCAATTGTAATTGCTGTTTTACCAGTTTGACGGTCCCCGATAATTAACTCACGTTGTCCTCTACCAATTGGTACTAAAGCATCTAAAACTTTGATACCTGTTTGTAGTGGTTCGTTAACACTTTTACGTGCCATAACACCTTGAGCTTTTTGCTCGATAGGACGTGTTTTACTAGATTCAATTTTACCCATACCATCAATTGGTTGTCCAAGTGGATTAATTACACGACCAATCATTGCGTCTCCTACAGGTACCTCTAAGATACGTCCAGTAGTTTTTACAACGTCTCCTTCTTTTACAGAAGTAGATTCATCAAGTAGAATTGCTCCTACGTGGTCTGTTTCTAAGTTTAATACCATTCCATATACGTCTCCTGGGAATAGTAATAATTCTCCACTCATTGCATTATCAAGTCCATGAACTAATGCAATCCCATCACCAACATTGATTACGGTACCAATGTTATCTGTCTTGATTTCTTTTTCGTATTTTTTGATTTGTTCTTTGATCAAAGAACTAATTTCAACTGGGTTGATTTTACTCATAATTACACCTCAACTATTTCGTTAAGTTATTCTTGAGAGTTTGTAAGTGGTTGTTGATTGTTTCATCTAATATATGTCCTTCGTACTCAATACGTAGTCCTCCTATAATAGATGGATCAACAATATTCTCAATATTAACTTTACGATTATGTTTCATACCTAAATTGTTTTTAAGCTTGTTTAAATCTGAAATTGGTAATAATTCTTTTGAATATACAGTTGCGTTCATTACTTTATTTTGATTATCATTAATCACTTTAAACTCACTTAAACATTCATTTAAGTAATCAATACGTGAATTATCGATCAATACAAATACAAAGTTCTTAAATAAACTGTTAGTTATTACGTTACCAACAACTTCTTTTTTGTTATTTTTTGATACTTTTGGATGATTAAGAAATTTTGTTACTTCATCATTTTGTGCATCAACAAATGCTACAAAATTGTTCATAACGTCATCGATTTGATTATCTTCTAAAGCTAAACTAAATAAAGCTTCAGCGTATTGAAAAGCAACATAACCCATTAATTAGCAACCTCTTTTGAGATTTCTTTAATTAGTTCCTTATGTTTCGTTTCATCGATTTCTTTCTTAATAATCTGTTCAGCCATTAGTGTTGCAACACTAACAATTTCATCATTAATATCTTTTTTAGCTTTTTCGATTTGACTCTCAATTTCTTTGTGAGCATCGTCAACTAGTTTATTAGCATCTACTTTCGCTTTTTCAATAATCTCTTTACGTTCAACACCACCGCGTGCTCTTGCTTCATCAAGAATACCTTTTGAACTTTGACGGATGTCGTGTAGTTCTTTTACAGCTTCTTCTCTTTTTAAAGCTGCGTCTTGATTTGCATGTTTTGCATCATCATATTCTTGTCTCATTGCTTCTTTTCTACCTTCTAGATAGTCTGTGACTTTGTTCCAGAAAAAGAAACGAATTACTAAGAATAGAAGTACTGTCGAAATCACTTGGATTAATACTTGTTGGAAAGCTTCTGCTGAATCCCCACCAAAAACATCAATAATGAATTCTAATGATTCTTGTACAAAAGATTGAATAATTTCACCCAATTCAATCCCTCCTTATACTCTAATATTTTTGATGTTATTAACTCCAAGGTCCAGTTGCAAAGATTAATAAGAATGCTACTAATAATCCATAAAGACCAGTTGTTTCTGCTAATGCTTGACCTGTAATCATTACTGTACGGATAGATCCTACTGCTTCAGGTTGTCTCCCGATAGCTTCTACTGCTTTACCAGCTGCGTAACCTTGTCCAATTCCTGGCCCAATACCAGTTAAAACTGCTAACCCTGCACCTAGATATGCCATACCTTGTGCGAAAAACATTGTAAATTCTGCCATTTGTTAATTCCTCCTAATATTTAAATTAAAGTTTTTGTTTTATTTTATCTGTTTCCAGGTAATACCTTTAGTCTTCTACTGCCCCACTTAAGAATATAGACAGTAACATATAATATACATACGCTTGAACAATTCCAAAGAAGATATCAAATATCGCATGTAAGAATGGTCCGATAAGAACTCCAGCCCATCCGAGTACACTGTAAATAAAGATTGCGATAACACTACCACTGATTAAGTTCCCAAATAAACGTAATCCCATCGCGAAAGGTGTACTGATTTCACCAATTAAGTTAATTGGTGTAAATGCCCAATGAGGGTCCATTAAATCTTTAACTCTTTGTTTTGGACGTTTAATCAATAGTGCACTTATTTGAATACTCAAGAATGCGAATAAACTAAATCCAATTGCTACTGCAAAGTTTGAAAGTGGTGCTGTAAGACCAAATAAACTTGCAGTATTTGCTAAAGATAAGTATAGCAATATCGTAAATAGTAATGGTGTGAACGTACGCCAATGTTTCTTAAAGAAATCACGTTGATTCTCATTTACCATTTCTACTAACTGTACCATTATTAAGGTAAATCCAGTTGGTACATCACCTGTGTTTAACTTTGCTACTTTCGCTCCTACAATTGTTAAAACAATCATCATCACTAACGTGATAATCAAGGAAGCTTGTAATCCATGTGGTAAACTCATTAAAAAATCAAACATCTTGTTTCTCACCTCTACTCTCAACAAATAGTACTATATAAAATACAATCTTGAAGATAAATAAACCGATTCCTGCAGTTAGTAAATCTAGTGTTGGGAAATATCCTGCTACAAATAATACAAGTGCATAAAAGAAATATCTAAAGAAGTAATTTCTAGTAGCTAATCTTGAAGCAGATACTTTATCACTTTCTACAACTTTTTTACTACTTCTGTGTAACATGCTCATTCCAAACATGCTTGTCATTCCACCAAGAGCGTAACTAATACCATACATTTTTCCAAATATAATCCATAGTACTGCACTAATAATGACAACAGCTAGAAGAGTAAACGGAAAGGTTTTATAAAAAGCATCATTTCGTTCCATTATTAATCCTCCAGTTTTGATACACTGCGAATCAAGTTATACACACCCGCAAATATACCAAAGACACTAAAGATGATTGTAAGGAGTGGGCTGGTATTTAAGTACTCATCTATTTTGATTCCAAGAAATACACAAACCCCGATTATTACAATCATCGTAAAAGCAAATCCACTTACTACCGCAAGTTGTTCAATTGCTTTTTTTTGTTTCATTATTTTGTACCGAATAAACGATCTCCACAATCACCTAAACCAGGTACGATATATCCAAGTTCATTCAGTTTTTCATCTAAGGCTGCTAAATAGATATCCACATCTGGATGTTCATCATTTAATCGTTTCACACCTTCAGGGCATCCAACTAATCCAACAAATCGAATGTCAGTAGCTCCTCTTTTCTTAACAGCATCAATTGCTGCACTTGCACTACCACCAGTTGCTAACATAGGATCAACAACTAATACTGTACCAGTAACTATTTCATCAGGGAATTTTGCATAGTACTCATGAGGTTCTAATGTTTCTTCATCACGGTACATTCCAATATGTCCAACTTTTGCAGTAGGAATAATCATTTGAATTCCTTCTACCATACCTAACCCAGCACGTAAGATAGGTACAATAATAACTTCTTTGCTTAATTGCTTACAAGTTGTTACACAAATTGGTGTTTCTACTTGCACTTCTTTTAATGGTAAATCACGTGTGATTTCATATGTGATTAATCCACCAATTTCATTCACGTTTTCTCTAAATTTCTTTGTGTCTGTTTCTTTGTCTCTGATAATTGACATTTTATGATCAATTAACGGATGATTTAATACTTTAACTTTTGCCATTGTTTCACTCCCTAATAATTATCAATTTTACTTATTCTTCTTTGATGTCTTTCAGCATGACTAAAATCTGTCTCTAACCAAGTATCAACAATATCTAATGCCAATCCACCACCAATTACACGACCACCCATTGCTAGAATGTTTGTATTATTGTGTTCTCTTGTTGCCTTCGCAGTAAACAAATCATGTACAAGTGCCGCGCGGATACCTTTTACCTTATTCGCCATAACACTCATTCCAATCCCAGTACCACAAACTAATATCCCTTTTTCAAACAAATTAGCTGCTACTCCTTCAGATACACTAATAGCTATTTCATTATAATCAACGCTATCACCAGAGTAACAACCAAAATCTTCAACCTCATATCCTTTACTTAATAGATGTTTCTTTATTTCTTCTTTTAAGTCAAATCCACCATGATCTGCACCTAATGCTACTTTCATAATTTACCTCCTATAAATAGTAAATATTATCAAATACAATTATATCAAAACATAATTAAAAAACAACACTTATATATAATAAATAGGAAATATATATATATAATTTATTATTTAAACTATAATCGTTTCGTATTCAAACTATGTCAGTTATTTAGCAGATAAACTTCCATTGATTATACCAAATAATTTTCAAGAAGCAAAAAATATATGCTATAATTAGAAAATGTAATAATATAAGCTTTTAGAGGTGATTATATGCTTAAAAAATTCATAAAATATTATAAGAAACACAAGTTACTATTCTATATCGATACAGCCGCAGCATTAACCATGGCAGGGATAAACTTATACTTTCCAAAGGTTGTAGGAAACATCATTGATGTTTACGTTCCAACTGGAGATTATACAAGCATCTATATTAATGGTGCTGTATTAGCTGTTTTATACGTTATCAGAATGATATGTAGTTTCACAGTAAACTACTGGGGACATGTTATGGGAACAAGAATCGAAAAAGATATGAGAATCGATTTATTCAAAAAAATCCAGACCTTAGATAGTGATTACTTTGATGATCATAAAACAGGTACAATTATGACACACATTGTGGGTCACTTAAGAGATATCAGTGAAATGGCACATCATACACCTGAAAACATCATTGTAAGTACAGTGATGATTATTGGTAGTTTTATTATCTTAATGAACATTAATACAACTCTTACTTTATTCATTTTTGTATTAATAATCCTTCTAATGATTTACTCAAGTACAAGAAGGAAAAAAATGATGGCTGCTTCTCGTAAAACAAGAGCAACTCATGAAGAAATCAACAGTGAAGTTGAAAACTCAATTGGGGGTATCCGCTTAACTAAAGCCTTCACAAACGAGAATTATGAACTTCGCAAATTCAGAAAAGTAACCAACCTCTACCAAGAATCATTTGGTGATTTCTATAAACAAATGGGAATATTCAGTAGTGGTACAGGTTTAATTATAGATTTACTATTTGTAGTGATTTTAGTACTCGGTGGGGTCATCGCAATTAATGGTGAAATTACCGTAGGTGATTACACACAATTCTTCTTATATATTACCTTTTTAATTCAACCAATTAGAACCCTTATTCAAACAATTGAACAGGTTCAAAAAGGATGGAGTGGATATGAGAAATTTTATGCAATTCAGGAAATCAAACCAAAAATTGTATCACCTAGTAATCCAGTATATATGGAGAATCCTAAAGGATTAATCGAGTTTAAAAACGTCACATTCCAATATGAAACATCCAGAAGTGATGTACTGAAGAACTTCGATGTTTCAGTACAACCAGGAAGAAAAATCGCACTAGTTGGAGAAACAGGTGTAGGTAAAAGTACAATCAGTAAACTAATCCCACGATTTTATGATGTAAATCAGGGTGAAGTATTAATTGATGGAAAGAACGTAAAAGAATATGACATATATTCATTACGTTCAAACATTGGCCATGTCCAACAAGATGTTTACATATTCTACGGATCAATAAAGAACAATATACTATACGGAGACCCAGAAGCAAGTGACGAA
This sequence comes from uncultured bacterium, assembly GCA_965601585.1. Lineage (GTDB taxonomy): Bacteria > Bacillota_I > Bacilli_A > Izemoplasmatales > Izemoplasmataceae > Xianfuyuplasma. The sequence continues at coordinate 40,932 of CBFCWH010000009.1, forward strand.
GATGTAATAGACGCTGCAAAAAAAGCGAATATTCACGACTTTATAATGACACTTGATGATGGATATGAGACAATGGTAGGTGAAAGAGGAGTAAAACTATCTGGTGGACAAAAGCAACGTGTTAGTATCGCTAGAGTATTCTTAAAAAATCCTCCTGTACTTATTTTAGATGAAGCAACAAGTTCACTTGATAATGTCACAGAAAAACTAATTCAAAAAGCACTTGATGAATTAAGTGTAGGTAGAACCACTTTAGTTATCGCACATAGACTAAGCACAATCTCAAACGCTGATGAAATTCTAGTTCTTACAGAACAAGGAATTAGCGAAAGAGGAACACATAAAGAACTCATAAACAACAAGGGATATTACGCAAAACTTTATAACGCAAGTATTGAAATATAGGAGGCTTCTATGAAATATCAAGATGTCATTACTCGTATCCAAAATGATGATTTTCACGATGATATTATTCAACTGACCGACGCAATGCACGCAAAAGTTTATCTATACAATAAATCACCAAAATTAATCTTCAAATTTCTTCTTGGTGATCAACTCCAAAAAATAGAATTTGTAAATGATCTATACAACTCTATTTCAAGAGAAGACAATCTCACAACTACAATTTACGAATACGGAATGACGGATATTAAGGATGTCACATTCACATACACTGTACAAAGTTACTTAGAAGGTCATCAAGTAGCTGATTATCCAGAAGACTCATTGATAAAACTTATTGTTGAAGGTGTATATGAATTTACCAAAAGAATGCACGAAGCAAGCAGTGAATACACTGATTTAGGTATTCCTAATGCCTACGAAATATTTGAGTATTTCCTAGATAATACCCCTGAATCTAACATGAAAGAAGTACTGAAAACAGTTATGAGTGATGATAAGTTTTCATCAATTCTTTCATCAGATGAACAGTATTTGTTTCACGGTGACTTATGGAGACAAAACATCTTAATTAACGAAAATTCAATCTCAATAATCGATATTGATCCCTTGTTCTTCGGTCCAAAAAATATGCAGTTAGCAATACTTATCAGTGCTTATTTTCTTCTGACAAAGATATTGAACGAAGGCAATGACCACATTGATTTTAATTACTTGATTTCCCTATGGCCTGAGGAAGTAGACAAAGATGAAATCTTATACTTAATGTTATACTTTCCAATCTTCATTGGTTTAGGTAAAGAGCAAATTTTTATTGATTCCCCAGTTGATGAAACCACCTACAATAACGTGATGGGTCCACTCTTTCTAGTAATTGAATGGATTGACAAAAAACTACAAAAATAACACCTTCCAATGGAAGGTGTTTTTATTTTATGATCCTTGTAACTCTATAATATTACTGCTCGTTATTACAGCAAATGGAGTATCATATATTAAGTTTTCATGAGTCATAACCCCTGTAACTATAATTGAACTTGAGTCAATATATCCATGAATCTCTGTATTTTGAACTTCTCCTGCAATACTACCAAGAATCGATGATATCGTTGGTGTGTGTTGTGTTACATCAACGTTAGTAGTTACATTTAATTCCTCAATTATGGTCGATACACTTAGTCCTACTAATCCACCAACATAACCATTTGTAAACCAGTTTGAACTGATTGATCCAGATACACTAACATTCTCAATGAAGGAATCATACATGTACCCAGTTAGACCTCCTACAAAAAGCTTTCCATTGTAGCTATTTCCTAAATTATAATCAACCGTTATATTTAAGTCTTGAATATGAGCACCATTTAGACTTCTAAATAGACCCCAGTATGTATCAGATGCTGATGTGACATCAGTTGATGTCATTGTAACATTACTAATTGTATATCCATTCCCAAACAATGTAATGGAGCTATTTTGATTTGACCCTAACTCATAGATCCAGTTTACTCCTACTAGATCAATATCATTCATCAGTTCGTAACATCTACCCATGTCATCTTGTACCATATCTTTCACATCTTGGATAGTGGATACTTGCGTAACTCCAACTTCACAAAGCGGAATGTTTTCCGCATTAAACGAATCTACAACAACATTATATTCAACACCACCATAAGTATAGGTGAATCCTGTAACGTTTTGCTGATGTTTATCTACTCTATATTCAAAGTGTTCAAAGAATGTAATTACCTCACCATCATTTGAGTATATGTAAATATCCTGCAACTCAACTCCATCTAGTAAGATGTTTGAAATTTCAAGTTGTAAAGGGTTATGTAACTCAAGCTGCATTGTATGTCCGGTACCACCACTTCTAGTATCATATTCATCATCATTTGAAAAATAATTTGTAACATACGGAATATTTTCTGGAGCTAACTGTTCTACAACTTGATAAGAAAACTCCTCATCAAAATCAAACGTTTCATCTACACTCCTAATATTTAATACCATAATGTCAATCTTTTTAACAAATTCTCCCGCAACACTTGTATTAAGATCAATATGAATTGTTAATGAATCAATTACAGTATGACTTTGAAGCACTCCATCAATATAGATTGATTCCACTGTATATGCATTAGGGTTATTTAATGAAATAACTAATGTATTTGATTGATTTACATATGTCGATTCAACTTCCACTTCTACTGTTACAGAGAAGTTAACCTTGGTCGTTATTATCTTATCAACAATATTATACTCAATGTTAGTAGTGCCTTGATCATAAGTAAGAATTACAAGAACTCTGTAATCTTTAAAATCCTCTAATTCTAGGATATTGATCGAACCCGAGCTTTCAGTTACCTGACTATCGGAGTCATTAACTAATGTATCACCATCGAAAACTCGAACCTCAAACCATAAGAATCTCGATTCTGAATCTGCAATAGTATAATCAAAGCTATAACTGTCTATTCCTATAACTTCATTTGTTATTGTCATTTCCGGTAGTTCAATTGTAATTTCCCTAGTAAATGTCTCAATTATCGTTTCATCGTATGATGGTGTTGAAGACATTTCCTCATAATAAGCTCCAACTACTTGAAGTTTATATGTATGACCTTCAATTACATTCATAAATTCTAGACTATTCACACCATCTACAATCGGTTTTCTCTCTAATATTACATCATCTTTATAAAGTACTAACTCGAAAGAGAAATACTTCAAAGAAGATTCAGTCCCTGTTATATCTACTGTCAATGTATCTCCGTCTAATATGTATGAATTGTATACATAAAAGACTGCTCTCTTTACTTCAACATCCCTTGTCACAGTATGCTCTACTACTCCGTCACTATAAAGATATGTCACTTGGTAAGAACCTGGTGTTGAGGAATCTACAGAATCAGTAACAACTACATTTGTTGATGAAGGTGTAATTATATACCCTGGATCAACCCATATGGAATCCTGCACAATTGTTATTGCGTCATCACCATTCAAGGTGAATACTACTTCACTGTTGACGACTTCAATTGTCCTCGTAGCGCTTTTAGTTTCACCATTAACTGTATATGAATATGTAATTGTGTACGTTCCAGGAACTAAAGTATTAACTGTCCCTGTTTTACTTACAACAATACTGTTATCACCATCAACATATGCACCTAGTTCGTAATACGTATCACCAACAGTTAGAGTAATTGTTTTATCACCATTGAGAAGAACATCAGATAAAAGGATTTCTTCTACAATAACGGTACGTTTTTTTGATATAGTTACCCCTTCAAAAATGTATGAATAAGTAATTTCATAAGTATCCGCAATAGATGTATCTACAGTACCTGAAACTGACACTTCTACCAAATCTTCACCTTCAACATATGCTCCGGGATCCACCCAAGCATCACCAACAGTTAAGGTTATAGTACTATCACCGTTTAGTTCAATAGCACTAGGGCGCTCATTTGAAGTTGGATCACATCCAACAAGAAGTAAAATACTTAAACAAACAATCATCAATTTTTTCATAATATAAAATCCCTCCTAAATCTCCAAAGCCTCCTGTTTATTTATGATGTCATAAACGGGTTTATACGTTCTCCTATGGATATCTAATACGCCATAAGTTGAAAGTGCCTCTAGATGTTGTTTAGTAGGATATCCTTTATGCTTTTCAAATCCATATTCTGGATATTGCTTACTGATTTCGATCATATAGCGATCTCGTTCTTGTTTTGCGATGATACTAGCTGCTGCGATACTTGCGCTTTTCGAATCACCTTTAATAATACTTTCAAAAGGAATCCCAATATCTCCAAGTGGCATTGCATCACTCAAAACAAAGGTTGGAGAAACATCCAATGATTGAATCGCTTCTATCATTGCCTTTTTGCTTGCCTGATATATATTTATTATATCTATTTCCTCTGGCCAAATGTATATAATCTTATATGCAATTGCTTTTTCCTTGATTTCATGATCAAGTAAGATTCTTTTTTTCTCACTTAGTTTCTTTGAATCATTTAATCCTTCAATTTTATTTTTAGGATCAAGGATTACTGCCGCTGCTACTACTGGACCAGCTAAAGGCCCTCTACCAACTTCATCGCATCCTGCGATGTATTTGTGACCTTCTTTTTGTAAGTTAGTTTCAAAACTATACAAGTTCATCAACTCTATCTAATATGACTTTCCCGAATTTTAGATGTCTAAACTCGTGTAAGAAGATATCCATTACACGTTCGTAATCGATTTGTTTTCCAGGTAGTAAACACCCTCTTCTTATACCTATATCATCAAACAACTGTACGATATTATCAGGATCAACATTGATATCAAATCGATCTTCAATACGTCCTTTATAGTACTTTTCTAAGAAGTTAAGTCCATATATCACAACGTCGTCTCTTGGTAGAATATCATCCTTGATAGCTCCTGTTAAAGCAAGTTTTTTTGCGATTTCATCATCTTCAAATTTCGGCCACAAAATACCTGGTGTATCTAATAGTTCAAAGTCTTTTCCTACTCGAATATACTGTGTTTGTTTTGTAACTCCAGGGCGGTCTCCAACAACAAGTTTTTTCTTGTTTGCTAGTTTATTAATCAGGGTCGATTTCCCAACATTTGGTATTCCTAGAATCATTGCTCGAAGAGGTCGTTCTGTTCTTCCTCTAGATATTTCTTTGGCGATTTTGTCTTTTAATATATCTTTCATTAATGGTAAGATTTTGTCTAACCCTTTTCCATTAATTGCGTTTATCTTTAACGATTCAATTCCTTGTGTTTTAAAGTACTTAATCCACTTATCAAGTTCATTTTGATCTGATAAATCGGCTTTATTGAAAAGAATGATTTTAGGAGTTTTCCCAATCATTTCTTTAATAACAGGATTTTGACTTGAGAAAGGGATTCTTGCATCAAGTATTTCTAATACAACATCAATTAATCTTACTTTCTCGATAATCTCTTTTTTTGTTTTGGCCATATGGCCTGGATACCATTGTATTTGTTTCATGTAAATCAACTCACTATTTTATAATATTGTAATCCTTAAATTTTAAGATAACTTTTCCATATATTTCATTTGTTTGAACAGGTCCAAAGTATCTTGAATCAATACTTGTTCCTCCTTGAGGTACTGCGTTTCCATCACGGTTATCCCCTAAAACGAAGTACTCATCTTCCTCAACTGTGAAAGTACATTTTGTATTACTTTCCCAGTCACCTATTGCTTGATTTGTACAATATGTCTTTACGACACTTGAATCAATGTATTCTTCTATTAATAACACATCATTTATGAAGATGCGGTTATTATCAATCACTACTTCTTCACCTGGTAGTCCAACTACTCTTTTAATTAGATATGGTGTTGCTTCACTGTCTTGATGAACAATCACGACATCGTATCTTTCATACTCGTTACCGATATGTGAAAACACGACTGCGTCTTCATCTGTATACGCTGGCATCATTGATGTTCCTGTGATAGGTGACAATGATAAGAAGAACATATTTAAAATGGTAATTGTTAATGATAAATATGGAATTATTACTGCAAGTTCCATAAAACCGTTAAACAGTTTATATCCTCTGTGAATATCTTCTTTTCTGTATTGAGCTGTCTTGATTGAATTGTCATAAAAATATACGATTGCTCCCATAAGTAAAACAAATAAATTTGCGATTAGAAACAAAGGTGAATTTACATTATTAAAATCTATGTTAGGATCAAAATAACGTAGGATAAAGAATAAAGATGCTGCCATAACTGCTAGAAATGTGCGAAAACGAAGGGTCTTACGAACCTTCATTGTCTGTATTGTAAAATCTTCCTCTTCAATTATTGTATCATCAAGAAAATCATCTTGTAGTTCATCGTCATATTGTTTGTTGTTTTCTTCCATAATTTAGCTTACCTCTAGTATTTCTTCTAATTCCTCAATTGATACTAACACACTTCTTGCTTTTGAACCAACATTTTCACTCACTATTCCTCGTTCATGAAGTGTTTCTACTATTTTTTGAGCTCTATTAAATCCAATATTAAATTGTTTGCTTATTTTATTAATTGAACAAGATCTACTTATAACGACGAAACGTGCTACTTCACTGTATAGATCATCTGAGTTGGAAGGGGATGTTGCTTGTTGGACTAATCTATCTTGTGTAAACATATATTCACTATTTCGTTGTCGACGAATAAACTCATTTACATTATAAATTTCAGCATCACTAATAAATGCTCCTTGTACACGTCTTTGTGGTTTTCCACTTTCAGCGTATAACATGTCTCCTCTACCCAGTAGTTTGTCTGCACCGGCGCCATCTATAATTGTCATACTATCTATATAGCTAGATACCATAAATGCGATTCTTGTAGGTATATTTGATTTAATTGTCCCTTTAACAACGTCAGTACTAGGACGTTGTGTTGCGATAATTAAATGGATTCCACAAGCACGTGCTTTTTGAGTTAATCTCATAATTGCTTCTTCTACACTACTAGAAGCAACCATCATTAAGTCAGCTAACTCATCTACAATGATTACGATATACGGCATAGATTCTAAATCTTCACGCAACGCTTTTTCATTGTATGATTTGATGTCTCGTACTCGTTCATTACTAAATAATACGAATCTTTTTTCCATTTCCTCTACGGCCCATTTTAATCCGGCAGTTGCGATTTTAGCATCGGTGATTACTGGGGTAATTAAATGAGGCAGTTCGTTATAAGAACTTAATTCAACCATTTTAGGGTCTATTAACATTAGTTTCAAATCATCTGGTGAATATTTAAATAATAAACTCATAAGAATCGTATTGATACAAACACTTTTACCACTACCTGTAGCCCCTGCGACTAAACCATGAGGCATTTTAGAGATTGATGAGTAGACTCCTAAACCATCAATGTCTAACCCTAAAGCGATTGTGAGTGGGTCTGTGCTATTCTTAAATTCATCTTTACTTACGATATCATAGAAGTGTACTATTTCAGGTACTTCATTAGGAACTTCAATCCCTACTGTACTCTTTCCTGGAATCGGTGCTTCAATTCGAATTTCCTTTGCGGCTAAAGCCATTTTAATGTTATCGGTAATCCCGGTAACTTTTTTTACATATACACCACTTTCAAGTTCAATTTCGTAACGTGTTACTGTTGGACCTTTGGTGTGTGTTTTAACTCTAGCTCCTACTTTGAATTCTTCAAAAGTACGATCAAGTACATCAATTTGCCTTTGTACCCATTGCTCATTATTTTGAACTTTCTTAACTGGTTTTGTAAGAAGGTTTAGACTAGGGAAACGATATTCCTTATTAAATTTATTTAATGGTTTTTTTGAAGGAACTTGTGTTTCAACTTGTCTAGTTTCATTTATTACTTCAATTTGCTTTTTCGCAAATGGTTTTTTCACTTCTGGGTTAAAGAAATCATTAATATCATTTTTAGGAGTTGTTTTTGGTTCTTCTATATATACAGGTACTTCTTCTACAACACCACTGATGATCTCTTCCTCAATATTAGACGATTGTTTTTCAGCTAAACGTCGACGTTTTTCTTCCATAGCTTCATTTAAGTTGCGCCCCTGAACCAAATCGAACTCATGATACTCACTACCGTAGCGTTGTTGTTTCTCTTCATTTGATAGTTTCGGGGTTGTTCTAAAGTCATCTAATTGTTTATCTAAATCTCCTGAGCGTTTCACAGGATTTGGAATCACTACTTTATCTTTTACATTCGTACCAAAAATCGGAGAAACAAAATGATCTTTTTGATATTTCTTTTTCTCAATCTTTTCCGGTATTTCCGGAATCATAAATTCTTGTGTGTCTTCTGTTCTCTCTGTAACTATGAATTTACTTTTCTTTTTTCTAAAAAACATTTCTCCACCTTCTTTACTGTTCAATTGTTTTTTCGATAAATGTTTTTACTTCAATATATGATTTTCTTAATTTATTAACAAGTCTTCCTACTTCATCTCCGTTTTCAAAAACAAGAAAAGAAGGAATACCATAGATTTCTAAGTGTTTTGCTAATTCTAAATGATGATCTCTATTTAACTTATAAAATGTATGAGTAGAAAAATCTTTTTCTAATCTATTTAGATAAGGACTTAATACAATACAGTCTGGGCAAAACGTTGTATAAAAATAAAGAATAACCTTTTCTTCATTTTCAATAACATCATAAACCTCTTTAAGCGCTTTGAGTTTCTTCAGGTTCATCATCTCCTTCAGATAATAAGTCTTGCATATTTGCTTCAACAAGACCTAAGTCCACATCTTGATCAAATAACTTTTTAGAGTACACTTTAGCAGTTTCCTCTCCAACTACACCGATAATCGCAATACACAACTTTCTTGTGATAACATCCATAGATGTACTTAATACAAGTTTTCTAAACCAGTAAACAGGATTTATAGCATTAAGTGCCATTCCTCCATATTTAACAACTGTACCAAGACGCATTTTTTTCGCAGCTTTTGCGATTTTACTTTCTTCAATCATACGCTTCTTCTCATACATATTTACAATTGTAATTATGCGAGTCTTCTTCGCATTCTTCAAAATCGGCACTTCTAAAATTTCATCAATACGGTTCGTGATGTAGTGATTTAACTCTAGTAGTTCATTCACACTAAGTTCATACATTGGATACTTACTATTAGGGAAGAAATAACGACTGATTTCTTCAACTAACTCAAGTGACATATCAAGTGTGATTTTGTATGCTCCATCGTTTTTTAGCTTTATGGTACGTTTTAGACTCGTTTGTCTATGTTCTATTAACTTTCGTAAATCGTCCTCACTTATTTCGCCTTCAGGTTTCTTTGTATCAAGAGATAAATTCTTACCGCGAATACTAAAAATAGTAACAAGTAGTAAGAATAAAACAACTCCTGTAATCATTCCCAAAAAGAAATTAATAAACCCTTGAAAAGTAATCGCTATTGCAAGCATAATATCACGCTCCTCACCACAGTATATTATAACATAATTTGTTTTCTTATTGTGTATAAATTGTGATTATGGTATCTTATAATGAGGTGATAAAAATGAAGAAATATTTAATCGCTTTAGATTTAGATGGAACTTTATTATCAGATTGGCAAACAATTAGCAAAACAACAAAAGAGTATTTAATGGACTTAACAAAGCAAGGTCATAAAGTAGTTATCGCTACAGGTAGACCTTTTCGCAGTAGCGAGAAGTTTTATGATGAACTAGAACTTGATACTCCAATCATCAATTATAATGGTGGTTTAGTTACAAGTAAACATAGTGATGAGTTCAAACCATACAGTATCACAATTCCAAGGGAATATGTGGTTGACATATTCAAATCAAACCAAAACTACATTGAAAATGCATTTGGAGAAGTTGGGGACGATATTTTCTTATATAAAGATACTGAGAAAATAAGACCTTTGCTTCACTATTTCAATGGTGCGGGATTAACCGTTGGTGAGTTTGATGATATCTTGCACGAAGATACAAATGGTTTCTTAATCGTAGCAAACCAAGGACAAGCTCAAGAGGTTGAAGATTATGTACAGGAGCATTACTCAAATCGAGTGTTAGCTCGAAACTGGGGACATCACTACAACTTCGTTATTGAGTTATACACCCCAGAAACTACTAAAGGGGCAGGACTTGAGTATGTTGCGAACCATTTAGGATTCGATCGTAAAGATATAATAGCTTTTGGAGATGCTCATAATGATATTGAGTTGCTCCAATATGCCGGAATGGGTGTTGCAATGAAAAACGCTCAGGATGTATTAAAAGAACACGCTGATTTTATAACAAAATATGATAATACTGAAGACGGTATTGTAAAGTTTCTAAAAGAATTTTTCGCGCAATTAAAAACACAAGAATCTTAGTAGATCTTGTGTTTTTTTGTTAGTTAGCGCAAACTACATCTCCTGGAGTATATCCATTTAACTCAACTGTAATATTTTCGATTATCAATTGATCTAATGGAGCATCCATTATATTAGTTGGTTGTTCTGCGATTAAATCAAGTATATTGAATCCACTTGATAATCCACCAAACGATGCATAACCACCATCGAGATGTGGACTTGTTCTATGCATAATGAAGAACTGGCTTGTCGCACTATTCATTACACTTGTTCGTGCCATTGATAGTACTCCTCTTGAATGCAGTAAATCATTCATAACTCCATTAGCTTCAAACGCTCCTTCAATAGAGCAATGTGGCATTAAAACAATACCACCTTGAATCATAAATCCTGAAATTACTCTATGAAATGTGGAATTGATGTAATCTCCATCTTCGACGTATTTGATGAAGTTATCCACAGTGTTTTTAGAAACACTTGGGAATAACTCTAGAGTCATGACTCCCATATCTTTTACTGTAACAGTTACTACTGGATTCGTTGAACTTAAATAACTATAATAATCAACTTGATTGTACTTACTGTATAAGTCAACATCACCAGTTAATGTAGTAGTTCTTATAAATCTTGTTTCAAAGGTTGGTTCGTAATACCATCCTGAAAAGTAATGTCCGTATTGTTCAGCAGTCTCAATTTCACCTACAATCCCGTTAGGAGCTACAATCGTTGTAGTGTTATCTCCATAATGTAATGTAACGTTATACTCGAAGTACTCATCCCATTTCGCATATAACTCAACATCCTCGGTAATTGTTGTAAAGTCTACTGGTGTTGTTAAAGATAAATCTAGATACCATCCTGAAAACGAATACCCATCATAAATTGCATACTCATTTAAAGTGTCAATACTACTTCCATCTTCAACAGTAATTGTATGTTTTTGTCCATCTTCATTATTCGTATGTAGTATTACATTATGCTTCACTATATTATCAGTTACTATGTTACAAGCTGATAACGTAAACATAAGTACTACTAGTAATGCTGCAACTATTTTCTTCATTGTTAATCACTCCTTAAGTCATTACGACTATTATACCAAAACTATAATATAAAGGAAAGACCAAGATTCTCCATAATCTTGGTCTTCCGTTAGAGTTTGAAACTCGAAAGAGGTTTATTTGATTCGCGCCATAGCGTGAAGTATTGAAAAGACTTCTTTTGTCTCATCTACTTCAGTGTACTTCTTAATATAGCTCTCTACGGTGTCGATAAATTCTTGTTGCTCATCTGCTGACATATACATAATATGTCTTTGAGAAGCAATTTGTCTTTGAATGTTACCTTCACTATTAGCAACCATATTTAAGTGGGTATGTAAATCCTGTTTAAACTCATTTGATACTCTATCATAGATTTCCTCTAATAAAGTACTTTGTGATAAGTAAACTTCATTTGATAATTCTCCACCTTTAAACATGATCGTGTCATAAGGACAAACATAGTACTTTGCAATGATGCCATTAATTGTTTCAGTATTATTTAATTTAAGTGCACCAAAATCTATCAACTTCTTTATATGGTAATTAATTTTTGATGGTGCAACATTTAATATTGTAGATACTTGCTTTGCTGTTAATGGTCTTTTCTCTTTGAGATAAACAAACATGATCCTTTTTCTTAAAGGATCAAAGACAATTCTCACTTCTTCATCTTTTGTGATAATCAGTTCTTTTTTCACTGGGATCCCTCGATAATTTGGCGTGTCTTGTTTGTTAAAATAATTTTATCGTACTAATCATTTGCACGATTTATATTTCTATTTTACCAAAGGTTCTTTTTGATGTCAATTAAAAATTGACTGTGAAAAGGTTTTCAAAGTTTAGAATTGGAACTAAAGAACGAAAACGTATTACTTTCTATGTAAATATGGCTAATTTGAGGAAAAAATTGAGTCATCCTTTTTTTATAGATATATGAAACCTCACGTGGAATCTGAAAAAAACACCTTATTTCATACCAATTTTTTAATCAATTGCAAAATTACTCTACCAAATAGAGTAATTTGGGTATATAATATACTAAAGAAACATTCATCGAGGTGAAACATATGAGTGATAAACATGACAAATGGTATCGATTAGACAATGCAGCAAAAATATTTCCTGAGGTATATTCTAGGAAAGAACCTCATGTTTTTCGTATACAAATAGCATTAAAAGAAGAGATCCAACCAGATATTCTGCAAACTGCTGTAGACAATTTATTAGAACGTTATCCAATGTTTAAAGTAAAACTCCGTAGGGGGTTATTTTGGGTTTATTTAGACCGTAATGATAAACCATTTCATATTCAAGAAATGCCTTATAGGATTTGTGGACTAATGGATTTCCACAAACAGAACGACTATTTGTTTAGAGTGCTTTATCGAAAGAATACTATTGCTGTGGAAACATTCCACACTTTGACAGATGGTACTGGTTTAAGTGAGTTTGTTAAATCACTTACTTATGAGTATTTAAAACTTAAAGGGCATGATATTACCCCTGACAATATCATTAGAACTACAGTAGAAAAACCTCTTCAAAAAGAGTCAGAGGATTCAAGTAAAATGTATTATTCAAGCAAGAACAACAAGAATGAAAAAGAGGAAGTTGCATATAAGATTAAAGGGACTGAAACGAGTAATAACGAACTTAAATTGCTGTCAGCAATCTTTTCCACAAAAGCTGTAAAAGAACTCGCAAAGAAGCATAACGCAACAATCACGGAGTATATTGTCGCGGTTATGGCGCATTCAATATATACAACTCAAATAGAACATAGAACTCAAGTAAAAGGAAATAGCGCTCCACTCAAAATTGGTTTACCTGTAAACTTGCGTACAAGATTCCCTAGTATCACTATGAGAAACTTTGTAAACATCATCAGTGTAGTAATCCCGTCTAATAAGGACAGTATTACTATTGATGATATGCTGAAATCAGCGAAAGAGGAAATCAAACATAAAACAACAAAAGAGGAACTAACGCGAATCATGAGTGAGTATGTCAGCTACGAGAAAAACATACTTGTTCGATTAATCCCAAGCATCCTTAAAAAATATGTACTAAAAGTAGGATATCATCTTCTTGGAAGTAGATTACATACTATGAGTTTAAGTAATGTCGGTTTAGTAAAATTCCCACCATCTATGGAACCATACATTGATGATATGGCATTTATGGTAGGAGCAAGTAAGAACAACCACATCAATGTTGGTGTAATTGCTGTTAAAGACAAGTTCAAAATCACGTTCAATAGTAATATTATGGAAACAGAAATACATAAAACATTTATAAGACATTTCACTGAGTTGGGACTAGAAGCTATCATAGAAAGTAACTACATGGAGGAAAACTTATGAAAGAATGTAATCAATGTAAAATTAAGATAGAGACCCATCAAACATATTGTCCTTTATGTCATCAAACACTTACAGGGGATACAGATCCAAACTTTATTGAACCATATCCTTATAAGGAACACATCGATCATATCCCTAAAAAGACAATCAATATCTTCTTCTTCATCAGTATAGCGATTATTATCGTACTTGCAGTTATTAATTTAGCTACATGGAATAGTGGTTTCTGGAGTTTGATTCCAATCGGAGCTACTCTATATGTATTTACTCTCATAAGATTTTCAATCTTATCTAGAGTAAATAGTATGAAACGTATTACTATTACTTCTCTTTTCCTATTTTTAATTCTACTTTTCATCAACTTTATAACTGATAAAGAGGAACTATGGAGTATTAACTATATCTTACCATCTATCATTATGACAAATAACTTTACGATACTACTTATTATGCTTATTCGCAACAAGCCTTTTAAAGAATATGTATTAAGTATCTTATTCCTTGTACTATTAAGTATGGTTCCATTAATTCATTATTATTTAGGTTTTAGTGATGTAGTGATTATGGCTATACTAACTATTGCTCAAGGACTATTAATTCTTCTGTTTATGATTATCTTTTATCCTAGAATCTTAAAAGAGGTATTACAGAAGACTTTCCATATTTAAAATAAAGAAAACGGACATTGTCCGTTTTTTTATTCGTCCCTCAAAAACTTCTCTAATTTTCCTCTTCTCGCCTCGTATTATATTATGTAATATAATACGTTACTTAACGCATACATATAATTTAGTTTAGTTATTTTGTATGAAAACATTTTCATCGAAATTTATTTTGTATACTTTAGCTACTTATAGTAAACTACTTGAAATAGCGAGGTGAAAGAATGAAAGAATTAAAACCTAAGTACGGGCTTTTTACAGCAATATCAATGGTTGTAGGTATTACGATTGGTAGTGGTGTATTCTTTAAAGCTGATGATGTACTGACAAAGACAAACGGAAATTTGGGGTTAGCAATTTTAGCATGGTTAATCGGGGGAGCAATCATGATATTAGGGGGATATACTTTTAGCTTAGTAGCTAGAAAGATATCCAAGGTTAACGGATTAGTAGACTATGTAGAAGCAGCATATGGAGAAACCGCGGGATATCTAGTTGGATGGTTTCAAACACTTATTTACTATCCTACTTTAACAGGTATATTAGCTTGGGTAGCGGCGTTATACACTGATAACTTACTTGGATTAGATGGTTCTAGTATTTGGTATCTGACAATGGGTTATATGTTTGCGGTATTTGCGTTAAACTATTTAAGCCCAATTATCGCAGGTAAATTTCAAGTAGGAACAACAGCGTTTAAATTAATTCCTTTAATTTTAGTAGCTGTAGTTGGTATTGTAGTTGGATTAGTAAATGGGACTACGGTAGAAAACTTCACAAATGTAAGTGGTGTTGTTAGTGAAGGTACTGGTCTTGGACTAGCAGTGTTATCTACTGCATTTGCATATGAAGGTTGGGTAATCGCAACGACGATTAATAAAGAACTTCGTAATCCTAAAAGGGACTTACCAAAAGCTTTATTCTTCGGTAGTTTAATTGTTGTTTCTGTATACATCTTATACTATTTAGGACTATCTGGAGTAATTGAAAACAGTGTCTTCTTAGAAGAAGGAGATCATGCAGTAAGTATCGCAGTTAACAAATTATTTGGTAGTTTTGCGGGTAGTATATTAACAGTATTTGTAATCGTATCATGTTTAGGTACTCTAAACGGTTTAATGATGGGACTTACAAGAGGTATGTACTCTTTAGCTTACCGCTCAAGAGGACCAAAACCTGAGTTCTTCATTGAAGTTGAGGATACACATAATGCACCTAGACGAAGTAGTGTATTTGGATTTGTTGTTGCATTAGTTTGGATTACTGTATGGTATGGAAACTTCCAAGAATGGTATGGAACAGGAAGATTCTTTGATACATCAGAACTTCCAATCGCATTACTATACTCAGTATATATTGCAGTATATATTTGGATTATGAGAACATTTAAAGAACTAAATGTTGTGCAAAGATATGTTATTCCTACACTTGCAACACTGGGTTCTGGATTCATCATTTTTGCTGCAGTACAAAAAGATTTATTTATCTATTTCTTACTTGCAACTGTAGTTATATTGGTGATTGGATATTTCGTTGATAATAAAAGAAAAACGACCTAAGGTCGTTTTTTATTTATTATATGATACACCTCAGAG
>CBFCWH010000010.1:0-43085 GCA_965601585.1 uncultured bacterium
CATGAAGCCCCTTCTTCAAATTGAGTATCAATTAAGTGGGGGAGTGTTCACGTAATAAAAGAGTATAATTTATATAGGTGATAAAAATGACGATTAATAAGGACGTTCAAATTATAAAATTTGGCTTTTATGGATTATTGAAGAACTTAAAGTTCTTTGAACCTTTCCTATGGCTATATTTTTTAGTAAATGGTCTTTCCTTACTAGAAGTTGGAACGTTGTATGCAATAAGAGAAGTCATAGTTTACATTTTTGAAATTCCTTCTGGTGTACTAGCTGATCGTTTCGGTAGGAAAAATGAACTTGTTATATGCTTTTTGATTTATATCTTTAGTTTTGTGGTTTTCTTTTTATCTGATCGTTTTGCATTATTTGTAGTAGCAATGTCTCTTTACGGACTTGGTGAAGCATTTAGAAGTGGAACCCATAAGGCAATGATTATGCAATATCTAGATGAAAATAATCTCAAAGAAAGCAAGACAAAAGTATATGGTCTAACAAGAAGTTACTCAAATGTAGGTTCGGCTATAAGTAGTCTAGCTGGGATTGTTCTTGTATTGTTTACTCCTCATCTTTCATATTTATTTCTAGTTGCCATTATTCCATATATATTGGATTTAATACTTATATTGAGTTACCCTAATTATCTTAATAGTAAAATTGAGTCCTCATTTAATCTAAAGAAATTCCTAAGCGAAAGCTTTTTAAGTATTAAATACGCTTTGACAACTCCAAAACTTAGTTCAACACTAATTAATAGTTCATCCTATAATGCAATATTTAAAACAATAAAAGACTACATCCAACCAATTTTTCTAGGGTTAGGAATCACATTGATAGTCTTTAGTAACTTTAGCGTAGATGAGAATCTAAAGGTATATATAGGTCTTGTATATTTTTTTGCTCATTTTGTAAATGTATTTGTTACAAAAAATGCATATATAATCCAGAATAAAATGGAAAAATCAACAATTACATCACTTATGTGGGTTTTAACAGCGTTGACTTGTATTATTCTGGGTGTATTCATTAACAGTATATTCATTGTAATAGTGTCCTTTATATTATTCTATGTGTATTTAAATATTCGAAAACCATATATGGTAGAGAGAATTGGTGATTGTAGTGTGAATGAAAAAAGAGCTAGTGTATTATCTGTAGAATCACAGATTACTTCTCTATTTATCATTGTACTAGCTCCATTAGTAGGATTTCTAAGTGATACATTTGGAATACACATTGCGATGATATCACTAGGTATATTCATGTTAGTAATTGAAATTATATATCAAAAAGAAAAAAGTGCTATTTAAGCACTTTTTTTTATATTTGATCAATAATATCTTGGATTGACTGTTTCGCTTCGTTTGGAAGAATATCCTGACTAAATAATCTGTCAATGAAATCCACTCGTGATGCGAGACGTTCTTTAAATAATGTGATATATTTAGGATCTTTGAAATTCGGGTTATATCCTTCAACGAGAGGATATTCGATTTCTTCTAGTCCATTGAATTTGTGAAACTCTATGTCATTTGCAACAATTTTTTCAATCAAGTTCAATGTTGTTTTTGGTTTAATATCCTCATTCAGAAAGTATCCTGTATTAAGTACGTAGCAATCTACCTGTTGGTTCTCAAATAAATCTTTAAACTTATTATAGTCTTGACTTAAAGGATATAATCTAAATGGATTTGCGTAAGGTTCAATAACTAGTTTATTTGCTACAGCACCATGTTCCGCTGTGGAACGTTTTGTAGCTAATGTTGCACCTAATGTTGAGGCTAGTGTACTTGAGTTTATCTTAAGTAGTGGAGGTAATGAATCATCTTTCATTATCCAGAAAATTGCATCAACTTTGTTATTAAACTTATAAGCTCTATCTTTTGTCCAGTATTTGGATTTTAATGCACGACCATTTCCGTTGCGAATATCCTCAGTGACTGGAACTTTTTTATTATCCTTATCCAAAGTTACAGCAACATTTTGAATTGTAAGAAGATACTTATTGTCTGGGCTATCAGTTGGATAATCCTGTACCTTATCAAAATACGAAGGTTCTAATGAAATACTTGATGCGTCTTTGTTTGAGATGATAAAAGCGTCATCATGCAATACAGTAACATCGTATTTTCCACCGTGTTTTGAATGAGTGATTGTAGATTTTCCACTACCACTTAATCCAAATACTCCTGCAATGAATGTTTTATTATTATCTAAATTGAATCTTTTTTGTCCACCATGACAAGCGGTATAGTCATTTCTAGATGCAACACTCCAACCCATAGTTAGAGTGGCTTTCTTATGTTCACCAAAATATCGTAATCCGAATAAAGCACCTACGTTATTTTTGTGATCGAAGAGACTGAGACCTTCAGGTAAATCTTCTACGATATAATCCGGATCTGAATAGAGGAAGATATCTCCTTCATTAATTTCACTAGAAAGTTCATACATTTTATCCATTTCTGGAGTTTTATTTTGGAAGTTTAACATCCATGAATATAACGTGTTTTCATAACCTTCAGGGATTAACAAATGGGCTTTAACCATAAAGTCCTCATGTAATCCAACATAAGCGATACCATGATACATTTTCTTTTTACGCGAATCAAAGATAGCATTACGTAAAATATTTGCATACTTCTCTTGGTTTGTATGATTAACTAATCTTCTTGCTTTTGCCTGTCTACCAGTAATAATTCCATCGTTGAATACAAGAACTTTTGCATCACTTGGTAATCCTAAGTCGGTAGGTCGATGTACATCAAGATCAGTTACAACAGTACCTGAGTGTCCTTTTGCAAGATTGTAAGCTTCCTCTATTGAAGTAACTGTGATTACATTATTTCGATAATATGCTGTCTCAATTGTTGAACGTATTCTACTAAACAATTGAGGAGTAGATGTACCAATATCTTCTCTATTTAAATGACTTCTAGTTGACATAGTAAATCACCTCTACAAATTAGCTACAAGTGCACCTAGTGCAATTGAGTAAAATTTGCTTTCCTTAGAGTCTGCTCTACTAGTAAGTACGATTGGTTTCTTAGCACCAGCAATTACGCTTGCGCTTTTTGCACTTGCTAAGAACATCATTGTTTTATAGAAAACATTACCTGCTTCAATTCGTGGCATTACAAGTATATCTACATTTCCAGCTATTGGATTTGTGATTCCTTTATGCTTTGCAGCTTCAACGCTAATTGCATTATCAATTGCGAAAGGTCCACCAACTTTACAGTTCTTTATAGTTCCTTCTTCATTCATTTTAACTAACTCAGCAGCGTGTAGAGTAGCTTCCATTTGAGGGTTCACTTTTTCAACAGCTCCAATAACCCCAACGTTTGGACAATCATTACCTACTGCCTTTGCAATCTTTACACTATTTTCAATTATTTGTCTTTTCTCATCAACATTTGGAGCGATGTTCATAGCTCCATCTGTCATATAAAGCAGTTTATCGTGTGTAGGAACTTCCATAACACTAACATGAGAAATTCTATTTTGTGTACGTAGTCCGAATTCTTTATTTAATGCAGCTTTCAAAATAATGCTTGTGTCTACTAGACCTTTCATTAAATAATATCCTTCATTTGAACTGACAAGTTTAACTGCTTCTAAACATGCAGTAGGTTTGTCTGTCTCATTAATAATAGTATAGTTTGCCTCATCAATTTGATGTGTAGTAAATATTTTTAATATCTCTGCTTTGTTTCCTACAAGAATAGGAATGATTATGTCTTCCTTACGTGCCATTTCAACAGCTTCTAAAACATGTTCATCTGCAGCACAAGCTACAACTAATGTTTTTGAATCAATGCTTTTTGCCTTTAAGATTAAATCGTTAATAGTTTTAATCATATTACCCCTCCTATTTATATACTTTATGTGTTTCAATATTTTTAAGTACTCTAAGAGCACCAAATGCTAATGATTCCATTTCATCCTCACCTGGGAAGATTAGACATTCACTAATGAATGATACGCGATCTAAAATCTCTTTTGTTATGAATTTGTCATATGCTAATCCACCAGTTAAAACAATGGCGTCCACATTTCCTTTAAGAACAGTAGCACAACTTCCGATTTCTTTTGCGATTTGATAACACATAACTTCAACCATGAATTTTGCTTCCTGGTCACCGTTGTCGATACGTTTGTTAATTTCTAATCCATCATTAGTTCCTAGGTATGCAACTAGTCCACCATTACCATAGTTCATTCTTTGAATTTGCTTAAGTGTATAATCTCCACTTAGTGCCATTTTATACAGTGGTCCTAACGGTACACTCCCACTACGTTCAGGTGACATAGGTCCATCTCCATCTAACGCATTGTTTACATCAATTACACGACCTTTTTCATGAGCTCCAACGCTGATTCCTCCACCTAAGTGAGCAACTATAAGATTTAAGTCAGTATAGTCTTTATTAAGGTCTTTAGCAGCCTTTAAAGCAACGGCTTTTTGGTTTAGTGCATGAAATAAACTTTGTCTTTTTATGTGAGGCATTCCTGTGAATCTAGCTATATCATCCATCTCATCAACAGCAACTGGATCAACGATAAATGCTGGGATATTTAATGGTTCTGCTAAATCCTTCGCGATTACACAACCTAAGTTTGAAGCATGTTCACCACGAGGTGCTTTTTCAATGAACTTCAACATTTCCTCATTCACTAAATATGTACCACCTTCGATAGGCTTGAATAGTCCTCCCCTACCAACGATTGCGTCAAATGAGTCAATAGTGATATCCGCTTCTTTTAGGGTATCTAAAATAGCTTCCTTTCTGAAATTATATTGATCGAAAACTCGATCAAATGATTGAATAATTTCAGTGCTATGACGTATGCTTTTTTTGTATATTAATTCTTCGTCTTTGTAAATTGCAATTTTTGTAGAAGTACTACCTGGATTTATTGCGAGTATTTGAAACATATATGTATCCTCCGTATTCTATTTATTCCATAAATCGAGTACATTATAACATGATAGCGTTTTCACTACAATACATATTTAGAGATTTTTTAATATAGGCTATAAAGGGCTTAAATAAGACGTAAACGGGTACTTTAATTAGCTAAACCAAAAAAAAAGAAAAAAAATGGGTCATATATGACCTTTTCTTATATATAATATATAAATAAAATAAGTATACTAAATTAAAAAAGTGACTAGAAGGAGTGATTCTGTGTTATATATTGTAATTGGAGTGTTTGGGTTTATAAGTCTTTTGATTTTTGACTTCTTATCAATGCGAGATCACATATTCTTAAAGTACTTTTTTGGCTTCCTAGGATTAGGGTTGATTGCATACTCTACAGTTAGCCTTGTTGGGTTGAATGGTAACCTACTAATAAATGAAATAGTGAGAGGATTAAGTTTGTTGTTTGCTGTAGTTTTTATGGCACTATTGATATATTCTGTGTTTATCGAAGTTGGAGGAAATACATACCAAAAAATTGCTGAACCCGTTTTGGTTACAAATGGAACTTATTCCCTAGTACGTCATCCGGGTGTAATATGGTTGTTCCTAGCGTATTTATTTTTAGCGCTTTTCAATCAAAATAGTTATATTTTAATATCAGCTTTTATATGGACCGTCGTAAACACAGTGTACGTTGTTGCACAGGAGAAGTTCATTCTGCGTAATATATTCCCTAACTATGAGGAGTACGTTAAAACAACACCTATGGTTATTCCCAATATTTATAGCTTGAAGAAGTTTATTACTACAAAAAACTGGAGGAAATAATGAAGACATTAAGAGAAATGCTACGCGATGAGGATTATGATAAGATATGGAAGGCGTATTTAGGTTTTCTAGACTTATCAATTGAGGAGTTTATGGAAATTCAAGAACGTTTGTTAATGGAGCAAATTGAACTTCTAAAAAAATGTAATCTAGGAAAACAGTTATTTGGAAGAAATAGAATTAAATCAATTGAAGACTTCCGTAAGAAAGTACCACTTACTACTTATGAGGATTACGCAGAAACTCTTTTGTCAAAGAAGAGTGAAGACTTACCGAGTGAACCTTTACACTGGGTTCAAACAACTTGGAAGGGTGGATCTGGTTCAATTAAATTGGCACCTTACTCAAGATCAATGGTTGAAGAAAATACAAAGATGTTTTTATCAAGCTTGATAATATCAACAAGTAAAGGAAGAGGACACTTCAATTTAAGAAATAATGATAATTTCTTATATGGTATGGCTCCAAGACCTTACTTAACAGGATATGCACCATATATTCTAAAACATCATATTGATTTTAAATACTTACCTGATACAGAACAAGCTGAAGAACTTAGTTTTAAGGATCGTAATGTTGAAGGGTTTAAGATGGCAATTAAAAACGGAGCTGATCTGTTTTACGGAGTATCAAGTGTACTTGTAAAGATTGGTGAATCATTTTCAAATGATGAAGGTTCTTCTAAATTTATAATGCCTAGTAACTTTAAGCAATCTGTGAAGTTGGCAAAAGCATTCTGGAAAAAGAAAGTTAAGAAGCAAAAGCTATTACCTAAGGACTTGTTTGAGTTTAAAGGTATTGTGTGTGGAGGAACAGATTCTGACACATATAAATCTCAAATAGAACATCTATTTGGTATTACTCCACTTGAGATATTTGGTGGAACAGAGAGCGCTGGGGTTGCTACTGAAACATGGAGTAGAAATGGTCTGACATTCTTCCCAGATGTAAACTTCTTAGAGTTTATCCCTGAAACAGAAATGAAAAAAGAAGAAGAAAATCCAGGATATCAACCACGTACAGTTTTACTTGATGAAATTCAAGAAGGTGGAATCTATGAGTTAGTAATTACAAAACTAAGAGGTGGAGCTTTTGTTAGATACCGCATTGGGGATGTAATGAAATGTATTGGATTAGAGAATAAAGAGGATAAAATAAAATTACCACAAGTTAAGTATTTAGATCGTGTTAACAATATAATTGATTTAGCAGGATTTACACGAATTACAAAACAAATTATGGGGGATGCTATTAAGCTATCTGATTTAGGTATAGAAAATTGGACAGCTGTCAAAGAATACGGGGAAGAACGACCTTACATTAACTTATACTTTGAGAACACAAAAAATCACTCATTAGATATGATTCGTGAAAACATCAATGAGCAAATGAAAATTGTAGACTCGGATTATCGTGATGTACATACGATGCTAGGATATGATCCGTTACGCTTAAGTGTAGTTAGTGAAGGAGCATTTGATTTATTTAAGAATGAACATTCAAAAACAATTTCTAAAATAAATCCGGATAAGGAAGAATTAGCTATTATAAGAGGACATTAAAAACTCAATTTTTACATTAAAGAGGTGCTTTATATGAGTATTTTAAAAATTTCTACAATAATTCCTTTGATTTCATTCATTCTTTACGGAATTATCCTAGTAATAATATTGACATCAAATCGTACAAAACTTGCTAGAAGCTTTAGTTTTTACGTTGTTGCGATGATTATATGGTCATTAGGGTCTTTCCTTATGAAATTAGATATACCTCCAGGAACATTCTTTTGGAATAGAGTTTTAGAGGTAGGGTATTTAAGTGTACCAGTACTATTACTTCGATTCAGTTATGTATTAACTGATGAACATGATAAGAAGCCAATTGTCCGCTTTGGATACTTTATTAGCTTTGCATTCATTGTATTAGCGGTTACTGGAAACTTAATAACTGACGCTTGGATAGATGTGAATGGAGAATATCAATATGAGTTCAATAAATATGTCGCATATTCATGGGCGGCTATAGGAATTTCATATAGTGCAATTGCACTTGGTATAATGGTGAAAAAGACATTGAGGAAAGAGATACCTTTACGAAAAGTAGGACTTGTAATTATAGGTCTTGCTTTAGTAGTTATTGGTGGAGCGACGAATATTAGTAATGATCTAGGAAAAATTGGAGTAGATATCTTATTAAATACTCTAAATGCAGTCCTTATTACATTTGCAATATACCGTAATAAGTTCCTAGAAATAAACTTAGTTGTGAAACGAGGAATCAGTGTATCTGTATATAATATTGTATTATTTGTTGTTTATGCATTCTTCGTTATTGTGGCATACAATATCATTAATATGCAGTTTGGTGTAACAGACTTAACAACAGTATTTGTCATTATGTCACCAATATTTCTATTATTAGAGCCAATTCGCTTGGTTCTTCAAAAGGTAACAAAACACATTTTCTATCGTGGTATGACAGATAGACAAATTGTCTTAAATGAGTTTAGTGCATTAGTAAACTCATCACTAGATCTTCAGTTAATAACTACATCTCTTATTGAAGCTATTCAAGATGCAATAGGATCAAGGGAGGTAAATTTATTACTAAGAAACACAACAAAATATAAGTTACGTGATTCATCAGACGAGGAAAAAGACTACAGATTTTCATACTTTAATTTTAACCATCCTATCGTTCGTTGGTTTAAAAATGGAAATCAGCAGTTACTCATAAATCAAATTGATAATCACGTTATGTTTAAAGGTTTATGGGATAGTGAGAAGGAACTGATTAGTTCTATGAACACGGAATTAATTGTACCAATTCGTCATATGGATGAACTAGTAGGTATGGTGGTTATATCAGGTAGAACAGATGAAACACCATACTCATATGAGGAAACGCAATTCCTAACAACAATCGTAAATAACGCAGCCGCAATTATTGAGAATGCTAAAACGATTGAATTGATTCAAAGACAATCAATTACAGATGAGTTAACAAAACTATTCAATCACCGTTATTTCCAAGATACAGCTAATGAATGGATTAAAGAACAACGCTATAGTCGTTTTGGATTAGCAATGATTGATGTCGATCAGTTCAAAATCTATAATGATTTATATGGACATGCTAGTGGTGATGTTGCACTAAAACGTATCGCTGAACTTATCCAAACTGTAACGAGTGATAATGAGATGCTTGTTCGATACGGTGGAGAGGAATTTGTGGTATTATATCCAGATTATTCACCTGAGGAAGTATATAGTCGAGCTGAAAGAATTAGAGAGACTGTTGAAAGTGAGTTCCTGTTATCAAAAGATATACGTGAGTTTCTAACAGTAACGATTGGTATTTCAAACTACAACGTTGATGGAAGTACTTTGGAGGAACTAATTACGAAAGCTGATAACGCTGTTCATCAAGGGAAGCAATCAGGACGTAATAAAACAATTGTATATAAAGAAGATAACGAGCAATCAAAAGCAGATTCAGAAGTTCAAGAAAAAATCAAAGACGCTTTTGTATCAAGTATTTATGCCTTAGCAGCAACAATCGATGCAAAAGACCATTATACATATGGACATAGTAGTAATGTAGCTGTCTTAAGCGAAGCATTGGCTAAAAGAGCAGGGTTTGATGAGAAAGACATTGAAATCGTGCGTAACGCTGGATTACTTCATGATATAGGTAAAGTAGGAATACCTGAAAGTGTATTATCAAAACCAGGATTCTTGAGTAATGAGGAATACGAAATCATGCAAGGTCACGTAGTTCAATCTATAAATATTATTAAGCATATTCCTAACTTAATTGATACAGTACCAGTTGTTATTTCGCATCATGAGCGTTATGATGGAAAAGGATATCCTCGTGGAATTAAAGGTGAGAATATTCCAATACTAGGTAGAGTAATCTGTATTGCGGATTCATTTGATGCCATGACAACAGATAGACCATACCGAAAAGGACTATCACTGGAACAAGCTGTTTATGAATTGAGAAAAAATGCAGGAACTCAATTTGACCCAAATTTAGTAGATGTATTTATTGATATGGTAACAAAAGGAGAACTGCTCGAATTGAAACTAGAAAATAGACCATCATTTAACTGATGGTCTCTTCTTTTCTATATTATATATATAGTATATACTGAATTGACAATGTAAGCGCTTTATGGGATAATACCATTGTTAAACTAAATATTTGTAGAAATGAAGCATAAAAATAGCATAAAAATAAGAGTTATATTAACGAAAATCGGAGGGAAAAATGAGTAAAATTTATATTGTATCAGCAAAACGTACAGCTGTAGGAAGTTTTTTAGGTTCATTAAGCACAGTTCACCCAGCAAAATTCGCCAGTGCTGTTGTTAAAAATATGGTAGAGGAAACTGGAGTTCCAGTGAACGAAATTGATGAAGTTGTTGTTGGGAATATTTTACCAGCAGGACTAGGACAAGGGATTGGTAGACAGGTAGCAATTCATGCGGGATTACCTGTAGAAGTTCCAGCATACAGTTTAAATATGGTATGTGGAAGCGGTATGAAATCTGTAATGAATGCTTTTGCATCAATGAAAGCAGGAATCACAAACTTGGTTATTGCTGGTGGTACAGAATCAATGAGTAAAGCACCTTATCTCATGCCAGATAAGTCTCGTAATGGGATAAAGATGGGTGGTTTTAAAATGAAAGATCATATGATTGATGATGCATTATGGGATGCATACAACGATTATCATATGGGTGTCACTGCTGAAAATATCGTTGAAAAATATGGTTTAACAAGAGAAGAACAAGATACATTTGCGTTTAACTCACAACAAAAGGCAATCAAAGCTGTTGATGAGGGGAAATTTAAAGATGAAATCGTACCGATTGAAGTAAAACTAAGAAAAGAAGTTTTACACTTTGATCAGGATGAGTATCCAAATAGAAGAACAAATTTAGAGAAATTAGCTAAATTAAGACCTGCATTTAAGAAGGATGGTAGCGTAACGGCTGGGAATGCATCTGGAATTAATGATGGAGCAAGTTTCGTAATGGTTGCATCAGAGGAAATGGTTAAGAAACATAACTTAAATCCACTTGTTGAAATAGTAGCAGTTGGACAAGGTGGAGTAGATCCTTCAATCATGGGAATGGGTCCAGTATCTGCAATCAAAAATGCATTAACTAATGCAAATCTTAAACTAAGCCAAATGGAATTATTAGAGTTAAATGAGGCATTCGCTGCTCAAAGTTTAGGTGTTGTAACAGAACTTGCTACTCAACATGATTTAACAATGGATGAAATTCTTAATCGAACAAATGTAAATGGTGGAGCAATTGCAATTGGACATCCAGTTGGGGCAAGTGGAAATAGAATCTTAGTAACTTTGATTCACGAAATGAAAAAACGAAACAATACATATGGGCTTGCATCATTATGTATTGGTGGTGGTATGGGTACTGCCATAATTGTAAAAAATGTGGAGGAGAAATAATGAGATTACAAGGTAAAGTCGCAGTAGTAACTGGTGGAGCAAAAGGACTTGGTATGGAAATGGCAAAACTATTTGCAAACGAAGGAGCAAAAGTAATCGCTGTTGATATGATTGAAACGAGTTATAAATGTAACGGTGTAGAAGGTTATATTTTGAATGTAACGGATTCTAGCAAATGTAAAGCTTTCTATGACGAAATGATAGAAAAACATGGAAAAATCGATATTTTAGTGAATAACGCAGGAATTACAAGAGATGCAATGACAAGAAAGATGACTGATGATCAATGGGATCTTGTAATAGATGTTAACTTAAAAGGTGTTTTCAACTTGGTTAGACATATTGGACCACAAATGGAAGTAATCGGTGGAGGTTCAATCATAAATATAAGTAGTGTTGTAGGTGAGTACGGAAATATTGGACAGGCAAACTATAGCGCGACAAAAGCAGGAGTATTAGGATTGACAAAAACGTGGGCAAAAGAGTTTGCTAGAAAAGGTGTACCAGTACGCGTAAACGCAATCGCTCCTGGATACATTATGACAGATATCTTAAAAACAGTACCACAAGATTTATTAGATAAGTTCGCTCAAATGACTATGTTGAAACGTTTAGGACAACCGGAAGAAATTGCAAAGGCAGCATTATTCTTAGCTTCTGATGAATCAAGTTATGTAACTGGACACACATTAAGTGTGAACGGTGGAATGAGACTATAATATTAAGAACACTCAACTTGAGTGTTCTTTTACTTTTTTGTATAATATAAGTAAGAGAGGTGATAAGATGAAATACATTACAAAAGTATATGAAGAAAGATTTTTTATTGGTGTAGAGTACGAAGGTGGGGTTAAGCCAGGAGACGAACCTAAGTTTGGACAACTGTGGGATGATTTTTTACGTGACGATTTACTACTATTAAAAGATGTACCAAATAAAAATAAATTCATCGGTTTGGAATGTTATCCACCTGATTTTAAGGAATCAAGAACGTTTGATTACTATGCATTATTAGAAACGAATGAACTAGTGAAACACGATGGATTCACTTCAAAGAAACTACCAAAAGGTACATATGTTCTTTTTGAGATAAAGTTTGATGTCATCCATGATGAAATAAAACGAGTATACCAATATGTTAAGGAACACAATATGAACATTCATTATGGTTTTGACTATGAGGACTATCTGGTTGAAGAAGACTATACAAAACCAGGAGCAACTCTGAATTTCGTATTAAAATTAGAAGAATAAGGAAGTAAATCTTTCTTATTTTTTTTATGAGAAATATTCTTACTCATACGTATTATCTATTTGAGGTGATAATTATGAGAATAAAATATGTAATAATAATTTTAGTAGTAACATTGTTTACTACTGCAAATCTAAGTGGTTCATCCTATTCATCCTATTTACCAGGAGGAAAGAATTATTTAGAGCCCAATAACTTTTCATTGAACCAAAATACATTATCAACAATTGACAGTATACGTGTTAAAAGGAATACCACATACATGTTGAGTTTTTCAGGAGAGGGTCTTTTAGAATACCCAGAACTCAATATATCTACGAACAATAATAATGTGTACTCGGGTATGGCGATAGATAATGATAATTGTAGTGTCGGTATGAATTATACCGAATGTACCTTTACTACGGACTCAGATGATGATTATATCAGTATTGCAATAACTGCGGATGGAATGCAACAATATCATGATAATTATCTAATGGAGTATTTCCAGTTAGAGGAAGGAAACATCCGAACAGAATACGAAGAATATATATCTCCATTTATTGATGCAAGTAGTCCTGAATTTAATGGAGCAGGAGCTTATGTGACATCGTATAATAGTACAGAAACGATTACGGATATTATTAGAAATCACATTCTAGTGATAGATGATATAGACGGTGATATTACAGATGATGTGGTAATCGTATCAGATGACTATACTCCTAACAAGAATTTGATTGGTGAATACATTGTGGAGTTAAAAGCAGCTGACGGAGCAGGAAATACTGCTTATTTTACTTTGACTGTAATAGTCAAAGATGAAATATCTCCTATTATTAATGGCGCAGCAATTATTTCAGTAAGTTTTGATACTACGCTTTCTGCACAAGATATAATCAATGAGAATTTTACTGCTTCGGATGGGCACGATGGTCCCTTGGTAATTTCAATACAAGATGATCAGTACACAGCATCGAAAGATACTGTGGGAGATTACACTGTAGTGTTGTATGCTGAGGATTCTTCTGGTAATTCAGTGCAAAAAACAGTAACGATACAAGTTGAAGATAATATTGCACCAGTTCTTACGACAAATCTAAATATCAATGTGTATCATTCAGATCCTAAAATATTGACAGAAATACTAGATAGCTTAGTAATTGCAGACGACTATGATGATGCAATAGACCTAGATGTAACTGTTGTATCAGAGGATTACACGGTATCAAATGGTGTTCCAGGGACATATTCTGTTGTAATTGAAATTGAGGACTCATCTAACAATACACAGCAGTATGAGTTAATTATATCTATTATTGATGATATATTCCCTGCTATTTCAGGACCTTCTACATATGTCTTTTCCTATACAAATGTAAAATCACTACAAGAGATAATAATGGAGCAAGTAGTTAGTGATAACTATTCAAGTCTTGTCATAGAGGATTTAGTTATTACGAATGATACGTTTAGTGGAAGAGATTTAAGAGTGGGAACATTCTATATTACAGTAGAAGTAGAGGATTCATCTGGAAACAAAGTACAAAGGCAAATTCAAGTTGATGTAATTGATGATCAAGCGCCAATTATATATGTTGATAATATTATAGTTACCTTATCAGAAAATGTTACATTTACTCCTCAGGATGCTTTGAACTTATTAGTGAAGAATAGAGAATTACCGGACGAGGAATATGAAGTTTCAATAATAAATGATGAATATACTGGAAATGAAGACGTACCTGGACAATATAACTACTCACTTCGATTTGATGATAAAGAAGGGAATAGTTATAAGAAAGATTTTATTATTGAAGTACCTCATGAAAAATCATTGTTAGAAGACGATGTATTGATACGGAATGTAGCGATATATACAATTTCGTTTGCTATTATTCTATTTGCAATCTTAAAAAGGAAAAAGTAAAGCGTATTCACAACCATATTCGTTGACTTACAATACCATTTCATATAAAGTAAAATCGAGGTGTTGTAAATGGAAATTATTTATTTATTGGTTAGTTTAATCCCAATTTTAGGTCCTTTAGTATTTCTTGTCTTACTACGAAAAAGTGCTAAAGTCGGAATGTCATTAAGTATGGTATTGATAATAGTCTTTGGTCTATTGGTCTGGAAAATTGATTTAACAGTTATTTTTGCATCTATTGGTGTAGGTATTCATAAAGCTATTACAATAATGTATATATTGTTTGGTGCGATTACGTTGGTGAATACATTGAAAAACACTAAGGCTATTAAAAGAATTAATAATGGATTTCTAGCAGTTTCATCGGATAAACGAGTATTGGTAATTCTTATTGCTTTTCTCTTTGGTGGATTGATTGAAGGTGCAAGTGGTTTTGGTACACCTGCAACGATTACAGGTCCATTAATGGTTGCGATTGGAATTAATCCCTTTACAGCTGCAGTTATTGCACTAGTAAGTGATAGTGTACCCGTATCTTTTGGTGCGGTAGGGACTCCTATTACAAAAGGTTTAGAGGGAATGGTAAATGCATCAATCCCTAATTATATTACATTTATTGATTTGTTTTCTGGTGTTTTCATTCCACTAATTATAGTAGCTTTATATGTAAACATAAGTGGGAAGTATCAAGGTAAAAGAATGAAGGCTATTGTAGAGATGATTCCTTTTAGTATTTTGATAGGTGTACTTTACACTTTGACTGCTTTTGGTGTTACTAGATTTATAGGATATGAGTTTACTTCTATCATTACACCTATTGTTGTAATGCTTGTTACCATACTATTAGCAAGAAATAAAATTTTGCTACCAAAAAAAGTCGAGTCTCCAACTGAAAACATAAATGAGATGTCATTACTGAGGGCATGGAGTCCTTATATTATTGTGGTAGTTTTACTACTTCTCACAAGAACAGTTCCTTTTATTAAAGAATCACTACTCAACTTTACATGGTTGAACTTGAATGGCGTTTTAGGTACTGATATTAGTAGTCGATTTGAAATTCTATACTCACCTGGAAGTGTTTTAATTATTGCAGCAATCATAGCAAGTTATGTTCAAGGTGGTGGATTCAAAGATTATAAGAAAGCTGTAATTGATTCAAAGGATGTCCTTATAAATGCACTTTTGGCTTTAGTTCCAACTTTGATTATGGTAACGATTTTTATCAACAGTAGTGAAAACAGTCTAGATGGTATAGGAATGACATCATTTCTGGCATTGAAGCTTGCAACATTATTCGGTGAGTCGTGGATTGTTGGTAGTCCTATTCTTGGGGCTTTAGGTAGTTTCGTGAGTGGAAGTGCTACTGTATCAACATTAACATTTGGTAATGTTCAATCTATTGTTGCAACAGAGTTAGGGTTAAATGTTAATTTAGTTCTAGCGACTCAAGTACTTGGAGCCGCAATAGGGAATATGATTTGTGTTCATAATGTAGTTGCTGCGTCTAGTGTAGTAGGTTTAGAAAATCAAGAAGGAAACATTATTAGAAAAACTATTGTACCCGCAATGATTTATTTAATCTTGGTAATAATTGTTGGGCTAATATTAATATAAAACTGGAGAAATCCAGTTTTTTTATTGATTAAAAATGTAAATAACTATATAATTATTAGGTAGAACCTAACTATATAATTAGGTAGTACCTAAATAAATATAATAAGGATGGTTATAGTATGGAAAAAGAAGATGTTAGATTATCACTAAATAAGTTTCTGAAAATGTACTTTCAAGCATGTAATGAAGTATACGAGGAAATTAATTTTAATCAGATTAAAGGTATTAGATTTAAGTACTTAAAAGAAATTCATAGAAGAAAAGAAGTAACTCTAACAGAACTTGCTGATCATTTTTCTATATCAAAACCTACCGTGAATGAAGTGATAAATCACTTTATGGAGAATGGTATAGTCATGAAGCGTAAATGTGAAAGTGATAAAAGAATAAACTACATTTATTTAACTGAGATTGGTGAAGTTTTGGCAACAACAAATACGTTGGAAAGTAGGCGTGCAGTTGATAAAATTTATGAGCGTCTAACTAAAAAAGATATCAAAACACTTGCAAAAATATTTGATAAACTTGGAGGAGAAATCACATGATATTTGGGAAGGCAATTAATAAGTATTATATAAAGAATCTTCATTGGTTCTTATTTGGAATTATTGCATTAATAATTATCGATTATGTACAACTGGAGATACCAGGATTACTTAGAATCATCATAGATGGACTTGAAAATGGAACTATTACTATGACTGAAGTGTATGAGGTTTTAGTACAAGTAGCTACATTTGTCTTGATCATTATGATTGGTAGATTTGTATGGAGAATGACTATTTTTACAGCATCTAGAAGATTTGATTATGGTCTACGTAATGATATGTTCTCACATGCGGAGCAACTATCAAATCAGTTTTACTCAGAAAATAAAACAGGTGGATTAATGGCCTATTTTACAAATGACTTGGAAGCTGTTAGACGCGCAGTAGGACCTGGTATGATAATGTTTGTTGATGCCGTGTTCCTTGGAGGGCTAGCTTTATATAAAATGTCTCTACTAGATCCGTTACTTACAATATATTCTGCGCTTCCAATGCTTCTTATAGCGTTAGTTGGTAGCTTCGTAGGAAGAAGGATGCGTAAGAAATTTAAGGAAGCTCAAAAAGCATTTGAAGACCTTAGCGATTTCGCTACAGAGAGTTTAAGTGGGATTAGTGTTATTAAGGCTTTTGTAAAGGAGCAATCGGAAATTAATGAGTTTCTTAAAGTAAATGATCGATCAAGATCAAAAAATATAGAGTATGTAAAAACTCAAGCTCGTTTTCAAATATTTATTCGAACATTTGTAAGCTTAATATTTGTAATTATAGTTGGTGTAGGGGGATATAGTGTATATCTAGATACGATGAGCTCTGGTGAACTATTTCAGTTCTATATGTTGTTTAGTTCTTTAATTTGGCCAATGATGGCTTTAGCTATGATAATAAACATACGCTCAAGAGGAAAGGGTTCATTGCAACGTATTGAGAAAATACTCTCGGAGGATATTGACGTAAAAGATCCTGAAAACCCTACAATTATAGAGAATATTGAAGGAAGTATTGAGTTTAGAAACCTAACATTTAAGTATCCAAAGACAAAAGTGGACATTCTAAAAAATATGAGTTTTACAATCAATAAAGGAGAAACCGTTGGGCTACTCGGAAGAACAGGGAGTGGGAAGACTAGTATTGTAGATTTACTGCTTCGTATTTATAATGTTGAATCAGATAAAATTTTTATTGATGGTGTTGATATTATGAATTTGAGAGTACATGACGTTCGAGATGCAATTGGATATGTTCCACAAGATGGATTCTTGTTCAGTGACACCATTGAAAATAATATCTCATTGTCATTTAAAAAAACAAGTTCATTCATATCCGTAGAGGAAGCAGCAAGACTTAGTGATGTGCACGATAATATTGTTGAATTTACAGATGGATATCAAACAGTTATTGGAGAACGAGGAGTAACACTTTCAGGAGGTCAAAGACAACGAGTTTCTATTGCACGTGCACTTATAAGAAACTCACCGATTATGATTCTTGATGATAGTGTAAGTGCAGTTGATACAAAAACTGAAGAAACAATTCTTACAAATTTAGAAAAAGTTCGTAGTGATAAAACAACGTTGATCATCGCACATCGAATAAGTACTATAAAAAATGCTGATAAGATTATTATTATTGACGATGGTGAAATAGTTGATATCGGAACACATGATGAACTTCTATCTCGTTGTTATTTCTATATTGAAATGGTAGAAAGACAAAGACTTGAAGACGAAATGGAGGTGGAATAATGGCTAACGGATATAATGAAGTCGATGACAAAAGACTTAACACTATGAAAGATGGAGATATCATTAAGAGACTCCTGACATACGCGAAACCTTTTAGAGACAAGTTTATTATAGTTTCTCTATTTATGGGAGCTACCGTAAGTTTTGCGGTATTGGAACCATATATTTTAGGTAAAAGTTTGGACATAATAATCTATGATTTTGATTTGAAGACATTATTTACATACCTTTCAATCCTTACAGTTATTATTCTTGTAGGAAATGTATTTAATTACATTCAAACAATGATGCTAAATAAGATTGGACAAGGCATCATATATAATATTCGGGAAGAGATATTTACTCATCTTGAGTACCATGACATAGCATACATTAATTCACGACCAACAGGTGCGTTAGTTACTAGAGTTACTAACGATACGAATACGCTAAATGAAATGTACACGTCTGTAATAATCAATGTGTTTAAAAACCTAATGATGATTGTACTGATTATCATTGCAATGTTTCTACTTAACGTGAAACTTACGTTACTAGTTTTAATTGTGTTACCATTTATCATAGTGTTCTCATTCCTGTTTAGAATATTATCAAGAAGAGCTTATCGTGAAGTTAGAGGTAACTTGTCAAAGGTGAATGCATTTCTAGCTGAACATCTATCTGGAATGAAAATAATTCAAATATTTAATAAAGAGAAAATTAAGTTTAGACAATTTGATCAACGTAATGCAAAGTTAAAGAAGTCTTATTATAAGCAAATTACAATCTTTGGTATTTATAGACCAACGATGTACTTATTGTTTATGGTATCAACTATCATTGTATTTTACTTTGGTAGTGAGTCTGTTATTGAAGGAGTATTTAGTATTGGGATACTAATAACTTTCTATCAATATATTGGAAGGTTCTTTGAACCAATACAGCAACTTGCAGAACAGTTTAATATCTTACAGTCATCATTTGCATCTAGTGAAAGAATCTTTGGTATTCTAGATAGCAAACCAACTGTATTAGACGATGAGGAGCCAATTGAACTTAAGGAAATGAAAGGTGAAATTGAGTTTCGAAATGTATGGTTTAAGTATGTTGAGGATGAATGGGTTTTAAGAGATGTTTCCTTTAAGGTAAAAGCAAAAGAGTCTATTGCATTTGTCGGAGCTACTGGTGCTGGTAAAACGACTATTTTAGGTCTTATTACTAGAAATTATGATATCCAAAAAGGTCAAATCTTAATTGATGGAATCGATATAACAAGGATATCAAAACAGTCACTTCGTCATCATATTGGACAAATGTTGCAAGATGTATTTATGTTTAGTGGAACAATTCGTTCAAACATTAAACTACGTAATGAGCAAATTACAGATGAGGAAATGGTTCAAGCATGTGAGTATGTTAATGCGACTCACTTCATCAACAAACTCCAAAACAAGTATGACGAGGAAGTACGTGAAAGAGGAAATAATTTTAGTTCAGGACAAAGACAGTTATTATCTTTTGCAAGAACGATTGTTACTAAACCAAAAGTAATGATTCTTGATGAGGCAACGTCAAACATTGATACTGAAACGGAGCAACTAATCCAAGACTCTTTACAGAAAATGATGTCTATAGGTACAATGTTAGTGGTAGCCCACCGACTTTCAACAATTCAATATGTTGATAAAATTGTTGTTCTAAACAAGGGGAAAATCATTGAACAAGGAAGTCATCAGGAGTTACTAAAAGAACGAGGACATTACTATAATCTATACAAACTACAGTATCAAGATCAACAAAAAAACGGGCACTAAGTAGTGCCCGTTATTCCTATATTCAAAGCACGCAAACTATCTAAATGAGACTTAGTTTGATATAATAAGTTATGGGTATACTTGATTCTATTTTTATACTACAAAAACAAGTATTAAAAACTATTCCTACTCCTATGTAGGTGAGAACGTAATACGTATTAGTAAAGGAGCAAATTATGATCTACCAAGCGATAATAATAGGTGGAGGACCATCGGGATTAATGGCTGCAATCGAGCTTGAAAATCAAGATATTAATTATTTACTATTAGAAAAGAATGAAAAAGTTGGTAAAAAACTTTTCCTTTCGGGAGGAAAGAGATGTAATGTTACCAATAATCTTGATATTGATGGTTTCATAGAAAATCTAACACTAAAAAATAAAAGATTTCTTTACCCTTCACTATATACCATGTCACCAGATCAAGTCATCGATTTTTTCAAAGAGAATAATTTAAAGTTAGTCTTAGAGAATAATTTCAAATATTTTCCCAAAACTAATAAATCTCAGTCTGTAATAGATGTGTTGCTAAGTAATATTGACAGTAAAAATATTGGTTCAAATGTTAACGTAACAAGTATAGAAAGAGACGGAAATAATTTTGTAGTTCATACTAATAAAGGTGACTTTCAATCAAGCAATGTAATTGTTGCTACTGGATCAAAAAGTTTTCCTATTACAGGTAGTACTGGATTCGGATTACAAGTAGCGAGTAAATTTGAACTTGAGTTTGATGATTTTATTCCTGCTGAGACTCATATTTACTCAAATCAGGTAAAAAGCAAGCTAACTGATTTAATGGGAACATCTATTGAGAACACAACTGTAAAAATTAAGAATTCAAAGATTAAACATACTGGAGACTTACTATTTACTCACTTCGGGTTGAGTGGACCTGTAATATATCATCTATCTGAGTTTATATATGAGAGTCTCAAAAAAGGTGATGTAATACTAGAGTTCCCAATAACTTCAATGCAAGATGCACAAATTTTAGATATTCTATCCCAGGCAAACAAAACAGTTCTTAGAAGTCTTGAAACTATTGTAACTAAAAGACTTGCAAGGAAAGTCCTTAGTTTGCTGAAAATGGAAAATAAAAACAACTCTGAGCTTTCAAAAAGAGATTCAGAGAAGATTAGAGATATGTTACTACGGTTCACAGTAAAAGTGACAAAAGTAGAAGATAGAGAAAAAGCATATGTGAATAAGGGTGGCGTTTTGCTAAAGGAACTTAACCCGAGTTCACTAGAGTGTAAGAAAGTTCCGGGTCTATATTTTACTGGAGAGACTATCAATATTCATGGACCAATCGGGGGGTATAACATAACAATTGCCTTTGCGACAGGGAAATTAGCTGCACTTGATATATGTTCAAAGTATAAGAATTGATTTAACATGAAATTAAAAATATAATAAAACAGAGGTGAGAAATATGAGAAGAGTTACGTTAAGAAATGGAATTGAAATTCCTATTGTTGGATTAGGAACTTGGAAGAGTAAAAAAGAAGAAGCTTATAATGCGGTAAAGTGGGCATTAGAAACAGGATATCGACATATTGATTCAGCTGCAGTTTATGGAAATGAAGTAGAAGTCGGAAAAGCAATTAAAGACTCAAATGTTGATAGAAAAGAGATTTTTCTGACATCTAAATTATGGAATACAGAACAAGGATATGAAAGTACTAAAAAAGCGATTGAGAAATCACTTAGAGATTTAGATGTTGAGTACATTGATTTGTATTTAATCCATTGGTTTAAGGGATATGAACTAGGTATTTCCTCATGGAAAGCGATAGAAGAAGCATATCTAGAAGGTAAACTTAAAGCGATTGGGGTTAGTAATCATAGTGTGCATCACTTAATGAACTTAATAGATAATTCGAATATAGCACCAATGGTAAATCAAGTAGAAACTCACATAGAACTCCAAAATGAGTTTTTACGTAAATACTGTGAGGACAATGGAATTGCCTTAGAAGCATATGCACCTCTTATGAGTTGGAAGGTTCAAGAACTACTCAATAATGAAACTTTAAAAATTATTGCAGATAGACATAACAAAACAGTACCTCAAATCGCCATAAATTGGTTAAACTCTAGAGGTATTATAGCGTTACCAAAAAGCACAAATAAAACACGTATTGAGTCTAATTTTGAAGTCTTTGATTTTGAACTTACTGATTCAGAATTAGAGGAAATCAAGAAACTAAATAAAGGGAACAAACTGTTTCCTGAGTTTGACAACGTGATGTTTTAGGGGTAACATTTAGTACAGTAATTACATACCTACTTATAATAAGTAATCAAAAAGCACTTTCATTCGAAAGTGCTTTTTTATATAGTATTGCTGTTTATTTTTAGAACTGAATCTCAAAGTAAAACTATTAATATCCTATGTTAGTCAGGTTCTCTTTAAGAATGTTTGCTGATTTTTTCAGTTGCTCTTTTTCTCTTGGTGATAATGCAAAGTGTACTATATGGTGTACTCCGTCTCTATTTAGAACTGCAGGTAATCCAATATATACATCTTCCTCAACAGGGTATACTCCATCGTTTAGAACACTAACAGGCATTATACTATTTTCGTTATTGAAAATTGCTCTAGTGATTCGTACTAAAGCCATCCCAACTCCATAGTATGTAGCTCTCTTTCGTTTAATGATTTCGTACGCGGCATCTCTTACATCCTCATATATATGTTCTAGATTCTCAAAGTTAATTTCCTCCATTGAGTTAATAACATCAAAAATTGGTTTTGAGCCGATATTTGCATTCGACCATACAACAAATTCACTATCTCCATGTTCTCCTAAAATATATGCATGAACATTTCTTGGATCAATATTAACATAACTTGATATCTCGTATCGTAAACGCGCAGTATCTAAACTCGTTCCACTACCGATGACACGTGATTTTGGTAATCCTGATTCCTTCCATGCAACATATGCAAGAATATCTACTGGGTTACTTGCTACAAGTAAAATACCATCAAACCCACTTGACATAATTCCTTTTACAACAGATTTAATTATTCCAGCGTTACGGTTCAATAACTGTATTCTTGTTTCACCATCTTTTTGGTTTACCCCCGCTGTTATTACTACTAATCCAGCATCTTTACAATCCTCGTAACTACCAGCCTTTATATTCATTTTACGTGGTGCGAAAGCCATCCCATGATTTAAGTCCATTGCTTCACCAACAGCTTTTTCATGATCAATGTCAATGAGCACTAACTCCTCAACAGCACCTTGGTTTACTAAAGCATAAGCATAACTCATACCAACAAAACCAGTTCCAACTATAACTACTTTACTTTTTTCCACTTTTCTTCACCTCAACTATAGTTTACACTATATTATTTAGAAAAATACTTAATACACTTATAAAAACGTTTTACTTAAAGGAAAATGTTTTCATCGATTATAAGTTGAATGTTCACGGATTATTTTATATAATAAGAATAATTAGAAAGTTAATGAATAAAAACTTGTAGGAGAAAGGTGGAATTGATATGTCATTTTGGAGTAAATTATTTGGGAAAAAGAAAAAAGCACAACCAGTAAAAGAAGAGGTTAAAGCTACAGAAGCTGTAGTAGATGAACCAGTAGTTGTTGAAGAACCAGTAGTTGCTGAAGAACCTGTTTTGGTTGAAGAACCTGTTGCTGAAGAGGTTGTTGAAGAACCTGTTGCTGAAGAGGTTGTTGAAGAACCTAAAAGCGTTAATTTAAATTCTTTAAAAGTAGTAGAACTTAAGGAACTAGCAAAGAAAAAAGGGATTGCTGGTTACTCAAAAATGAAGAAAGCTGAACTAGTTGAAGCGCTTAAAAAGTAATTAATTTGAATTAGATGAGATCTGTGTCTCATCTTTTTTTTCACAATTTTTACATAATTCCTTCATACGTGTTCCACAAGAATATATTATAATATGTCATGTAAAGTTCTTTTCATGATCCTCTCTAAATAATAAAAGAAATTACTTCCAAAAAAAAATTCCTTCCCCCAGGAATTTTTTTTATGCAACAATATTGACATATGACACTTTGTCATTTATAATTTATATGACACTTTGTCATAAGGAGGAAAATTATGCCTAAAGAAACTTTTTTTAACTTAGATGAGAAAAAGAAATCCAATATCATAAATGCAGCTACAAAGGAGTTTACTGAAAATGAACTACATAAAGCACGTGTAAGTAATATAATTAAAGAAGCGAAAATACCAAGAGGAAGTTTTTATCAATATTTTGAAGATATTGATGATCTTTATTATTTTGTTATTGATTCTACTTTTGACAGTATCTTTGAAGTAGGATATAAGCATGCTGAACTAACGAATGATCTCTTTGAATATATTAAGTTGACATTTAAAGTTGATTACGATGCTTTTGCGAATAACAAAAGACATAGATTCATGAGAAATGTATTCAAGAGTATTGGTTCTAATCTAGAGTATATAGAACACCATAATACACGACGAAGAGATTATATTTTAGACATTCTAAATCAAATGGATTTATCGAAAATCAGGAATTGTAGTGATCCAGACGAGATGATTCGTTTATATGAATTTCTACAGCAGATAAAAAGAGGTGTTATTCAAAGTTCACTCATGAGAAACTCTACGTATGAAGAGGGAACAAAAACTTTGGACTGGCATTTGAATATCCTAAAATATGGACTAATAGAGGAGGACTAACATGCGGAATTTAGGAAAACTTATAAAATATACATTCAAT
Organism: uncultured bacterium; assembly: GCA_965601585.1. GTDB lineage: Bacteria > Bacillota_I > Bacilli_A > Izemoplasmatales > Izemoplasmataceae > Xianfuyuplasma. The sequence continues at coordinate 24,857 of CBFCWH010000010.1, forward strand.
TATAAATGGATTGTAATTATTAGTATAATTGCAATGCTATTTCAGGTTATCGGTGGTTTTTTGATACCATCATATATGGCGGTAATATTAGATGATGCATTACCTAATGGTGATTTATCTTTATTACAAGAAACAGGAATTACAATGGTAGTAGTTGCATTATTTTCATTAATGGCTGGAGTTGTGAATACATTCACCTCACAGCGTGTCGCAACAAGCGCGACAATGGACTTAAGAAATGATTTGTTTACAAAAATTCAATCACTAACAACGAAGAATATAGATAAATTTAAAACGAGTCGTTTAGTTACAACGGCAACAAATGATGTTTTACGTGTACAACAATTCTTTCAAATGATGCTTAGAATAATTGTAAGAGCACCTATTATGATTGGGTTTGGATTGTATATGGCAATTGAAACATCAAAGGAACTATCAAACATACTATATATATCTTTACCATTACTAGCGATTTCTATAGCAATCATTGTTATAATTGCATTTCCAAGATTCTCTAGAGTACAGAAAACAATTGATGGATTGAACAAGGTATCGTTAGAGACTGCAAACTCACCAAGAGTAATTAAATCTTTTGTACGTACTGAACATGAGAATAAACGATTTAGTGAAGCAAATGAGTTGTTTAGAAAAACAAATGTAGCTGCTGAGAAGATAATGGTGTTCGCAGAACCTATTATTATGTTGATTTTTAATGCTACTGTTGCTGGGATTGTATTAATGGGAACATATTATGTAAAGAATGATGTACTTGTACATTTAGTTGATGGTGTTAGAACTCCATCTATTGGTATTATGACAGCATTTTATAGTTACATGATGCAAATACTATTTGGATTAATGATGTTTGCGATGATATTGATCTTTGTTTCTAGAGCGTTAGCTAGCGCGAAACGTATTCTAGAAGTGTTAGAAGAGGATTCAGACTTCATTGATTGTGATGATTGCATAACTGAGTTTGATTTAACAGGGGCAATTGAGTTCAAGAATGTATATTTCTCATATGAACAAGATGGGAACTATGTTCTTAATGACATAAGCTTCAAAGTAAACTCAGGAGAACGAGTAGGGATTATTGGTAGTACAGGTAGCGGTAAGACAACGCTAATTAATCTTATCCCTAGATTGTATGATGTTTCCGAAGGAGAAATCCTGTTTGATGACAAGAATGTAAAACAACTAGAACTACAGCATTTACGTAATCAAATAAGTGTTGTAACACAAACAGCCACACTTTTTAGTGGAAGTATAGGGACAAACCTTCTTCAAGGGAAAAAAGACGCAGATATCGAGCATTTAGAAGAAGCAGTAAAAAGCGCACAAGCATATGAGTTTGTTAAGGAGTATGACGATTTATTTAATCATGAAGTCCAACAAAAGGGGACAAATTTCTCTGGTGGACAGAAACAACGAATTAGTTTAGCTCGAGCGTTTATAAGAAAGCCTAGAATCATGATTCTTGATGACTCAACAAGCGCAGTAGATGCGCGAAGTGAGGAAAAAATATTGAGTGAGATTGATAAATTAAGCGAATCAATGACAACGTTAATCATCTCACAAAAGATATCAACGATTAAAGGTATGGATAAAATATTGGTTCTGAATGATAAAGGGAAAATAGACGGGTATGATTCACACGATAATTTACTAAAAGAATCAAAAGTGTATCAAGAAATCGCACTCTCACAACTTGGTGTTGGAGGTGGTTTGAATGGCTAAAAGAATGAAAAAAGGTCTTGATATGACTCCCCCTAAGAAAGTGGATCCATATAAAGATGTAAATCATAATGAGACAGTGTTAGGAAAACACGATGTAAAAATTCGTAATGAGGCAAATAAAGATTATACAAAACAGTTGAACAAAGTCATTGGTGGTCCAGGTCATCGAGTATATTTAGGAAGTAATGCTGGGGACCGAAAGGCTACAATAAGTCGTTTATGGAAATACCTTGGAAACTATAAACCAGCTCTTGTAGTCATCGTAATTGCGATTATTATTCAAGCCGTTTTAGGGGTTGCTCTACCAGCGCTATTTGCGAAGGCTTTATCTGACTATTTAATAAATTTCGAGTATGAGAAGGCTACTACTTATGGAATAATAATTATTGTACTGGCAATATTTATATCAGTTGTACGTTTTACAGGTCGTTATTTCATGACAATAATTGCACAAAAGACAGTGGCAAAAATCCGTAAGGATGCATTTGATAATTTACAGGAGTTACCGGTTAGTTACTATGATCAAAATCAATCTGGTGATATAGTCTCAAGAATAACAAATGATGTTGACTTAATTAGCAACATGTTAGCTCAAGTAATTATGGAAGTTATTTCATCCGCTATTACATTACTGGGGTCACTAGTTGCAATGTTTATTGTAAATTGGATTCTAGCATTAGTTGTGTTAATTTTTGTACCAATTATGGTGGTATTTACCGGACAAATTGGAAAACGTACTAGAAAAGGATTTACTGCTCAACAAAAACATCTTGGAAATCTGAATGGGATTGTTGAAGAAAGCATTTCTGGTATTAAAAATATAAAATTATATAACTCACAGGACGAAGTTATAGGGGAATTTAAAGAAACAAACGAATCACTTCGTAAAGCAAGTTATAGTGCTCAATCATTAGCAGGACTTATTATGCCTGTTATTAACTTCATGAACAACTTCATATATGTTGTTATTACAGTAGTTGGTGGATATATTGCGATTACATCAGGGAATGAAAACGTAGTATTCTCAATAATTGCAATTACACAATATGCAAGAATGTTTGTTCAACCAATTTCTAACCTAGCGCAGTTATTCAATACATTACAACAAGGACTTGCAGGGGCAGAACGCGTATTTACCTTAATTGATGAACCAACAGAATATTCAGATGATGGAGAACTTGAAATTGATGATTTAAAAGGTCATATTGAATTTAACAATGTAACTTTTGGGTATGTGGAAGACAAAGTCGTTCTTAAAAACATCTCTTTCAACGCTGAAGAGGGTAAAACAGTAGCGATAGTTGGGCCAACAGGAAGTGGAAAAACTACAATCATTAATCTGATTAATAGATTTTATGACATTGATAGTGGTTCAATTAAAATCGATGATGTTGATATCCGTGAAGTTAGAAAAGACGATTTAAGAAGAAATATAGGAGTCGTACTACAAGATACAAAACTGTTTACTGGAACAGTATATGATAATATCGTTTATGGTAACTTGGATGCTACAAAAGAAGAAGTAGAACAAGCGGCAATACTAGCAAACGCTCACGACTTCATTATCCGTTTACCACAAGGATATGACAGCGAAGTTTATGAGGGTGGACAAAACTTCTCTCAAGGAGAACGTCAGCTGATATCAATTGCTAGAACGATTCTGAGTGATCCGGATGTTTTAATACTTGATGAAGCAACATCAAATGTAGATACTCGTACAGAGTTTAAAATACAAGAAAGTATGAATACATTGATGAAAAACAGAACAAGCTTTGTAATCGCTCATCGTCTTCAAACCATACGTAATGCAAATAATATACTTGTAATTAAAGATGGAAGACTAATCGAAAATGGAAATCATGATGAGTTATTAAAGGAAAAAGGATTCTATTATGATTTATATACAACACAGTTTAGAGATTTAGTATTAGAAGAGGAGTAAATCCTCTTCTTTTTTTATCTTTCATAATATCTGATGTTTTGGTATAATATGCTTTGGAGATGATAGTATGAAAAGAAGATTAGGTGATAGAGGCGACGGATGGAGATTACGTAAAGTCGATCCATTCTTTCGAATAATTCCACATATAATGAAAGAACGTAGTGATGCTCAAGTATTTTTCTCTGAGGAAATTGACTTAGAGGAAACGTTAAAATTCATTCGTGAGTTACGTCGAGAGGGATATAAGGTCGGATTCTTACAAGTAGTAATCGCATCGATGGTACGAGTGATTTCTCAAAAACCGAAAATAAATAGATTTATTTGTGGTAAGAAAGCTTACGCAAGAAATGAAATATCAATTTCATTTGCGATAAAAAAAGATATGAGTGAAGAAGCAGAAGAAACTACAGTTACTGTTAAGTTTGATCCAGAGGATACAATTTACGATGTTATGGATAAAATTAATGAAGTGATTGAAGCGACAAAAAAACAAGAGGAAACGAATAATACTGACAAGTTTGTAAAAGTTTTAAGTCATGTTCCTGGATTTATCTATGGATTCGCTGTTGGATTTTTAAAATGGTTAGACAATATTGGGAAACTTCCCAAATTTATTCGAGAACTTAGTCCGTTTCACGCTAGTATGTTTATTACAGATTTAGGTTCATTAGGAATAAAACCGGTTTATCATCATATTTATAACTTTGGAACAAATTCAATATTTTTATCATTTGGTACAAGAAAAAAAGAACACCAAATTAATGGTGATTCAACTGTTGAAAAAGTTAAGAAGCAAGAATTAAAAGTTGTTGTAGACGAACGTATCGTTGATGGATATTATTTTGCACAATCTATCAAACTAGCAACAAGAATAATGGAAAACCCTTCTTGTTTAAGGGAAAAACCAGAAAAAGTCATAGTGGACGATGAAATTTAAAAAAGTTCAATAATAGCCTTTACATTGAATTTTATCTATGCTAAACTTATAGAGGCTTACGAGCAAAAAAATTATAGAAAGAGGTGATGGTAATGTTAAATAAACTATATGCAATCAGAACATTAAACGCAAATTTAGTCGCATTTTTTGTTATGCCCAAACCATCACTATTTTATAGACACTAATTTTATATATAAAATTAGAATTTAGATATTTCAATAAACTAAATATGTCTTTCATCGAGTGATGGAAGACATTTTTTTATATATATAAAGCAGGTGATAAAGGTGAATATATTAAGTATATCAAAACTAAAAAAAGAATTCTCAGGTGAGTTGCTATTTGAAAACATCTCATTTGATATAAATAGTAAAGACAAAATCGCATTAATAGGAAAAAACGGAACGGGTAAATCAACTCTTCTCAAAATGATTACTCATGATGAGAGTATAGATAGTGGAGAAATCCATAGAAATCAAAAGGCAAAAATTGGTTATCTATCACAGAATGTAATAAGTAGTTCCGAAAATACATTGTTGGATGAAATGTTAGAGGTATATAAGGAAATCATTTTCCTTGAGAATAAACTGACGAAACTAACAGAACAACTAGCTCTCTATCCACATGATGAGGAGTTAATCCATAAGTATTCAAAAATGGAACATTCATTTAGTGTTCTTGGTGGATATGATTACCACTTTCAAATCGATATGATTCTCAGTAAATTTGGATTTACTAAAGAGGAGTATACTAGAAAAATCAACACATTTAGTGGAGGAGAAAAGACAAGAGTAGCTTTCTCGAAACTTTTACTAGAAAAACCTGATTTACTTATCCTTGATGAACCAACAAACCATTTAGATATAGAGATAATCGACTGGTTAGAAGATTACCTTAATAAGTACGATGGTGCGGTATTGGTCGTTACTCATGATAAGTACTTCATAAGTAAAGTGTGTAGAAAAATCATAGAAATAGAAAATCACACTGTATCTGTTTACTATGGTACGTTTGATCAGTATGAGGAAGAACGTTTGAAACGATACGAGCAATTACTGAGACAATATAAAAGACAGCAAAAAGAAATTGCCCATTTACAAAGTTTTATAGATCGTTTTAAACATAAATCAAGTAAAGCTACATCAGCCAAAGATAGGCAAAAAAAGCTAGACCGTTTAGATAAAATTGATAAACCGCATCTATCTAAAAGAAAAGTTAAAATGAATTTTGAAGGAAAACGTACTACTGTTGAAGTGATTCTAAAAGCGAAAAATCTATCAATTGGGTATGAAAAGCCTCTACTAAGTAATATAAACTTCTCGATGAGAGGATACGATAAACTAGCAATTGTTGGACCAAATGGAACAGGGAAAACAACATTACTAAAAGCGATTGAGAAAAAACTGAGACCTCTTGAAGGTAGAGTTGAGTTCTTAAGAGAATATAAGATAGGATACTTTGATCAGAATCAAGAAACGTTGCATTACCACAAAACCATCTTTGAAGAAATTCATGACTACTACCCGATGTTTACAATTAAAGATGTTCGCAGTACTGCAGCAAGATTCCTCTTCTTTGGGGATGACCTTGATAAACCTATCAGTATATTGAGTGGAGGAGAGAAGGTTCGATTAGTTTTATTACTTCTTATGTTAGAAAAACCTGATTTACTAATTCTAGATGAACCAACCAACCATCTCGATATCGAAACAAAAGACATCATTGAGGATGTAATTAACGAGTTCAATGGACCCGTGATATTCGTCTCTCATGATCGATATTTCATTAATAAGATCGCAACAAAATTGATTCATTTATCTACTACAGAAGCAATTGAGTTTAATGGTAGTTATGATGAATTCAAATTACAGGAGCAAAGTAAAGTAAAAGTAAAAACCAAAGCAAAACGTGAAAAGAAGAAGGCAATTAATTACCAAAAGGAGCTATCCTTACTAGAAAAAAGAGAAAAGTCTTTAACTAAAAAGATTGAAGACTTAAAAGAAAAGACGTTTAAAGAAGAAAATTATAGTGATTCAGTTAAAATAGACATTCTGAATCAGGAAATAACCACTCTTGAAATAGAACTAAATACTTTAGAGTTAGAATATTTAGTGTTATTAGAAGAGAGTGAAGGAGAAGAGGTGTAGACATGAAAAGACTTAAACAATTCCTAAAATGGATGTATGGTTTCAAACTTATTTACTTACTTTCAATCGTTCTAATTATTGCACTTCAATACTTTAGGACATTTTCACCACTATTTATCACACATCTAATTGACCACACATTAGACAGCGAGAAATCACCCTTACCACAATTCTTAGTGGAATTTTTCAATGGTATGACTGTAAAAGAGGAAATCTTATACTTATCATTGATTTACGTAGTATTTACACTATTCCGAGTATTTTTGATGATTACAAGGAGAATCGTGAATGCATACTTTACTGAAGGTATTGCATATAATATGAGAAATAAGCTTTATAGCAAACTGCAAAATCTTAGTTTTAATTACCATTCCCATGCGGAAACTGGTGATTTAATCCAAAGATGTACCACAGATGTTGAGACATATAGAGCATTTGTTGGAGAACAGTTAATTGAGATATTTAGATTAGTCTTCTTAGTAGGTATGACAATTTACCAAATGACAAAGCTAAATGTAGAAATGACTTATTATAGTGTCATTGTGACACCAATAATTTTCTTTGCTGCATTTATCTATTTCATCAAAGTAAAGAAAGTATTTGTTAAAGTAGAAGAGGCAGAAGCAACGATGACTACGACACTTCAAGAAAGTGTTACAGGAATCCGTGTTGTAAAAGCATTTGCAAAAGAGCAATATGAAATTGACAAGTTTGATGAACATTCAAAAGCATATATGAAAGAGGACTATAAACTACTCAGATATATGGCAATCTTCTGGGGTAGTACAGATTTTATCAACTTTGTGCAATATGCTGTAACAATTACAATTGGTGCCTATTTTGCTATTGATGGAAGAATAACTGTAGGAGAGTATACTGCATTTCTAATGTACATTGGAATGATAGTGTGGCCATTACGTCAATTAGGACGTATTGTTGGAGACTTCGGTAAAACAACAGTATCACTTGATCGACTAGATGAAATTATGTTAAAAGATTCAGAACATAAAGATGACTCTGACAACGAACCAAAGCTTGAAGGTCAAGTTGAATTTAGAAATGTAAGTTTCCAATTTGAAGATGATAACAAACCATTACTTAAAAAGATAAGTTTCACAGTTAATAAAGGGGAGAGTATCGCTATTGTTGGTAAAACAGGTAGTGGGAAATCAACACTAATAAACCTAATGGTTCGTCTATTAGACTATAGTGATGGAAGTATATTGTTTGATGGTATTGAAATAACAGATATTAACAAAAAACATTTACGTAAAAATGTTGGTATCATAATGCAAGAACCATTCTTATATAGTAGAACACTATATGATAATATAGGAATAATGAACCAAAGTGCACCAGAGGAGAAAATATATAAAGCAGCAACAATCGCCGCATTACATGATGATATAGTTGGATTTGAAGGCGGATATAAAACGATTGTTGGAGAACGCGGAGTAACACTATCTGGTGGACAAAAGCAACGAGTAGCAATCGCAAGAATGTTACTAGATTCAAAACCAGTATTAATCTTTGATGACAGTTTAAGTGCTGTAGACACAGAAACTGATATTCAAATAAGAAGAGCCTTAAATGAATACTGGAAGGATACAACAGTATTTATAATTACACATCGTATAACAACAGCTATGGAAGCAGATAAAATCATTGTCTTAGACAAAGGAGATATTGTGGAAATGGGTACGCATGATGAACTATTGAAACAAGAAGGAATATATAGTGAGTTATGGGATATTCAAACAAATGTTGAATACGATTATAAGCAAATCGAGAAAGGAGTGAAGTAAGATGAATTACTTTGAAGAAGAAGAATACACCGACTCCAAATTTGACTTTGCCGTTTGGAAAAAAATATTTAAGATGATAATGCCTTTTAAAAGACATTTAATTATAGGACTACTTGCAGCAGCTGTTTTAGCCTTGATTGATGCAATATATCCGCAAATTAATAGAGTCGCAATAGAGGAAATAGCTAAAAATGGAAGAGTTGAGTTAATACCGTACTTCCTTGGATTTTATGTCATTATGATGATTGTTCTAAGTGGTATGGTATATACATTCATCATCCACGCTGGAACTGTACAAAGAAAACTATCTTACTCATTACGTAAGAAAGCATTTTATAACTTGCAACGTTTACCCTTCTCATATTATGACAAGACTCCAGTAGGATGGATTATGGCAAGAATGACAAGTGATTCAAGAAATCTTAGTGACATTTTAAGCTGGGGTATGATTGATATGACTTGGGGATTCCTTATGATGTTATTTATCACAATAATGATGTTTCTAACAAACTGGCAACTAGCACTAATTACACTAGCATCGATACCATTGCTAATGTACTTGAGTTATTTCTTCCGTAAGAAAATGCTGTTCTCATACAGAAAAATTAGAAAAGAAAACTCAAAAATAACAGGTGCGTTTAATGAAGGAATAACAGGTGCAAAAACAACAAAAACACTTGTACTTGAAGAAGCGAACTATCGTGATTTTGATCGTAAAACATCAACAATGAAAAACCACTCAATTAGAGCAGCGATGTTTGCTGGATTATATTTCCCAACAATCTTATTTATTGCTGCTATCGCAACTGGATTTATAATGTATTTTGGAGGAAGCAAAGTATTAGTTGGAGCAATTAACGTAGGTGTGTTATATGTTTTTATCGCCTACATGGGTAGTTTCTTTGATCCGATTATGCAATTAGCTAGTATATTGGCACGTTTCCAACAAGCACAAGCTTCAGCAGAACGTTTAATTAGTCTGATTGAAAGCGAACCTGAAATTTGGGACAGACCAGAGGTTATTGAGAAGTACGGTGACGCAATAAACTTTAAAAAAGAAAACTGGGAAAAGCTTCACGGAGACATCGAGTTTAAAGATGTTACATTTAAGTATCACAAAGGTGAAAAAGTACTATCAAACTTTAATCTTAAAGTTAAAAAAGGTCAAAGTATTGCCCTTGTAGGTCATACGGGAGCTGGAAAAAGTACAATCGTTAACCTAATCTGTCGTTTCTACGAACCAACTAGTGGGAAGATATTGATTGACAATAAGGATTACAAAGACCGTTCAATTGGATGGTTACACGATAATCTAGGATATGTGTTACAATCACCTCATTTGTTTAGTGGTAGTATTATTGACAATATCAAGTATGGAAATGAAGAGGCAACTTTCGAGGAAGTTGTAGAAGCTGCAAAATTGGTAGAAGCTCATGACTTCATTATGGAGTTTGAAGATGGATATGATACAGTAGTAGGTGAAGGTGGAGCACGTCTAAGTGTAGGACAAAAGCAACTCGTAAGTTTCGCTCGTGCACTGATTAAAGATCCAAGAATCTTTATCCTAGATGAAGCAACATCAAGTGTTGATACAAAAACAGAAAAGTCTGTTCAACGAGCTATTGAAGTAGTACTGAAAAATAGAACAAGTTTTGTAGTAGCACATCGATTGTCTACTATTACAACTAGCGACTGTATACTAGTACTAGAGAATGGTGAAATAATTGAGTCTGGGACTCATACTGAATTAATCAAAAAAGAAGGAAAATATTATAGATTATACACTAATCAGTTCCTATCTGAACGAATTGAAGAATCAAAAACAATGAACTAAAAAGAAGCCAGATTATTCTGGCTTCTTTTTTAAATTATCATTTTTTAAGGTTGGTGATGATGTCTAGGTGGTGGCATTTGATCTTTTTTTGGAAGATTTGCTGGATCTTCTAGCTCAATATATAGGTTGTATAATTGTCTCACAGGTAATCTGGATAATTCTCTTAATGAAAGTTCTGGATCTAACTCATTGATACGATATGCAAGTGCAATTTTTGTAAGAGAATACTTTTGCATTAAGTCATGATTTTTTATTTGCCTAATTTGCTCTTCAGTTAGGTTGAAATCCTCACTATTAAATACCCAATGGGAGTCATTATACTTATCTAACTCATTTTGAATGCGTGTATTGAATCGTTCAACGAGTTTTGTCTTTCGTTCCTCGTTATTACTCTCTACTGTAACTAGGACAACATTATTCTCATCAGATGTATCAACAACATATCCGAGTTCATTCAGTTTTGTTATGATAATTTCAAGAGCTTCATCGATGGATAGACCACGATATTTAATATTCTTATCTATGACTTCAATACCGTCATCATTCAATGCAGTTACTCCGATAACATAATCATTTCTATTCAATGTGATTTCAATACTTGGATTAATATCTAATGTAACGGTAGATGCTACGACGTAGTTTGTTCGTCCTACGACAATTCCCAATAAAATAATTACTACAAACATACTTGATAAAGTCATGATTAATCTGCGTTTTAAAACGTTTTTTAGATTAAACTTATTATTACTTGGAGGTACTCGAAAATCAGGACTCGATTTAATATTACTTAAAATATCAGGAACTTCACTATTAAAGGCTTCTTTAATCTTTTTATTAACTTGCTTATTATCCATCTTCTCACCTACTCTCCAAATTTTTCTTTTGCTTTTTTAATTGCTTTATTATATATCCATGTAATTGTACCTAAGGGTCTCTTTAAGATGTCTGCAATCTCACGATGTTTCATATCTCCTAATACGTGCATCACAACAACTTCACGTTCCACTTCATCTAGTGAATCTAGGATTTCCTTTACAATTAATTCCTTTTCAGAAGTGCTTTCCTGTTGACCGAAAATAAAATCATCTACAGAAGGGTCATAACTTAGTTCCCTTTTTCTTCGATTATATTCATTAATAGCTAGATTTCTAGCTATTGTAACTATCCAGGACTTAAAACCATACCTAGGCTTAAATGAATGAATCTTATTAAGTGCTTTTAAATAAGTATCCTGCATAATATCTTCAGACCTCGATTTATCTTTTAGAATACTCAATATAGTATAATAAACAACACTTTTTGTTTCATGATACATTATATCAAAAACGGACATATCCCCTTTTTGTAGATTTAATATCAGTTTATTGAGTTCTTTACTATTCATACATTTCACCTCGTGTTTATTATATGTTTAAAAACAATGCATGTAAAGGGGGAGAGGGAGGAATTTCCTCCCTCCTAACACGAGGGATATGCATTTTGAAAAAGTTATTACATAATTATAACAACTTAACAAGGAGTTTTATTGGTAGATATTTGAAAATTATTTTATTTCTTAAGGAGTAAACTGTGATATAATAATTATAGGTATAATGAGGTGAAAGTATGAACTATAGATATAAAATACAAAATGAAGAAGTTGACAAATTATTTGAAGCGATATTAAAGTTAGAAACGATCGAGGAATGTTATCGATTTTTTGATGACTTATGTACAGTGAATGAGATAGAAGCATTTGGACAAAGATTAGCTGTGGCTAAGATGCTGCATAATAAAATGACCTATCAGGAAATCGAAAGAGTGACTGGAATTAGCGCTGCTACAATAAGTAAAATATCAAAATCATTCTCATTTGGACCAGGTGGGTATGAAATGATTATCAAGAGACTACAATACGAAGAAGAATAACGGGTGGTTATATGAAAATAGTAACTTTATTAGATAACAAGACAGAAGATAAAAAACTCAGTTCTACTCATGGATTAAGTTTATATATTGAAGTGAACAATAAAAAGATACTATTTGATTTAGGACCAAACAATTACTATAAAAAGAACGCTAAGAAATTAGGTATAGACTTAACAGATGTAGATTATCTAATAATATCACATGGACATTATGATCATGGTACGGGTATTAAACAGTTCTTAAAACTAAATACTAAAGCTGAGGTTTTTATTTCTACATATGCATTTGATGACCACATTAAAAAGAACGGTAGAAAGCAATATGATATTGGGATTGGTAAAGCACCACGAAGTGAACGTGTTCATTATGTGGATCAAGAAACATTAGAGATTTTTAGTAATGTTTATGTTACAGATGAAGTTAACTACAAGACACCCATAATAGGGGAGCAAAATCTTTTGATTTATGAGGATGGTAAATACATTGAAGATCATTTTCATCATGAGATATATCTTATAGTTCATCATAAAAAGCAAACGATACTTGTATCTGGTTGTTCTCACAAAGGTATTGGCAATATTATTGCTGATATTGAAAAACGTATAAAGAGAGATATAACCCATTTTGTAGGTGGTCTGCATTTTTCTCATTATGATTCGTTTAACTTTAAGGAAACTGATTATTTACAGACATTATCACACACATTATCAACTAAGAAGAACGTAAAAGTATTTGCATGTCATTGTACAGGAGATGACGCATTTTCTGAACTTAAGCGCTCTATGAAGGACAATATTGAACTGATTAAAACAGGTTCATCAATTGAAATATAAAAAAGAGAAATTTTTTCTCTTTTTTTTAGAAATTTGTAGTATAATAGTATTGCTATGCCAGTATGGCGGAATTGGTAGACGCGTTGGATTCAAAATCCAATGGCAGCAATGTCGTGTCGGTTCGACCCCGACTACTGGTACCATTTTAACTATTTTTGGATTTAATCCAACAAAAAAGATCATATTATATATGGTCTTTTTTTAGATATTCTTTCATCGCTGCGAATAAAAAATCAGTTGCTCCTTTTCCACTTTTCTCATAATATTCCCTGAAACGAGAATCACTTGTATACATTTCTGTAAGTGATAAATGCGCTTCAATTGTGTATGTGTTCCAGTATAGTTTAATCCATTCCTGATGCATTTTGCATACTTTCATTGCCTGAACTGATTTGGGATTTCCTGTTGCAAGTGCTATTGAAAGTTGTTGATTGATATCATTACGTAATTTATCAGCATGTTCAAGCTCCCATCTTGACATTTTACGAAGTTTATCGTGACTGGTAGTAATAGTTTCTCTACCATATAATTCTTCTAACTCGTCCCCAAATTTCTCGTTATTTTCGTTAATAAGTTTCTCTTTTAAGTTAATGAACTTCTCATTATCTGACATATTTCTTTCTCCTTTTTCTTTTTCAATTGTTTTATCAATAGTTTCAAGTAATTTGTTTAATCTGTTTTTCTTCATGATAAGTTGCCTCTTGTGATAGTTTAATGCAACTAGAAAATCGAAATCATCAGTATAAATAATACTCCTAATTTTTTTTAGTGAAAAGCCAAGTTCCTTATAGAAAAGTATTTGTTGAAGTAGATCAACTTCCTTTGAAGTATATAGTCTATAGTTATTCTCTCCAACTAGCGCAGGGGATAAAAGTCCAATTGTGTCGTAGTATCTTAAGGTTCTAGTACTTACATTAGCTAATTTTGATAGTTCGTTTATTTTATACATTGATATCACCTCGAACTAATTATAAACCTTTACGTAACGTAAATGTCAATAACTTTTATAAATTACTCTTTATTTACTGAGTATGTTATAATAAAATAAACAGTATATAATAACCGAGATGAGGTGGAGTTATGGACAATAAAGAGTACCAAAACATACTAGAATCGTTATTTGAGGGAGCTTATATAGTGGACCAAAATCGGAAAATTCTTTTTTGGAATGAAGGGGCTGTAAAAATAACTGGATATTCAAAAGAGGAAGTTGTGAATCGTCATTGTTATCATAATATATTGAGGCATGTAGATGATAATGGGGTAGAACTATGTATGAACGGATGTCCGTTGCATCATACGATAAGTACTGGTGAAGTAACTGAAAATCATGTTTACTTACATCATAAAAATGGTCATAGAGTGTCGGTGAATGTTAGAACACAGCCAATTTACGATGATGAAGGAAACATTGTTTCTGCATTAGAGGTTTTTACGGACGCCAAATATAGCAGTACACTCTTTACAGAAAATAAGAGATTACTTGAACTTACAACAAAAGACCAACTTACGGAAGTATATAATAGGAAATATATTGAGTATCAAATCAAATCTCTTATGAATGAAATAGAGTTATTTAATCAAAATTTTGGATTAGTGTTTATAGATATTGATGACTTTAAGGTAGTAAATGATACTTATGGACATCTAATAGGAGATGAAGTATTAAAACTTATCACACGTACTGTAAAACACAATATAAGAGACGATGATGTTTTAGGTAGATTTGGTGGAGAAGAGTTTATTTTACTTCTAAAATTATCTAATATAAATGAGTTAAACATGGTTTCAGAAAAGATTCGTACTTTAGTTGAGAAATCTTCAATTTATGTAGAAGATAAAATGTTAAGTGTTACAATCTCCTTAGGAGCAACATTACACAAGGATGGAGATACTAAAGAATCATTGATTGAACGTGCAGATAAGGCAATGTATCAGTCGAAAATTACTGGAAAAAATAGAGTTACTATAGTATAAGGAGAAAAATATGAAGATATTAGCTGTAAATGCAGGGAGTTCATCACTAAAATTTCAGTTATTGAGAATGCCTGAAGAAGAAGTACTGGTAAGTGGTGTTGTTGAAAGAATAGGATTGGAATACTCAGAAATTAAAATAAAACTAAACGGTGATAAACTAGTTGATAGGTTTAAATGTTCAGACCACGGTGTTGCTGTTGATTTATTACTACATAAGTTGTTAGAGTTAAAAGTTGTAAAATCAATTGATGAGATCAATGGTGTTGGCCACAGAGTAGTACATGGTGGAGAACAGTTTAGTGATAGTGTTGTTATCACTGACGAAGTTATAAAGGCAATTGAGGATGTTAGCGATCTTGCTCCGTTACATAACCCAGCAAACTTAACGGGTATAAAAGCATTCCAAAAAGCTTTACCACATATAAAAGGAGTCGCTGTTTTTGATACTGCGTTTCACCAAACAATGGAAAAAGAGACGTACCTATATGGTGTTCCATATGAGTGGTATACAAAATATGGTGTAAGAAAATACGGTTTCCATGGAACGAGTCACAAGTATGTTGCTGAACGTGTAGCGGACTTGATGGGGAAAGACATTCGAGAACTTAACACAATTGTATTACACTTAGGAAACGGGGCTAGTCTATGTGCTGTTCAAGGTGGTAAAAGTATTGATACAACAATGGGATTCACCCCACTTGCAGGGATTTTGATGGGAACAAGAAGCGGTGATATTGATCCTGCAATTGTTGAGTTCATAGCTGAAAAGGAATCTAAATCTATTAAAGAAGTTATTAATGTATTGAATAAGGAATCAGGATATCTAGGATTAAGTCAAAACTCAAGTGATTCACGTGATTTATGGACTGCTTCACATGCGGGTGATAAGCAAAGTCTTCTTGCAGTAAAAAAACAAGTAAAGATGATTTGTGATTATGTCGCAGCTTATGCACTTACAATGGGCAGAGTTGATGTAATATGTTTTACAGCTGGAGTTGGTGAGAATGCAATATTCACAAGACAATTGATCGCCAAAAGATTAGCTCCTCTTGGAGTAAAGCTAGATGAGGAAAGAAATCATATACGAGGTGAGGAACAGATCATTTCTACTGATGATTCAAAAGTGAAACTTTATCTACTACCAACTAACGAAGAGGTTATGATTGCGAGAGATACATTAAGATTGGGAAACTAATAAGTTTCCTTTTTTTTGCAATAATTTGCAATCTTGAGATTCTCTTTTCAATACAGATTTGATATAATCTATACGAGGTGAAATAATGAGGATTGAAATATCACAGGAAATAAAAAGAATTACTCCTGAATTTCACATTGGAGTAATAACAGCAGATATTGTAGTAAAGAACGATATGAGAATTGATCATATCATTTCGGAGCTTGAAAATGAAATCAATAGTTCTATAGATATCAAAGATGTTGTAACTCTACCAATAATCAAAGATGGAAGAGATGCATACAAGAAATATGGTAAAGATCCAAGTAGGTATAGACTCGCAACAGAAAGTCTAGTTAGACGTCTATGTAAAGGTAATAAATTATATCGTATCAACAATGTTGTAGATTTAGGTAATATTCTATCAATCAAAACTAGAAAAAGTATAGCGGTACTCGACTATGATAAAATTGAGGGAAACATTCTTATACGTCTTGGGAAAGAAACAGATGAATATTACGGTATAGGTAGAGGAAAGATTAATATTGAAAATATCCCTCTTTATGAGGATGACCTAGGACCTTTTGGTAGTGGTACTAGTGATACAGTGAGAACAATGATAACACCGTCAACAAAAAGAATACTTTTATTCATTGTATCCTTTAGTGGAAAAGCACATTTAGAGAGAGAAATATCATATGCAAAAGAGTTATATTCCACATATGCTGATGCTACAAATATAGACAGTTTTATAGTCTAAAAAACCGTTTTGAGCCTTGCAGAAATAAAAAAATGGTCAGTTATTGACCATTTTTTCTTGTATTTACCCCACTTATAGTATAAAATATTTTTAAGGGGTGATTTGATGTCTAAATTACAATTATTATATGAAAAACTAATGAGAATTGCATATGTTTTTGGAGGTATTTTTTTCCTACTTTCATTGATTGACTTTACTGCTGCAATGATGACCGGAGCTTTTAGTTGCTCATCAGGGACTTGTGGTATTGGGGAGCAGTATGCATTCTTCCAATTCACGTTATGGCCTTTGATTATTTTGACAGCTGTATTTATAATCACAGGATACGTGTTCTTTAAGCTAGCCCACAAGGAATCGGACTTATTGAGTGTAAGTGACTATAAAAAATCTATAGAAGAAACTTCTGATAGTGACGATGTAATTTCTCGTGAGGAACTATACGAAAAATTAAAACGTGGAAATCGAAAACCTAAGGTACAAACTGAATCGATCTTCCAAAAAATATCTAAGTCAATTTCAGGGTTCTTTAAATCAATTAGCGATAAGATAAAGCGAGCAAAAGAAAAGAAAATCAGGCAAACTACTGAGCAAAAAGCCGCTGAAGCTGAAGTTCAGGCAATAGAAGAAATTAGATTAGAGAAGGAAAAATTAGAGCGTGTAAGAACCAAGTTAAATAAGACTGCTTTAATACTACTTATTAGTAAAAATACTGATTTAACTCAAAATAATTCTAGACTCTTTGTTAATTCGCTTCTTGAAATTATAAAGGATAAGGTAATATCTGGAGAGGAAGTTAAAATTTCTAAGTTCGGACGATTTGAAAAAGTACATATAAAGGAACATACTGAAACGAATCAGGAAACCGGAGTTGAGACTAAGGTTGAAGCTCATAATGAAGTAGAGTTTTTTGCATATAAAACTTTACTAGAAAAACTCAATGAAGGTATGGAAATAGTTGATGTTGAAGAAGTTTCTGAAGAAGTACAACCTGAACCAGTTATAGAGGAAGTACAAGAAGAAGTACAACCTGAACCAGTTATAGAGGAAATCCAAGAAGAAGTACAACCTGAACCAGTTATAGAGGAAGTACAAGAAGAGGTACAACCTGAACCAGTTATAGAGGAAGTACAAGAAGAAGTACAACCTGAACCAGTTGTAGAGGAAGTACAAGAAGA
>CBFCWH010000011.1:0-30949 GCA_965601585.1 uncultured bacterium
TAAAAGAAAAACGACCTAAGGTCGTTTTTTATTTATTATATGATACACCTCAGAGTATTGCAGTTTATGGATAAAAAAATTAGGCAAACTCAAGTTTACAAACTAATAATTGGTGTAATATTAGACTGAATTTCATTAAGCAGATAATTTGAGCAGAATGGATATTTGTATGGATTCATTGTCATCACATACGCAGTATTAAGATGAATAAAATTGCTAATTTCACCTTTCAATATTTTGTCACCTATCTTCTCTCTAAGAATAAATATCTTTTCTATAACACTGAATGTTGATGTATCAATATTCAAATAACTGGTTGAGTTGAATGGATTCAGAATAACACCTACATCATTCTTGATCTGATCTAAAATATCTACTTCAAGATATCCTTTGTTACTTAACCATGATGGAATATCAGCCTTATGAATAATCCTTGAAAGGTAAGTATAAACCTTCCCTTTCTTATTTATCTCGTAGTAATATCTAAGATTTATTATCTTTTGTATATAGTTAGCCGTTATATTAAGTCTTTCCTTAATATATGTGTTTATATTATCGAAATCACTTGTAGAAATAGAGGTTGTAGCTGATGTATTGTTCCAGTTCGAGAAATACTCTACATTACCTATGTATGTGCTTTTGGATATACAAGCATACTTTGCAAATGATTGATCATGTGACAAAATTAATAGTGTTTTTCCTTTTAACTCTGACAAAATATATTTGAATAATGAAAATCTTCTGTTCTCATCATATGAAGATACAGGATCATCTAGAACAATTAGAGACTTGTTATCATTTTTCATCTCCAATATATAAAATATAATTGAGATAATTTTTCTCTCTCCAGTCGAAAGACCTCTCATTCTTTCAACTTTTTTAGTATCATTTGTATGATATAGTTTGTAACTTTCAATACGCGACTGTCTATACTTAGCTTGAATCTCATATGGTATTCCAAAACTTTTAAGAAGTTTGTTTATAGAATTTAGTTTTCTATTAAGAATAGCCTTTGTTTTATTTTGAGTCGCAATAACAGTCCCTTTTAATCTTCTTGTTTGATTTCGCAACTTGCGAACCTTATCTTTCAATGAAGGGAAATGTACATATAAGCTTGAATCATAATTGAAGTCTGAAATTCTATTAACATCTAAATCAGTATCAAAGAGAATATGAACATCTTGCTTTAGTTTCTCATATTCGTTTAATGCTATTCCTATTGATATTATTTCGTTTTCAAGTCTACTCATGCCATTTGTTGTCATTATAACTCTAGGTGATTTAAGTATTGATAACTGATTAGCATCCAAGTCAACTTTCCCAAAACTAGAAACATCAATATTACTATATTCACGAAGTTCTTCTTCTTTTTTTATTGATAACTTTTTATCACAATAAGGACATATAGAATTCATAATTAGAGGCTCACCTTTAACTCTCCAAGTAACTAGGTTAGTATCTAGAGTTTGAATCTTTGAATAGAACCTTTTCTTAGTTAAGTTATTCAATGATTTTTCCATCCTCTTAATAGGAGAACTTGCTCTCAATTTATTTGTTGAAGTAAGTTTAGCTCCTAATTGAGACTGTATAGTTGTGAAAGTGTTTCTATCTATGTCTGTAACATTAAACTCATTTTCAACGCCACTAAGAAAGACTTCTAATTTATTCCTTGCTCGTTGAAACTCACTGTCATTATCAATTAATACATTATAAATGCTTTCATTTCTAGTTTCTTCAAACAGATATTTTGATAGTGATGACTCAGAGAAAACGGAAATGTCATCTGGATTAATGGTAGCACCATTAATAGTTGCGCTAACTGCTCCGATAAAGTCTACTTTTTTATGGAACTCTAAATCGTCATTCTTTAGTGCGCCCACTATGGAAGACTTCCCACTTCCTGATACACCAACTAGAACATTTAGTTTGCTATCAAGTATTGCATATGATAAATCTTCAATATTTTTGTAACCTTTTACGTTAATTATCATAGATTATATCCTTCCTTTTTTGTATAAATTTAATTTTATGTTATTTAGATCATATAAACGAGGTCATATTAGAACTTTGTGCTTTACCAAAGAAAGTTTGGTACACCAGGGGTGATATCTCTAAACTCAGCCCTAATAGACTTCGCTAGATTTAGTGATTTATTCTTTAAAAACACAATTTTATTACTATCCTCAAAGAGTATAGAGTTTAAATAGATTGCAACCTCATCCAATACATGATTTACTCTAATAGAAAAGATATTTTCTGGAGAGTCATTCAGATCATATGAACGAATCAAATCTATTTCACTATATTCGTGTTCTCCTAGTTTTCTACAAAAGATTGTTGATAAATATGGATCTGGTCTCGTTTTTCCCCGTAAGAAGTTCAATTCATTTTTATGTTGTTCTAAAGCTTTAAGATCTTTGTAGTACAGTGTTTGAACTAATAAAATGGCACTTTTAGGACTAACTGGAGTATAAGCATATAAATGTTCATTGTCTAGAGTATTTTCAATGACTGTAAAAACATCTGATATCATAAACTCTATTACATTAGAACGAATTATACTTATATGTAGCATTGAAAGATTAACGTAGATCTCATTATTTTTTATAGATTGAACATCGAATTTTTTCATTTTTTGAACTACCTCAAACAAAGAAATCACTTTTTCTGTTTCATTGATAACCTCTTCTTTAGTACGAAGGTTCTTGCTACCAAATCGGTATTGATTGCCTTCATACATTCCAAAAAAATCACTCCTGATAATTTCTGTGGTATTTTCTTGTCTATATGTGCATAAGAGGGAGTAAAGTTTTAAAAGAAACAATTGCTTTGTATTAAGATTTACAGATTCATTTGATTTATCAATCAATATCATGATATTACCTATATAGCTCTCAAATTGGCCTATTCTCTTTTCGAGTTCATTAGAACCATCTATCCAATAGTAGTATTTTTCAGCAAAATCAATTTTTTCGATACTTCTTGATTTCCGTTCCTCTTTTAGATAAACCTTTCCTCCTTGAGAAGTCCATTTCTTTAGATGAAGTGAGGGAACATAATGATTATTTACATGTGTTTTATTCATCATCTTCACCAACTAATTTATCGTTTAAATCTTGTATTTGGTTAAGAAAATTTGCAAGGTATCTATACTGATTATCTAAAAATAGATAATTGGAGTTATGTTTCTCAAAATCTAGCCTCTTGAAATACTTGTGTACTAAATCATTCCTTCTTTCAAGTATTAGTAGCAGTTCATCTATTATGTCCTCATCAAAGATATCTTCTTCTACAATCATATTCTTAATCTGTCCCAAAGTATAATTCGACAGACCATCAATATCCAGTTCTAAACATAAATTCCATTCAATATATTGAATTAATTCAATGATTTCTCCAACTAGTCTAAAAATCTTATCTTTTATTTCCATACATGTCCTCCTTACCCCTTATAGATTTTGTTTTTTTCAATTACGTTAGAAATAAGATTTGTGTTTACACCATGTTCGTTAGCCTGTTTCTCTAAGGATGCGATATCTTTAGGAAGACAACTACCCCCATATCCTCTATTTGTTTTATATACAAATGTGTGTGACTTACCTACTCGTGGATCAGCTGTCCATATTTCACGTACTACATTGTAATTTATATTCAGTTTCTCACAGATATCAAACATCTCATTACAGAATGTTACTTTTGTAGCAAGATAGGCATTCTCCATATATTTTGCCATTTCAACTTCATCACTTGTTGCCTGATATATTGAAACGTTTGAGTTTATAACAGTTTTATACACTTCTATAGCTAAGTCAATTGCATCTTGTTTACCACCAAAAGACAACCAATCTCTATCTGATAGATTCGCAAAAGGATGTGCCACCGTTTCACCATAATACTCTGGTTGAAAAACGATGCTTTTACCAGTTGTCTCTGCCTTTAATCTAGTATATCCAATTTTCACGGTTGATCTAAGGATAATAACATTACACACACACCAATTAATTACTTCATCTACACATGTAGTATCACAACTTCCATCCGCTTTCATAGGTGTGGGGACACAAACAAAAGCAGCATCACACTGATTCACTTCCTTAATCGAACCCATCTTTTTATACTTGTCATAAATTACTGCATCAGTAAAGAGTTTATGCATTGCCTTACCAACATGTCCATAACCAATAATTCCTATTTTCATTTATCCTTCCTCCATTTTATTTTTTTATGCACCCTTATATATAGATTGACATTTTCTTCTAGTACCTTTAGTGCTTCTTTAGTCGAAGAAACACCATATACTTTATCATTAGGGATATCTTTGTATCTTACTCTATCATCGATAACTCTATTTGAAAGTTCTTTACTCCATCCATCAACATTATCGAAAGCAATTATCAATTTATACTTTTGCCATGCAATAGCCATTTCTGATAATGTACCAGAACCTCCTCCAATAGCTATCACCGCATCAGCCTCAACAACCTTAGCATTTCTCATAATGTCAAGACCTGTTGGTATGATTACATCAGCATACTCATTAGCATCTTCTTTATTTAATGACGGTAAAATAGCAATCGTGTCCCCTTTGGCATATTTATCTGATAGTTTCGCTCCCTTTAATGAAGCTTCCATAATTCCTCCAAGACCACCTGTTTGAACTCTAAATCCATTATCAACAAGAGCTTTTCCTAATCCTATGGCTATCTTATACCTTTCATCATCAGGTTGTATATTACCGTTTCCAATCACAGCTATTATCTTTTTCATATTATTCTCCTTTGCCCTTCTAAGTAAGAATTTCATCATTTCCGTGGTATTTTCTTTAGCGTATTTATCTTCTTTTAAGACATTCTCAATACTTGGTTGAAAGAAGTAAATTTGCTCATTAATAAATACGGGATTCACTGAATGCTCTAGTATTGGTAACGTGAATGCATAATCTGTACAAACTTGTATATATTTCCCATTTCTTAGTAAATCATCTTGTACATAATTACTAAGATAATGTCTGTGTGATTTTGGATGTAGCCAAACATTATCACCTTCACGGTCCCATAAGTTCTTGAAACTTTCTATTCTGTAGTTTTTTAATGGTTTATCATATCTTAGGCAATTACCAAGTGTAACATCAGCACCTTTTGAATACTCATTTTGAATCAATTGAATTGCATCGTCTCTAATAAAAGCATCATCACTATCCAAATGTATAACTATTGCATTTGGATTTTTTATTACATGTTTCATAGCAAACTCAAAATTATTTGCTGTTCCTACGTTTCGAGTATTTTGAATTGCATATATGTGTTCTTTTGCCCAAGCATCAAATGCAACAACACTTTCAATGTATTCCTGTACTTGTTTTATAGAACAGTCATCAATCAGAACTACTTTAAAATCTTGAAAAGATTGTTTTTTTAGTGATGTAAACATCCTAAGTAATTTCGATGGGTTAGTGTTATGTCCCCGTACATAAACAATCACATCATCAAACAACTTACTTACCCAATCATCAATATTTCCTTTTAGATTTACTTCATTATGTTGAATATCTGGAATCCCGTTTCCTTTTTTCATTTTCTCTCTAACTAAAGATAATAATCTAGAATCTCTTTTTTTATCATTTTCAGGATGAGTGAAAAATAATTCGGAGTCTACGAATCTCACTGAATCCCATTTATTCAAACAAATATCTATTGATCTGTGCCAAGGTAATTTAAATGTTGATCCCTCAACAATGTTTTTAAGTGGAATAATACCATTAAGTTTTCTTAAATCTAGGAAACATGATCTAACTTCGGTTCTTTTATCGTATTTCATATCTGAGTTTTCACTTCTGTATATACTTAGTGTTCCAGTTACAGCTTTGCTTTCTTTAAAATCTGCAAAGGCATTATAAAACTTGGCATTTCTGTTTGAATAGATGATATCAATATCTGTTTGGAAGACATACCTAGTTTTAATCTCATCAAATCCGACTAAACTTGTTTTTAACTGCTGTCCATTTTTTGCGTATTCATTTAAACAATCTACTCCAAACCATTTCATGTATGTTTTTGAGCTATCAATGTCTTCAGCATAAACCACTCTATCAATTAAGCCTGAATGAAGAAGATTTCTCAAACTAATCTTAAGTGATTCTATGCAATCTACATCAAATCTTCTATTTCTATCCTTTGTCTCCTTATCAACAATTACAACCCTTTCTGCAAATTGAACTCCATATTCTAGAGTTGAAACAATATGAGTTATGTCATCTTCTATTGTTTTATAATCCATTGAATTACATTTAATTAATAATGAACACTCATCAAGTCTATTCAATGGTCGTTTTCGAAGTACAAAGTACATAAATTCACTAATAGGTTCCAGATTCTCAATAGATACCCCATCACTCTGAATGATTTCAACAATATCAAAACCATTTCTTCTAAACATATTCGTATAGTGATTTAATGTTCTATGAATTTCCTTGCGAATCCCATATTTGGTTTTCTTATTAAACCCATCACTAATACAATAGTCAAACTCTCTTCCACTTGTTCTTAATTCTGTACTATTCACATCAGTAAAGAACGGATTACAGAAACTAATTACGGCTTCTTTATTCATTTTTAGTGAATTATATATATTTTTCATAATTTCTTTTTGTATTTGATCATCCACTGAGCACAAAACCAAATTTGAAACTACCATATCGACTTTTTCATCTAGTTGTTTTGGGTCATTTAGAATTTGAACTCTTGAGTTTGCCCTTTCAATTAATATGTCTTGATCAACGTCATATACTAATACGTCTATATCTGTAGATAGTTGATTTACTATTTTACATTTTCCAGCGCCATAGTCTAGTAAAGAATTTGGGCTATACTTCGATATTAAGTTTTTAACAATATAATCATGGATATCTTCTTTTGATCTCTTTTGAATTAATTTTGTGAAGCTATCTATTCCAAAATTGATGTTATTATCCATGCCTTTGTGAGATAAAGAAATAACATGTTTGTATTCAGAGATAGATAGGAATGGATACTTTAACATTTGATACGCTCTTTTAACAGACATATCATACATTTCTAATGTATATGGTTCTATATTTTTACCATAATCAATGAATTTTAGTATACCGTCACATATAAGAAAATTAGATCTCTTTATATTTGTTAGAACGAGATTGTTTTCTTTAAGGAATCCAATCAAGTTGGCTATTTCCAAGGCAAATCCACCTTTGTATTCTCTACAATTCTTATAGTACTTATACTTGATGTATTGAATTTCCTCACGTTGAACACATTCAAGTTTTTCTAATTGGTCGCAGTCTCCAAAAATCGTACTTTGTTTCTTTAGTTCATTTAGATCTGTATAACAAAAAAACACTTTGTAAATATAATTCTCGTCATGAAAGACTACCCCCTCATTTCCGTGTCCAATGAAATTTAGTTTATTATCAATTATATTCACTATAATTTTCTTAATTCCAGATACTTTCTTAGAGGATTTATAATGTTCCACTAACGACATCAAGTAATCATATGATGACTCAATTAAAGCTTCTTCCTGAAGTTGTTTTGCTTTTCGTAAATAATCAGCTAAGTTTATTTCATTAAAGCCATATTTCGTCACGCTTTTGTTAATTTCTAATAGCCCAATAATCCTATAATACGATGAAACAAATCGAACTAATCTTCGATCAAATTTTTCAAGAAACTTCTCTCTAAACTTGCTTCTCGAGTTACCTTCCAACTCAGAGTATGCTTTTATAAAAGCTGAGCCTATCAGGTCTTTCAGAGATTTATCAGTTTCCTTATCATAATCAAATTTCTGCCATTTTCTATCATGATATGTTGAAAACGAAGATCCAATTACTTTGTATCCTATATCTTGTAATAATTTAACCCAAAAGAAATCGCCTCTTCTTGCTACATATTTACCGAAAACTATAGACATATTTGGTATATCTAAAACCTCTCTATTATAAATAATAGTATTCCCACCACGAGTATATGGTTCATATATATTGTTTTCTTTGACATACAATGGTCTACTATACGCTTTACCTGAAAAAATATCATCTAAACTAGAGTGATTAGAAAATTGAGGGGTCTCTAAATGTAAATGATTTGTATCAGTTAAATCATAATAGTAATCTCTATTACATCCTAGTTTTCTATCAAATAGTTTTGTTTTCTTCAATACATTCTTATATGTAAAATCTAATAACGATGTTCTAAGTGTAGAAATAGTTGGTAGAGGTGCGTCTCCTGAATAGGATCCAATTACTACATCAGCGGTATTCTCAAAATGACCGCAAATACTAGCAATGTCTAGTTTCTTCTCAACAAAAACGTCACTTTCCTTTACCAAATAAGATAATTTCATATCATCATCTAAAATCCATATTACATCATCATCAAGAGTCTCCTTTTTCAAGAAATGGTTCAATATGGTTCTTGAAACAGCAATGTCTTTAATTATTGTATCCTTTAATGTCTTTGATCGAATAAACTCATTAATATAAGGATTGAACTCAGTATTTCTTACTTGATTATTAGTTATAATATAGAATTCTTCAATACAGTTTTCTTCAATCAGTGATTCTAACAAATTAACATCATCAACATTAGCAAATACAATCAGTTTAATGTTTCTGTAAACTTGTGCAGCTATATCTCTTATCAATCTAGCACCTAGCTCTAGATCACTAATTATCACGCCAAAAACTATTCTTCTACTGAACGGACCTGATCTGTACTCTAATACAGTTGATTCTTCCTTGTTCGAATAGTCCATTTCTATTTTCATTTCGGATAGTTCAGTATACCTACTTGCTCTTTCAAAAAATCTATTTTTTAGTTCTGGATTCATTATTCCAGAATACTTTGAAAAAAACTTTTTTAAGCTAATATTTTTACCTTCAGAAGAGTTTGTTAATCTTTCTCTATTATTGAAAGCATTCACAGTGACAAGATGTTCTTTTATTATTGAGTATTTTGGGTTTAACATCATTACTCTTGTAAAGAAATCTCTATCTGTAGTTGAAGAAAGGTTCTCGTCAAAACAACCTGCTTTCAAAATAGTGCTAAGTTTTATGAAAGTATTTGAACCTTGTATATGTGGATTAGTAGCTAAGAAAGAATTTTTATTTAATTTAGTTGGTATATTCAGAGGAAAGTTCTTAGTCTCAGTTATATAATTCAACCCACTAACTACAAAGTCATCATTATTATTAAGCGATTCAAGACATTTCTCTATGTATGTGTTATTCCATGTATCATCATCGTCCAGGAAAGCTATATATGTGTTACTCAAATTAAAAGATCTATGTGTTATCCAATTGTGCAAAATTGAATCAATTGCAGTATTCAAAGAACCTGCATAATTGCTCTCATATGCATCTTGGATTATTTCATAATTATATTTCTGAGCTAAAACAACTTCTTCTTGATAGTTTTCAAATACAGAATCTGATACTATTATCACTCTATCAGGTTTTTTTACTTGAATCGAAATTGAGTATAATGCTTTTTCAAGAAACTCAACTCTATTCTTAGTCGCAACAACTGCAATAACGATTTTTTCCATACACTCACCTCACTAAAAAAAGCAACCTAAATAACATCAGGTTGCTTAAAAAATCATTAATCCCCCGATGTTACGCCCTTTATTGGCTACCGAATTGATGTTCAATCCATCTCATCAGAATTTACGTCTCATCTATACAATATAATTATAGAACAATTCAAGAAATTTATCAATTACTGTTATAACCATATTTTCTTGTTTGCAAGGTCTCTTTCCACCAAGATTCCCTATTGATGATTATTTTGATATTTATTCTAGCGTTGTAGTTTTCAAGTATTGAATATTGGAAGTTATCTTTCACATAGTCGAAACCTTTTTCATCAACTATTTTCCTTAACTCGATATTCCCCCCGTGTCCGTTATTCAAATAGTTTCTCCATCGTTGAAGTAGCATACCATTATCTCCGTAAGCTGATCCAACATATTGTTTACCATTACTCTTATCTGTAATTAAATATACAGCTTTTTGATTTTCCAAAACAGCAATCCAATCCTTTTTATTTCTTCTAATTATTGTTTCAAGTTGATTATATGAGAGTCTCACATTGTCATATCCAGGAAAGTCCTCTCCATCATATGTAGATGATAGAATATGGACCACTTCTAAATCATCTATGATACTTCCAGCCCACCTACATTGAGTCTGAAAAGTTTTTCGATATTTAAGAACAACTCTACCATAAAATTTAGATAATCTAACCACTTCCTCACCAATATAGTTTACTCCTTTTTCTATCCCAAGTTCCTCAGTTACTTCTTTAACTGTTGTAAGTAACCAGGTGTCATAACTTAATTTCAACAAACATATAGCGTATTGACCAACATTAAAATATCCTGTCTTCGTTCTCCAAAAAAGCCATCTGGAGTTAATCTCTTCTGGATCTCTTTTATATATATCCATTGGATGTTCGGAACCATTCCATTGATTAAATTTTATTTTGGATTTTTTCTGTTCATCTTGGGTTAGATGTAACAAATCATTTAAATATATATATTGTTCCATGTGTACCTCTCCTCAGTCTTAATGACTATATGTTTTTTACCTTGTCTTTGTATTCTGCAATAAATCTAGTATCATTGATTTTATATAAATTAGTTCTCGTGAAATTTCTCTTAAAAGAGGCGTGTAAAAATATGTACTTTGAACATTTAACTGCATTGTATTTTAATGTCCTATTGAAGTGTTCTTGTGTTAGCACGGGTCCTGATTCTCCAGAATAGTACTTGATTATAAATACCTCATCTAGCTGTAATGCATAGTAGAAAAGGCAAGGATAATAACTATCCTTTGAGCCAATATCATTGTATGGTAATAAATCTAAAATCTTAGTATCTTTTGCCTTAAAAATTGTTTTCACAAACTCTTGATTTTCTTGACTTAAATGGTAATAACTAAAATCATCTAGCATCTTAATATCACCTTCAATATCTATATAGGAATCGAGCATAGGAAAACGATAATATGAGTGTAAAACATTGATAAGCTTTTTGTCATGGTCGAAAATACTATATCTAACCTCTGATTTCAGCTTCTCGTACCTCTTACATCTTATAAGGAAATTGATAACATTTAAATTGTCAGGTAATAAATTTCCAAAACTACTACCCTTACAGAGACTATTGAACTTCTCATAATCATCTTGCTCTAAAACATAATCTAGAAGTGTTTTACCATATTCATCAGGTTCATAAGGTCTTTCTGTTGGCTTCATATCTTTCACATTTCTTAACGCGTATTTCTTTAGAGCAGTGACTCTATCTTTACCAGCTCTAAGAATTCGATCAATTGATACATCTAAAGCATCAGAAAGGTACTCATATTTATATGGTTTAAGAAAACTTCCTTTACTTTCCATTTGAGAAATTGATTGCCTTTTCACTTTCAATGGTAGCATTAGTTGAGCAAGTTTTGTTTGCGAAATTCCTACCTCTTCGCGTACTTTCTTTATATATTTACCAATATCTTTTCTTTCCATATGACACCTCCATAAAATGTAAAATTGAGTAAGGCAGAAAAACAACAATTGTGCAAGATTCTCTTGCATTAGCAAGAGTTAATTGACAAAATTCAGGTAAAAATAAAAATGACATACATTCCAAAATATCGCTATTTTAAAGCGTTATAGGCTCTTCTATGTCATTTATCATTGCTTATCCACCTAGTTAAATAATACCATATGGGTCAATTTTTATCAAATATGCATTAGGATCCAATCATTAGAAGGTGAAATAGCATTTTTTAATTTCTGCAAGAGCATCTTGCCAGTGGTTTACTAAAACACCTTTATGATTCGAACTTATGCTGTTTTCCATTTTTCTCTAAGAATTTCCCAACAATACCGTATATAACACTGTAGTCACACAATTTTATAGAATTGGTATATTTGTTAACCTAATGATTTTTCTTGATTTAGCAGTCTGAACAAGATTTCATCATATTTGATGTCAGTGTCAATTGCAAGAGTGTCTTTACTAATTATTGATATACTGTTGATCATGGTGCGCAAGAGTTGCTTGACAAGAAGTTTTTCGTCATTTTTTGACTCGATAAACGTTTTTGATATACCTTCTAGGTACTCTTTGATTTCCTCTTTAGTTATATTGATACTCATTTTATTCTTATAGTCAGGATTCTGCTCAATGTCAGTTATCAGATCTATATATTGCTTACTCTTTTTATCTATCTTTATGATATCTTCTTTTAGTTCTTTACCTGAGATAATACCTTCTGTATATAACTCTCTGAGTTCTAGTTTCCTATTGTGATTTTTTTCTATTTCAAGTTCAAGAACTCTTATCTTTCCATCTGAAGTGCTTTCATTTATAGTGCTTTCTTGAACATACTCAAAGAGAACTTCCATCAGCTTACTTGAACTGAATATTTTTGATACTTTAGATAGTACTATTGGATCTATTAAATCTACTCTAATTCCATTTGAGTGACATGCGGTCAGTCCCTTATTGTAATACTGTGAACATACATAATAGTTTCTTTCAACAGGGCCTTTTTTGGTGTTGTATTTTGATTTTGTACCTACCATTTTACTTCTACATTCAGGGCATGTAAGTGTACCTGATAATAAGTATGTTCCGACTGGAGTTTTTCTTCTTTGATTTTGGCCCATTTTTTCTTTAACTTTCTCCCAATCTTCTTTACTTACTATAGCTTCGTGTTCTCCATCTACTAATATATAATCAACGCTCATACCTTTTCTCTTTTTTTTAGTCCAGTCTTTGAATCTACCATATCTAATGATCCCTGCATACAATGGATTCTCTAGAGTATTTTTCACTGTATTTATTGAGAATAATTTTCTACGTTTGGTTCTATATCCTTGTTTGTTTAATCTATTAATGATTGCCTTATATCCATAACCACCTAAATATAATGAATAAATTAATTCTATAATGACTTTCTCTTCTTCATTAATGATTATTTTAGTAGTATTTTTTTTCGATTCTTCATCTACTACACGATCGTATCCAAGGATTGGACCAGAACCGTACATTTTTCCCTCCTTAGCACGTTTCATTAACCCAGCTCGTGTTTGCTCCATAATTGTGTCTCGTTCCATCTCGGCGAAAATTCCCATCAATTTGACCATGACGTTTCCCATTGGAGTAGAAGTATCGATTCCATCACTTATTGATTTAAAGAAAACATTGTTCCTTTCAAACTCAAACAGGATATTTTGTAGATCCCTACTATTTCGAGCTAACCTTGATATTTTTGTTACATAAACTTTGGAGATTAACCCTATTTCCACATCTCTTAATAGTTGTTGAAGTCCATCTCTTTTTTCTGTATTAGTTCCTGAAATTCCTCCATCTCTATAGACGATGTAATCCGTCTTTTCTCTATCTGCTTCAGCAATCAGTTTCTCTTCTTGATCTTCAAAGGAGAAACCCTCTCTTAATTGTTTTTCTGAACTTACTCTAATGTAAATTCCTAACTTCTTCTTTATCTTGTTCATTAATATTCTCCTTTCCTTCTCTTTCTAGTTTCATGATTAATAACTGATATAATAATTCAAGTATTTTATTATTCTTTAGTTTATCCATGTGTTACACCTTCCATTCTTTATTTAGTAATGGATTGTTTGGTGTTTCATAGAAGACTAAGAATGTATAAACATACTATTTAAACGAATGAATCCAAACAAAAAAGAATTTAGCTTGCGCTAAACTCTTTTGGAATGTTTTCTCTTATTGAAAAGTAATCTCCTTTAGAATTAATTATTAAGTGATCAACCAAATTTAGATCTAAATGTCTACACGCTTTATGTATGTTCCGTGTTGTTTCTATATCATGTGGTGAGGGTGATATATCGTTACTTGGATGATTATGTCCTAATATGATTGAAGTAGCATTACTTAAAAGTGCAACTTTTAGTATGTCTTTAGGAGATATAGTTATTTGATTCATTGTACCTTTATATACAGTGGAGTAATGTGTTGGGTGTCCTTTTGTATCTAGACATATAATACCCATACATTCTTGGGAGTTACTACCAAACATTTGTCTGAATATATTAGCTCCTTTTTTTGGTGAAGTAATTGCATCTTTTGCAACCTTCTTTACTCCTCTATGTTTCAGATAGGTCTCCACTATTTCCATGATTACTTCCATTATCTTCTTCTGTGCAATCCTCTTTCTTAGTTAGTTCATAATATCCACCATACTTGATGATCGCATCCTTTCTATAGATTTGTCTTGTCTTTTGATAACCTAATGATTTGAAGATAAATGCAATGTGATATCCAATACATTGCTTATCAAATCTGTTTAGGTTTAGTTGCATTAATTCTTCTTGATAGTACTTAATGAATACGTGTACTGGTGATATGTTGAAATGTAGATTAAATACCATCAGGTTTATTAGAAATGTATCTGTAATACTTTTATGTAATAGTGTCCATAATTCTGTTTGATCATAATAGATTGATAATAAGGGTGATGCACTACTTTTGAGGTTATAAAAGTATACGTCCTCTAGAGTGTCTATTTCCCTATAATGTAAGTTAATCAATTCTACTATTCTTTCTTACTGCTTATGAATGTAAGCTTCTCTGCAATGATTTCATTGGTTTTGATTTCAATATCATCCACTATAATTACTTTCATTTTGAGTCTAGCTTTGATACCTAATGTTGAATCTGTTGTTAAATAGTTTAATGCAGTTGAACTTAAGTGATCTGATAAAGTGATTTCTACTTCATCAGTTGCATATTCATTCTCACCTTCTTCTTTATAGTTGCGTCCAATGCTTAATGTGATTACAGTATATTCATTTTCTTTATTGATACTCTTAACTCTTCCTACAAGAATTACTTGATTTAACATTTACTGTTTCCTCCTATTGTTATTTTTTCTACTACCTTCATTCCCAAATAAATACTCAAAGTTATCACTATTGAAATCTACTACATTTACGTTCTCTGTAACAATTACTGTTTTATCTTTTGTATAAGTCTCAGTTCTTCTTGATGCATTTAGTAGTTGATTTTGATGTCCCTTTTGATATCTGATTCGATTATCATAAGCAAAGGGTTTTGTGATACTTTGATTCTTCGGATATTGTTTCTTTTTCTTCTGTGGATAATACTTTTTCTGTTGCATTTGATATCTCCTTTCACTGCATTAAAAAAGAACAATAACCGAAGTTATTGTTCTAGAATGATTTTCTTTATGGACATATCTATAATATATATTTGAGTATTCTATTTACCCGATTATATATTCTCTATATTATATATACTTATCTTATATAGAATTAGATATATATGAATTCTAATATGAGATTCATATACACCCCTAGTAGTGACTCTGCTGGGGCCACACAGAGTTTATATTATTGTTTCACCGATATACCACGGATAGACATTCTCCATTAGGGAGTGTACTAATCGTTTTTATATGTCTCATTTAGTAATTATTTGTTTGACGATTTATGTTCATAAAAGAATATGAATATTTTCCAGTTTATGGTACAACTCACTCAAATGCTTTCTCAATAGTGCTATATCTATCTGTGTTCTCCTCAATAGATTCAATCTCAGTAATTAGATTCATCAAATTAGCATGTATTATTTCCTCGTCATTACTCTCGTCTATGAAAAGAGAGTCATATATATAATATATTCCAGCAATAGAATACTTGTAAAAAAATTCGTACTTTTCAATTTCAATTTTGTCAGAATTGTCAACTGCAATTGCCTCATACCAATCACCAAATGCCTTTTTCATCAGTAGTTCATCATCTTCTTTTGTTTTGATTAAAGAGGCTATTGTAGCAGCATATTTGATTTCTTCAAACTCTTTATTTAATGCATCAGAGAAAATTTTCTTTGTGTTACCTTTACGACTGTACTCATCAGTATATCTTTCAAATAAAATACCGATTAATCCTCCAGCAATATATAATTCTCTAACTGTCTTAAAATAGTTGCTATCAAGTAACTTATTAAGTTTATCAACTAGTTCATCAGTATGAAATGTTATTTCTTTTGCAAACATCTAATTCACCTTCTTTATTTCAGTATACTCTTCATCATGAGCTACTATACTATATCTTTTTCCAATTTTCGTATTCATAACACCTTGCAAATCATCAAAAGTCATTAGAATAATTTGCTCTGCAATGGTTGGTATAATCTGACCCATGTTTACTTTCCTTTTTGGGTCTAAGCTAGAAAACGGTGCATCTAAAACCAATGGGTAAGGTTCGTTATTCAACAAAGTCTTATCGTTTTCTTTTGCAACTTTAATAATTCCTACAATAAACGACATTGCAACCATGATATCTCCACCGGTTGAAGCTCCTTTTACATTTGATTTGTTTTTAACCATATATGAATAATCTGCCTTATTTAGTATTATTTCATGTTTAGTCCCTATTATTCTTTTAAATATGTCCTGTACCTCATAAGAAAGTTTATCAAATACTTGTGTTTCTTTCTTACTAAAGTAACTTGATAGGGATTTAATTAGTTCATTACAATACTCCTCACGTAAAGCTAGCAACGCATCTTCTCCATTTGATTTAGATAATCTCTTTAAGTCTCTTTCTAACTGTGATAATCGAATTTCATTTCTATCTATTTCATCAGATGCTTCAGAGATTTTATCCTCTAATTTTCCTTGTTCTTTAACATAGAAATCACGTTTATTTTGAAGATAAGCTGCATCATCAAATTTAGCAACTTTTTTCTTCAATTCATCGTATTCTTCATTCAGCAACTCAATCTCTTCAACTATTTCATTTACTTTATCAGCTTTAGTAGTAAACTCATCAGTAAAGTTAAGTGCTACTTTATCATACATTTTTGCCTTTTCAATGAATGTCTTTGATATAACCGCCTTAGATGCAGGTGGTTGATATTTAAGTTGGTCTAATAAAAGGTTATGTTCAGTACTACCAGTAATGATTTCTGTTCCACAAACACACTTACCCCTTTTGATTATTTCATGAATGGCAGTACCATGTAATCCATCAATAGTAGTTGTATTCTCTGCACCAACGCTTACAATATTAGCATTTGTAGCTATTGCTTTTGAAATTAGATATCCAACGAAATTGTTATTAAAGCTTTTCTTCATGCTATCTTTAGTTTCATCTAGAGTTCGTTTCTTATCAATAACCAAAGATTCTATTTCTTTTTTTCTTTCTTGGTCCTTCTTTACAGTTGCTAGCTTAATTAGTTTTTCATCTAACTTGAAAATTTCTTCCTCACAGTTATCATGAGATTCTTTAAAAGTTTTTATACTGTCATGAAGACTATTCTGTTTACTATCAAGATCAGTCTTCTCTTTATACTTTTCTCTGTATTCCTCATTACTTTCAGAAAATTTCTCTCTATCTTCGAAAAAACTTTTTTGAACACTTTTCAAATGTTCTATAGTTTCTTCTAATAAACCAAGACCTAAAATAGTTTTCACAGCATCACTAACATTCTTGTTCTTTCCAGGTTTATACATATGTTTTAATCTTTCACCATCAAACAGAAAATATCTTGACAACTCAACAGGAAAAATACTACCTAATTCTTTTTCGTATACATCTACAATGTTCCCATCAATAACTTTTGTAAAAGAAAAGTTTTTATCGGGCTTTAAATCAAGACCAGATTCGACTTCATTTGATTCTTTAGTTTTTCTATACTTGTACTTTCTTTCTATAATATAATCAAGACCTTCATGAATAAATTCAATCTTAACAGAAGTTGTTATATGTTCTCCCACTTTCATTTCATTTACTTTTTGCTGATTAGGTATATCTTTCTTATTTGGAAGTTCTAAAGTCTCATAGAAGCACCAGTTAAATGCTTGTATAAGAGTAGTTTTACCAGTAAGATTATCACCTAAAAGAAGTGTGATATTTTTTTCATTATCTACAGAAAAATTAACCTTTTGTACACCTTTATACTGTCTAAAATTATTAAGTTCTATGCTTTTAAACTTCATCAGACTTCACCATTCTCTCAATAATCTTTTTCACTTCTTTTTTCTTAGAATCTTTAGTCTTATAAGTTTCTTTATCTTGAGCCATTTCCTTTTCTTTATCTAAGATTTGTTTTAATATCTCATTTATCTTATCTTCCTTAATCATATATACTCACACCTTTCTCATCCATAATATGTTTATATCCTTCATAAACCTTAGTTATTTTTTGCATTACATCAAAAGAGTTTTCAGCATATTTCGCGAACTCTAATACTCTTTTCAGTTCTCTAATGACAATAGATACTTCTGTTCTTAATTCCTCATCTGAGAGGAATGATAAATCTTCGATTCTTGTGGGAAGCACAATAAAATCATTTATATATGCATATTTTTTTCCAGGGAATTTTCTAAGAACTCTACCTCTTCTCTGTATAAATTCTCTAGGATTAGTACTACTAGACAATATATATGCGTGTTGAATTTGTGGAATATTCACTCCTTCATCTAAACATTTCATTGCACTAATAACGTCTATTTCATTCTTCTCGAATTCGTGCTTAATTTTTCTTCGAACTTCAAGTGATTCATCTGAAGTAAATTTCTTAATTTTTAAATCATATGTCTTGTATAACATTTTATTTACAGTTTCAATCTGCCTTTCAAACTCGTCATGATCATCAGCCTCCTGAGTCACAATTCCACAATAAACAAGTGTTCTTTTAATATCTCCAAACTTAGATATTTGCTTCTCAATTAGATTTTTCAGGATTTCTACTTTACCTCTTGCACCTGCTAATATTCTGGCTCTCTTTATTAATAACATTTTTGCTGAATCACTGAATTCTGTTGAACCATCACTATTTGATGATATATGTCTTGCTAATTGCTTGGTTATTTTCTTATAATCATGTAATTCATCTTCATCAAGAAAAACAAAATTAATATAGTAAAAATAATTAACTAAAGATTTGTATTTAATGGCATCTCCCATAGATATATTCTGAACTATCTCACCAAAATAATCGTAAATTTGCTTAGTTCCTTTTTCATCATTATGTCTATCTATTGTTGCACTTAGACCTAATCTGTATTGAAAGTCATTAAGTAGTTTTTCTTTGAACCCCTCTGCACCAGAATTGTGAACTTCGTCAAAAACTATTACAGTATTTCCTTTAAGTTTTCTTATTGTTGCCTGAAAAGAGTCTGATTTATAAGTTGTATTTGTCACAATTACAGATTCTATATATTCTTTTTTCAATTTTGATTTTAAATTGAAAGTAGATACCGCCCTATACAACTTGTTATACCACTTACTTTTTGATATGGATGCATTAATTGGGAATAAGTTAAACTCATTAATATCTTCACACCATTGTTCAATCATATGAATATAAGGAACAACAATGACTATAAACAAGTTCTTATACTCCAAACTGTTATATAGATTGTGTAATCCTAGGAGTGCTGTTAAAGTCTTTCCAGACCCAGTTGCCATAGAAAACAATCCTTGGTATCCTTTAGATGCCCAATTTTCAACCGCGTCTTCTTGATATGGATAAGGGTTGAACCACTCAGGAACATCTAATGTTTCTTTAATATTTGCATGATATGGTTGTTCAGTCTCATTAATAACTAATCCTCCAGAAAAAATTTCAGAACTAGGTATATAATCTTTCTTTATTTTCTTCAATATCTTTTTCCTTATAGCTTCAGGAAAATCATAAATTAAGAATCTATTATCTGAATTATTCCACAGTCTATCAAAGTGCTCATTCTTTTCATGAACTCTAAATGGATCTGCTCCAAAATCCCAATCTTTATAAACATCAAAATTTTCGTAGTTTTTTAACATACCACTAAAAGTCTCATTATTAGATCCACTAAAGGCAATTTTATTTCCGAATGAATCTACCATAATCCCAATTTTTGCATGATATAAAGCTGAAAGATCATCGCATATTTTCACGATTTTAATGTCTAACCTCCCCAAGGCAATGAGATGTGCTAAATAGTTGGCAACCTCAGAGTAGTCTTTTATCAGAATATCAATCTCAGCATCTAATTTTTTGAATACCAGTTCTTCTCTTTGCACATAACCTTTTTCAATACTTCTAATATCTTCTTCAGACAAGTTAGGTGAAGTTATAATTTTTATAGAACCGCCACTTTTAATCAATTGATCTAAACCTCTTGCAACCTGAACTAAAGATGTACTGGAAAAGTAAGCTACAGCTCGTTTATATAGAACTGTATTTGATAAGACTGGATTAAAAAAACTCTCAATAATCGTTAGTGTGTCTTTAGTATTATAACTATGTTGAATTTCCAAATCTCTAAAACTTCTCATCGCTACACCTCCTTACTCAAAATAGTCATCTAAGAAATCAAATAATTCATTTTGATTACTATCAGATACAACTGTATCTTGTTTTAAAACAATAATACCCTCAATCAACTCAGCAAAGCCGAGTTCAAAGAAATATCTAGGCAGTTTCTTTTGTGTGATGATATGTTGATTTTTCAAGTAATCAACAACAGCGGTTTCAGAGAAACTACCCTTATATGAACTTTTTAATATAAAATAAATCAAATTATATAACGAGTAAATATCTGAAGTTCTTTTTGACAAAATTGGATTGTCTAACCTCAATTTACCATGTTGCTCTATAGGAGAATAATTGTCATTCTTTTTAGATAGAACACTCATAGCTAAATATGGGTTAATCCAGTCATGAATATACTCCTTAATTTTCTTTATTGTTATATAATCCTCCTGAATATCCTTCAAGCAGTTTTCAATTTCAGCAATTAGTCCATCATCTAGATGAGATTCATGAATAAATACTTCTTTATCAATTTGATAATATGGTCTTAGATTGAAGTATTTTGTGTTAATTGCATTATTACTTATTTCATTAAGCAAATCTACATACTCTGTAAAAGTAAATCCCAGTTCATAACTCAATAATGTTGAGTGTAAAGTTTTTTTCTTAGAGATACTTATACTGCTACTTCTACTTTTGTCAAATATGTTTAAGGATCCTGAATTTATAGTATCTACAAAACTCTTAAACTCTGATACTTCCTTAATTTCATGTTTCTTTAGTATTTTCCAAGTTACCATATCTGAGCTCAATTTACTAAAAACTGATGTATAGCTTGGATTTTTATAGTTTGCAGATATTTTTAGAAGTTCATCATTAATCTGCTCAGATTCCTCTTCATTACAAAGCTTTCTGTTCATCAACATACTTCTTGATTCACCGAAGTCACTTAATTCATCATTAAAATAATACTCAATTAACTCATATACAACTTCAATGTTAAAGATACCATATCTTACCAATTGATTGCTATTTTCTTGGAAAAACTCCTTAATTGCTAGTATAGCTTTACTCTCATTCCTAACAATAAAATCAGCAAGAATAAATGGTCTGAAGTTAGTTAACACGAATCTACTATAATCTAAGGAGATTATTCCTTTATCGATACCCAATGCATTGATGATGTTGCGCGATCTAAAAATGTATCTACCATACTCTATGAAGTAATCATTCAATACATCAACTGCTTTTTCTTCGGTAGTATCAATTACATAAGAATATCTTCTCATAAAATTTTTGCATATCTCAGAAATACTACATCTTGTCGTTAAGATATTTCCCTGAAAGTAAACTTTTTTATCGTTTAGAAGTTTTAGAAGAATCTGTACGTTTGATTCATCAATCTTCTTTATAAAATTAATATAGAACTCAGAAGGTAATAATCCATTAGTCTCATTAAAATGTTCGTTTAAATATTCATGAAACTCAGAAACTCTTACAAAGTCGTCTAAGATATATGATCTTTCCGAGTAAAACTTATACTTTCTTAGACTAGCTCTATAGTATTCATAAAACCTATCTGACACTTTTACCATCCATCTACCTGATGCCCAAATCTTATAAAATGAACATACAAAATCTTGGATTTCACTAGTTATAAACTCATTAAAGGAATCTAGATTTCTTAATTCATAATGCTTACTATATATTATATTTAGCAGAAAGTTTTTAACATAATCACAGAAATCTCTTTCAGACACTTCATTATTTGAGATATAGTTTCTCAAATCCTGGTATTCAGAGTAATTCAATTTGAAAGGGATTATTGAGTCTAGAAAAGCCTTTCTATCACTTTGACTATAGATGTATTTTGATTCGAAGGTAAATATCTTATTTACTTCCGGTTGATATCCAGCTTTTATTAAAGAATATGTCATATCAGCAAAAAGATTATATTTTTGCACTACAGACTTACTGACAAGTTTTCTAGAACCTTCAATGAGAATTTTAACTGTAGAATCATTATATACAGCGTAATATATCGCTTTTTCAATATCTGTGCAGTTATTCTTGTTTAGATAATCGTGTGTAATCACATTTGGTAGGAGAGTATTGTAAAACTCATTAGAAATGATAGCAGACTTTTTTGAGATAATCTGTCTTATACGTTCTCTTGTCACACCTAAATCAATTGCAATCTCCTCTAATGTATGGTCTATTCTTTTCGAAATAATTAATATGTCTCTATCACTGATCTTTAATCTTTCTAAAAAATCATATAGATACTCATTAAAACCATTAAACAATACTGAAGTGCTAGTAAGTAAAGTTTCAAGAGATTGAATAATCTTACTTTGAAACTTCAAATCGAAATCTAAAGGAGATTTTGCTATTTCTGTATAAATCTCGCACAGAGCATTTACACTGTTGATTTGATACTCTTCAATATAGGTTTTTGGTAGATTTAGGAACTCTAATCGACTCCAGTGTCTCACTTCTTTTAAGGCTTCTAAATTTAAATTATAGTCATATGAGAATGTACTTGAATCTCTAATTACAAGTTTAACTATATTTGTTAAAGATACGATTTCACTTACTGATTTTCTTCCTAAGTTTTGAATTTCCTGTAGTTCCTTGTCTGTCATCTTTATAAGATCAGTAATACTAAACACACCCTTTCTATATAGTGCATTTAAAGATCTAACAGATAAGTTGAAAGAGTTTATATTTAAAGTATCCTCAAAAGGATAAAACTTAATAATCTCGTTTAGCTTATTGATTGTACTCGTGAATGAACTTCCTAATACTCTTTCTACATTACTTCTATTATCAATTTTAACTAAATCAAATATAGTCTTCACTCCTACTTCAATTAGTTTCATCTCGTTTGTTCTATTTACGTTCAAATCAGAGAAAATTCTATCATAAACCATACCTGGTTGTTTCTCTTCATCATTTTCTAAAACTAAAGTATTCAAAAAAAGTAATATCTCCTTAACACTTTTTCGTCCTAAGTTTCGGATATCACTAATTTTATCAAGATCATATTCGATTAAATCATTAACTGTTTCAATCCCTTCTCTTACAAGGCAATTAGTAGTTCTAACAGAAAAATCCAACTCAATTATATTAGTGTCTAATGTAATGCACATAACTAAAATCACCATCCCTATAACTGTATTTAATTATAACAAAAAAAGGTGATTTAATAAACCACCTTTTATATTATCATCAAATTCTATGAGAAAGAACAGAAACATGGCACCTCATCAATATCCTCTTCTTTAGAGTATTCAATCAACTCAGATTTACTCATCTTTTCAAGCAATTCTTCTCTGTGTTTTTTTAGTGTATAAGGTTTTCCCTGTTTTTTCATCATAGATACGTCATAATTAAAAGTTTCTCTAAACCTCTCTTCCATTTCTTCTTGTTTCTTATACTCTTCTGGCCATTCAAAGTACAAATTCGCATAATGATGCATTCCTCCACGTACACATCTTCCGCTACAATTGGCATGTTTAAATCCTAATTCATACATTCTGGGTAATTTTATTCCCCATTCATTCTCTATTATGTACTTAGCTTTAACATCTTCACTAATAGAATCAATCATAGGGAACTCACATTGAACAGGTTTATCAAAAGTTAGAATATGCCCACCATAGTTTTTCTTTAACGTCTCAGCTCTATGTCTTTCTCTAGGTCCTATTCCAAAATATAGTATTGGTTCGTATCCACTCATTCTTAATTCTTCAATCAATATCACGGTTTGCCTTATCTTGAGTTCC
The DNA here is from genome assembly GCA_965601585.1 of uncultured bacterium. GTDB lineage: Bacteria > Bacillota_I > Bacilli_A > Izemoplasmatales > Izemoplasmataceae > Xianfuyuplasma. The sequence continues at coordinate 24,136 of CBFCWH010000011.1, forward strand.
TCAGAGCATTTCGCAAATCTTGCATTGCCAAGATATCTTTCCTCAAAAAACACATCTTCTGGTGTTCTGCCATCAATTACCCTTGTTATTTCAATACCGATATACTCTGCAATTTCTTCCATAAATCTATGGTTGTCCTTATCTTCCCATAAAGTATCTGTGAAAAACAACATTACATCTTCTTTGCCAAACTTATCAACAACCCATTTAGCTACATATGCACTTCCTGCACCACCACTAAATAAAACCACATGTCTACTCTTCATATGTAAATCTCCTAACTGATATACTTATCTACTAAAGTGAGAATTATTTTCTCTACTTCACTATCTGTTAAATATTGAGAAGTTGCATTTATCAAATTAGTAATATTATTATAAGTAACTGAAGCTTTATTAGATAATTCAACTTTTTGAATAAACTTCTCTTTACCATTTACTATTACAGTATCAACTTCAATATCATCTTGTAATTTTTTATAATCCTCAATTATCATATTCTTTAATACATTATAGCTACTATTCGTCCATCTTGAAATTTCTAAATTATCTGTATCCTCACTATATATTTCAAAAATATTCTTATTCTTAACTAGTCCATTAACAAGTCTATTTGCTTTTTTGCTTATTTCATCTTGAGACTTCGCCCAAGAATTGAGATCTTTTGTACCTAATTTTGCTTCAATTGAATATTCAAAGTTTCTTAGGAATCCATCAAAGTGCTCACATATATTATTCTTAAAAAACTTAATATCTACCAAAGTAAACTCGTTCATCAACCTTTCAATTGCTATAGTTGGATTTGATCTAGAAGCTTTTATTATATCCATGAAAGCAACATTTGAGAAACTCATCTTTACACCTTGCTGAGTCACTGTTGGCAACCCTATATACCATTCATGCATGTTGCTACATACTCGAACTGATAGAGATTTATTTTTTACTAACTCATTATTTGAAACGAAAATGCGTTCCAGTTCTTCTAAGTATTCTCTATTCTCATTATCGAAGATACTAAAAGAATATCTTAAATCATCAGGCCTATTTAATAAATAATCTAGTAAATCAGAAATTTTTATACTTGGGATGTATGTTTCACCTATAAACAGTAACATGTCATTCCATTCTTCTTTTATCAGTTCAAAAGTCAGCAAGATTGAGATATATGGACGAACTCCATATGGTTTTCTTGATAAAATTTTCACCAAGTCCATGACCCTTCCTGTTGGAAAACTTTTCAACTGTTTTTTTAAACTGTTTCGTATTTTATTAAGTACCTTTCGGTTTCTTCCAATTAACTTAGTATTTTCAATTATACTTTTATAAATCAAGTCTGCTGGAGAACTACCGTCATATAGTTCGGTTAAAATTTCATTGTTAGAAACAACATCATCTAGAACTTTCGCAAAAGCATTGAATTGAACAGAAGAAATTTTGAACATATTAAGTTGATCATTTAGGACTATTGGATAATCTGGATATTGCTTGCTAAAATGTTTACTTAAGTAGTCACTAAAGTCAGATTCAGACTTAATATCAATATTTTTTTCATTCATTATAAATGTTGAATTAAATATATCTCTATAATACTTATTCAACTCTTTTACTAGAATCCCCATCTTGTACTCAATATCAATATCCAGCCCTGGATACTCTCTCTTATAAAATTCATTACTCATGATGTATTCAAGGATGTATATGTTTGTCAGAACATCTTTTACATCAGAGTAATCATACTGTAATTTCACTATAATTGAGTCTTTAGTATTCTTTGGAACTTCCTCTCCCTTATAGACCAAGTTGATTTTTATATCAGATAAAGTTTTGTCTTCATCATTATTTATCCTTACTTTCATATATCCAAACCGAGTAATCTCATTTAAGGCATTATACTTGCTTGAATACAAATACTTATATGGGTTTTTCTCATTAAATAGCTTAACCAATATTTCTCTAGTTATTTTCAACTTTGAATTTGCTATCATTAATTCTTTATCTAAATTTAAGTTACTCCCTTTAAAAATCTCCCATTCAACATGAAGCGAATTATATCTCACTAATTTAATATCGCTAAGTTTAGTAAGTATCTGCTCAATTCGCAAAATATCTAACCCTAAAGCATATGATATGAAGTTACTTGATAACTTCAAGATATGATTTCCATTTATCAATCTCCAAATCATCGCAAACTTATAAACACGTGTCGCATCAACATAATCATCAGATATTAAAACCGGGATTCGCTTAACATTTGATATATATATATTATAGACATCTAGATCCTCAACATAACTTTTTTCTATGTTTGTGAAAAAGAAATCAACTAGTCTATCAACATAGTAATAGCCCTTAAATTTCTTGATAAAACCGTCAAGTCCATTTGAGGAGTTATCATAAAGGAATGAGAATAAAGACCTCTCGTTTTGTCCGAAGATACTAGATAATTTTGGTAATGCATATAATGTTATTGGGTGCAATGGATAAGAGCCCTGACTGACAAGATTCATCAATTCAGTGTCATTTAAATATGAACTGAACACATTATATTTCCTTAATGCGCTGATATCATCTGAAGTGATTTCTGAAACTAAGTTGTGAGTTTTTAAAACCTCTGAGGTTATTTGTAGAAATGTTATGTAATCACTTTTAATCTCTAATACTCCAAATCTTTTCTCAACTTTTGCAAACTCGTCTCTGAGTTCTTTAGTTGCAAAGTTCAGATAAAACCCTAGAGGTTTATGTGCAACAAAAACTGTCGTTAAGTTATTCACACCGTTGTTTGCCAACTCTGCAATATCCTGTATTTCCTGCATGAAAAGGTTTATTTCAGATAAATGAAGATTTTGTAAAACTCGTCCAAACTCATCCCATACAATAAATAAATGATATCCTTTTTTATCTAGTTGATTACAAACATTATGTAATATATCCTCTATACTCGAGTCAAAATTGGCATAATATTTTGATCCAGCAGTCAACTTAGTATATATATCATTAAAAATCTCAATGCATTGATCATTCCCTTGTCTTAATTCAGAAACAAAATCACTTATTTGAAAATTGAAATCTGTTAACTCAAAAAGAAACTCATGATAAGTTTTCTCATAAGATTTCTTCCAACGATGGATTGTCTTAATAATCTCTGAAGATATACCTGGGAAATTCACCCTAACATTTGAACTCATTAAAGCTTTGTTAACATTATTAAGTAATGTAGTTTTGAAATCTCCCTCAATTCCGGAAATTATTACAGTTAATACCTTTTTATCTTCTTCAATAGTCTTTTCTATAATAGCGTTAACTGAATCATCAACAACCTTCAATTTATTCTTTAATAATTTGATATCTGTCTTCCTAAATGAATTGGAAACTAATCCCAACAACAAAGCAGATACATATGATTTTCCAGCACCATATGGCCCATATGCGACTATTGAATTAAACTTATTATTGCCTTGTATTGAGCTCAATACATTTGTAAATATATCTGTGTGCGAACTTGTGGCAAAATAACCAGAAACAAGATTCTTATTACTTGAATCATACTTTATATTTATACTTGATTTTACCATCTTATCTCACCCCTATAAACTTGCGTTAGAAACTTCTCACTAGATAAGCTTGCATTAAGCTTGACAGTATCAAGATTATTAGTCCTTGTCAACTCAACAGGATATTTATTAGCTATTAGAAGCTCTATATAATCAATAATATCTGTTCGATTTAAATTGAATGCTTTTCCTATTGAGCAATCATTGTTCAAAATATTCACTAATGATAATGGTACATTCTTCTCCAGTAAGATAAGAAGTGAATAAAAAACAGTATTCAAGTCTAATTTTCCTTTGGAAATATTAGATTTCATGTAGCTGTCTCTTTCTACGGTAATTAAGTTCAAGTCAGCCAACAAAGAAACATTTTTGTCCTCAGGATGACTTATCTCTAATCTTGTATACAAACTTAGAAGGCAATCAATATCTCTGCTCAATGTATTCGAAGATGTAATATTTGAATTCCATAAAATTAAATCATTTAATAGTTTTTCTTTTGTAAAATATGTTTCATTATACTCATTAAAAAACCAATTGAAAGTATGTGATACTTCAACGTGTTCTAAATCATTTATAAGAAAATAATGTAATAAATTTTTAGTAATATTCATACTACAACCTATATCAAACTCATTTACTAATTCACCAAAAGTTGTTAGTCGATGCTTCTTGTTTTCTAATTGAAGGATGTTTGTCGCTTCCATCCAATATCTTAAGGATTGATGCATGTTTTTTCCTAATCCTAGCAAAACAAAACTATCTTTCTCAAAAATAGTGTTTTCACCAAATATATTGAATGAATTCAATCCCTTTGTAATCCAATGTTTCTTTAAATAAAAGCTCTGATGTCTTCCGTAACTCATGTTATCACCCCAAAAAAAAATAGAAACTCTAATTGAGTTTCATTTTAACATATTTTTACTGGAAAGTATAGCCTCCAGTAAAAATATATCAATCGAAATACTTGTTTAGAATTTCAAAAATTTTAGTATTGTCTTCTTTATCGTCCATTATACCATCATAATCCATATTTATTGAAAAATCTTTAACATAGTCTTTTAATTTTTTATTTGCATAAAATCTATATTTTCCATTTTTGTCATATCGACGCAAGTACTCTGAACTATATTTGCTTAAGAGAGAATCAAATATTGTTGTATTAAAGTAAGGATATTTTCCATAAAACCTTGATTCCTTAAATGTAGAAGCATTACCACTTCTATCATTTCCTTTGAAAATGTTAACAATTGTCTTTTTATAAGGATAAATACCTCTAGCTGTTTTTTTCTCACTCAACATGCAAATCAGTAAAAGAAAGTCATCGTCTATTCTTGTCATATAGCACTGTCCCTCCTTTTTAATCATTTGATAAAATTTAATTAATAATGAACTTAATATGCTATAATAAAAATATACTAGAATAATACAGGAAAAGCAAGGGGCAGAAATATGAAAACAAAACCAGATCACTATACTACAAGTACATTGCATTATAAAAGAAAAGTTATTGATTTGAATCCAGAATATCAAAGGAAATCTGTATGGCCTGAGACTAAAAAACCAATATTCATTGATTCATTATTTAGAGATTATGATATCCCAAAAATCTACTTTAGAGAACTTCCTGAGGAAAGCAATTACGACTACGAGGTTGTTGATGGTCAACAAAGAATAAAATGCATCTTAGATTTTTTATCAAACAAAATTGAGATACCTAACGTATCCGAAGATTTAACCATTCTCAGAGGACATTCTGGGAAAACCTTTAGATCTTTACCAAAAAACGTAAGAGAACACTTCGAACACATCCCATTAGATATCGTTATTATATATGAAGCTACTGATGAAGAGATTAGGGATTATTTCACTCGTTTACAATACGGTGAGCAACTTAAACCGGCGGAGAAGAGAAATGCTTTAACAGGAAATATGCGTGATTTTATTGCTGATTTAGTACGAAAGAAAAAAATATTCAAAAAGATTCAAAAAAACAATAATAGGTATGATCATGATGATTGGCTTTCTCATGTCGTTGAACTAGAAATTCGAAATGGACCATCAAATGTTACGTCTTCCGATTTACTAAGATTATATAATACAAACAAAGATTTTGATCAAACTTCTACAAAAGCTAAAAAGATAGAAAAAGTTTTAAATTACATGAATAAAGTTTTCATAAAGGACTTAACACTACTTGATAAAAAGTGGGGATTTGTAGACTTATATTTGCTAATATCATATATGATGGATAATTATGCAATTTCATCTGCACATGATAAGTTCAATAAATTCTACACAGATTTTGAGGTATATAGACGAAGCATTAAATCAAAAGACATAAATAAGCTTCTCGAGGTTAATCCCACACACGAAACAAGAGAAATGTTTAAATACATCACAAATTTTATGAGAGAAGGCAATAAGAGAACGACGATCCAAAATAGGTTCGATGTGTATTTCGCAAGATTTTTAAGAGAAAATCCAGCTATTGTTCCAAAAGATAAGAGAAGAGCATATACAAGAGAAGAGAGACAGATAATTTGGTATAGAGATGAAAAACATTGTAAGATATGTGGTAACGATATTCCATTTGAGGACATGCATGCAGACCATATTAAAAGTCACTCAACGGGAGGACTAACAACAATTTCAAATGCACAAACTTCTTGTAATACATGTAACGAGTCAAAAGGAGCAAATTAGTCTAAACTCTTATATTTATAAACACTCCCCTACAAATCCAGCAATATATACCTGCTCAACCATAAAAAATCAACATTGATTTGCTAATATATCATATTAAAAGCACTAGAAATTTCTATTGCTTTTTTTGTATTTATATTTAAAACAAATTTTAGTGATACTTTTCCATTAAAACTTTTACTATCTGAAAATAGATATATCTAGTAACTAATAAAGCTTTCCCAAGCAATTCATATAGGCAATGACTTTCATCCAATGATCTTGTAACTTCATATTTAGCTTCTGGATATCGCCCTTAAAAACCAATTAGAATCAAAACATAAATCGTAAAAAAAACAATGATTATCATCTATGAAATTGTTGGTTATATATAAACTCACTCTTTTGCACTCTCGCATAATTTATAACAAAACGTAAATATCAATTTATTGATGATGTTTTGAAATTATAAACCCTCCTTTTGATTTAACATTGAAAATATAGTTTTTTATGCATTCTTACAGCCCTGGTGCAATACACCTCACAACGTTGGTTTTCTAGGTATTATTCATCAGTAATTTG
>CBFCWH010000012.1:0-23496 GCA_965601585.1 uncultured bacterium
TTTGAGGACAGAACATGGCTTATAAGTTATTATTAATAAAAAAAGGAACTGATATTTTCAGTTCCTTTTTAATTTCTCTATTTCTTTAGATGTTCTAATACTTTTTCATAGTTTGGTTCGTGTGATACTTCTGGTACGTACTCTACATATGTCACTTCATTATCCTCGTTTAACACAAACACAGCTCTAGCTAATAATCTTACTCCTGGCATTAAAACACCATAATCATTTGCGAATACTTCATCTCTATGAGCACTTAATGTTAGTGCAGTATCTAGTCCTGCATTCCCACACCATCTTGCTTGAGCAAATGGTAAATCCATACTTACAGTAATTAAACTAATATCCTCACGATCATTCAGTTCTGTATTAAATCTTCTAGTTTGAGCGTCACAAACTCCTGTATCTAATGATGGTACAACACTTAATACTTTGATTCTTCCCTCAAAGTCACTTAGTGTAGCCACTGACATGTCATTTTTTGCTAATGTAAAATCCTTCGCTTTATCTCCTACTTTAACTTCTGTACCTATTAATTCTATAGGATTTCCTCCTGATGTAACTTGCATAATAATTCCTCCTTATTATTTCTAACTGTAGTTTATAATATTTCTATTTAAAAGGAAACTAATATGCATAAAAAATGTGGATGGAAATTATCCAACCACATTATCTTTATTAAATGAAGATGCATCTTGTTGAAATGTACCGGTTTTGATTTGAAGATATCTAGAATTATTAATTCCAATAAAACGTAAAACACTTCTTATAAAATAACCTCCGTATACAAGCCCAACGAATATTACCACTAGAAATCCTAATATAAAACTAGTTACATTATATAAAAGCAATTCACTGATTATTCCAATAGCTAAGAAGAAGTATACTAAAGCTAGAAACCAGTAGTTTCTTTGTCTTGGTAAAAACTTGTCTTCCCAGTATCTTTCAAAATCATAATCACTCTTTTTATTTAAGAAACGTTGAAATAAATAAATTCCAATCATATAATCACTCCTTTTGATTGTATATATTATAACACAACTGTATAATTGTATTTGAGGTGATTTTGTGAAAATTATACTTTCACCAAGCAAAACTATGAAACCGAGTAGGAGTAAATACCTTATTGATAAGGATATCATCCTCCCCCAAGAACATAATAAAATATTTTCAACACTGAGCAAAATGTCAAAAAATGAGCTTTCAAATGCATTATCAATAAAAGGGGCTATTCTAGAAAACACATATAACAATATCAAGAATTTTAGTGATTTAGATCATTCTCAAGCATTCGAAAGTTATACTGGTTTAGTTTTCTTCAATATTGATCGTAGTCGTTATGCTAAAAAAGAATACGACTATATAATGAAGCATCTTCGTATTCTAGATGCCTTTTATGGTATCTTAGAACCTGGTACATTAATTAAACCCTATCGTTTAGATATGAAAGCAAAGTTAGGATTTAACTTATACAAGTTTTGGGATATTACCAGGGAACTAGAAGATAATGTAATTGTAAATCTTGCTAGTAATGAGTTTAGTAAGATGGTTCAAAAACCAATGATTAACATTCACTTTAAGCAATATAAAAACAACAAGTATATAAACCAAGCCACATATAGTAAACAAGCTCGAGGACTATTTTTTGATTATCTTGTGAAAAACAAAATAACGAAAGTAGACGAGATGAGGACATTTAATCTTGACAACTATACGTTTAACCCTGATTTAAGTAATGAATTTAACATTACTTTCACAAGATAGGTAAAAACCACTTAAACTTATTGATTTTAAGCACTAAATAATGTAAAATAGACTAGCGTTAAAATGGAGGTGATTTTATGAGTAAAAAAATAGATTTTGACAAATTAAGAGAACGACAAAAAAATATTCGTAACTTTAGTATTATTGCTCATATAGATCACGGTAAAAGTACTTTAGCTGACAGAATCTTGGAGTATACTGAAACAGTAACTAAAAGAGATATGAAAGCTCAATTACTTGATTCAATGGATATTGAAAGAGAACGTGGTATAACAATAAAACTTAACGCAGTTGAATTAGAATATAAAGCAGAAGATGGACAGACATACATCTTCCATTTAATCGACACGCCAGGTCATGTCGATTTTACTTATGAAGTTTCAAGAAGTTTAGCAGCTTGTGAAGGTGCCATTCTAGTTGTTGATGCAGCACAAGGAATAGAAGCACAAACATTGGCTAATGTATATTTAGCATTAGATAACGACCTTGAAATTTTACCATTAATAAATAAAATTGATTTACCATCAGCAGATACTGACAAGGTAAAAAAAGAAATAGAAGACGTAATTGGTCTAGATGCTTCTGAAGCAGTACTAGCGAGTGCTAAAGAAGGGATTGGAATTCATGAAATACTTGAACAAATAGTAGAACATGTCCCTGCTCCAGAAGGAGATCCTGAAGCACCACTACAAGCATTGATTTTTGATTCGTACTTTGATGCATATCGAGGAGTTATTCCTTCAATAAGAATTGTACAAGGAACTGTAAGAAAAGGCGACAAAGTCAAAATGATGGCTTCTGACGCAGTATATGAAGTTGTAGAGGTAGGAGTAAATACTCCCCAAGAAGAAAAACGTGATTATTTAGGTCCTGGTGATGTAGGATTTTTAACTGCTTCTATAAAAGATGTTGGGAATGTACGCGTTGGTGATACAATTACTGGTGTTAAACCGAGTGCTACTGAACCACTACCTGGATATCGTCAGTTAAACCCAATGGTATTCTGTGGTTTGTATCCGATTGATAGTGGGAAGTATAACGAACTTAGAGAAGCTTTAGATAAGTTAAAACTAAACGATGCTTCACTTATCTTTGAACCTGAAACTTCACAAGCATTAGGCTTTGGATTTAGAATTGGTTTCTTAGGTTTACTACATATGGAAATCATTCAAGAAAGAATTGATAGAGAATTCAATATTCCAATTATCGCTACAAGTCCAAGTGTTATCTATAAAGTCTATATGACGGATAAAACTATGATGGAAGTGGATAATCCATGTGATATGCCTTCTATACAAAAAATTGATTATATAGAAGAACCATATGTTACAGCTACAATTATGACTCCTGAAGAATATGTTGGAGTAATTATGGAACTGTGTCAAAACAAACGTGGAATCTTTGAGAATATGCAATACATAAGTGATAACCGTGTTCAATTAACATATCAAATGCCTTTGTTAGAGATTGTTTATGATTTCTTTGATCGGTTAAAATCAGGAACTAAAGGTTATGCTAGTTTTGATTATGAGTTTAGTGAGTATCAACGAAATAAATTAGTAAAAATGGATATATTACTAAATGGGGAAATCGTCGATGCATTAAGTACTATTGTCTTCGAGGAGTTCGCATATCGTAGAGGTAAAGCAATTACTGAAAAACTAAAAGAGATTATCCCAAGACATATGTTTGAAGTCCCAATTCAAGCAGCAATTAATACAAAAATCATCGCAAGAAGCACAATAAGCGCAATGCGTAAAAACGTACTTGCTAAGTGTTATGGTGGAGATATCTCTCGTAAGAAAAAACTGTTAGAGAAACAGAAAAAAGGTAAAAAACGTATGAAAGCAGTAGGTAATGTAGAAATACCACAAGAAGCTTTCCTAAGCGTATTATCGTTAGATGAGTAAGATAAAAAAGAGACTTCATGTCTCTTTTTTTTATCGATAAAATCCATTCAAATAACTGAAAAGTAGAAAGGGTTATAATTTACCCTTACACTCCATTACCTCACCTAATAACAAATAGTAGTCCACCTCCTTTTTAAGCCAATATTTCATAATTTCAAATGAAATTGTCAACTAGGTAATTACTATGATATAATTATAGAGTCAAGAAGCAAAAAAGGAGGGTAAAAATGTTATTAGCTGGTATATATAGTACTGCATACTTCTATATAGCTGTAGGTGCATCACTATTCTTTATCTTACAATCAATATTCACATTTCTTGGAGTTGGAGACAACTTTGAAATTGATGCGGATTTTGATGCTGAAGTAGATTTTGATATTGATGTAGCTGATGGTTTAAGTATGACTATGCATCTATTTACAGTAAGAGGTATAATTAGTTTCTTTATGGTATTTGGTTGGAGTGGTGTTATACTATCTAGTTCAGGTGAACTTAGTGGTATAGCGGTATTTCTTATATCATTAGGAACAGGTTTAATTATGTTATTCCTAATCGCTTTAATCTATTATTTCTTTGACAGAATATCTCAAGAGGGAAATGTAGATTTAAGACAAGCTATAGGAAAACAAGGAAGTGTTTATATCCCTATTCCAAAACGAAACGAAGGAATTGGGAAAGTGCAAATTGTTTTAAGTGAGTCACTGAAAACTTTGGACGCTATCGCAAAGAATGATTCAATCTCTACAGGTAGCCAAGTCAAAGTTGTAGGTATTATAAATGAAATGCTGGAAGTTGTAGAAATTAAAGAAAACAAGGAGGATGAATAACATGCCAGGAGATGCTTTATTAATTATCACAGTCATTATTGTTGTCATTGCATTTATCGTTGTAGTGGCACTAGCAACACGTTACAGAAGATGTCCATCGGACAAAATCCTAGTAGTTTATGGGAGTGTAGGTAAAGGAAAAGAAGGTGCGACCAAAAGCGCCAACTGTATTCACGGGGGAGCACGCCTTGTATGGCCTGTAATCCAAGATTATAAATATCTTGATTTAACACCTATGAGTATTGAAGTAAATCTTACAAATGCATTATCAAAGCAAAATATCCGTGTTGATGTTCCATCACGATTTACAGTAGCTATTTCTACTGAAACAGGTATTATGCAAAATGCGGCGGAACGTTTACTTGGTTTAAGTCATGATGCTATTAAAGAATTAGCAAAAGATATTCTATTTGGGCAATTACGTCTAGTAATCGCAACAATGGATATCGAAGAAATCAATGCTGATAGAGATAAATTCTTAGCCAACGTATCTAAAAACGTTGAACAAGAGTTAAAGAAAATTGGTTTAAAACTTATCAATGTTAACGTTACAGATATTCGTGATGAATCATCATATATCGAAGCGTTAGGGAAAGAAGCAGCTGCGAAAGCAATCAATGACGCTCGTAAAACAGTTGCTGAGAAAAATAGAGATGGTGCGATTGGTGAAGCAAACGCACATAGAGACGAAAGAACAAATGTCGCATTAGCAAACTCAATCGCTGTTGAGGGTGAGAATAAGGCAAAAGTAACTATCGCAAATTCAGAAGCACTTCGTCGTGAACGTGAAGCAGAAGCATTACGTAGAGCAACAGCATCTGAAAAAGTACAATCAGCAAAAGCATTAGAAGAAGCATACTTAGCTGAAAAAGATGCTGAACTTGGACGTGCTGCTAGAGAAAGAGCTACAAAAGAAGCAGATATTCTTGTACAAGCACAAATCGCTAAAGAAAAAGCTGAAATTGATGCAGAAGCAATCGCTGAAAAAACACGTCGTGAAGCACGTGGTGAAGCAGATGCAATCTTCTTCAAAATGAAAGCACAAGCTGATGGTATCAACGAGATTCTTACAAAACAGGCTGCCGGATTTAACGACATCGTTAAAGCAGCAGGTGGAGATTCTAATAGCGCCGTATCATTAATGATCGCTGATAAGTTAGAGAAAATCGTTGCATCTCAAGTAGAAGCAATCAAAGGTATTAACATCGACAAAGTTACAGTATGGGATAACTTAGGTAGCGGTGGAGATGGAAAACCTGCAACTGCAAAATTCTTGAGTGGAATGTTATCTAGTTTACCTCCATTAGAAGATGTATTTAATATGGCTGGTATGAACTTACCTGAACTAGTAAGTGTTAGAAAAAAAGAGGATAAGCAAGTTCCTGCTCCTAAAAAAGCAGCAATACCAAAAAAATTAGAAACTAAAGAATAAATAGAAGCCACTTATGTGGCTTCTTCATTATAAGGAGATGCTATGGAAGATAACTTAACAAGATCGCTGAAAATACCACAAAAGAACTTAGTCGTATGTAAAGCTGAACCTTGGAGTAGGATATGGGGGAAAATTATTGATTCACTAATAGAATCAGGATTCCTTGTTATAATAATCTTAATTATATTTGATCTCATTAAGGAAACCAGCCTTAACGAGAGTACCAGAATAATTACGATTCTATTTGTAATTTATCAGGTATTTAGTTTATTCTTGAACTTAATCGTTCCTACCATAACAAAGGGACAAACACTTGGTAAAATGGCAATGAAAACTAGGATCATTCATGTTGATGGAGATGCTGCTAATATCATTATCTATCTTATTCGTCAGTCATTCTTTACTGTTATAGCTTTAGTTGGACAGATAGATGTATTATCTGAACTTGCTAATGGTGCCTTATTTATTATATACATAATCTGTGTTATTGGTATTTTCTCAGACGAACATGGACGAACACTACAAGACAAGTTCGCAAAAACAATCGTTGTCAATGATAACACCTATAAAACATATCGTGAAAAAGCATTTCATGAAATCGACCATCCAATGCCTGAGTTCGTGGAGTCAAATCAAGATGAAACACTATATAACGAAACATCAATAACAGATGAAGAAGAGACTTTAAATCAGTCAATAACTACTGAAGAAGAAATTATTTGATTTCTTCTTTTTTTATTGTGATTTACTTATTATTTGGCGTTGAATATGGTAAAATTATATTGAGGTGAATATTATGTTAACTAGTTTGTACATTCACATTCCTTTTTGTTCACAAATCTGCACATATTGTGATTTTCACAAGGAAGTTGCACGAGATAGTAAGAAGGAATTATACATTAACGCATTAATTAAGGAACTTTACAATCATAAAGATGATGTTATGAATGTTACAACGGTTTATATTGGCGGTGGAACACCAACTAGTCTTAATTTAGTATTACTTGAGAAGTTGCTTCAGTCTATTAATGATGTCGTTGACATCAATAAAGTCAAAGAATTCAGTATCGAAAGTAATCCAAATGACTATAGTGTAGAACTAATAAAACTATTAAAGAAGTATCATGTAAACCGTGTAAGCATTGGTGTTCAAACATTCAATGAAGAACATTTATCTTTTTTGGGAAGAACCCATAAAAAATCAGACGTGATTTCATCAATTGAATTATTACGTTCTCATGGATTCAACAATATTAGTGTTGATATGATGTTTTCTCTTATAAATCAAACAGAAGAGGATTTGGATGAGGACTTAAGACAAGTACTCGCACTTAATATAGACCATATATCGTACTACTCATTGATTTTAGAAGAAAAGAGTAAATTATACTACGTACTTCAAAAAAACAATATAAGCATGAATAACGAGGATTTAGAGGGCATAATGTATAATAAAGTCATTAACACTTTGACAGAGAACGGATATACTCATTATGAAATTTCTAACTTCTCAAAACCAAGCTTTGAATCAGAACATAATAGCACTTACTGGAATAATAGTGAGTACTTAGGTATCGGTACTGGAAGTCATTCAATGTTTGGTGGAAAAAGGTACTACAACACTCAAAACATCACAAAATATATAAACTTGATTAATCAGGATAACTATGATTTTACCGATAGTTATGAATATAATGGTTTACTTGATGAAATGATGTTAGGTTTACGATTAATAAGAGGAATTAATATTGATGAAATAAACAAGAAATATCAAATTGATGTATTTACGAGATTCCCGGAATTAGAGGGATTTATCCAACAAGGAATACTACAGAATAGGAATGGTTACCTATCTTTCACAAGAAAGGGTATTCTCTTGGGAAATCTTGTATTTCAAGTATTTGTGGAGGTGTTATAATGTTAAAAAGACTATTGAAAGAGTATGAATATTACCTGAAAATCACAAAGGGACTTAGTACTAACTCAATATACTCATATGTTACTGATTTAAAGGAGTACGTGGAGTTTCTTGAGAAAAACTATGCACTTAAGGATCCAAACGATATTACGAAGCAACATATTCGTAATTTTATCGCTAGATTAAAAAGAAAACGCAATACCCCTTCAAGCATTAGTAGAAAAATGAGCGCGATTCGTTCACTACATAAGTACTTTCTTTTAGAGAAACTTGTATCTCATAACGTAAGTTTAGGAGTAAGTCTCCCTAAAAAACAGAAGAAATTACCTATAGTACTAAATGTAGAAGAAATTGATGCGTTAATGGTCGCAGCTGATGGTGATGAACCACTAGAGCTACGTAATAAGGCGATGCTTGAGCTTCTTTATGGGTGTGGTTTGCGTATTAGTGAGTTACTTGCGCTTCGTTTAAGTGACTTACATATCAATATGGGATTCATCAATATCTATGGTAAAGGAAACAAAGAACGCATCGTCCCAATTGGTTTTGAAGCAGCTTATGCCTTAAAACAATATATAGATAAAGGAAGACCATTATTGAAGAAGATACCTGGTGATATCTTGTTCGTCAATACAAGAGGTAGTGAAATTAGTCGCGTAGGGTTCTATAAAGTCCTTAAAACCCTTACATTTAAAGCAGGAATTATGAAAGAAGTAAGTCCTCATACATTAAGACATAGTTTTGCTTCCCATTTACTAAATAATGGTGTAGACTTAAGAGTCGTCCAAGAACTTTTAGGACACGAAGATATATCTACAACACAGGTATATACACATATTTCTAAACAAAAATTAAAAGAAGTGTATGATGAATTTCATCCACGAAGTGGTAACAACAACAAGGAGGAATAATAATGTTTAAGCGTGTATTTGTAATCGTAATTGATAGTGTAGGGTGCGGGGAATTAGAAGATGCACATCTATTTGGGGATATTGGTAGTAACACCATTAAACATATTGCAGAAGCTGCAAATGGAATTAACTTACCAAATATGGAAAAACTAGGATATGGACATTTAACAGAAATCAAGGGAGTATCTAGTACTAATAAGCCAATTGGTAACTATTCAAAAATGAAAGAAATAAGCAATGGTAAAGACACAATGACTGGACATTGGGAGTTAATGGGTCTAAAAATTGAAAAACCATTCAACACATTCACTGACACGGGATTTCCTGACGAATTAATCAAGGAGTTAGAGGATAAAACAGGACGTAAAGTTGTAGGGAACATTGCATCTAGTGGTACTGTTATTCTTGATGAGTTTGGTGAACATCAAATGAAAACAGGAGATTTAATCGTCTATACATCAGCGGATTCTGTATTACAGATAGCTGCTCATGAAGATCCAAAATATGTTGGATTAAATGATTTATATAAAGCGTGTGAAATCGCAAGAGAAATGACTCTTGAGGGAGATTGGAAACTTGGACGCATTATCGCAAGACCTTTTATTGGTGAAAAAGCAGGGAGTTTCACAAGAACTGCTAATCGTCATGACTACGCTTTAAAACCATTTGGTAAGACGACTCTTGATTACTTAAAAGAAGCAGGATACGACGTAGTATCATTTGGTAAAATTAAGGACATATATGATGGTGAAGGAATTACTGATGCTTATAAGCAAGTTTCTAATAAACATGGAATGGAAAACTTTATTGATTTCACAAAAAATGACTTCAATGGTTTAGCATATTTAAATCTAGTTGATTTCGACGCATTATACGGACATAGAAGAAATCCATTAGGATATCGTGATGCTTTAGAAGAGTTTGATCAACAACTAGGGGAATTAATGACAAAATTAAAAGAGGATGATTTACTTATGATTACAGCAGATCATGGTAATGATCCAACTATGCCAGGAACAGATCATACAAGAGAATACGTTCCAATGCTTGCATATAGTCCAAGCTTACAAGGTGGAGAAGTTCCTGTAAGAGAAACCTTTGCAGATTTAGGAGCAACCATTTCTGAAAACTTCAAAACAAAAGCACCTGAGTATGGAACAAGTTTCTTAAAAGATTTGAAGTAATGGATGAAATAATAAAACACGAAACATCAAATAATTTTTTCTATAATAAGGTAATCCATCTTGGATTACCTATTACTTTGTCACAATTATTAACGTCATTACTCGCTTTTATCGATACCATTATGGTGTCGTCATTAGGAGATAACGCTGTAGCTAGTGTAGGGATTGGAGCTAACTTTTTCTTCTTAATGATTATGATTAACTTTGGACTCGTTAGTGGACTTGCAATATTTTTTGCCCAGTTTTGGGGTATCAAAGATATTAAGAGTATTCATAAAACATTCATCATCAGTATTATTACATCTAGTGTTATTATTTTGGCCTTCTTTATTGTTGGACATTTCTTTGGTTCCACTGTGATGGAGGTTTACTTAAATAGTGATGAGGTGGCAAATGAACTCATTGTTACAGAACTCGGAGTTCAGTATTTAAGAATTGCCTCTTTTGGATACTTCTTTACTACAATGACATTCATTATCAACATGCTAATGAGAAGTGTTGAGAAAGTGATTTTCCCTCAAATAGTTTCTATTATCGTAGTTGTGCTAAATACATTCTTAAACTACGTATTAATTAACGGAATGCTCGGATTTCCAAAACTAGGAATTGAAGGAGCTGCAATAGCGACTGTTATTAGTAGTATTGTAGGATTTCTTATTCTTGTTGGGTTTATGATCACAACAAAACAGGAAGTATATCGAATCAAGTTCAGTCTATATAAAGACATCACGAAAGAATTTGTATCGAAGCTACTTAAGAAGGCAATGCCTGTACTACTAAATGAAACATTATGGGGATTAGGTATGACGATGTATGTAATTGCATTTGGGTTTATAAGTATTGATGCAATCGCAAGTTATCAAATCGCGAATCAAGTAATGGGTATGGTGTGGGTAATTAACGCCGGAGTCTCAAGTGCTGCAGCGATAATGCTTGGAAATAAACTTGGTGAAGGAAAAATAGAGGTAGCGAAAAACTGGGGTAGAAGATTTCTCCGACTTACTTTAGCATTTGGTGTTTTACTAGGTTTATTGTTATTCTTTATAAGTCCTTTAATCCCTCAACTTTTTGGTGATATAAGTGACGGTGTAAAAGACAATGTACGTTTACTTCTAATAGCCTTTAGTTTCTATGTACCAATTAAGTTTACAAATGCTCTACATATTGTAGGTACTTTACGAAGTGGTGGAGATACTGTATTTGCCTTTTTAATGGAAGTAGTAGCCTTATGGGGAATCGGTGTTCCATTAGCTTTCATCTTAAGTATATATACAAACTTAAATATCTACTGGATAGTTGCTATTATCAATATTGAGGAACTCATAAAGTTTATACTAGTAAACATTCGTTTCTTCACATATAAATGGGCAAAAAACTTAACAGAGTAAATAAAAAGACCTTGAGAAAGGTCTTTTTTTATAGTTCTACACTAAAATTATCATTTGCAATTTTAAGGTCTTTTTTTAGAAGACGTTTATTTTTTCTAGTAATCTCTCTTTTTTCAGCATTTAATCCTCTAGAAGCATAACGAATATACTTTTTGTATGGTTTAATTGCTTGCTTAATCCATAAATTAGTATCTTTAAATATTTTTTTATGTTCTAAGGCTCGTGTTTGCTTGAATAAAGTTATATCTTTAACCTTGTTTGAAGCGAAATCCTTCTCTTTTTGAATTAGTGCGTTATAGTCTGAAGTAATATTTTCCTCGTCACGATATAGATTTGCTTCATATTGGCTTTCAGTATCTTGTACAAGTTTACTCCGAACATTTTCCTTTAACTCAGTGATACTTGTATTTGCCTTCTCTACAGCTTCACGAGTTTCATTCGTTAGTTTTTCAAGTTCTATTGAATGATGAGATATACGTTGTCTCTTTATGTTTTTTTGCTCTATACAGAAGGTTTCTGTTTCCTCATCTTTTGTAAGTTCTAATAAGTTCTCCTTTGTTTCTTTAATCACTCTATTAGGTTCTAAAATACGTTCATGATACAGTTCATCTGCTTCTTTAATTGCTCGTTGTAATCTCTCATCAGCACTTGATATTGCGCTATTATTAAGAAGTGGCATAATTCCAACTGTTTCTTCTGAATGATTGGTTTTTTCTATTAAATCGTATTTTTCTCTTGTCTGATCATACAGTGCTTGGAAAGCAGTAGTTGTTTGCTCTTTTAAGGCAAGAGCTTCATTAATTGCTTGACTTGCTCGTTCTTCGGCAGCTTCAATAACTTTTTCATAACGTAAGATTTGCTCATCCTTGTTTTCGCGTTCTTCAATTTCGTCAATCATAGAACCGTATCTTGTTTCTAGTTCAGTAATTTGTGATTGAATTTTCGTATTATCCTCTTTGTCAGTAAAAAGAAGAAGTTTATAGTTTAAATCCTCTAATTTGTCGTCTAACTCTTTTTTTATTTTTGACTTCTCGTACTCATACTTTTGTTTATAATAATCAATTTTCTTGTTTGCATATGCCAGTTCCTGATCTTTTGTTAAGGCTATTGATTCAACTCTAATGTCGTATTCACTAACAGCACAACGAATTTGCTGTGTCGCGAATAACAATTGATTCTCTAAGGTTGTTTTAACAAAGGCATCATTTACTTGAACACCAAGATTGATACGTTCAACTTGCTCTTCGGCTAAACTACGTTCGTTCTCATATAGCGATTTCACTTTTATTAACTGAAGTTCATGTTCTTTTTGAGCAATCTTTATTTGGGATTCCTGATAAATTACTTCACTGTTCGCATCTTCTTTGATTTTCTCGATACGTATAAGTGACTCATTACGTTTCTTTAGAATTAATTTATCTATATCACTGAGTTCTTTTTCAAGTTGTAAGTCCAGTACAGTTTTATTGATTTGGAACTGCTGTTCCAAACGGATAATTTCGTGGTTACTTACATTATCTTGAAGGATAAGAATACGTTTGTGTTCTACTTCCTTTAACCCTTTTAATAACTCTTTAAATGTCTCGAATAAAGTGTGATCCATAAGCTCATTTTCTTTCATGAGTTCTAACTCAGCAATTCGAAGATCTGTCTTTAACTTGTAAATCTCTTTGGTTACTCGTTCTTGCTCATTGAGTAACGCTGTTATGTTTTGCATTTTTTCTTTGTTAATATGGATATCAGTTTGAAGTCCTTGATAATCTGATTTAATTTTATATAGAATCTTAGCTTCCTCAAACTTAACATCTTCAAGTCGAAGATTCAGTTCTTGTTTATTGATATCACTCGCGCGTTTTAGTTCAAGATTCTTAACTTGATTCATTGCCTTCTGCTTTGATTTCTTGGTTTGCATTATTAATAATTTATCTGTTTTATCACTAATTTTTGAAATTTTTGATTTTTCTAGTTTTTCAAATTTCCTCATCAGGTTTTGCATTTTTGATATATTTTGCTTTTTTTCAGCGTCGATAATTAGAAGTCGAATTTTTCGTAGTTCTTCATCACGTTCTTCAAGTAGTTTCTTTTCTTTTGCGATTGCATCAGCGTTTTTCGCTTCTAACTTCGTACGCAATGAAGTCTCAAATTTTTTATAGTTGTCTAGTATTTCATTTCGTTTTTCATCTGTTTTTATATTAATACTTTCAATCTTAGTATTGATATCCTCAAGTGTTTGAATATGATTATTAGTGATTTTTTCACCTAACTCAACTTCATTATCCTCACTTGTGAAAGTAGAAACACTTTTTTCCTGTAGATATTTTGAAGCGTTTATATTTTCTCTTATGTATTCATTGAACTGTGCTTCACTTGTAAATATCTGATCCTTAAGTGAAGACATATTATTTATAGATTCTTTTATAAATTTGTTTTTGTTATCGTATAAATCTTCCATTAACATAATTATTTGATTTGTTGTATCTAATTGTTTATCAAATAACATGTTATTTGACTCATGGAGGATTTCCTTATAAGATTCTTCAACATTTCTAGTATTATCAACAGAAGAAGCTAATTGCTTGTAAATACTAGTTAAATTACCTAATTTTTGTGGATTATTCTCATTTTCAAAGAAACGAATTTCTTGACGTGCTAAGAATATTTTATTTTCTGCATCAATCATTTCATTTAGTTGCTCAATAACGGTTTCTCTATCAACTAGGTCAATAGATTTGTTTAGATCATCAATTTCTAAATCTAGTTCTTGTAATTTACGCTTTGTTTCAGTGATTCTTTGATTGTTCTTTTTCTTTACTTCTAAGTTTGCTGCGAGTACTTGATCAACTAAATTCTTAAGAATTTCTGATTCCTTCGCAATATCATTTTCGATGATTGTAGAGATTTCTCTGTTCGCTTTTGAGATTACTTTTGGTAAGGATGATTTAAAAAGTTTAGCCATTGTTCTCCACCTCACTTAACATCTCTATGTTAACCTTTTTAAGGTCTTCAAGTGTTTTTGCATGTTTGTTTTTTTGTAGTTCAAATAATGCATTTGTAAACGTAATGTTGTTCTCAGTTAAGACATCATTTGATTTGGTATTTTCGTTTATATAGTATTCTTCTATAATACGATATTTCTCGATGTAGTTTGATAAGTTATTATTAAGACGATCATACCCTTCTTGGAAAGCAGTGTATAATGCATTTTCAATCGTTAAGATTAGTTTTTGATTGTGTTCAATGAGTTCTGATAGCTTAAGCTCTTTTTCATTGATTTCTTTATCAATAGCTTTTTGTGCATCTCCAATTGATTCTTCTAATCTTGGGCGTACAGTAAAGATGTTCTTCTCGAAACTGTTTGTAAGATTTAGAAGATTCTTATTGTACTCATTCATGTTTTGTTCTTTATTTTTTGCTGCTGTTTCTTTTTGATCTCGATAACTATTTATTGTCGTTAGATAACGGTTTTGTATTTTTGTGTTTGAATCGTTGTATCTTGAAGTTGCACTTTCAACAGCGATATTATAGATACGATCCTCATAATCGAATATTTTCTTCGCTTCTTGATCTTTCTCATCAAGTTTCGATAATGTTATTTCATAGTTTTCACGAAAAACACGTAGTTTCTCTCCAATAGTTTCAAAACGTTGAGTTATTTCTTTTTCTTCTGTTTCCTCAATCATACGTTTTTGCTCTTGCTGGGTTTGAACTAATGTGTTCTTTTCTGTAGTAATGTCTTTTACCTTCTCGAGTGCTACATTTTTGTGATGGTTGATTTCTGCTCGTAGTTCTAAAAGGTCTTGATCATATTTACTATTAAACTCGATTCTAATAGACTCTTTTTGTTCTAAAAATGTCTGTAATTCCTCATCTATAGGATTGAGTGTTACTACTTTATCTTCATCAACCTTCAATTTCGCTTTTTCTGCGTTTAGTTCTGCATGACTTATGATGTCTTTATCATTTTTTGTCAAAGCTGAGTAAAGAGCGGTAGAAGATTCCTTAATCTTCGATTGGATATCTTTCAGTCGATTAAAGACTTTATTATATGAATGATACGTCGCATCCGTTAAAGCATCTAGCGTATCAAAGTTCGATCTTTTGAGTTCTAGAAGTTGATCTGTAATGAAGTTTTTAATTACAATTTGATGATCGCTTTCTGATTGCTTTATTTCTGAAGTTTGCTTTTCGTACTCTGTCTCGAGTTTGGCTTGTTGTTTTTGAAGTTTCCTAATCACGTTTTGTTCATGAGAAGAAGCTATTTTATTTAAAATAGCGTGTTTTTCAATATCATTCATAAATTTTATTGATTCTAATAATACTTGGTATGTACGGTCGATATACTTAGCTGATTTATCAAATACCGTATCACTATTAATTATCACTTCTCTAACTTGTTCGAGTGTTAGTTTATGATCTTTAAAATCCTCCACTGAATCATTAATAAAGTCCACAAAGAAAACATTATTAATGTCCAGTTTTGATAGACGTTCGTCTATTATTGTATCTGTCTTTAAGATGTTTCTAGCTGGTTCTTTTATTTCTCTAGCAAGGGCTTGTTCAATAAGATTTACTCTTTCTAGTGATTGTTGCTCAACGGTCTCTTTTTGCTGTTTAATATCTTGTTTTTTATGGTTAATCTCTGTATTAAGATTTGAAACATAGGCATCTTTCTCATAATTGATTTTAGATACTTGTTCCTCTAGTTTAAGTAAGTCTTCTTCAAGGCCTTTGTTTATTACCTCTATTTTGTAACTGGCTTCCGTTTCGTGATTCTCAATAGCATACTCAATTTCTTTTGAAATCAGCGCATTGTGTTTTCTTACATCGATTTTTGTTAGTTCTTTTTTATGAATACTAATATCTAACTCAGTATCATATTTATTTTTAAGTAAATTTCGTTCTAACTTAGTATTATTAAGACGTAAATTATAAACTTCTTGAGCTTTTGAATGTTTTAATTTAGCTTTTTCTAATGATTTATCATAAACTTCCTTTGTATTAACAAGTTGCTCATCTTTCTTAATCTCCTGAAGTTCCTCTTTCATTTGAAGCTCACGAATTTTCTTCTCAGTATTGAATGCATTTTTAACAAGACTAGTTTCGTAATCTTGTTTTGCGTACTTTATTTTAAATCTCTCAATTACTTCTGAAATTTCAATATCCTCACGTAAACGATTTACTTCAATTTCTTTTAACGGTTCTGCAGTATCTAGAAATTTATTAATTTCATCAATTTCAAAATTATTATCAGCAATTTTTTCAAGGTAAGCCTGAGCTAAGTTGATTTGACTTTCCTTAAGGTCTGAAAAGATTTTTGTATAGTTATTGATGAAGTCTGTTTTTAATTGCTCATGTTTTAATAAATAATTGTTATTTGATAACTCAAAGTTACTTAGTTCTCGTCTTAAGACTTTGTTAAGGTCTTTGAAGTAATCTCCTGTTTCTTTCAGTTCGTTCTGATCATTTAGTAAAAATACGCGTAGTTTACTAATGTTTAGTAGTTCATAATCAAGTTTTTCTTTTAAAAGTGTTAACTCATTTTCTAAAACGAGTACTTTTTCATTTAAGATACGTTCCTCATATTTGATAGTAGTAGTTGCTCGAATATTGAAGAGGTTTATTTTCATATTGATGTTTTTTACAGCTTTTCGGTTACGTTCATCTTTGAATTGCTCTAATTGTAGTTCTAGTTTCTTGATATTTAACTCAAGATCGGCTTCAATTAACTGGCGACGATCCTCAAATGTCAATTTTAGATTTTTGATTTCTGACTCAAGTCTAGTTATTTCAGGTTCTAAATGGGCTTCATACCCATCTTGAAGTTCCTCGATATATATGTTGATTTCATTAATTTTTACGTTAGATCTCTTTCTGATATTAGTGGCATAACTAGAAAGAGCACGATCGCTGTTTGCGTTCGTATCAATAATTTTTTCATCATCAGTTTCTTTAGTTGATGTAAAGGTAGTTAACTTGACCTCTAACTCACCTAATACTTTTTCATTGAACACTTTCAATGACTCAAGTTGTTTGTTAATTAGAGTTTGATTTTTTTTGATTTCTGCAACATGATAATCTTTATTCTTTGAAAAGTTGTTATTGTAGATATCTAGTTTTTCAACATAAGATTCAATGTTTGTTTTGTATTTTAGTTTAATATCCTGAATATCATGTTGTTCTTGAATTTTAAGTTGCTCAGTTATCTCGTTAATTCTGAGATACTCATTATTTGCAATAAGTTCCTTATCTGCAACGTAATCCTCACACTCTTTGCGAATACGTCTCTCTTTTGCACGCATTTTTACAATTTTGTTATGTGCAGCTTTAGCGATTTTTTGATCCTTAATAACAGCTTTGTCATTGAGCTCATTAAGTTTTTCCTTAGATTTTTTTTCCTTTGACAAAAAGTCTTTATGTGCTCTTAAAGACTTAGTTTCGTGACTACTATTCAACTTCTCAATTTTCTTAGTAATCGGCGTGATTTGCTTGTTGTACTCTAGTTCGATATCAAATGATGCAATATCGTAACTTTTTAGGCCGTTTATGTCCAATTCCATGCACCTCCCGAAAATCTTTTTGTTAAGCCGTTCCCCTGATATTATTGTACCATATTTGTTTATATTATACAATAATATAACTAGTTAAGGAACATAAACATAAAAATGTTTTGTAAATAAATAGGGAATCAAGTATAATTTTTATGAGGTGAGAATATGAGTGAAAATGTTTATACAAGCGAAATACTCCCTGAAGATATTGAGAATCATTCGCTTCGTCCGAGGTATTTAAAAGAGTATATTGGACAAACTGAAGTAAAAGAAATGATGGACATATTTATTCGTGCTGCAAAGACAAGAAATGAAGCTTTAGATCATGTTCTTTTATATGGTCCTCCTGGACTTGGAAAAACTACTTTAGCTAATATAATTGCGAACGAAATAGGTGTTAACATAAAAATTACAAGTGGTCCTTCTATTGAAAGAAGTGGCGATTTAGCTGTTATTTTGACAAGTTTAGAACCTGGGGATATATTGTTTATAGATGAAATACATCGATTACCTCGTGTTGTAGAAGAGATTTTGTATCCTGCAATGGAGGATTATGTAATAGATATTATTGTAGGAAGAGATTCGACATCTAAGTCAATTCGAGTTGATTTACCACCTTTTACTTTGATTGGTGCAACTACTCGTTTTGGGGATTTAAGTTCTCCACTTAGAGATCGTTTTGGTGTGGTTCATAAGCTTCGTTATTATTCTAATGATGAACTTACAGAAATATGTAGACGTACTGCCCGTATTTTCGAAACTGAGACATATGAAGATGCTAGTATTGAAATTGCAAGAAGAAGTCGTGGAACTCCACGTATTACAAATCGTATTTTTAGACGAATTCGTGATTTCGCGGATGTTTTAAATGACGGTATTATAGATATGAAAATGTGTGAACTTGCGTTAAGTAAACTCAATATTGATGAGTTGGGACTTGATAGTAAAGATCATGCATATCTTATGGGAATTATTGAAAACTTTGGAGGCGGTCCAGTTGGCTTAGAGAGCTTAGCTGCATCAATAGGTGAGGAATCTACAACCATTGAAGATGTATATGAACCATATTTATTACAAATTGGCTTTATAAAAAGAACTCCTCGTGGTAGAATAGCAACCGAGAAAGCTTATAAGCATCTCAAAAAAACACATAACATGAGGTTATTTTAAATGAGAGTAGAAGATTTTAATTACAAGTTACCAGATGAACTAATAGCGCAGACACCCCTTAAGAATAGAAGTGCATCAAGACTATTAGTCCTAGATAAAAGAACAGGAAATATCAATCATGATACATTCAGTAATATTGTTGATTACTTGAAAAAAGGTGATGTATTAGTACTTAATAATACATCTGTTATTCCAGCACGTTTATACGGAGTAAAAGAAGAAACAAATGCAGCAATAGAGATTCTTCTGTTAAAACAAAAAGAAGATGATGTATGGGAATGTTTAGTAAAAAAAGCAAAGAAAATTAAGCTTGGAACCATTATTTCTTTTGGTGAAGGTTTATTAAAGGCAAAGTGTACTAAACTAGGAGAAGACGGAATAAGAGAGTTTAAGATGATTTACGAGGGACTATTCTATGAAATCCTTGATCAACTAGGAGAAATGCCTTTACCACCATATATTCACGAAAAACTTGAAAACCAAGACCGTTATCAAACGGTATATAATAAGCATAAAGGAAGCGCAGCCGCTCCAACAGCTGGTCTTCATTTCACAAAACAATTAATGAAACAGATAGAAGATAAAGGTGTAATTATTGCCTACGTTACTTTACATGTAGGATTAGGTACCTTTAGACCTGTGCAAGTTGAAGACGTTTCAAGCCACAAAATGCATACAGAGTTTTATCAAATGACACAGAAAACTGCAGATATATTGAACAAAGCAAAGCAAGAAAACAGAAAGATAATTGCAGTCGGAACGACAAGTTTAAGAACGTTAGAGACTGTTTTAAGAGATTATGATAATTTTAAAGAAACATCTGGATGGAGCGATATATTTATTTATCCAGGATATAAATTCAAAGCTATAGATGAACTAATTACGAACTTTCACTTACCAAAATCAACTTTATTAATGCTAGTAAGTGCTTTAGCAGGTAAAGAGAATATAATTAAAGCATACTCTGAAGCAATTAAGGAAGGTTATCGATTCTTCAGTTTCGGTGATTCAATGATTATTAGAGAGGGGTAACTATGAAGAAAATAGGGATAATCGCTGCACTTTTCACAATGATACTTGTACTTACTGGTTGTACCAGTAATGAAATTAGTTTCATTGATTGCATTTATGATTCAACATGTAACCAATCAACATTGATTGCAAAAAACAATCCAGATGATGAGTTTATTCTTTATGCAAATGGGTTTGCGGAAGAAGAATTAAATGTTGATTTTCTATTCCCTGAGACACACATTTTCTATGATGAATACGACCCATCTAACTTATCAATTACTATTCAGTTATTTGAGAGAAAAGGTGTTCCAAGTAATTTCAGCATCGCGAGCTTTGATAATTACTTTGCAAAGATATCACAGTACCTTTCTGGAAAAAGTATTGAATGTGATTATTTAAAAGTTGAGATCAAGACAAATGGTAGTTTCGAAAGAAAGTCTATAGCTCTAAAAGATAACCTTAAAAGCTATTCTTCTATTTACACAAACTACAATACTTATGACAACTTATCAAATAATGAGAAGTCTAAAATCATTGATGACATCTCAAATTATAGCGATTTTGATCGCTTCAGTTATAATTTTATGTACAATGATATTAGTATTTTACTTAATCAAAGTAGTAATGATGAGCAAAGTATAAGCATTTCAATAGTACATAGAGACCCTGAAGAGGACTTTTACATTCCTCGTGACAAAATATTTGAAGTGTATGAAACGCTCCTTAGTGATACTGTAACACTAGTATTAGAGGAAGAGGATTAAAAAGTAATAAAAAAGAGCAATCAACATTATTATGTTAATTGCTCTTTTTTTATTTACTAGGTTGAATCAATAAATAGATCAGATATATCCATCCGAAGAAAGGTAAGAAAATCCACAGGATATTCCATCCACTCTTTCTAATATCATGCATTCTTCTTACAAAAAGTGCAAGTGATGGGATTAATACTGCGATTCCGTATATTGCATCAATTAAATTGAAAATTCGAAACATTTGCCCTAAGGCTCCGATAATTAAAACTAATATCCAGTTTGCCAATGCTGCCATCCAAAAATCTCTTACGTTGCTTCTACCTTCAAAATCATTCCAGTTTTGCCACATTGCGACATACTCACGTGTGAAATCTTCCATAAATAAAAACACCTCCTACTTTAAGAATACCAGTAGAAGGTGATTTTCTTTTGAATAATGCGTGTTTTTCTTGTGAATTACTTAATAGGTTTCAATCTTGCTGTGAAATGTCTTAGTACAGGTGGTTCATAGTCAAACTCTAATCCAACTAGTTTTTCTCGGTTCTTGTATACTTCAATTACTGCATCAGCAACATACTCTAAATGCTTATATGTGTATGTTCTTCTTGGAATTGTTAGTCTCATTAATTCAAGAGGTGATTCAATGTTTTTCCCTGTGTCAGGATCTCTACCTAATAAGAAACTACCAATTTCAACTGGACGAACTCCACTTTCTTCATATACAGCGTTACATACACTTTGTGCAGGAAACTCGTAATATGGGATATGTGGTGCAATTTTCTTACAGTCAACAAATACTGCATGTCCTCCTGTAGGATATTGAATAGGAACACCTGCTTCGCGTAGTTTGTCTCCTAAGAAACGAACTTGATCTAAACGATGTAATAAGTAATCTTCTTCCAAAGCTTCTTCTAAACCAACTGCTAAAGCTTCCATATCTCTACCAGCTAACCCGCCATATGTCGGGAATCCTTCCATAGGTACGATGTACGTACGGCATTGGTTGTATAAATCCTCATTATCTTTGATAACGATTAATCCA
This sequence comes from uncultured bacterium, assembly GCA_965601585.1. Lineage (GTDB taxonomy): Bacteria > Bacillota_I > Bacilli_A > Izemoplasmatales > Izemoplasmataceae > Xianfuyuplasma. The sequence goes on from CBFCWH010000012.1 coordinate 21,864, forward strand.
CCGATATTTGATAGTCCATCTTTTTTACTACTCATTAAGAAAATATCTGCTAAATCAAAAGCTTCAAGTGCAATCTCGCGAATAGACTTGTTTTCATACCCTTGTTCTCTTTGTTTTACAAAATACGCATTTTCAGCATATCTTGCTCCATCAATTAGAATTGTGATTCCGTATTTACGAGCAATCTTATTAACTTCTCGCATATTTTCCATACTTACAGGTTGTCCACCAGCACTATTATTTGTAATAGTCATGATAATACCTGCAATGTTTTCTTTTCCTTTTTCATTTATCATTTCATCTAAACGTACTAAATCAAAGTTCCCTTTAAATGGATGATAAGTAGTAGTATCCATCGCTTCAGGAATTGTACAATCTAGTGCTCTTGCTCCAGCTAACTCTACATGAGCTCTTGTCGTATCGAAATGCATATTACTAATAAAGTATAATCCATCTCTCGTAACAAGTTGTGGTAACATTACTTGCTCAGCTCCACGTCCTTGATGAGCTGGAATTACATAATTATAGTTTGTGATTTCTTTAACTACTTTTTCTAGTTTAAAGAAACTACGGCTTCCTGCGTATGCTTCATCACCGCGCATTAAAGCAGCCCATTGATAATGACTCATTGCTCCAGTACCACTATCAGTTAATAAATCAATATAAACATCCTCACTTTTTAAAGAAAATGGATTATATCCAGCTTCCTGTAAGTATTTGATGCGTTCTTCTTTAGTTGTTACTTTGATTGGCTCAACCATTTTGATTCTGTATGGAGGAGCTACGTATTTATTATTCATGTAAAAATCTCCTTACTAGTTTATAATATAATTACCATATGTATTATATATTAGTATGTTAGCGTTTACAATACCAACAGTCCATTCTTTAACAAGTTAAAGTACATTCTAATCCCAAAATTGAGGTGAAAATATGGAAAGTTATATACTAGATTGTCCTAAGGAAGTTGAACACCTTAAAACTCAATCTTCTGAGATGAAAGCACTTATTGATTTAATCGGTGAAATTGAGACGTTTCGGATTAAAGATCCTTTTGAAGCATTAATATCACAAATCGTCTACCAATCAATCTCTTTTAAGGCAGCAAATAAAATCTGGCAACGAATTTATGATAACTATGCTCCGTTTACTCCACAAAGCGTTCTATCAATTCCCTTTGATGAACTAAGGTCCCAAGGGTTAACAAACTCAAAGACCTCCTACATTAGAAATATCGCTAGAGCATATTTACACAATGAAATAGATACTAACTTCTACAATATGACAGATCAAGAAGTCATTAACGAAGTTACTAAAATAAAAGGGGTAGGAGACTGGACAGCGCAAATGCTTCTAATATTTTGTCTTGATAGACCAAATATAATTTCTTATAACGATGTTGCAATTCGCAAAGGACTTGAATGGTTATATGATATAGATCATAAAATCACGAAAGAGGAGTTCTCATACTATAAAAAACTATTTTCACCTTATGCAACTACAGCGTCCCATTACTTATGGGAGATTAATATACGTACATATAATCACGTAAAAAAAAGTAATCTATAAACTCATAGCAAAATAAAAAGACCATTACTGGTCTTTTATTTTTCATCAAGTAGATCAAGTGGTT
>CBFCWH010000013.1:0-16209 GCA_965601585.1 uncultured bacterium
TATCCAAGTCCTAGTAGATGTAAATGTGAATCATAAAACTCGTCATTTTTCATCTAAATCACCCTTTACTATAATATCAAAAATAGAGTGTGATCACACTCTACTTCTTATAATTCCTTTCAAAATTCCATGCATCCTGCAGCATCTCTTTTAAATCTCTTAGAGCAGACCAACCAAGTTCCTTATAAGCTTTATTCGGATTAGCGTAGCAAGTTCCAATATCCCCTGGTCGTCTAGCCGTTATAACATACATAATCCTTCTAGATGAAACTTCCTCGAAAATACGAATCATCTCTAAAACCGAATAACCTTTACCAGTTCCTAAATTATGAACAAAATATCCTTCATTCTCATCAATATATTTCAAAGCCTTAATATGACCATTTGCCAAATCTTCAACATGAATATAATCTCTAACACCTGTTCCATCTTTTGTATCATAATCGTCGCCAAATACTGATAAACACTCTAACTTCCCTGAGGCAACTTGGCTAATATATGGAACCAAGTTATTTGGAACTCCATTCGGATTTTCGCCTATCAAACCAGACTTATGAGCGCCAACAGGATTAAAATATCTAAGAACACTTACGGCTGAATCTGGTCTTGAAACATGATAATCTTTCAAAATTTCCTCAATAAAAAGTTTCGTTCGCCCATAGGGGTTTGTAGCGAACGTTGGAAAACTTTCATCAATAGGACACGATTTAGGTATTCCGTATACTGTAGCTGATGAGCTAAACACAATCTTTTTAACATTAAACTCATTCATCAATCGTAACATATTTAATGATGTATTTATATTATTATCATAGTAATCAATTGGGATTTTAACAGACTCTCCAACAGCTTTGTAACCTGCAAAATGAATAATAGAATGAATATCATTTTCTTCAAAAACAATTTTGCAGTCTAAATAATCCTTAACGTCATACTGATAGAATTTAATCACTCTACCTGACAATTCTTCTAAGCTTCTCAAAACATCTATTGAGCTATTATTAAGATTGTCAATTATTACAACATCATAATTTTCTTCTAACAATTTGGCTACAGTATGACTTCCTATATAACCTAAGCCTCCAGTTACTAAAACACTCAAATGCAATCACCTACTCTTTCATAAATAGTTCTCTTAAATATATGATTGAACTCCTTATATTATCTAAAGAAGTTTGTTTCATTTCAATAGAGATAATATTTCTATAGTTATTTAGCCTTAGTAAGTCAAATAACTTGTTATGAAGTTCTCTTCTTTTAATACATTTTAAATACGGTTCACTTATATGAACATGATTAAAGAAACTCATTACATCCTGCAACTCCTCAATACCAGTTTCATTAACAATCATTGTCCCAGTATCCAAGTTTCCCCTTATACTTGTATAATTCTTATCAGCTAAGAACTCGACAAGTTCATACGTAGAGTTAATGAAGTCGGTTCCGTAAAGAGCTGGGTTTGCTTCCAAAGAAATAATAACATTACTGTTTTTCGCAATACTATCTAGTTCAGAGAAAAAATAGTGAGCTCTTTCCTCAAAACCTACAAAATCACCAACAACTCTGTTTTTTGGGGAACCTAGTACAATATTTCTACACCCTAGGATTTTAGAGAAAAGAACTATTTCTTTACAGTAGTCTAGTAGACTATCGACTTCACTTTTTGTGCCAAAGATATTCTCACTTCTACCGTACCAAACCGATTGCAAAGAAACAACCGATAAACCATACATATCCCTAATTCTTTGCCTGAACTTACTAGCAAACTCCAAATCGTTATATCCTTTAAAACCAAATAATTTAGTTGGAGCAATTTCAATGAACTTTACTCCTAATTCTAATAATAGTTCATAGGCTTCTATCCTATCGCTTTCTTCCCAAGCGATATTTGATATACTTAAATTAGTGCGTTCCATTACTACTTTCGCCATCCAATTTCAAGTGCTTCCCAAAACTTTTCAGGTATCACGATACTAATACTTCTTACATTGTGAATTAATTGCTCAGGTTTACTAGCTCCAATGACTGGAAAGACGCCTTTTCTTATCACCCATTGAAGTGCAGCAGCAACATACTCGACTTGATACTTATCACACGTTCTTATAAAATAGTCAATTTGCTCTTTAGTCTGTTGATAAAAATTAATTGTTTTATTGTATCCAATCTTCTCACTTTTTGCAATTCTTGAGTCCTCAGGAATACTATCTTTGTATTTCCCTGTTAATAATCCTTGGGATAATGGAGAAAAAGCTAACATTCCAATTTTTTCCTTGACACAGTAATCAAACACTTTGTTATGTTCAACTTTTCTAATAGCGTAGGAGTAGATAAACTGATCAGCAATAGGTTTCTCATAACCAAAATCATCGCAAATCTGCTTGCATTCTTCAATGGCATCAACTGGCCACTCAGAAGTAGCCCAGTATCTAATATATCCTCTGTCGATCAAACTATTAAATGTTCTAACTACCTCCAACATTGATACATTTTCATCATAACGATGAGCGTAATAAATATCTATATATTCCAAGTTCAGTCTCTTCAAAGATTCTTTTACAGCCCACAAAATGTGTTTTCTTGAAAGCCCTTTAAAGAATGGACCTTCACCTACTGGCCATGAGCCCTTTGTTGAAACAACGTATTCCTGTCTCGGATATTTATTCAGAACTTCTCCAAGTAGTACTTCAGCTTCACCATATCCATAATTGTTAGAAGTGTCAAATGACCTTATACCTAAATTCCATGCTGTATCTATCATCTCTTGAGCAAAATCTACATCTCTACTCTCAGTTCCAATAGTTAGAGCAGAACCATATGTCAATGTTGTTATATGAAGTCCCGAATTACCTATTCTATGAAAATTCATTACTCCTCACCTTCCATTTTCTTTATAGAAGTAAACATATAATTTTTTGCACTTATACTACTTCTCAATGTGTGATGTAAATACTTAACTAACAAGGCTAAAATTGACGAAAGATAACTAACCAAAACACCCAACATGATAAACCAAACATTGTCATTTGTGAGTCCAAAAAAGGATAATACTAAACAAGTAAACAAAAATAATACACCAAAGATAAGTGATAACTTCGCGATTGAATTAGTGTAGTAAATTAATGAATCGAAAAACATATGTATCTTATTATCCATACTAGTATTACTTGTTCTTTTGAGTCGTCCTTGTTTCTCAGTAAATAATAATCCTGACATACAATAACTAATATTTCTGTTGACAACAATGTCACCAAGATTTTGGATTTTGTTTTGTCCTCTTCTTGAGCTCAAAACTACATAAGCATCATAAATTTTCTTACCCTTAATTAAATTATACTTTGAAGATAGAACTCTAGTGAATAATAGCGACAAAAATCCTAGTTTCTGAGGAACTAAATATGTGAAGTCATACCCATCCAATGCTCCACTGTAAAGCTCAATAATTTCCTCAAAAACTACATCACTATTAAAATCATAAATTTCCCAAACAAAATCACCTATTGAACCACTAATACCCGCTGTCATTGCATTCTGCATTGAATGTATATATCCTAACTCGATGACAGTAATATTTTTTCTTCCTAAAAAATACTCCTCAATTTCTAACTCATATTGATTATTAACAATGATAACTTCATAATTTAAAAAATTAGACTGTATCTTATCTATATATGAGTTTAGAAGTTCAAGATGTTTCTTGGTATTCTTAGTTGATATGACAAAAACAAAGCTTACGTATTTGATTTCTTTTTCATTTGATTTATTCATAGTATCTCCTTTACTTTAAAATCTCATCCATATCATAAATTGTATTTAATTTACCAGAAAACACAGTATAGAAATCCGGTGTAGAACTATATTTTCTAATAATTGTAGGTCTTGAATCGTCAATCTCCGATGCAATCAAAATTGGTTTCAGAGTAAATAAGGACTTGACCTTTAAAAGTTTAATTTTATCATTTGTATACATTTTTACCATTTGCAGCATATCCTGATATGATGATTTTGGTGACACCTCGCAATGATTACAGTTTTGAACATTATCAGGCGAACACGATTGAGACAACTTCTGACAATTGAATGTTGGTAGTTCAGAATACGATGTATAATGTGGAGTTTTTGATACTGTAGTTATTGAATGTAGTCCCGTTTTACCAAAGGGCATCACAGAAAAGAATGGACCATCCATAACAGTTACACCTACATTCTCTAACTCCTTTTGAACCTTACATAACACAACCTCACATAATTCATATTTTATTGGCAAGAAATCAAAACCGAATATCTTATGAACATTATTAATACCGGCATAAGTGGCATTTATGATCATTTCAGATTTAATAACTAATCCACTAGTTAGTGAAAGTTCGTATTTCTTATCTATAACATCACATTTTTCAATTTCAGTGTTAAATGAAAACTTAACATCTCTTGAAATGCAATACTCAAATAGTTTTTCTCCTATCAACCTAGCATCAAAAGAGTACTCCTTAGTCAGATAAGCTTCTTCAATCATATTGGAGTCAAAATATTTCTTTTTGTCAACAACTTCACATAATATATCATTTGCCTTACAAAACTTCTTAAACTGCTCAGCATTGGTCCATGAATAATTTGTTGCAACAGCGTATATTTGATCAAACTCCGTATTCGTACAATCCTTATAATCATCCAAAAATCTACTAAAATACTTCGCAGATTTTTTAGCTGTGGATAAAGATCTTGGATAATGATAACCATTATGTAATCTAGCTTGATTTATGTACGAGCCTCTTCTAAAGTAAGATTCATCTTTCTCAATTACCAAAACAGTATATCCTCTATCAATCAATTGCGACGCTGCATAAAGTCCAAATATTCCAGCGCCAATAATAACCCTGTCATAAATCATTTTCTTCTCCTCCAAAAAACTTGATATAGAAATCTTGCGCAACACTATCTAGTGAGTATTTAATTTCACCAAACTTGTATGCATTTTTCGAATATGTTTCATTATCATCCTCAGAAAACTCAGAAACTTTCTTTACAGTATCTTTAAACTGTGTAATATTACTTGGTTCTATAGTAAATCCACTTGTACAACTAACTTGATTTACTATTCCACCCACTCCAAATGCAATAACTGGTCTCGAAAATCTATATGCATCTATTATTACCCCTGATACCGTTGCTGAGTTATATGGTAAAATAACCCAATCACTTTCTTCAAAAACCTTATCCATATCACTCCCAAAAACATAGTTAGGTATAACTTCAGTATTGTCATAACTTTTTAGAGACTCAAGATATATCTCTTGAGTTTTCTCAAATCTACCTACAATTTTAAAGTTACACCCTTTGCAATCTCTTACAATTTCCTCAATATGATTTACCCCTTTGTAATAGTTCATTCTCCCAAAAAACAGAAATGTCTTAGTTCCCGGTGGAGGAGTATACCCTCTAAAAACCTTCCAATAATTGATACATACAATTCGAACTTTTTCATAGTTATACATCCTTGAGAATGAATCAATTATTTCTGGGTTATACAAGATAACCTTATGACAAATCCGAGTTATCAGTTCATTATATTTCTGCACTCCCCTCTCACGAGAATCACCTTTGTGTGGTATGTAATCATGAACTGAATGGATAACCTCACATCGAATAAACAAAAGTTTCAGTAGCAATATCAAAACAATATTCATGGTGTGTGAACTCAATAAAAATAGTTTTTTAGGCCTTACTTTCAGTAGCGTAAAAGCAAACCTTATGTAAATAAATGGATTAATGAGGTTTAGGTTTATTCCTGGGTCAACATTCATCTTTAGAAACACTTTATCAAACGATGATCCAGGGGTATATTTTGGTTCTTTGACTCCAATAGTACATACATGGATATCTCTATCCTGCATTTTTTCAGCCATTTGATACATCATCATTTGGTGATCATAATTATCTGAAAAGCTTGCAAAAATCACTTTCATATCTTTCCTCCTTTGAAGAGTCTTAAAATGTACTCGTTTACATGACCTCGAATACCATCAACATCTATGACATAACTAACTAACAAGAAACTAACAGCTCCTAAGGCAAAACTAGCAAATAACACAAGTGACTGATTCAATAAGATATCACTGAGTAATATTTTAGAGAGAAAGATGACTCCTATCAAAAATAGAGATACACATATTATCTTCAAAATGTCACTGATTAACCTACTTGATTCAAATCCACCTATTTTTCTAGATAAGCTTATTAGTAAAGATACAAACATTATCCAAGAGACAATACTTGTTGCGAAGGCAATACCTCCTATTCCTAATGACGTAAACTTAAAGAAAATCAAATTTAATACTATATTTAGGATCATCAAGAAGACTGCATTTAAAGTCGGTGTTTTCATATCATGTAGTACATAAAAAACTCTGGTGACCAACGCTCTAAGACCAAAAGGTACCATCCCTAACGCATAAAAGAACAATGCTCCTGCAGTTTGACTTACTGCTTCCTTACCCATTTGTCCCCTACCATATACTAATTGGATGATTTCTGTTGAGTACACCAGACAAACAAAAGAAACTGGAATTACAACTAACAGAATAACCTTAATTGAGTTCAGTAAATATGAATTAATTCCCTGATAGTCCTTCTCTATAGCTAATCTAGAAAAAGTTGGATAAGTTATCGATATCAAAGATGTTACAACAATCCCCTGAACGAACCCATTTAATCTAAATGCATAATTAATTGAACTTATTCCACCATCAATTATTTGTGATGCTATAGTTCTATCAATAACTCCATTGATTTCAGTAACAGCTACACCGACAAAAACAGGAAGCATTACTGCTAGCATAAAAATCAGATTATCATCTTTGGCATTCTTAATAATTTTGAAGCGAAATCCATACTTGATTGCAAACGGAAACAAAATTAACAATTGTGATAGTATTGCTACAATATATCCGAATGATAAATATGAAAGTCCGTAAATCCTAGAGAAATAAAAAGATAATATCATAATTATATTTAATGGAATACCAATCATTGCTGGGATAATAAACTTGTTATTTATTTGTAAGAACCCACTCAAAACAGCAACAATTGAAGTCATAAACAAAGACAATGAAGTAACTCGCAATAGATTCTTTGCAACCTCCCTTGTACTATCAGAGAATCCAGAGGCAAAGACATATATAATTTCATCGGGAAAAAGCTGAATAAAAGTAACAATTAAAAGATTTATAAACAAGATAATAAACATTAACTTATTCGCAAATGAAAGAGCTTGTTCTTCATTTGCATCTTTTTGGATTTTGGTATATAAAGGTATGAACCCAGCTGAAATAGCTGCTGAAATCAATAAAAAAAACGTGTTGGGCACAGAAATTGATATCAGATATGCATCACTGATAGAAGAAGCTCCAAAAAAATAAGCTAATAGAACTTCTCTTAAAAACCCAAACAACTTTGCGAATAGTGTAAAAAACATAACACCTATAAATATCCTTTTCATACTAATCAAACCCCATTTTTGACATCCGCAAAGAATACCCACTAAGAGTTACTAGTATCAATAAAGTATCTTCAAAAGCCCAAACTAGAAACAAACCACTAATAACTGCCACAATAGATGAAACATAAATTGCAGTGGAGTAAGTATTTCTCTTTGTGAATAATAGACCTTTTATCGGCGCTAAAATAAAAATAATATACACCACTAATCCTATAACTCCTAATGTGGTAAATACTGAAACAAAGATATTATGATCAAAAGATGGTATACCATGATCTACAAGGTTTATTGTTGCTGGAACATATTTGCCTAATCCAAATCCAAACAATGGTCTATTTTGAATAGTATATCGAATCAAAGTACTCCAAATGTTAAATCTTCCCGTAGAAATATCAGAAACATCTGAATAAAGCGTTCTTTGAACAATATTTATACCTATATCCGTATAAGTTAGAAGAGCAACTAATCCGGTAATCAAAACAGCAAAGCTTAAAAATCTGAACTTCAAAGTATACTTAGAAAAAATAATATAAAACATAAAGCTTATTACTAATGCTAGAAGAGCAGTTCTAGATCCAGTCATCAAGATAATAAGTGATGTAAAACCAAATATAATTAAATCACTTGATATTCTACGAAAAACATTCTCCCTCACCGGTAACATTATCGCCAGTATAGAAAACACTACCAATCTAGATCCGAAGTCGTTGGGATCCATACCAGATATTACGTACCTTTGATATGAACTGAATGTGTCACTACTATATAGAAAATATATAAAAATTAATATTATGATGTATTTGGAAACACTTTTGAGCGAATCCAAAAATCGATAAAATTGATTGCTTCTATTTATAGACAAATCAACATACAATAAGACAATGAAGATAAGTTTACTAATGATGATTAATCCATTAATTAAATTTGCCTGTCCAAAGATGTTTGTGTAAGGAAAAAAATAGAGAAAATTTAAAAACCCAAAGGACGCGACTATTAAGAGAACATAATATATGTTTGGAACACTTCCTAAGAAATTAATCTTTCTAGATTTTATGAGGTCAAATATAACTAAAAATAAAAAGTAAATCAAAGTAATATTATATAATGAAAAATAACTAAATACTCCAATTTCAATTATAGGAAACACTAATATTACTAGGTACTTATAGTGTTTAAATAAAGTCATCATGATTAGAGTAAAAGGTAATGTAAAATACCAAGGTGCGAAAATCAAAAGAACAACATTAATAAAAAAACCAATATTGATCAATGTTGTTTTTCTAAATTTCATTGTAGTACTCCAAAAGGCGGTGAGAATACTCTTTAATACTATAATATTTTGAAATCAGTTCTTTAGAATTCACAGATAACATATGGTATTTTTGCTCAGATAATTCAACTGTTTCATTTATTGTCTTAACAAACTCGAAGTAGTTATCCTGTTCTACTAAAAATCCAGTCTCTTTAGTCACTAAGTTTGAAATGCCACCAACCTCCATACAAATTCCAGGAACTCCCAGACTCATAGATTCAAGAAGCACTATTGGTAACCCCTCAAACTTTGAAGGCAATATCAAATAATCAAATCTACTCAAATAAGGAAAAACATTTGCTTTATACTTCATAACTAAAAAATTTTTTGGTAGATCGTCAACTAAACCTATTATTTGATCATACAAGGATCCCATTCCAATCAAAACAATCTTCAGTTTATCATCTATCCCATACTCTAAGCAAGCATTCAAAAATGGGATTAGCCCCTTTTGCTCTTCAAATCTACCAATAAATCCTAATACAATGTCATTAGCTCCAATAAAGGTTTCTAACCTTTCATCACACAGTGACGACTTCGACATTTCTTCATTTCTTTCCACAAGAGTAGAGTTCTCCAAGACTATTCTTTTTCGATAGTTATTTGTTTGTCTAGAATGCTTTTTGTAATAATCATAGACTAAAGATGTACAAAAGATATTACCTGAATATCTCTTTCTCATAAATGTGTCAAATAATTTGGTAAAAGTTTTTCTTCTTAAAAATGGGTATGTATTATGAACATGTGATACAACTTTTACTGTGTTTTTTGACATACATGTAGCAAAATAACCTAAAACTGAAGCTTTGTTATCGTGACAATGTAGTACTTCAATACTGTTTCTATCGACAATACTCCTTATTTCACCAATAACTTTGAAGTGTCTTTTTGAATTGATCAAGTGAACTTTGATATTACTATACTTCTTTACTTCTTCAGATAATTGCCCTTTATAAAGAATCAAGTCCATACTTTGAAAATTTTCAGACATATAAATAACATAGTCAAGCATAATCCTTTCAGCTCCACTAATTGTAGTTGATAAGATCATATTACATATTCTCATGAATCTCGCCCACTTTCATATTCAATAAATATATTGCCTTCATTTGTTTAACAATATTATCTATAGAGTAATCATCAACAATCTTTTTCACGTTGTATTTTCCCATTCTTTCACGAACAAAAGGATTACTTGTTAACAGTTCAATTCTATTGCATAATTCCACAGTATCATCTATATCTAATAAATATCCTCCCAGTTCATGATCAATCAAATCACTTACTCCTCTAGTATTGTTTCCTATACAAGGGAGACCCATTACCATAGCTTCCATCAATGCTGAAGGCAATCCTTCTCTATATGATGGAATAATAAATAAATCTGCTTGAGAGATTATTTTGGCTATGTCCTCTCTATAACCTAATAACATAACTTTCTTCTCCAAGCCATTTTTTTTTATATACTGGGACAACATGTTTTCATTATCCCCTTCTCCACAAATCCAGTATTCTAAATCTTTTTCCTTTAAAGATACCATAGCCCTTAAAACACTTATATGATTCTTGTTATTATTTAGTTCCCCAATAGATAAAATTATATTTTTTTTATTTAGAGTATATCCTCTTCCACACTCACTACTAATAGCCAAAAAGTGATCAGAATCAACACCAACTCCATTTACTTTTGTAACAACCCCATTCTTTCTCAACCTAAATTTTTTTGCAAAATTATAATCTAAATTATTTATAGTAACTAAATAGTCAGTAAATCTCGCGCAAAATTTCTCAATAAATATATAAAACTTGTTCCTAAATCCTTTAAAACTCATAAAATGAAACCCATGAGCCATATAGATTATCCTGCAATTTGATTTTCTAAAGGCTAACCTAGCTATGCAACTCGCTATCGCAGTATTGCAATGCACAATATCACCATTGCAACTCTTTGCTACACTTCTCAAACTAAAATAAGCTCGAATATTGTTTAACTTAAATATCCTTCTTTCAAAAGGTATATGCTTATGAGTAACTCCAATATTTTTACACTTCTTATAAAAACTATTAGAAGCGTTGTTTTCATTGGAATACATCTCAAAATCAAGTAATAATTCCTTTGCTGCTTTAATGCTAGACTTATAGAAAGAGCTGAGTGTTTTCCCAGAAGTACTAGTAATATATATAATTCTTTTCTTCTTCATTTACTCGTATCTCCTTATAATTGACTCAACGGATATTCTCTCAGACTTCGGTACTAAATTTGACTCCTGATAATATCCAAACGCTAAAAGAGCAACAAATTTCTCATTAGTAGGTAAGTCTAAAATTTTTCTAACTTTCTTATCATCTTTAATAGAAAAGTTCGCATTCAATATGCAACTTCCAACTCCCTCATAATGTAATGCATAGACTAAAGACATCAAGAATAAAGATGAATCAATATAACCTTGATACCTTTCTTTTGGATAACTATAAAAATTCATATCGGTGGTTATAACAATGAGGTTTCTTAACTTGTCAGAATATCCTCTAAATCCATTTTGAAACATAAACAACTCACTAATAATACTCCTATTACTTATATATCTTACTCTCCACCCTTGTCTATTACATGCCGAGGGACTCTTCATTGCGACTTCCAGAGCTTCTTTTATCAAGGAGTAATCAACAATGTCATCCTCAAATACCCGAGTACTATGCCTATTAAGAGCAAAATCCTTAAAATTAGCTGAATCGAAAGAAGATTCACTTCTATTGAAGTTAATTGTACCCCCATAGTCATTATGAGTATCGAGATTAAATTTTGTTATGAACTCTTCTATCTTCCGGGTGTTTTCGTTAGCACTCGTGTGACTATCGATATACTTTTTCATAACAGAAGTTGCCACTAAAATATGAAAATCATCTTTTGGAAACCCTTCTTCAAAATATTTTGTCATATTGTTCATTAATAGTGTAAGAGCTTTTGTTCCAAAACCTTCTCTAAATTGAGCTTTTGATAACCCTTTTTCAAGAGAATGGTAATTTAACATTATCTTCCTTACTATGATTGCACTTCGTCGATTTTTATTACTTCTATAAAACAGATTTAAATCAGTTATGAAGTATGCAAAACTTAAGAACACTTTTCTAAAATGATTCAATTTCTCATAAATTATATAGTAAAGTCTCATAATCATCACCTCATAAATTAATAATATTACTTAAAAAATCCAATGACTTTGATTTCCATTCGTCAATTCCAAAATGAACTTTCTCCCAATCAATGTCAACTTCATTTTCATAATCAAATGTCAAATCCAAGTTGAGAAGATTACAGATATCTAATATCTTGTTCTTTTTATGTGGCAACCAAATTACAGAAACTTTTCTGTTAAGTTTTAATGACAAAATTGTTCCATGAAACGTGTTTGTTATAACCTCAGAAGAATTACTAATGTAGCCTAAAAACTCAAAAGGAGAAGCATCCAAAACTTTGATATCCGCCCATTTTTGTTCAGGACCAACTGAAACTATTTTCTTGTTTTTTCTCCTTGCATAGTTTTTAATTTCATTTATAGTCTTTTCCTCTATGATTTTCTCTCCATAAATCAAAATATAATCTTTGATTTTAGGTAAAACTACTTCATGTTTAAAATCGTATATCAGAGTTGGATCAAGGGTTCTTACATGCTTTATGTTTGACTCTTTTAGGATTCTTGCTGAGTTTGAATCCCTCACAGAAATATTCGACATCAAATTGATATGTTGAATCACTATAGGTGAAACCTTATTAGTAGAGCCAAAACTAGCAGCATAAGAGTTTATACTCTTACTCCTGAGACCTTCACCAAAAAATAACATATGGTTTTTTACATTACTATTCCTAATATTCCATACTTCGTCAGATCCTATCAAGACTTTTTCGTAAGTAGCTTGATTTATATCATCAATATCTACAAGATTAGATAAGTTTAGTAACTCCTTTGATTTTTTTAATTTACTGTATTTGCTATACTTTTTGATTAAACGAAATGGATGTAATAAGTTTTTTACTACACCCCTGCTTATCAACTTATTTACGGAATCAGAATTCTCGTAAAAATTTATTATTTCCGAGGTACCCCCTAAACTCTTTATTGACTCCTGTAGAGCGTACGCTTGTAAAAACGTACCATAGTTAATCGCATTAAAGAAAGTCAAAAGGTGTATTTTTTTAGTCATCTAAACCTCTCCTTTTCATATCAACCAAACTTATAAATGTATTTATCGTAAAACCACCATAGTCGTAGTCGTAACTATCATTTTCTTTTGTTAACTCTTTAGATAAAACTACCAATATAGTCATTAACAGAATTTTCAAATCAAGAATAAAACTATAATTTCTGATATAATACATATCAAACTTCAGTTTATTTCTAGGAGGAGTATTGTATTTACCTTTCACTTGAGCCAAACCTGTTATCCCAGGTTTAACATTAGTTCTAAACTTAAAAGCAGGAACTTCACAAATAAACTCCTTTGAAAGAACAGCTCTTTCAGGTCTAGGTCCTACCAAACTCATTTCTCCCTTTATCACATTAATTAATTGAGGTAACTCGTCAAGTCTATATTTTCTAAGTATTTTACCAATACCAGTAATTCTAGAGTCATTCTTTTTTGCCCATACAGCTCCGCAGTTTTTTTCCGCATCTACATACATACTTCTAAACTTAATAAGGTTAAACTCTACATTATCTTTCCCCAGTCTTGATTGAACATAGAATACCGGACCGCTATCATAAATCTTTATAGCTATACTTAAAAGCAATAGTAATGGAGAAAAAAGCACTAATAAAATACTAGCAACTACTATATCAAATATTCTTTTAGTTATTATATTGAGTCTACTGAGTCTCATTCTTGGAATTTTTAGTAATAATGAATCATTATCAACATCATAAAGTTTCATTGTACTAAGTAAGTCAGTGCTACTTGGTAATAAATATACGTTCTTATCCTTTTCTAGAACCAGAATAGTTAGTAACTTATCCCTGATTTCTTGATTAAGCGATGAAAGTATAACAATGTCGTCATACTCAAGAATAGATTCAATTACTTCTCTTTTAATTTCATTACTTATTACAACCAAGTAGTAATCTGATAATTTACTGTTACCAGTCAAATAATCACTGATACCATTATCCTTGAACGAACCAGAAATTAATAACTTTTTATTGTTCTTCATCCTCATAATTAGTAACCACCTCTTCAATAAAAATCTCGGATAAACTCAATCTCATTTTAATTTTCTTCAAAGTCTTAAAAACCTCTCCATTTCGATGAGAATCACTAGAAATAAAATCTATAAAACCCTTTCTTTTCAGATACTGAACTTTCCTTTTAGTTTCCCTATTCTTAGGATTATAAATACTACTAACATTCACCTGAAATAGCGCGCCTTTTTTCTTAAGACTATCAAACACCTTGAAATCTTTTATATATTTATATCTCTCTATATGAGCAATAATCACTTTATAACCACTAAGACTAAGTTCATAAACAACTTCATCTATATCTGCCTCTCTTACTCCAAAATCAATTAAAACATAGTTAGAATTGTTCATTGTGTTGCATTTAGATCCTTTTATGAACTGATCAAGATTTTCCATTTCATCTATTTCTCTACCCAAGAAGAGCTTTATCGGCAATCTCAATTTACTAACTTCTTTCTGGAGTTCTTTGAACTTCTTTTGGATTGTTTCACAAGAAGCTACATAGCCTTTTGTAGGTCTGTAGTGAGGGGTTAAAAAGATTTCAGTTACTCCTCCTTCAACAGCTGATTTCAACATAGAAATTGACTCATTCAATGTTTTGCAGCCATCATCAACACCATGCAAAATATGTGTATGAATATCTATCATTTCACCATCTCCTATAAGTTAAAATAAGTTAAGTGATGTTAAAGGGAAGTACTAATCTCCGTAATAATAGTAGTAATCTATTCCATAACTAGAGTCTCTTTTTTGCACTCTTGTTAGGACCCCACCTAAAATATTTGCACCATTTCTCTTTAAATCTCTTATAGCTTTATTTGCAATATCTCTTTTCGTTCTTCTCGATCCAACAACATATACTGTACCATCACTAAAATTGGAAATTATTGAAGCGTCAGTAACCGCGGTCATTGGAGGACAGTCGATTATGACAACATCATATATGTTTCTTAAATCTAAAATCATTTCTTTCATAGCATTACTTGTAATTAACTCTGAAGGAAACGGAGTTTTTCGACCAGCTACTAAAACATCTAAGTTCTCATCACCTTTTTGGATGTTTTTTTCTATATTTCTATCTTCTATGTAACCTGAAATACCTCCGATGTTTTTCAACTTATATGATCTATGTATTTTAGGTTTCCTTAAATCCATATCAACTAATAAAACTTTTTTGCCAGTTTGAGCGTATACTGTTGCTAAGTTAATGCAAGTTACAGTCTTCCCTTCACCTGGAAAAGTGCTTGCAATATTAATCACTTTTATCTTCTCATCAATAGAACTAAACTCTATAGCCGTTCTTATTTTTCTGTATTGTTCTGTTACAACCGAATGAGGTTCTTCTTTAGTTATTATTCTATAACTCATACTATTCTGCCTCCCCCATATCATAATCAGGAATCGTTCCTAAAACTCGTATACCTAGATAATCTTCAATATCACTGTCATTCTTGATATTTCTATCTAGTAATTCAGCAGATACTACAATACCAGAACTAATTATGAACCCAAATAAAATACCAACAGCTATATATAGTAATCTATTTGGTCCAGAAGGCACAGTTGGTATGTCTGCAGTATCAAATACTTCAATGTCTTCAAGTCCATCGTACTCGGTACTTTGCTCTTTCACAATTTCAGTTACAGTGTTTGCAATATCAGCAATAAGACTGCTGTTTTCGCCTTCTACAGTTAATCTAACAATTAAAGTATCATTAACTGAGGAGACTTTAATCATTTTTTCAAGAGTTTCTACTTCCAAATCAAGTGTAGTAATCCTATTATTCACTTCTTCTAGAACTTTTTTTGATTTTGCGATTTCTGTGTAGGTATCTACTAACCTTTGTCCTGTAAGCAAACTAGTATAATCACTGTCACCTGAACTTTCAACTTGTACAATCATACTAGTCTCAGTAGTGTACACATCATCTAAAACAACATAGGCATACACTGATACTATTACAGTTACTAATCCAGGAATGAGAACAATAAATTTCCATTTTCTTAGTAAAACTCTAATTATGTGAACGATATCAATATTCACGTTTTGGTCTCTTACTTCTTCCATATATATACTCCTTCTAAAGTAATTATATAACTCTTTATATTACTTAATATTATAACATATTAGTTATGTATATTGTATGAATTTTTTTCTATGAAAGCAT
>CBFCWH010000014.1:0-10550 GCA_965601585.1 uncultured bacterium
ACTCTAAATCTGGACGTTCATATTTATATTCACTAAATTTCATAATGTCCTCCTTTAATTTAGTCTCACTGTTACTATTATAATACATTTTTGGTATTTTTATATAGATAAGTACTGAAAGATTGTCATACAAGAAGTAGGATGTTATAGGCAAGTGCAAATGGAGCTGTTTATGTATGGTGATATAAAATTAACCTCCTTGGAGAGACCGAAGGAGGCTAATTTTAATTGAATAAGAGGATTTTCCTAGTAATTGAGTAAATTACATTAACAACAGTTTTTCCAAATCTGCTTTTCCTATTAGATATTCTAGGTAAAAATTTTTGAAGCAGAGTTTTATATTGAGTACTATTAGTACCTTTTAAGCTCTTAAGAAATTGCAGTTTCTTGGTATTTGAGTGAGAAGTATCTATTTTGTTTAAGAAGAAAATAGATATAGCAGTCATAATCGATAAGTAATGGAAAAGGTAGTTAGATAGGTTCTCTGATTGTGTTCTTATTTCTTCTAGATCATGTGATTCAAACATAATTTGTGTAATCTTTAATTGTTGATCGATACGTGACATCATAACTGTTTCATTGATACTTTGATCGTCTCTACCTATGTAGTAACGGTATAAATCTACATTAAGATAATACATTGTTTTAACTGAAGGGAGGGGGGTATATACAAAGATATTGTCTACGTAAAAAGTATGTTTTGGTAACTGAAGTTCACATGCTTTTAGAATTGAAGTTTTATATACCACGGCATGCATCAAAAGAAATTGCGATACTTTAAATCTCTTAGTATCATTCCAGGTAAATGTTTTATTGGTGGGGAACACATTTTTATAGTTTATTGTTTTTTGCTTGTTATAAGCAACATGTTCATACACATAATTGGTGATATACATATCAAGGCCTGGAACTTCATTCATTGTTCTCTCTAGTGCTAATAGCGCATCAGTGTTCAACCAATCATCTGAATCAACTACTTTGAAATACCTTCCTTTTGCGTGAAGTAGTCCTGTGTTTACTGCTTCACCATGTCCACCATTTTCTTGATGAATGGCAATTACTTTGTTTGGGTACTTTTTTACATAAGAGTTGGCAATCTCTTTTGTATTATCTTTTGTTGAACCGTCATTTACTATAATGATTTCAACATCTTCCATTACAAGAAGGGAGTCGATACATTTCTCCATATATTCAGCGGAATTATAGCAAGGGACAGTAAATGTTATAAGTGGGGTTGTCATGTTATTCAACTTCTTTCTTTCGACAGAAGTAATCGGATAGTAACAGCGCTTTTAAAACAATTTGATCCATATTGTAGTACTTATATTCTCCAAGTCTACCTAATACATGTAGATTAGAGTGTTGTTCTGTCTTTTTATAGTATTGTTTATATAGTAGCATATTCTTATCGTTCTGAATTGGATAAAAAGGGATGTCGTTTGTTAATTTATTATAGTCTCTTGGATATTCTTTTAAAATTGTAGTGTTTTTGGATAATTGCTGTGTTAGATGCTTAAACTCAGTTATTCTGGTATATTCTTTGTCAACAGTGTAATTTACTGTTCCACATTGCTGATAATATTCCATATCATACGTTTCAAATGCAAAATCCAGAGTACGATAATTAAGTGAACCATATTGATAATTAAAGAGTTCGTCGATTGGTCCTGTATAAATTACTGTTCCTGTGAACTTCTCATTATTATAGAGTATCTCATTATCTGTAACTGTTAACACGGTTTTACAGTCTGTATTTAACTTCACACAAATATTGGGATGATTCAAAAGGTTCTCAAAAAGTCTCGTGTATCCATATAATGGTAATCCTTGGTATTTATCTTGAAAGTATTTATCATCATGTGTAAAGTATATTGGGACTCTTTGTAGTGTCGCTTTTGAGACGTTATTAATGTCTTCTCCCCACTGCTTTTTTGTGTAGTAAGAGAAAATGTTTTTAATGATATAGTCACATAATTTTTGAATCAGAGGATTGCCTTCTTTTTCTAAATCGAGAATAGTACACTTTGCCCCAAATTTAGAAACTAGTTCAATGATTTGGTTTGCTTCTTGTGGAAATGCGTTTTTAATAGACTGTAGATTGAAAGGCACAGGAAGATAATTCCCATATATATTTGCTTTTACCTTATGCGTATAATCATTCCACTTTGTATAAGTAGAAAGGTAATTAAACACACGATCACTATTTGTATGGAAAATATGTGGTCCATATTTATGAATTAGGACACCATTTTCATCATATTTATCATACATATTACCTGCTATATGATTACGTTTATCAATTATTAACACTCTATGTCCCAATCTATCTGCTAATTCTCTGGAAATTACAGATCCAGAGAAACCACAACCAATAACGATAGTATCAAATTTCATTCTGCAGTACTCTTAGGAGTATCCTTCTTTAAAACTACAAATTTTAAAACTGGATAAATAATAATTACTTGAATAATTATATTGATTAAATTGGTAATGTTTATCCCCCATATATCCCCAAATAAAGCCGTTAATGGTTTTAGTGTAAATGATGGGACATACATTATTATGACATAAACAGCAATGACTGTAAGAATGTAGATTGGAATCGCTATTTTAGACTTGTTATTAGATTTGAATACGATGTTTCTTTGTACAATGAAGTTCACTGTTTGTGCGCAGAAATAACTTAACAGGAAGGATAAAAATCCTCCTAGTCCACCATTTTCTACTCGATAATCAAATAAGAAGAATATGAAATCCGTATTTCTTAAACTTTTGAACAAGAAATTTATACCAATATTTAGTACAACAAAATTTACTATTGTTGCGATATTACTCATTATATTAAACATTATAAACTCAAATAGATTCTCATGATTAGCTTTAAATCTTTTAATTGCATCGATCATTTTTATTACATCTCTTTCTGCTTTTTCTTTTTGACATTAGTTCTCTGATAAGTTTATTACTTCCTTTAAAGAACTTACCGTTTACTATTAGAAGTAGTCCATCAATCATCGTTGCATTTACTTTTCCAACAGTCATTTTCTCGATTGAACGGAATGACATATTGTATATGAAATACAAGTTTAGATTCGACTTCTTTTTCTTTATTGATGATAGATAAGATTTCTTTAAGAAGAATAAAACGATTCTTGCTAGGATGCTTTTAGAGTATTCTAGTTGAGCTATAGTATCGTTTGCGGTTATTTTTTTTGATCTATCCCAATAAGGAGAAGGTAGTTCTTGGTGGTATATTTTTGTGTAATCTTCTCTAGAGAATGGGACTTGATTAATACTTAGGGTGTCACTACTCCATATTTTGGAAGTATTGGTTGGACTTGTGTGTAAGATATACTGTCCTTTGAGTCTAATATCTGAGGATGAACTACCAATTGATATTAGATAATGTCCTGGTTCATTCTCATATTGATTTTTTTCAGGATCAAAATATCGAAAACTATATTGATCAAATGGTATTGTAATCTCTTTTGATTGATTTGGTACTAGATGAACTTTTGTGAATCCTTTTAGCTCTTTTTTTGGTCTTAATACCTTGCTGTCTTGCATACCAATATATAACTGAGGTACCTCTGCACCATGAACAGTACCTGTATTAGTTAATGTAAATGATACTTCGTGATCGTTTATTGATAAGTTTGAGTACTCAAAAGTTGTGTAACTTAATCCATACCCAAATGGGTATTTAACTTCAATTTTTTTAGTATCGTAATAACGATAGCCTACAAATATTGATTCTAAGTACTCAGATGTCTGTTCTGTACCTGGATATATTGAAGCACTTGGAACATCATCATATGAGCTAGGATAAGTCTCTGAAAGTTTTCCTGAAGGATTTGTGATTCCTGTTAATATGTTGAGGATAGCTTTGGAACCTGCTTGCCCTGGGAGATACCCATGGATAATTGCTTTTACTTTCTTTTCCCAAGACATATCAATAACAGCACCACCGCAAACAACGGCTATTACATTATTGTTTATTTCAGATATTTCTTTTAGAAGGTTTAACTGGTGATCAGATATATTGATTGATCTTCTATCAATTCCTTCTGACTCTTCAGCTTCTTCTAATCCCAGATACATTACGATTATATCACTTGTTTTTGCTAGTTCTAATGCTTGCAATATATCTGATTTTTTAGTTTTTCCGCCTCTTTTATAGCCTGTTGTAGTTCCACTAATGTTGAGATTGTAATCAGAAACAATTTCATGTAAGTAATCCAACTGTGTTGGAGAGACCAAACTCGAACCATTTCCCTGGTATCTTGGAGTTATTCCTAAATCACCAATAAAGGCTATTTTTTGCCCCTTTATTGGTAAAATACTATCTTGGTTCTTCAGAAGTACAATGGAGTTTGAGGCTGCTTTCTCTGCTAATTTGTGATGTTTGTCAAAAAAATTACTTTTTGGTTCATGAGTATTTGCTATTAAAGAAATGGCTTCTAAGTACTCATCAACTCTTTGATCTAATAATTGCTCAGTAATTGTGCCTTCTGTTATTGCTCTAAGAATGTTTTCTTTTGTGTTTTCACCTGTAGAAGGCATCTCTATATGTGAGCCGGCTTCAATACCTTTGATGGTATCGTTACTACCACCCCAATCTGATATTACAAGACCATTAAATTCCCAGTCTTTCTTCAGTTTATCTAATAACTCTTTGTTTTCTGATGCATGAACTCCATTAATTTTATTATATGAGGTCATTAATGCATTAGGCTTCGCCTCTTTAACAATCATTTCAAATGCAGTAAGATAAATCTCGTGAAGCGCTCTTTGATCAACAATTGAATCGTTGTGCATTCTTAAGTGTTCTTGGTTATTAACTGCAAAATGTTTTGGACAAGCAGATATATTATTAGTTTGGAGACCTTTAACATATTGTGTAGCAAGTTTTCCTGTTAAATAAGGATCTTCACTAAAATACTCAAAATTACGGCCGCATAAGGGATTTCTTTTGATGTTAACACCAGGCCCTAAAACTACATCTACTTTTTGTGCTACAGCTTCTATTCCAATTGCATTACCCACTTCATATAACAAACCAACATCCCAGCTATTAGCAAGTGAAGCTGATGTTGGAAAACATGTTGCTTTTTCCCCTTTATGTAGACCCAAATGATCTGATTTTTCATTTTGAGTTCTTAGACCATGTGGTCCATCAGCGAATGTTATTCTTGGGATATCTAGTCTCTTTATAGGTGTACTGTGCCAAAAGCTACTACCTGTAAATAAAGAAGCTTTCTCTTCTATTGTCATAGCTTTGATTATTTTCTTTCTATTCATAAAAATCAACCCTTTTTAATTATATGAAGAGGTAGTCCAACTACCTCTTCATAAGATATATATGATTTGCTTTATTCTTCGTCAGCTTTCCATGTTTGCGCTACAGCATACAGGATATTTTTCGCAGAATATTGAAGTCCATTGATTGTGCTGATGTTATAATCTGGATTTTCAGCATAATCTAAAATTAAAGAACCTTGTCCTGGGAATCCCCAAGCGGCTAAGATATCTAGTGATAAATCTCCACCGTTTAGAACCATTTGGTGTACATTCATATGTGGATAGACATTAGCATCTGTAACTACTAATCCTTCAAATCCCCATTCGTCACGAAGGACGGTATTTAATAACCCGTCATGTGCTCCAGCCCATGTAAGTCCAAGATAATCAAAGGCTGACATAACACCTAATACTCCACCTTCTTTAATAGCGTACTCAAAAGGTTTTAGGTAGATTTCTCTTAAAGCTTGCTCATTAGTGAAATTCATAATTTGCTCTCTACCGTTATATTGTCTATCATGCATTACGAAGTGTTTCGCAAATGCAATCATTCCATTTTCTGTAGCAGTTGCAATTACGTTCGCAGCCATTAATCCTGATAACATAGGGTCTTCACTATAATACTCATAGTTTCTACCATCAAATGGAGTTCTATGGATATTCATTGAAGGTGCATACCATCCACTATATCCAAATGCTTTACCTTCAATGGCAACACTTTCACCCATTAGCGCAGCTAATTCTGGACTCCAAGTAGCAGCTAAGATTGTCGGTGTTGGGTAAGTTATACCTTTTCCATCAGTACCCATAATTGCACCTGAATAAGCTGAAGCAGCGATTGCCATTGATCCATCAGGTGTTAAAGATCTTGGTACACCAAGTCTGTTGATTCCATTAATTTGGAATGCACCATTTCCTGATAACTCACTTAATTCTTCTAAAGTAAGTTGTGAAACAAATTTATCCCACATTTGATCTTCTTTAGGTAAGTTTTTAACATCACTAAATGTAATTGTTGTATCAAATTCTACACCATAATCTGGTAAATCAGCAGCAGTGAATCCTAGTTCTGTGTCTGTTTTTGGAACATATGTTAAAGCAGCTAAAATTTCTGGAGTCATTTCAAAATCTTCATCTAGAGGACCTGTAAAAGCTCTTGTTGTTTCATCCCAATCTCTTGTTAAGTAATCAGTATATCTATTTGCATCGTCAAATATGTTTGTAGCAGTGATTAAATCAGTTGTACGTTTTCCATCATTATCCTCGTTATAAATAATTTCATTTTTCAAAGAGAAAGACATTGAACTAATGTGATCATGTGAATTATCACGTAACATGATTTCATATGATCCTGCTTCCAAAATATATGCTTCATGTTCTTTGTAATCATATGAAGCCATTTCTTCTAAATCGAATGTTAGTGAGTAGTATTCGGTTTCACCAGGTGCGATTTCATTTGTCTTTTTGAATGCAATTAAGTTAACTGTTGATTTTTCAATCTCACCTGTATAAGGAGGATTGTAATAAACTTGAATTACATCTTTACCTGCAACTTCACCTGAGTTCTTAACAGAAACACGTACAGTGATAGTTCCGTCTTCTTCATTGATTGCCATTAAGTTTTGCTCAAAAGAAGTATAACTCATACCATATCCAAATGGATATTTTACTACTTCATCATATTTGAACGATTCATCTGTATCATGTCTTGTCTCAAAATATCGGTATCCAACAAATATTCCTTCAGCGTAGTTAACTGAGTAACCTACTGGAACTTCTGCGCCACCAAATAAGGCAGACATTGTAACCGTTGGAGCATTATCAAAAATAAAACTTCCTGGAATAAATTCCGTTCTATCTTCGTTTAATTCAACATAGTTATTTACAGAAATATGACTAGTATTATCGTATACCCATGTATCAGGTAAATGTCCTGAAGGGTTTACTGTACCATTTAATATTTTTGCAATTGATTCTGTTCCAGTCTCACCAGGATATCCTACCCATAAAACAGATTTAATCTCTGGGTAATCATCTACAAACCCTAACTCAAGGGTATGTACACTGTTAACGATAAGTACAACATTTTCAAAGTTGTCTGTTACAAGATCAACTAAATCTTGTTCATCATCTGATAAACGTAAGTTTTTAGGTGGAATATCAATTCTTTCTTGTCCTGCTCTACCAATTACGATAACAGCAACATCTGAAAAGTTCTTAGCACTACTAATTACTGTCTCGTTTGAGTCATACAATGATGAATCAGTATAAGCACTTACTGGTACTTCTGGTAAGTGTGGAATTTGAACATTTTCAACAAACTCTGAAGCTCCACCATTTACCGGAGCGTCAGTTTCATCAATTGAGATGTCTCCTGTATTATAATAATTGTAGTATAAGTATAGTAAATCATCATTTACTTCAAAGTTACCTTTGGCTCCTTCAAGAGCAGTTTCTAACTTCGTAGCTTTTGTTGGGTCTGTCGCTGCAGATCCTCCACCGTTAAATGTAATTTGAACAGATCTCATTCCAAAAACATTGAGTTTTGTTTTGCTTACTTCACTTGTTGATAGAGGTAAGAAGTTATCGTCATTTTGTAGTAAAACGATTCCCTCATCCGAAATCATTTGTCCGGTATTACTTGCTGATACATAGGAAATTTTTACTTCTTCACTATCTGGAGTAAACTTAGATACAACCCAATAACCTACGTTGGTTATTACGAATGCATACACAAGTATTGCAGTTAGTAAAATAATAAAAAATCCAGAAGAGAATAATGCGATATTTCTCTTTTTTCCTAATTTTGAAATCTTTGGCATCTTTTTTTCATCCTTTCATTGATACTCTTTTGGTTACAAAAATTGTAGCATATGAAAGTGCTTTCTAGGGATAGCCTAAATAATCTGTCGATATACATTAAAAAAATGTCATTTATGTATCACTTTTTTCTACTGGGTATTAAAATTTTGAGGACAAACCAATTATTTGATGTATCAATTGTCATATGCCCATCATTTTTTTCTGCAGCATATTTAATACTTTTAAGTCCATATCCATGCAGTTTATTGTCACTTTTTGTGGTTAGTAAATAATCGTTCTCATAAAGAAGCTCATTCTCATAATAGTTTTCAACACGAATGACAAGAAAATTACTTTGCTCAAAGATTGCGATCTTAATTAGTCTTTTCTCAAGGTCTTTAATCTTTATGCAATTTTCAATTGCATTATCTAGTGAGTTACCAAAAATTGTGCTTATATCAATTGCTCTTAAAAAGTTAAGAGCTTGACCATCTGCAACACAGGTAAGTTGGATTCTATTTGATTGAATAAGCATGGATTTACTGTTAATGATAGTATCTAAGATTGTGTTACCTGTGAAGTGTTTTAGTTCAAACTGGTTAATTCCACTTTCAATTTCATTTATGATTTTCTCTTTTGTAGATTCATCTTTTTCAGCCTTTACAATCAATAGGTGATTCTTCAAGTCATGATAACGGAGATTGATTAAACGAATTGTTTCTTGAGTTTCTTTAAATGTCTCAAATTGTCTAGTCATTATTGCTTGTATAGCCTGTACTTCAGAATGTAGTCTCATACTGTGATATTGCTCCCTTAACATATACAGGATGGCGAGTGCGCAAAAATCTACTAGAGTTCTGATATAATATATTTCTCTGGAGTAACGACTACTAAATGGTGTATCAGCAGCTACAAAACTTAGATTACTTACCAGAAAGGCGATGATTGCAACTAAGGTTATTGTTATAATTTCGCGGTTTCTAATTACTACTCTAGGTTCGAATGAACTTTGCCTTTTTTCAATGAAGAACGCTGCTAAAAATGCAGTTCCTATTACAAATATAAAGAATAGAAATTGGAATAGATTAAGTTCATTCAACTCACCTGCCCAAAAATATATATGTATTTGCCATTCGAATGAAGCAGCTAATTCTGCAAGAATGAATGCAAATGCTGTATGAAATAACGCAGTTCTTTTATTCACTTGAGCAATAAAATAAATGTGGAAGTACATTAGTAATATTGCACCAGACATTCCTAAAATCCAAAAGTTTTCAGACCATGTTGATATCAGACGTTGATAAAAAATCTGTACTATAAGTGCCCCTGCTAAATAGGCAATTAACTTAAATAAGGATAACCGTTTCTCTCTAGGTAATATAAAGATAAGGATTGCCACCCACTCAGCTATTGCCGTATATAATCTTGGAATTCCTGCGAAGTCATTGGCCGCTAATAGAATCATTTTATAGAACCTCCTATGAAGTTAGTTAAAGCGTTCATAAAACCCTTTTTACGAGGTCTGCTTATTGGTAGTACATTACCTTGTATATATACATCACTTCCTTTAACTTCATCAACATATTCTAAATTGATTATTATCCCACTATTGCATCTGTAAAATGATTCTCCTTTTAACTTAGTTTCAACGTCTCGTATTGAGGATACCATTGAATATTGATTATCATACGTATTGATTAATACTCTATGTTTATTACTTTCAAAATAAAGAATCTCGGTAATATCTAAACGGATAATCCCTTCTTTTGTAGTAATCATTAAATAATGTTTGTTTCTTTTATTAACTTCTTCAATAGACCTTTTGATCTCTTGTGAAAACGCAAAGTAAGGTACTGGTTTTAATAGGTAACTAAGAGCACTTACCTCATATCCTTTTACTGCGTAGTTCATCATATTTGTAATAAAGATAATGATGACATCACTATCAAATATTCTGATATGTTTAGCTGTTTCCATACCATTAAGAAACTTCATTTCTATATCCATTAGAATAATGTCATAGATAGGTTTATAGTCTTTTGAAATCTGATCCCCATCACTAAAACAATGTATTTTGAAGTTAACATCATACTCTTTTGAAAATTTACTTAAGTATCCTTTTATTTCATTTGTATACCTAATATTGTCTTCAACAATAGCAACATTAATCATAATAACCTCCATTAATTGACATAATAATATAATTATACATCAGATTTTATGAGAATAATATAACATCAATTCTGTTATTGTCAAAACTGTTCTTGTAAAACATATAAGATATATTGAAAATCACATTGAAAATAAAAATAAAAGCACTCAATTTTGAGTGCTTATTCTGTTGTTGTACTTACGTATTCTACTGGGCTTTCTGGTGTACCCCAAATTAGCTCTACTAATTCTGGATGATCAATGAATGGATTTCTGTTTCCTTGGAAACCATAAAT
>CBFCWH010000015.1:0-4044 GCA_965601585.1 uncultured bacterium
TTTTGAAAATGATTTCACAGTTTATGTTCCTATCTTGTTCACGCAACACCCTGTTATAGATAATATCGGTAATTGAAATTAAACTTCATATTGTCTCAATATTGCCATATGCAGGTAAAGATTAATAAATAGGAACAACTACCACGAGATAATGGTGCATAAGGGCATGAGAGACAATGATCAATCCAATGTTCTTTTCACCAGCATCAGCAGAAAAAGTCTCATCGTCTTGATCAATTTCACAGTTACTGCGCTGATCGGGATCGTCAGCTGGAAGATCGTTTCTTCGGGACTTCCTCAGGAAAGTGTTGGGATCGTTCAGTTCTCGATAGGTTTCCTTGGATTGTTTTCTTTTATAACGACATTAGGCTTCGGGTCCTCTCATATCAAGAGGATCTCGGAAGGGAAGGACCTTGGCCAGTGTATAGGGACGTATCTCACCATTCAGTTATTGCTCAATCTCTTCTTTATTACCACAGTTGTCATTGCAATACTCACATGGAAATATATCATTGGCAGGGGATTCGAAACCCCACAACATGAAAACACTGTCTACCTGATGCTTGTCTATTTTGTTTCCGTGAAAATTGCTGATGTGGCACTCCATACGTTCACGGCAAAGGTGGAGACGGCAAAGAGCCAGTTCATAGTCCTTGCTGGTACTATTGTCCAGCTCACTGCAACGATCATTGTCGTAATAATAAGCGACAGTCCATATCTCTACGCTTTTACATTCGTAATAGGTGCATTTTTCAACTTCCTTTTATCATTTTTATTTCTATCTAGATATCCAATAAAAGCTCCAAAATGGGAGCTAATAAAAAGTTATACTAGTTTTGCATTTCCCATTACGATCATCTCCCTTCTTGGAACGATCCCGACAAACATCGACAAGGTAATGATCCAGCTGTTCTGGAGTTCAGTCGATGTTGCCATATATTCCGGGGGACAAAAATTCTCATTTTACCTTATTCAAGTATCAACTAGTCTTGGATTGATCCTCTTTCCCGTCCTATCCTCTTTAAAGTCAAAGAACAAGGTGGAAGATATCAAAAGGATCGTCCATGACAGTGAGAGATTGATAGTGATGATCGTCGCTCCAATTTCAGCGCTACTATTCTCTCTGGCCATTCCAATCGTCACCCTTTTTGGTGACAGCAGTTATAGGGAATCTTACCTGATATTGCAACCCTTAGCGATCTGGGGTTTCTTAAGGGCAATGATCACTCCATATAGGAACCTGATCATGGGAATTGGAAAAACATATATTTTAGCATTTATTTCCATTATTAGTGTCATATCGATCATTCTTCTCAATTTCATCATGATACCAAAGGACATTCATTTCCTTGGGATCGATATGCTCGGTCTGGGGGCCCAGGGAGCTGCGATCGCAACCTTGATCGCCACCATCATTTCCTTTGCTTTGTTCAGGTTCTTCTCTTTCAAATACGAAAAGGTCTTCATCAACCTCAAGGTCATCAGACCAATTCTGGTGGCTGTTCTCATTGGGATCCTTATCTCAATTGCCCAGAGTATTGTGCCCGCTGAAAACCTGATCATCCTCTTCATTTATGGGGTCCTGGGTTTGGGCCTTTACATTATGGTCCTGTTCCTCGTAGGTGGCATCAAGGATGAGGACAGAGAGCTATTCAAGAATATCTTCGATCCAATTTCAATGATCAGATATATCAAGGATGAGTTCTCCCATGGAGGGAAATGATATAGATAATGGATCATAATGGCACAAGATATTTGGTTCAATTGGATGGCTTTCGATCCAATGATGTGTCTATCGCATATTGATAAAGGTCCTGGTCCATTCTGTTCTTTTCCTTAAATTCCCTTCTGAAATTCTCTCCCGCATCTAACCTCGTGGGTCTGAGATATTTCAGGAACAATGGGATGTCCAGCCTTTTTAAGATCTCAACGGCAAGATATGGATTCTTAAGTGTTTTCTTCTTCTTTCCCGGTTCATCTTCCCAACCGGTTATCATTGATATCGATCTAACCATCAAAGGGACCTTTCCCTTAGATGAGCCGGCCTTTGTGACCTTCTTGGACCAGCCAAGTCCTTTGGTCATTTCATCAATGCTGCCTTCCGTTTCCAGGACCGCTATCATATTGAAACGGGAGAGGTTCTCCTTTGCAGATACCAGGTCCCTGTTCGTCAAACCTTTTTTTCTAACATGTTCGAAAGTTCTACGAGAAAATATCATAGTGTAATAATTGAAGGAAGAAACATCGTTAAAATTCGAATATTTGTATATGTCCTTCATCTTTGTGAAACCTTTGAAGAGATTGTATTGATAGTTCGAGATGAACCGATCCCAGGGTTTTCTTATGCAGGTGATCAAGATCACCCTGGGATCCTCATGTAGTGTTTTGAAATCCGGAGAACCCCATTCCGTAGCTATGAAGGTTATACCTTCCCTTTCACAATCATCGATGAATTTGGTCAAACCTGATCTGTTGAGGTTCCATAATTCTATTAAATTTCCATTTTCATCAAGGGGATTTCCATTTATATGATCGTGATAAAGCTTCTCCCCATTGACCGCAGCCAGTTCCACTATTGTCGTCCCCGCGACCTTGTGAAGATGTTGGAACCAGATCAAACGATATTCCATCATTATCAGGACTCCATAGATTCGACTTGACCTCGCCAGATAAGTAAATGAAGGTTATATAACCTTCATTTTTATTAGTGTCAAAGTGAGAGGAGATGTAACCTTCTATATTTTATCTGGCGAGGTCAGGATGCAAGCTACTGAGAGAATGTTTTGCCAATCTTTAGGAAATATCTCGATCAAATATACAAAAACCTTATTAATAATACATTTGTCTGGGAACATTTATCCATTAATGTGATCGGGAGATTGATCGATGGTCGAAAAAAACACTAAACCACTGGTCACCATAATCACTCCAACATATAATGGGAGAAAGTACATTATTGAGGTAATTGAAAGTGTTCTTTCTCAGGATTACCCCAATTTCGAATACATAGTCCTTGATGATGGATCATCAGATAATACTGAGGAACTTATAAAAAAATATTCTGATAGAATAAGATATTTCAAGCATTCGAATATGGGTGAAAGTCGTACAGTGAATAAAGGTTTCGATCTTGCAAACGGGGATTATATTGGTGTTGTTAATTCCGATGACCCTATTTTACCAGGCGCAATTTCTAGGATCGTTTCAGAATTTAAAGAAAATCCAGAAGTCATTGTGGTTTATCCAGATTTCCGGATCATAGACCAGGATGGTGAGACCGTAAGGGACCATGAAACGCATGATTACAGTTATTTCGATATGGTTGCAAACCACCATTGTATCGCGGGACCATGTGCATTCTTCAAGAGAGGATTGATCGATAGAATTGGGGGGAGAAATCATGAATTTAAATATGTTTCAGACTTTGAATTCTGGCTAAAGGCGGGATTGATCGGCCCTTTTAAAAGGATTCCCGAGATCATCGCAACATACCGTATACATTCAACCTCAGCAACCGAATCAAAGAAAGGAAAGGACATGGCCAATGAACATATTAGATTGATGGATGAATACTTCAAACGGAAAGATATTCCAAAAGAGATCATGAGGATTAAAAATAGGGCTTACAGTAGTGCTTATTACACTGGAGGTTTTTACTGCGGGGAAAACTCAAAATTGAAAAGAAGGTATTATTGCAAAGCCCTCTTGAAAGATCCCTTTCCATACTTATTCACCTATCGATCTGATCGATTACCGATGATTATTCCAGTTCTTATTGAAGGACTTCCACCAGGTTTGAGTTATATTGTGTCATCGCTATACAGATTTATGTTCAAACTATGGATGAGGTTAAAATAATTTCCTGACTACTACAGGGTGTTGCACAAACAAAATAGGAATATAAACTGTGAAACCGTTTTCAAAAAATCAGAACAAGATGAAAAATATAGTTCAAGAATAGTATAATATGACAATATTCGTGCTATTACTCAAGTTTCAGTACTTCACTAAGTTCCTCCCAGATATGATGGATTTTCGTATACA
>CBFCWH010000016.1:0-3866 GCA_965601585.1 uncultured bacterium
TAGATAGTACTTACGGTACCTGGGCTCAAAAAGTCATCATTACTCAGACAGACTCCTATATTGATTTTTTTCATGAAGAGTAGTATCAGTTTCATTAATGCCTACTGATGGAAGTGTTGGTGTTTTTCTAGCCCGGTTCAATTGATTGGCAGTGATTGTTGGTGAAACAGCCCCTGATAGTCTTTTTTCGATCGAAGATATTTCAGGATGTGTGGGTGGATTTTGTATCTTCTCTTCCATATTAACGTTCTTCAATTTTCTGATGAAAATGAAAATACCTATTCCTAAGCTGACCAATACCAATGATACCAAGATGAATATTATTATTGAATTTGTTCTGTTTTCTTTTCTATTTTCCACCTCTTCTACTGGAGGGACCCGTTTCTCGATAGTAATGTGATTCCCTGCCAGATCGGATATCGAAATGATAATGAGATCACAATCTGATGATCTTTCAACATTAAATCTTGCATTGATCGATTGGGAATTTAGATATGTATTTCCATAAGTGAAAGTTATTTTATTAACACCACTTATATTATCAAAGATATTCCATCCTATGGTAATGATATCATCATTTGCAATGAGTATCAGATCTATATATGGATTCGAAAGGTCTACTATGAGCTCATTTATTAAGAAATCTGTTAGTCCTACCTGGTCAATAACGTGTAATTGAATCTCATGTTCCCCTTCTACTAAATTCAGCACATAATGAGATCTCCCCATCTCCAATTCAATCCTGTCTCCATTAATAAGCAAATATGTCACATTGATCCCAAAATTGTCAGAAGCATTCCATTTCAGATCGATTATTGAGTTGTTTGAGAAATGGGAAGGCGATGATACCCACTCCACAATCGGTCTCTCCATATCGATAAAGAAATTTATTGTAGTGGATCCATAGTTACCAGCAAGATCGAAGGCTATAACTTCAACTTCATTGTGACCATCTGGAAAAACGAATTCTTTTTGTCTTATTGTAGCTCCAACATCCCTATCAATACCATTGATCATTATGATCTGTGTCTCGATTGGATATTCATCTACGACATCCCAGGTCATAACTTGGATCGCATCCCCGAGAACTGTATTGCCAATGGGATCCTTAATCATCAATTCCGGGGAAGTGACATCATAGATGAATGAATACTCGTCTTCCATCATATTTCCGGCTCTATCATAGCATTTTAACCTGAATATGTGCTTCCCTTCTCTGAGATCTAAAAGTGTCATATGGCCGTTGTTACTAATTTCATTCCATTCATTATTATTTAATTGGTATGAAAGGTTTGATATTCCATACAGGTCATAGTTATACCATCTGATCACCATTGGTGATAAGTTCACATATTCAGATTTGTTAAGAATTCTCAAATTTGGAACAGTGGTATCTTTGAAAATAAATACTGAGCCCTCAAAATAATTCGAGTGACTGTCAATATACCTGATAACAAACTCGTATGATCCTTCAAGTTCCAGATCCATTGTGTAAGAGTTCAAGGATGTAACATTGATCTGCTCATTTCCCCTCTTTTCAAAGAGAAGGGTCTTTTCAATTTCCATTGAACCAGAAAATGTCCATTCTATTATGATCTGATCATGATGTGTGACGGTTCCATTTATCGGTCTTATAATATTAACCATACCACTCTTCCCTATCGAAAAGGAAACTTCTTTAATTGAGATCCAGCCAGCCAGATCTTCTGCTTTGATTTCAAACGCATGTTCTCCTTTACCTAATAATACATCCATTTCTCCCTGACAATAATTGGACAGATTGGTCCAATAACCTTTATTGATTCTATACTGGATATAACGTATTCCAAGATCATCAATAACATTCCATTTGAATCGTATCAGTTTATTTGAATAATCGGTTTCGGCTTCGGGAGAGATCACGTTAATTAATGGTGGAGTGAGATCCACAAAGAATTTAATCTCATCATTGATCACACAGTTCTTAACATCCATCATATATATCTTTAGATCATGAGATCCTTCATCCAGTGAAAGTTCCTTTTCTCTTTCATTTATCTCCAGATCGGTTTCGATTCCATCGATCAATATCGACTGATTTTTTATAGTGAAATCTTCGTTTATCCACCATTCAATCGTGATATTCCTATTTTGAAAATATTGACCATCTTCGGGTTTTATTATTTCAAGAGGACCATTTATATCTATAACTTCTATTGAAACAGAGGTCCAATTATATAGACCTGCACGATCGTAAACCTTCATGTATATGGAATTCTGACCTTGGATCAATTTCAAAGACCACCAATTCTGATTAGTAACGTCAGTCCAGGTCTCATTATCTAGACTAATAAATTCCTTATCCACACCTGACCCTTCATCCCAGGAAAGCCATGTAACTTTAATGTATTCCTGATCGATCTGGTCTGATGATATTGGTTGAATTATTCTGATATTTGGTCTAATGATGTCAAAAATGGAATTTGTCAGTGGATATTCATCTGTGATATCCTCATACGTTGGATAAATGGTCCGATTCTGTATGATGTAAGGATCGTCAACAATTCCATCGTTGTCATCATCAGGTCCGGTCCAATCCGTCCAGAAATTCCCCAAACAGTTCCGATGCCAGTAAACATCATGATATCCGGCATGAGTTGTTCCCTTTACTGAAACCTGGGGGTAGGAAAAATTTTGTCCAGTATTTCGGTTGAAGTAGAAATGATTCTTCCAAATATAGACTTCATTTACACTCGATCTACTAAGAAGAATCGCTCCATCTGGACAATTCGAGAAAATATTTTCGGTTATAAAATAGTAGTTCATTGTATTATAAGATGCATATACCCCTAAACCACTTGAATTATCAAATGAGTTATTCCTAACATTGCTCATAATTGGAAACGATCTACCAATATGAAGTTTGGAACCTATTCCCTCAAAACGGTTATTACTTATGTCAGCGCCATTGACCAATCCAACTTCTAATTTTGAACAATTGAACAAATTGTTATAGACTGAGAATGAAGATGCAGGTTGGACATAGTCGTTCAACTCAATACCGGATGAGTTGTATAAGGTACAATTATTGATATTGTAAATTCCCCTCTCTGCATAAACCCCTACATTGGTGAGATTGAAAAGACATGTTGTGATGGTGATCTTTGAGCCCTGTAGTATATTCTGATCATTTTCAGTTCCATTATACGTTCCATAAAAGCTTGAATTCTCAACGTGAAGCTCTTTATCGATCGAGATCCCTATTGGAGTTGTATAACTGTTCCAAATATACTCGTATCGTGTAGGGATGTCAGAAAATGTTGAGTTCTTTATTATAAGGTGAGTTTCTCCCGTGGCTTGTATCAGATGCGGTCTTTTTGAGATCGATATATTCTCTAAAATGCAAGTAGATATGTTAACAATCTCCAACGCAGATGTATTAGTTTTTGTTTCGAATGAAAAATTCCTTACGATTAAAACCCCCTCAATATTGGAAATTGCAAGACCTAACGTATCGTATTCTTGATTGTCGATGATATAGGGGTCTGTCGATACACCAGATCCCCCAATGAATAGGTCCGAATTGACAAGTTCTGAGGTGCCATTTATCGTGACAGTTTCATAGGAAAGTGGGGAAGGAATCTGGTTTGCCTCCGAAGGGTAAATGATTAGATTAGATACGATCAATACAACTACAAGTATGATCTCCCCCTTCATCTCCATAGTTATCATGTGGAGAACTATTGATATAATGATTATGGTTCAACACTGAATTATTGAAGTTTTGATAATTGAATGTTTTTCCTTTTCGTGTTAGAACAAAAACTTGCCGTCTTCGTCCATATTAGGTATCACCTTCACTATTCAAATAAATTTTCTTTAAGTCT
>CBFCWH010000017.1:0-3332 GCA_965601585.1 uncultured bacterium
TGTAGCGAGAAGTAAAGGGAGCAAAACAATGGAAGTGTTTCCCAAAGTGGACGAAGACGGCAAGTTTTTGTTCTAACACGATAGGAAAAATGAGAGGACAATTATGAAAAAGAATATGATTAGAATAATTACCATTACCGTTGGTATTTGCTTATTAATATCAATATCATTTCTTAGTTTCATTATTATAAAAGCAAAGATCTCAGAAAATCAAGATTTCACACCTAATTTAATTGTCAATCAAACGTCTGGTAGGATTAATGATGATTTCAATTTTCAAGTAAAGGACGTAAAACATGATGCAAATATTACCTGGGATTTCGGTGATGGGAATTCAACTTATGGAAATAATGTCATTCATCAATACAAATATTCTGATCATTTCAATATTATGTGTATTATATTACAGGATGGGATAAAAAAGAAGACGAATATTACTATCTCTGTAAAAAACCTTGATGCGTATTACAAACGGTCAGGAAATTCTCTCAGAGACCTCACCCCAATCACATCCAAAGAAGCTGACCAATGGGTTTTTGTATTCCATGGAGTCTCATCTCCTTTAATATTTTTGAATGTGACTGCTGAAAATCTCATAGGAAGTGCAACAATTTCATTTTTCACTCTAAAGAGTGATTCAAAAGAGCAACCAGACTATTTTTCAATAAAATCTTTTACTGAAACAGGAGGAAACATTGAATATAAAGGAGTTTTCAGATCTGATGACTTTGGTGATTTCGATGAATACATCATTTGTGGAGCTGAATTGAAATTGGAAAATGGAAGATGTGGTCAATATTTAATAGAAACTTCGACCTTATACTGATGTTTCCCGAAATGGACGTACGGAAATTGAGGAAGCTATTTCATCTATAATCCGAAGAGGAATGTGATCACTAATGATACCATTGAAAAAGGCTGTTATGAAACTCTTCCCCTTGCTGTTAGTGGATGGATTATTCATTATTTTTCTATTAATGGCTTTTAGAATAAAGGATTATACAATATTTGGTTTTGTTATCATACTATTATTCATGTTCCTAATTACCGTTCATATCCTGGAGGCACGACCCGATATAAGAAAAAATGTTTTTAGAAAAATTAAGAAGGTGTTCCATTAATGGACGTAAATGGCAAAATTGAGAGGATAAATCATGTGTAAAATTTGGAATAAGACACTTATTATTTTCACCTTATTGTTATTCAGTCTTATCCCCCTATGTATTATTGTATAAAATTTATTTTATAATGATAATTTAGATTTATTTACATTTTTATTACTGATGGGATCAGTTATGATTTTTATCATAGTCACTATTGGGTATTTCAGATCTCAATATTACTATTATAATATCCGAGGATCGTCTTTCATGGGTGGAAGGAAATTCCTATCACTATCGAACACTCAACAGTTTGATCTTCGAGAAATTAATGAAATGCTGATTGCAGGACCAAATCAACTGAAAACGTCTTATCAATTTTGGGGGCGATATCTAACTCTTAAATCAAACCAAGGTAATGTATTCCTTTTTGTTCCAAATATTGTTCTAAAGGATATGATTAAGGTCATACCTGGGGAAAAGATAAAGTTCCTTCACTATTATGAGGTGAAAAGAGGAACATAGGATACCATTGCGGAGAATGGACGAATTTGGCAAATTATAAGTGCTGATATTATCATTTTTATTAATGAAAAATGGTGAAGGAATGAATTTTGCAATATATAAAAAAATACTTAAGATTTGGTGGAAAAAAATATTAATATCAAATTTAATATTTGTATCTTTAATATTAATTATCATTAATGTAGTTGCAATTTTTGTTTATATTTTTGAAAATAATTCCGAACAACCAATTGTATTTATATTAGGAATGTTAATAGTAAATATAGTATTTGTTTTATGGGGTTTAATTTGTTTTTTATTATTAATTTTGATTGTTCCATTAATAATCTTTTCTTTTTATAAAACAGATAATGATGAATTCAATAATTATACACCAAAAGGATATAAGGAAGCCTATAAATCATGGATTGGAAGATTGAAATGATAATATTATGGTTCCCGAATTCGCCGAATACGGCAATATGAGGAGAGAGAAATTGGTTTAGAAGAGGGAAGGAGAAGGAAAAATGAATAGCAATATGTTAAGGGAATATAAACTTGAAATCAAGGGTTTCATTATATTCTTAGCATTATCATTATTGAGCCTTGTAGCCTTCTTTGTTACAGATAATATTCTTTTATTATGGCAAGCAATTTTTTGTTTTCTAGGAGCGACAATATTCATTCCGCTTTCAGCAGTGTTTTTTAAAAAAGTGTTTTATCCTTTGGTGGAAAAGAACTATGGAAAAAAAGAAAAATGATTCCAGCTATCGCCGAGATAGGCAAAATCGGGATCATAGATAGAGAGATGAATAATGAGGAGAATTACCTGAAGAGGAAGGTGAAAATAAAAATAAATGATGTTAAGATTGCGTTGTTTAAGTGATAAAAAAAAGGTAATTTCAATAATTAATATTAGGAATACCACAATACCCAATATTATCGTTGATGCAATAATATATTCATTTAGGTGAAAAATATGTATAAATCTCCAAGGTCATATGGATTAATTTTGGAAAATGAAGAAGACGAAAAATATGTTAATGATAATTTAGAAGAGTTTTTGAAATTACCAAAAGAAAGTATTATATATTTATCTCAATTAATTTTCAAAAGGAAATGGTTTATGATATATGGTTCAAATGTATTTGAATTATGTGATTATAAAAATGATTATTATGAAACATGTGATGTATGTGAAATAGAAAATCCAATTCCTATTGATGCAGAATGGAGGTGTTTATTTCAAAATAAAATGATTGATTATAGTAAAAAAGGAAATATTGTCATAACAAATATTGGACTGATTTTTATTGATAAAATTATAAGAGATATTGATACGTATTGGATTTATAATCATTCAATGCAAGGTATGAGTTCGACACTATTTTACCAATTTTTAGATGATTTAAGAGACACTAGTATTGATGAAATAATTTTTCTAACTTTATTTTGTTGGTTCATTTTTTCTTGCAACGGAGGTGCGGAATGGCGTGATGATTATATTAATATCTGTAAGAAATTTAATATAAAAAATCCAAAGGATTTTATTATGTTAAGAGAAAAATGGAACGCCAGAGGAGTAATTTTCTCTGATTCCGGTTCGGATAGATTTACCACTTATGGATTTTCAATTGTAAGTTTTCTTAGAAATAATGAAATTCATAGAGATATAATTAAAAAAGTAATCAGTATCCCAACATCATACAATAGCTATTGCCAAGATTT
>CBFCWH010000018.1:0-2842 GCA_965601585.1 uncultured bacterium
TTCTATTAATAATAATAGTTGAATTTATTGTTATAATAAAAGGAAAAATGTATTCTGTTCAAGATTGAATAAATATAATGATTTTTCCAATTACGGCGATAGTCGGATTCTTATTTTGTTGTAACCTTGAAATTCTTGAATACTTTTCTTGCTTTATATGATTTAGTTGAAATTACTCCCATTCCCATTAAGAGTATAAAAAAACCGACTCTAAAATCATTATGTATAAAGATCATAATGAATTCACCACCTATGGCCATTATTGAAAAAATAAATGTGTAAGAAAATAATTGTTTTAAAAATTTGTCTAATTCATTTTCATTATAATTATTCTTATCTTTCTTTTCAAATCTCAAAATATTATCCTCCTCATTTCTTCCTTTTCATCCTATTCTGAAAACATCTTCACACCATTAATCTTTTGCGTCTTCCCTTAAGATTAGTCGTCATGATAAATGAAAGAAATCAGATAGAAATGAAAGAGGGTATTAGTTCATAAATATTCGCATTTTGTTTTTTCCATTCATTCAGAAGCCATTCAGTATGAACACCTCTGGTGATGTTATCCAAATCTACATGTAGACAATCCTTATTTAACTTCTATAAATAATCCTGAATTATGAGAGCAGGGAAAGGTAAAAATAGATTTTATACATCTTTCTTCCATAGACAATCATTAAATTCCAATTATAAGTATTAGAGGTGATAAGATGTGGGGAAACTGGAAGAGAATATCCAAGTTAATGATAGCTGGTTTTCTTATTGTCATTCCTTTTCTATATAGTGCGCGTGGAGATGGATGTGTTTTCTATGGTGAGGAATCACTTGAATTCCTACTTGAAGAGGACCAATATGCAATGATCGACTATGAAGAAGGCATCCAGAAAATGTTGATTAAAATAGATATCGAGAAGAAGGATGTAAGCAATTCAACATGGATTTTGCCTATCCCAAGTTCCCATGATCTCATTGGATTCGATATCGAAGCCAACATGCTAGTATTCCGGGGACAGAATATTAAGAAAGCATATGAAGAGCAGCT
Organism: uncultured bacterium; assembly: GCA_965601585.1. Classification (GTDB taxonomy): domain Bacteria; phylum Bacillota_I; class Bacilli_A; order Izemoplasmatales; family Izemoplasmataceae; genus Xianfuyuplasma. Next base: position 1,043 of record CBFCWH010000018.1, read on the forward strand.
GGAGGAATACAAGAAGGAGTTATTATCAATGTATTATTCCTCATTCTTACCAGGACTTCGTTTCTTTTATTTATGGAGTTCTTCTTTTACCGATGAAGCTCATGGTAGCTTGGATGGCACTAACGGTGTCTATGTCCATGAAAGGATCGAATTCCACGGTATCAATTCGGAACTGGTATCAACCGATAACCCTATTGCCCTAATTGAATATCTGAATGAGAAAGGTCTACCAATTCAAATGGGAAGCCTGGACTCATTCGACTATTATATTGAGAATGATTTCTCATTTATTATAACATGGATTAACAGTAATTCGCTTGAAGGATTAACACCAGCATTATATGTTCAATTCCCTACCTCTAAGATCTACTACCCCATGTTGCTGACTAGCGAATATGGTGACCAGGAGGTTCCTATTAGTATATTGATAAATGACTACGTTGAATTTGAAGATGGGATCGAATTGAAGGAGCATTCCAAGTTGACATATTATCGGGGTGAGGATTTCTATGATTATGATTACATTGCTTACATGTCTTTCATAGAATCCAACCCTGAATATTCTACTTGGTCATTTGAGAAGGTAACCGAGGAATTCGGAGATCTGATGAGATCACATTACCTGGAGAACCAGACTTTATACTCAAACAAATATACCTATATTGAGATCAATGCCAAGGCGGATAAGTTCACAGAGGACCTATATTTCAAGAGAATTGAACCGGATGTGGTGAAAGACGAGCATAGAATTGATATGGCGAATGCCGAACGATATCTCTTCAAACCGGAACGATTTCTATCATTCGCAATTTTTTCATGGATATCAGGAGCCATTGCTGGTCTGATATTCTTCAGAAAAGAGAAGCCAAAGATCATCATATCAATTCTGATCAGTCTCTTGAATATCATAGCCATTTGGGTATTTTCAATAGGATCTTTGATATTGTTCAGGCCAAAAAAGAAGAAGGATTGGTTTAGATTCCTGGGATTCACAGTAGTATATCATTTGATATTCTTCACTTTTGTGATGATATTCATCGAGCCATTGTATATTTTCATATGAAATACTCTTAAGAACTACACTTTGGTTTTATTAGAAATTTGCCAATTACGGCGAAAAAAGGAAGGGACTAAGAGCGATAAAATTTTTCCTTTCCTGGGGGGAAAGTGAATAAATATCGAAAAATAATTACAATTCAAATCTCATAATAGTAGATATTTACATTATCAGCCATTGTTCCACATTCTAATGGGATATTCTGACAATCACAATAATCAATCCATATAAACTTATTTTCATATATTGAAATGAATCCTTTCATTCCAACTGGTTGATCCAATATTCTGAGATCATCCTTATTAATATCATATATGAAAATATCTTCTTCAAAATCGAAAGAGTCATTCTTTAATGTTCCAATTACGTATTTTTCTGAAATATCAAATGAATAAGCGATTTTTGAATCAGGAAAAGATATCGTTCTATTTTCCTTGGTATGATAATCTGTCAAAATTAAATTAGAATTTACATTTGTGTCAAAATAACAGATCTTACTCCCGCGAATCTTAGGGTAAAATTGTTGACCATTGCCGTATGTAATTCTGATTTCCTTGAAATCTCTTTGATCAAGTAAAAAAACGTTTTTATCCTTAACTCCCGGATAAATAGTAACGAGGTTTAAGGGTCCACGGGCAAACCAATCTCAAGTGCCTCCAGTATCAACCTCTGCTTCTTGGTGATCTCAGACAATCGCCATTTACCTCCAATGTGGACTGCTCGGAGTTTGCTCATTTCAAGCA
>CBFCWH010000019.1:0-2687 GCA_965601585.1 uncultured bacterium
TCAGCCCTAAAAGGCAAGATCTGAGGCAAGGAAAGAGAGAAAAACCAGGAGACAGATCAAAGTATGAGGAGAAGGGATAGGAGAACAACTATTATAACTTCGCCAATAATATCGAACACGAAAAGGAAAATGTTTTAGATTATGTGATCATATGGTTTATTGCCTAATAATTAAACATTTAATAAATATTTAATTTCTCATTAGGGGCGATTTGGGTGAACTATATGGGTAAAGGAAAGAAATCAAAAACGGATTCGATATTATTGGAAGATCTCAAGGTTAACATTAGAATTCTAATTGCTTCCTTATGGATTATACATTTTCTACTTTGGTCCTTTGGAGATATGGTGTCCCTTTTACAGAATTTGAACGATCCTATTTCAAATCAACTATTGTTCTTCGTCGCTGCTCCTCTTGCATTGTTACAAGGTGGAATGATACTTATGTCTCTTGCAGGGAAAGCAAAGATCGCTCGATTGGCAAATATGTGTATCACTCCAGTTTTCATTTTATTGAACATCGGATTCCTGACCGAGGCGAAGTTTGGTTGGGAGTTCATTCTGGGTATTGGCTACCTTCTCGTAAATGTTCTTATAATTCTTTATGCATGGAAATGGCCAAAAACAAAAAAATAATCCTCACTATGGAGATAATATGATTTCCCTAACTCACTGAGGAAGCTAAATTAGAATTAATTTATGATAAATACCATTGTATTAAAAAAAATAGCTGATTGAAATGAAAATTCTTGCCATAATTAGCAGCTCTCGAAAAAAAAATACATATGATGCTATCAAAACCATTGAAGGTATTCATAAGAAGAATTGTGATTGCGAATACGAATATTTGTTTTTACATGAAGTCGATTTTAAATGTTGCAATGGTTGCCATTTATGTTTAACAAAAGGTGAGGAATTTTGTCCATTCAAAGATGATAGAGATATGATCATGGATAAAATTGAATCATCTGATGGAGTGATACTAGCGAGCCCAAATCACACTATGAACGTAAATTGGCGGATGAAGAATTTTATCGACCGTTTTTCTTATTTGATGCATAGACCTCGATATTTCAATCAACGTTTCATGATTCTAATAACAAGTGGTAGTTATCGAGGGATCAAAGAAGCAATGAATGCACTTGCACTAATGTCATCAGGTGGAAAAGTAATCAGTAAAATCGGTGTAATGAACTCTCCTGGTATGAATGATAATAAAAGGAACAAACAATCCAAGAAATTGAAACAAAAGGCACAAAAATTTGTGAAAATAATGAATAAACCATTCAAATATAAACCATCGGTTGGCCACCTGATCTGGTTTTCAGCCTTCAAAGCGTTAACAAAAGATGACACAATTGAATCTCATGCTGATTATGAATATTATTCCAAGAAAGAATTCTTTGTTGATCTGAAATTGACATCTAAACAAAGGTTTACTTTGAAAATGTTCCAAGGTCTATTTGGTATTCTTGTACGGATTGGATTTGTATGAAGATATGAAAAGATAAAGAAGACCTTCCGAAAACCGCCGTAAAAGTAAATAATCTGAACGTCAAATATTTTATCCTGACCTCGCCAGATAAAATATAGAAGGCTACATGACCTTCAGTTATTTGGTGAATAAATGGGAGGAAACGTAACCTTCGGATTAGGTAGCATCGCACTGATAGAAAAGGCTGACGATTCACTTGGTGGATATTTCGAACAGGTACTTGATGGAGTAGGTGGGAAAGCACAGGATTTTATCCCATGCGTTAGACTTCTGATAGCAAATAGAATGGGGGAATGCCATTCAATTTGCAGATTGGGAGATCTGCCTGATGAATATTTCAAATGGCTTGGGTTTTCCAAACCAAGGAGTGACAGAACGTTCAACAGAACGCTTGAACGGGTTGGCAAATCCTATCAGTTCATTGTTCAAAGACACCAAGATATCATCCTGCAACATGGTCTGGTCACCAAGGAACAGTTCCCAGATTTCTCATCAACATACTTCGAAGGTGAGAAATCAGAGATGGGTGAACTGGGTTATTCCAGGGACAACGAACCTGGAAAACTGCAGATCACATTCGGGATTTGCACAGGGATGAACGATATCCCTACAGCACTTACTATTCAGAAAGGGAACGTTCAGGACAAGAAACACTTCGAGTTCATGCTGAAAACTGCGAAGTACGTACTGGATGAGAACAGCGTTCTCATCTTCGATTGCGGTGGCAATACGAAAAAGAACAAGAAGCTCATTAGATCCAACAAGTTTCAATATCTCACATTGAAACCAAAGAAGGTTGGACCATACAAGCATCTGATCAGTTTCTATGATCATCCAGACTATGATAAGATATCAATCACATTGAATGGCAAGAATTACACCTGTGTGAAGGTGAAGATGTGGAGAGAGTACAACTATGTGTTCTTCTCTGAAGACCTTTACAATAACAATATGAAGAGCAAGAACAAGAGGTTCTTGAAAGAAATGGAGAAGAACAAACAGAAACTGAAGAAGACACTATCTGGCAAGATAGTGGATGAGTATCTGTGTAAGGATGGATATATCCTGACAAAGGGTTCCTTGCAGACAGTGATGGGTGATATTCCCAATCCATATGTAAACGGATTGGAAGGATTCTTTGTTCTTCAGAGCAGTATCGATGAAGAACCAGAGAAGATCCTTTCACTCTACAA
>CBFCWH010000020.1:0-2154 GCA_965601585.1 uncultured bacterium
AATGGATTGGAAAAAGCTCTTTAGTTTACTATATCCAGCATCTATCTAATAAACTGGATACTAAAGAGATTGGGAATTATTATTATGCCATTTGTGGATTAGGGGGATGTAGAAATATTGAAGATATTTGTGCAGTTATTTTAAAAGAATTCCAATCATGTAAGGGAATAAAAGAACATTTTAAAGATAAAGCTGGAATGATAAAAGGATTCAATTTTTCTGCTGTTGGAATTGGAGGTGGAATTGATATTGAAAGGAAGGAAAAGGAAGATATTATCCCGAATTTTCCTTATGTTATGGATGAGATTTTAAAGGCTGCAAAATCAAAATATAAAGGGTTTATTATTGCATTAGATGAAACTGAAAAAATTGCGAAAAAGGAATATTTCGGATCTTTTCTAAAAAATCTTATTGAAGTACTTCATGGTAAAGGCCATAGAAATTTTTGTATGATATTAACTGTAACTCCAAAAGGCCTTCGAAGATGTATTGAAGATCATCAATCATTCACTAGATTATTTTTAGCAGAGATTGAATTAAAAAGATTAGATAATAATGAATCTAAAGATTTGATAAGAAAAGCACTAAGAAGGGGAAGACCAAAAAAGAAAATTACTAGGCAGGCAATTGAAACACTTATCGAGGTATCAGACGGCATTCCCGGATTTCTTCAAGAAATTGGTTATCATTGTTTTAAGTATTGTAATGATTATTTAATCCGAAGAGAAGATGTTGTTTTGGCCATTCAAGGAGATACTGATCATCTTGGAGCTATAGATACCATTTACCGGAAACATTTTCAGACCTTATTCAAACTTACCGATTTTAAAAACATTCATTTGCGAATTTTAAGAGCATTTTTATTGAATGAAAGAGAAATGGCTTCTCCTTTGATTATCAGTCACAGATGTCAAAAGGAAGGGAAATATAAAAAAGTAGAATTTGACCTAGCTTTTAATCAATTAATGCAATGGAAAATCATTGAAAGAGTTCCGGAGCATAATAAGTATTTAAGAATAACATCAACAATGCTTAAAATATGGTTGAATCTAAAGCTTCTACCTATTAAGAAAAGGGGGAAAACTTGACTTCATTACCCATTCCCACCCAGGGAAGGAAAGTTTCATTAACGAAAATGACACTATTAGAAAAGCAGGAGATCTCAGGAAGAGATTTCCCGGAATGGACGAAGAAGGCAATTTTTTTGACAGTGATATCCAAATTGAGATGATCTTATGATGAAAAGAAAAGTAATCATTATTGGATCTATTTGTTTAATAATGGTAATTATTATCGGCATATTGTCTGTTATTGGAATTAATAATTTTACTCAACAAGATCAAGAAAAAAGACGATTTGAGATATTTCATATTGGAGAAAAAATAAGAACTGGTGAAGAACTAATATTGTTTATTGAAGGAGCACCTAAAAATGCAGTAATTCTATGGGATCTGGGAGATGGAAACATATCACGCGGTGAGAGAATAAATATTAGTTATGAGAAATCAGATTTTTATAATGTAACCGTTTCTGTGATTACTAAAACTATAATGGGATATGGAAATACCACTATACCGATATATAATGAAGATAGGCATCATATTCGCTCTGGTGATTCTTTCAGAGAGTTAAGGTTATTTTTGTATAGGGGAGTTGGAACAGGTTCTCCAGTTTATTCTGGTTTGTCAAAACCTGATGTCTCAGTAAGAGTAAACATTAACGATGCTGTAGGAGGTTTTCAAATATATGTCAATATTAGAAACCTTGATGATGGAGATCCATTCAATGAGAATATCGATATGGAGGATTACTCAGCAAGGTTGACAGATATTAATTATGAAAAAGCATTTGATCCATCCTTGTTTCCACCTTCAAATCGTACATACGAACTTACAATAGGAATTTTGTATGATAATGCAATGTCAGGAGCGTGGGAAATTGAATTTTGGATAAATTTTTAATTTATTGAAATAGTCTCAAAGAAAACATGGATGGAAATAAGTGATAAGACCATTGCCTACAATCGCCGAATACGGCAAAATCTAAATGGTGAGAAGTTGTTTATAGAGTCAGCAGGAGGTGCTGACCCAAATGAATGAATCTTTCCCCCCTGCTGCTCTCCGAACCGGACGTGACAGTTTCCGTAGAGTCAAC
>CBFCWH010000021.1:0-2086 GCA_965601585.1 uncultured bacterium
AATGTTGGATATGAGATAAGGGTTTGATTGGGTACCATCTCCACCTTCAAAGGAAGCGTTTACGTCACCGATCAGAGTGAAATATTTTTTTTCTTTAGTTTGAAATGCAAGATGTATCGAACCATTTAGTATGATCATCAAAATCAAGGAAAATGCTAAGGAACGAGCACAAACCGACATTATGAACAACCACCTCAAATCAAGGAAAATTGATATTTCTCAGCCTCAAACCTAAGGATATAATGTATTATCTCCTTTATTTCACTTCTTATTTATAATGGCGAACGTTCGACGCTATTTTGTTTGATTTGAGATCAAACCTTGACTTACAACTTGAAAATGAATTCTTGTTTGCAGGATACATTGCTATCAATTTGTTATTTTTATCAAAGCTATCGAATTGGAAAAGCCCCTTGAAGTTCTCCAATTTACCACCTAAATAATCCAGTTCTTGACGGAAATGGAATCGATATGAATCAATGAAAAATCTATATTGTTAGGAGCCTCTATTCTTCTTTTATTTCTTCCTTGATCGCAGATTTTCGAATGAACAGGATAGATAAGACCATCCCTGCGACTATCAGGACTAATACCAGTCCTAGTATTGCTGCTATTAAGATATTGTAATTATCTTCAGAGTCTTCATCAGCTGAGGGTTGAGGAGTATGGGTTGAACTTACCAAGTTGATCATGGATTTTCTAGGTTCAGTTGTATACTCCCCATCAGAGACCCTTAGATTAACCATCTTTGTTCCTTCATCAGAATAAGTATGATTCATCTGAAGGCCTGTCTCAGTTAATCCGTCACCGAAATCCCAGATATAGGTCAGTTCATCCATGTCAGGATCCACTCCATCCGAAGCTTTGAATGAAACGGTCAACCCTTGAAAACCCGGGTCAATTGGATCTTCATCAATTATCACATATTCGAACATAAAGGGAAGTGTTGGTGGCTCGTTAACATCCCTCAATGTCAGATTTATTGCTGCAATATCCGAACCCCCAGCTGAATCTGAAACCTTAAAGGATAGAATTATTGCAACCGCATCCTTCATGACTCCTCCTTGCTTCCAGATGTTTTGGTCATTCAAACGAAATGTCAACTCCCCTGTCACCGTGTTGAAGGTCCAATCGTACCCATACCTCAGATTAGCTTCTGGAAGTACATCCACGATGGATTTATATTCACCTATCTCATGATCCAGGTTGATATCTAATGTGAGAGTATCATCAGGATCTATATCTGAAAAAATCGGTATGATAACTATCTCCTCGAACTGATCAAATACCAGTGAAATATCAATCGGGATCTCAATCTCAGGATCGTCATTACTACCCGTGAGTTCTATTAAGATCTCAATGTATACCTTACCACCTTTTCCCCCGTCATCAATGGATACCAAAATCTTTGCATTTCCTGCAATTATGTCGTCATTATCAGGGATCAATACCATATTTCCATTTTTATCATCAACCGTAAGGGTTCCGTGCCAATCATCTGATCTGGGTCTGTCAATTTCAAATTCAATATCGGAATGATCATAATCAAGATCATCAATTATTATCTTGAAGTCATACTTATTATCTTCCAGTATCGTAACTTTCTCGCTGATATCTATGAAATATCCATCCGAACTCAACTCTACCGGATATTCCGTCTCTTCGATCTTGAGGTACCTGACAATCGGAGGATCGTTCAAGGGAAGGACCTCGATAGTGGTTGTAAGAGTTATCGATGAATGATCATCCTCCGCAAAGAGAGTGATATTGACCTTTCCATTCTGTTCAGGTTTGGGTGTAATGGCCAGATACCATGATCCTGATCCGTCATTCAGAACATCAATATGTAACAGACCATCATCATAACTGTCATCCCATTGTCCAGAACTGGTGTTCATTATTTTAAAAACTGAAAAATCATTTTCCGGATCGATGAATGGTCCGTCATCCTGGTAGGTCAAGTAGAAACGAACCATTGGATCATCCTCATAAAGAGGATCGATCCGTTTATTCTGATAGTTTACAGATAAGGGATAGTCATCCCATACAATCAGGGAATCATTTTCATACACATCTTTTGAGAATT
>CBFCWH010000022.1:0-2016 GCA_965601585.1 uncultured bacterium
GAGATCATTATGATGTCTTCCCAGACGACCCTTCAGAATGGAATGACACAGATGAAGATGGATACGGTGACAATGGAGATGTTTTCCCAGACGACCCTTCAGAATGGAATGACACTGACGAGGATGGCTGGGGAGACAACGGAGACAGATTCCCGAAAGATCCCTCAGAGTGGAACGACACTGACATGGATGGATGGGGGGACAACAGGGATCGCTTCCCGAATGATCCAAATGAGTGGAATGATACGGATGAAGATGGGTATGGAGATAACGGAGATATCTTCCCAGAGGATCCAAATGAGTGGAACGATACAGACAAGGACGGATGGGGAGACAACAGGGATTTCTTCCCAAATGACCCATCCGAATGGAACGATACAGACCAGGATGGTTGGGGGGACAACAGGGATATCTTCCCCGATAATTCATTCGAATGGAATGATACTGATTATGATGGGTACGGAGACAACCGAGACCGGTTTCCCGAGGATCCTACCGAGTGGAATGATACCGATTCAGATGGTTGGGGAGATAATCGAGACATGTTCCCGGAAGATCCATTGGAATGGAATGATACCGACATGGATGGATGGGGAGATAACCGAGATATGTTCCCAGAAGATCCAACAGAATGGAATGATACTGATGAAGATGGTGTCGGAGATCATAGTGATATCTTCCCTGAAGATCCAACAGAATGGAATGATACTGATGAAGATGGTGTCGGAGATCATAGTGATATCTTCCCTGAAGATCCAACAGAATGGAACGATACCGATGAGGATGGTTGGGGAGATAATATAGATGCTTTTCCGAATAATTCCAGTGAGTGGAGGGATTTAGACAAAGATGGCATCGGTGACAATACTGATTGGTATCCCATGGACCCAGATGCATGGTTGTTAGATACCGATGGGGATGGGTATCCTGATGTTAATGACACATTTCCAAATAATCGATATGAATGGATAGATACCGATGGGGATGGCCGTGGTGATAATGGTGATAAATTTCCACTTGATAAATTGGAATGGAATGACACGGATGAAGATGGATTCGGTGATAATTCCGATGCATTTCCATTAGATCCATCAGCATCCATTGACACAGATGGAGACGGATATCCGGACAGATGGAACGAAGGTATGGATGAAAGGGATTCAACAACTGGTTTGAAGCTGGATGCATATCTCAATGATTCAAATAAATGGAAGAAAGATGATAATGAGACAAATAATCCAACAATATTAATTGTGATTGTATTGATATTTTTATTAATAATTGGACTTGGTGTTTTTATATATTTAAAAGGGAGAAAAGGAGAAAGCAATTCTATTGAGGAATGATTAATTGTAGAGTCAGCAGGAGGTGCGGACCTCGGGGAAAGGACTTTCCCACCTGCTGCTCTCCGAACCGGACTTGACAGTTTCCCGTCATCCGGCTCTCAACCAGTTACTATGCCGTTGGACCAAGAACTCCATTCCGTGAACAGTCTTGAGGCCAGATCCAACTTCGGAAAGCAGGAAATAAGTCTGTTTGGGAATCGGTTTCTTGTTGAATATCGTAGGTACGTCATTCGGGAAATGCATCAGTTTGAGTGGACGAACTTCTTTTCTCATTGATATGAGGAAGTGTTTTCCTCCATCCCATCGATGCCTACCCATAACATCCCTGCTCAAGAACCGATCATAGAGCCATTTCCAGCTTCCTACACCTGGACCTTTTAATCTCTTCTTGCTCCTGGCATGTGGCCTGAATTTCTTCTTGAGCCACCCGCCAACACAGAAATGGATAAATTTATCGAGTTTCCTAAACAGACGATTTACCCAGCCATATCTGAAATACGTCGCCCAACCTCGGATGACACAGTTCAGTTTGGCTATGAGATCGTTGGGGTCCATGTAAGTTGTTGATGGCGAGGTCAGCTCCTTCATCTTTTTCCGGAACTTGGTCACGGCTTTCTTCGAGGGCAGGATTATTGTCGAGGGTTTCCCCGTTTTATGGTAACGAGTCCGC
>CBFCWH010000023.1:0-1950 GCA_965601585.1 uncultured bacterium
GAGAGGTGTCCCAAAATAAACGTGGTCATTTTGTCCCAATTTTAGTAATTAACCTCCAAAGAATGAGTAAGAATTTGAATGGCGTAAGGATTTAACCCTGGTATAGAAAAACATAGATGTTGTTCTACATGTTCGATAGTATGAGGATTTTTTGTGCCAGAAAACACAAATGTCTCTTTACATATTGGACAATGTAACTTTAACGTGAGATGAGAGTGTTTATCGCGATAACATTGCTGTTCTTTAAGTGCAGTATCAAATGCTTTCTGTAACTCCTCTTTTGTAGAACAATTACGCGTAACAGCTCCTAAAAGTTGTTTCCAAACCCGTTCGATAGGATTTCTATTAGGTGAATATGTAGGCAAAAACAGTACTTGAATTCGTTTACCAAAAATCTTTTGTAGCATGGTTTGAAGCTTTTTCGATTGATGATTTGCAGCATTATCGAGAATTATCGAGATTTGACCTTTTACATGCTGGAAAAACCGTTTGAGCAAACTGACCAATGCTGGGAAATATTGGTCAAAACAGGTCTTAAGTAATTCTGTTGTTTCCAATTCACGAGTACAAGGATTATAAAGACCTGTTATTTTTAATTCTTGAGTTGGAGCGAAATAATTTCCAGTACCCTCTTTTATACGAAACTGTAGTCCTTTAGGTGCATATTTAGGCATGATATGCTCTTGAACTTTCGTTGTTGTAAATTTAAATTCATCTCCATAAAGAATTACATCATTTTCTGTCATTTGAGCCATTGTTTTAGCTATAGCTTTCATTTTTGTGCCGAATTCCTGATCAGGACTGATAAGTTTGTGTTGAACAGGGCGATGCCATCCTAATTTTTTGTAAAATCGTCCAACTTGTGATTTACTGGCACTTTTCGTATTTAAAACCTCTTGACAAACTTTCGTTAAGCTCCTAACAGACCAAGTGTTCCGTCTCAAATTATAATCAGTTGGATGGCGTGTAAGTAATAATCTACTCACATCATGCTCTACGGAACCCTCGGAATACTTCACAAGATTACTAGTAAGAAGTTGGTATGGTTTAAGGACTTGTTTTAAAATTTGTTTTGCTCTTGTTTGTTCTTTCGTAGCTAACCTTGAATCCTTACTTGCTTTGGTCAGTATCTGAAAAACTCTGCCTGCAGTTTCACGAGCAATAGTGAAGGTGGTTGCAGGAGTATGTGACTTGGTTGTTGGTAAAACTCCTTCAACTGTCTGAGTTATTTCATCTTGGAGCAAAGAGTCGCATATTTCAAGTTTTAAAGCTAATAACATTGCTTGCAGCGCATCACAACTATTTTTAACTGGTTTTAATACTTGTTGCTTGTCTATTAGCTCTTGTATCATTGTAACGAGTTCTTTCACTGTAATAATAGCATTTTGAGGTGTGATTACATCCTTTAGTAAAATATTGAGCGTTTTTAATTGTACTTTTACTGCTTTCAACTCATGTCTAGCTGATGACTGATGTTCAACCTTTGTTTCAGCAATTACTTCGTTATTTGCTTGTTGTTTACCCTTCGGAGAGAGGAGTTGCATTCGTAGAATTTCGGTAACAGGAAAAAGTCGCTGATTTCCTTTTGTTCGCACACAACGGAGTTTTCCTGCTGTTTCCCATCGGCGAAGAGTTTTAGTCGAAACATTTAAAATCTTTGCCGCTTCAGATATCCTGAGATACTGCTTTTTAGGAGCTGTAATGAGCTCTTCTTCGTATCTCTGCAAAACATCATTGGTTTGCATTTTAAAAACCTAGGAAAATCATAGCGATTTCCTCATAAAAATCTTCCCGACATAATTCACCTTTATCTCTAATTCTTGAACAAAGGTAATTGATTACAATTATTTGATAGTTAACCCATTTATAAGCGTATTGAAAGCTTTATTAGTGTTTATTGCCATTTTCACAATTGGGACAAAAAAACTTAGACATTATTGGGACAACTCT
>CBFCWH010000024.1:0-1921 GCA_965601585.1 uncultured bacterium
AGATTTATATGATTCATTTCCATAGCTACCATGGAGACGAAAATGAATGAAAATCCTTTTTCAGCCCAAAGAAGGCAATATCTGTAACATTAATTATTTTAAGTAAGTAAATTATATTCTATCTAATAGGAAGGATAGATGATCATGAGTAAATTTAACATTCATCCATTTAGGAGTTACCACATTAAAGATATTGAAGAATTCATATCAATTGCAGATCTTCTTTCTGGTAAGAATTGGTTTTTTAGAGGCCATTCAAATAGTGAGTATAAGTTACAATCAACTTTTGAGAGAGCTTTAAGTTTTTATTATAAAATAATTGAAATTCAAGGCTCAAGTAAGAAGAATGAAGATATGGAAAATACTTTACGAGAATATGAGAAAAGATATATATTAGAATTCAAAAGTAGGGCTCACCATTTTTTAAATAATACATATGCATATAATAATAAGTTTGATTGGTATTCACTTCTGAGACATTATAGTGGTCCATCAAGAATGATTGATTTTACAAAATCAATCTATATCTCACTTTTCTTTGCAACACCAAAACAAAACAATTCTAGTTGTATTTGGGCAATTAATCCATTGTTCTTATCATATCCAGATGATTATAATAGAGAAAATGATATTAATTCATATGTGGAAAGTAATTTACAAGAATGGAATGGAAATGATGGAGTCGTATTAATTAAACCAAGTATCCAAAGTGAGAGGATGGCCGTTCAACAGGGATTCTTTTTTTATCCTATTCAATTATCCAAACCATTCCTATGGAACTTGTTCTCTTCAATGCAAATTCATAGAAATGTAACTTTAGATAAAGAAGTGAAAAATATTCCAACGAAAAGAGAATATATTTTAAGAAATAAAATAGTAAAATTCATTATTCCAACTAAAATGAAAATTTCCATTATGAAACTTCTTTATGAAATTAACATCAATTCCTCAACTCTCTTCCCAGATCTTGAAGGATTTGCGAAATCACTTTACCTTCCAACAGATATTGAGATGGAGGATGCGAAAGAAATAATAATTAATATTAGAAAATTGATTTTCAATCAAATTAATGTAGATGAAAAAGTAAAGAATATCTTTGATAAAATGGAATATTAATATAAAAATGGAACCTATGCTCTTATGATATTCTTATGAAGTGATTGAAATGCCAATATATCAATGTCCACGATGTGGAAAAAGTAAACCCATTTGGGATATCAGGAATACAAAATGTAACGAATGTGGATATGAAATATCCTCCTTGTTTTCAAATCCCTCTCTATATCAACAAGAAAAAGAAAAGAAGCATACCGAAGGAGAATCAAATAACAAGAATAATTGGATTTTCAGTCCCGATGTAGATTTAGTGAAGTTAACAGAAGATTGTGCATCAAATGGATCGTGCTATAATGGTGATCATATTGTATTATCATTTGATGATGAAATCGGGTATAATGAAATGGATCCAAATTGTAAAACTAATTGGGTGAAAGTAGTTTGGTTTAATGATTCAGAGAAGATGCATCCATTTCCACTTAACCCAGATAAAGTTAAGGATATCAAATGGAAGTGTAAAAAATGTGGAATTGAATACAAGGGTGAATTACCAGGTATTTGTAAAAAATGTGGAAAGCATATGTGGATAGAAGAAGAATGATGTTTCCTATACCCCCCAAGAAGAGGCAATTCTTTAATATTCTGAAACAAATAATTCATACGACCACAACCTGGATCCTATGGTGTTGAGACCACCAAAATCGATGGATTTCCTTTCCGCTTTATGCTCAATTAAGCACAAGTAGGAAAATTTTTTCCGATTTTTACCATTTTTTCTTGTGATATTATAGATTTAATAATCTCAATTAATACCCGACTTTGACAGTTTAACCACTGATTTGACCACATTTTAATATTTGACAGT
>CBFCWH010000025.1:0-1867 GCA_965601585.1 uncultured bacterium
ATAAATAAAAGTTAACGACGGGCACATTTTTTATTTAACTGTCAAAGCTAGGTTGAAATTAACACAAATGAAAAATCTGAAACAAATTTGGAAATTTATGGTTTGGACAAATTTGAGACTGTCAAAAATAAAATTGAGGAAAATGGAGCTATGTTCAATCCCATCATGGGAGCTTTCATTACATCTGGAGCCAGATTAATATTAGCTATAACGGAACGGATCTTAATGGACCACGGAGAAACGTATGCGTTTTGTGATACGGATAGTATGGCCGTTCCTATTGAAAGGGTAAAGGATGTCCAGGATTACTTCACGGGTCTAAATCCATACAACTTCGATGCTGAGATATTCGAGATGGAAAAGGAAAACTTCAATGAACAAACGGGTAAACTTGAAACGTTATGGTTCTATGGGATATCGGCTAAAAGGTATGTTCTCTATAACTTGAGAAATGGAAAACCTGTTATTCGAAAGTATTCCTCTCATGGTTTGGGTCATCTTCTCAATCCGTTCCAGGATACTAAGGGTAAATGGCACGAACAGATCTGGAAGGATATATTATCTATTGTATATGGTCAAAAGACCCTCGAGGATGTCTTGGAATCATACAGAAATAAGTATGCTATCAGTCAGCTATCAATATCCTCTCCTGAGATCATGAAAAGGATCAAGATGCTGAATAAGGGTAAAGATTACCTTCACCAGATCAAACCTTTCAACTTCGTAATAGTAGGGACAGCAAGAGAGAATAGAAAGCACACACTGGAAGATATCAAACCCCTTATCCCTTACACCAAGAAATACCATGAAGCTCCTTACAAGCCGTTTATCGAGTACCATGCAGGGGAATGGATGAAGGGTATCCAGTACTGGAAATCCATGGAAGAGGTGTTCTGGGATTATTATACACACCCAGAATCGAAATTTGACGGTGATATAGGGATCTTGAAACGGAAACACCTTCAGGTTGGATCAATCATCCATATTGGGAAAGAATCAAACAAACTTGAAGAGTCAGACGTTCTGGGAGTAGGGAAGAATGGGTATGAGAGATATGATACAAGCATTGTAATGGATCTAACTAACCTGAAAGACCTTATCATGAACCTTAATCCCAGGGTATCTGAACAGTATGGGATACCAAAGCATGTCCTTTACTCACTCCAGGATAAGATCAAAAGGGGTATGTTAGACAAGATACCAGATGATGTTAGGATGAAACTTTGGATGATGCTGGAAGTATCATCTTAATTATCGCATAAAAGATGGTCTAAGATAGATGCTTGAGATGCTCATTATATGAAAAAGATGCTCAAAGATGACATAGATGGATGGTCATGATAGATGAACCATGTATTGTTGATGATATACTGGCCACATTAAATGATAGCATCTTTAGATGCCCATCTTTAGGAAAAGATGATACCATGATGTAAAAGATGATATCATCCATGATTGGTAGAGTTG
Organism: uncultured bacterium; assembly: GCA_965601585.1. Taxonomy (GTDB): domain Bacteria; phylum Bacillota_I; class Bacilli_A; order Izemoplasmatales; family Izemoplasmataceae; genus Xianfuyuplasma. The sequence goes on from CBFCWH010000025.1 coordinate 1,468, forward strand.
TTTTAAATGGAGCATGTTGACACCATCTTTTAGATGATCTATAGATGTTGTTTGATCTTCATGGATGGTCTTAGGAAGATGCTTGAGATGGTCTAAAGATGAAAAAAAAAGATGCTCCGAGATGGTAGAGATGGATGGTCAAGATGGATGAACCATGTATTCTTGATGATATACTGGCCCCATTAAATGATGGCATCTTTGGATGACCATCTTTCAGAAAAGATGATATTATGACATTAACAAAGAATTTGTCCTTTTCTTTTTTATCTCATATAGAAGAATTTCAATAAAATCATATCATTATCTACATAATAGTACAATAATTAACATTAATATCTTAATTAAGGAGCCTGTCTGAGAAATATGAATGTAGACGCAGATTGAAAAATGCATAATCGTA
>CBFCWH010000026.1:0-1700 GCA_965601585.1 uncultured bacterium
GATACCTCTGTGGTAGGACGTATCCAGATGGTTTTTCCCACACTTATACTTATGGAACTTATTTGATATATAGTCGAAATAATATCAATAAATATCATAATAATGATTCATAGATTTGTTAAATATCTAAAAAAATCAGGTTGATGAGAGTTAAACGCCAAGGCCATATAAAAAAAAGAGTGTCATTGGAGTAATATTCATACAATTATTTTCCATTAAGGGGAACCATTTGGACTAATCCCAATATTGGTTTAGAAATCCTAAGAAATAGAGAGAGATAAAGGAGAAATCATTTTTTCAGATCAAATTAAGATCATTAATATTTGGAGGTAACCATAAGATTCTTACTACCATCAATAATCATTCTAGAACGATTACCTTCACAACCCTATCCCAGGGAATCAATAGGGTGTTGAACTTCTTTCTTATCAGTGAAGGTTTAAGATCAACTTTGATACAGTTACCCATATCATATCCTTCTCCACTTGCGCTCTTTTTCGTGTTATCGTCTCCCAAGTAAATGGCCTTTACTTCTCCTAATGATTCCAAATAATTCACCGAATGACTAAGATTATATGATTATTTGAATGTTTCTTGGCAATGATAAAAATTTAAAATTTTGAATCCCTATCGATGATTGAAGGTTGAACATCTTATAGTCATTAACTTCTTATTAACGACTATAAGGTATAAATATCAGTTTGAAGAAAACAATGAAATGTTAATTCAATCTTAGATCACTCCCCGGTTTTTCCTTTGGAGGAATAGGAGCATATTATTCAGTTTAATCATCTTTGGATTAGATCAAACAGAATTGATTTCGAATGAAGATTTGATTAGGGTGATATTTGACAAAAAAACAGAGTCCTCTCCTTTACACTACGGTTCTGTTTCAAACTCGGGTGATATGCAATGTGTCATTAATATTCTTCACCCGATAATGCAATAAAATCTAAACCCCATAACTATAAAAACTTACCATTCCCTAAGTACTTATGGAATGTAAGGGGGTGCCCTCCCCATGGTAGATCCACTAGCATATATTAATTTCACTAAATACTGGAAAGATTATCTTCCTCATCGTCGTCATAGGATCCTTTGTTACATGTTGTATAAATTGAAGGATCAATATGTATCCGAAGTTACATTTAGTGAATTGATTGAAGAATTATCACTACCTGAGAATAATACCTCTAGAATATTAAGTAAACTTACATCTAATGGATATTTATCAAGAACTAAATATAAGAATTATTCTGTCTGGACTTTAACTGATGCAGGTATAGAATATGCTACAAATATCTTTAAGAATAGATATGATTATAATATAACTGATGCTGAATGGGTAGCTACAATGATCATGTGTGGAGTATGTTATGAATAATATCGGTTTCGTGCAGGAGTAATGTTTCAAACTCGGGTGATATGCAATGTGTCATTAATATTCATCACTCTATAATGAAATAAAGTCTTAGCCAAATAACTATAAAAACTTTGCATTACCTAACATGTTGGGTAATGCAAGGTTAAAATTCCCTTTTTTAGACAGTGTTTGAAAGTGACTTCACTTGTAATCCAAAACAAAAGATCACCCCGCTGAACCTCATGGAATATTAATCATTTCTCACCTTTATAGACTTACATTAGATCGATCTGAGCTGTAATTCATAGTGGAGATAATCGTAAGAGAATCTAGAATG
>CBFCWH010000027.1:0-1586 GCA_965601585.1 uncultured bacterium
TCAAAGGTAAACACCATGTATAATTAATCGAATTAAAGTAAATCCGATTATTATTGATTACAGGATTTGAATAAGCAGAAATGGGGTATCCACTTTACTCCTAAAAGTTTTATGATATAATGGCATATAACGGCAGATATTATCTAAAATATATTGATATATAAATATCTTTGTAATTGCAGATTTCATGTGTCTTTGGGAGCTAAGTGGATACCCCAATAAAGCAGATTCTCCAATATAAAATCCCCACCGATAATTATCATGTGTCATTGAAACTACTTGAGCATGTAGTTTTTTGTCATCCCCTCCAACCGTGAACAATGTCCCTGAATCTAAAACCCCAGTAGAATAAAAGTTCGTCTGACCAGATAATCCGATAGTTCTCTTATGGGTCCCCTCATTTAATTTTATTGTAACCCAACTGTTCCCGATGTCAGTAATATAAACATAGCCATTTAAAGAATCAATTATTGGACTAGACCATATTTCTTTACGGGAGATTCGATATTTCCAATGTAATATTCCATTTCCCACTCGATACAAATGTCCAGATAGATCTCCGAAAAAAACTGTTCCATTATAATAATGAGCGGATGAAATTATTCCCTTTTCAGCAGTATAATCCCAAACAAGGAACGGATCACCCCTTTCCTTTGAGACATTAATACAATAAAACTGACCATCCATTGAGCCAAAATATACAAGATCATCTTTTATTAGAGCAGTACTCCGGATTGGACCATTCGTCTTAAACCGCCAATTCAATATTCCTGTTGTGGAATTAATCCCATAAAGATATCCATCATCTGAACCTATTATCACTTCATTATCTCTAAAAACTGGTGATGAATTTATTGGTCCTCCCGTTTCATATTTCCATATTAATTCACCTCTTTTTGGAGCTTCACCATCTTCCAATGCAGTGTGAAATGTGTCTCCTCTCCATTCTGTCCATTCGCTATTTGCATTTATGGAACACACTTCAAAGAAAGAAAATATAAGCATAATCAGTAGTAAGTATATACCAGTAACTTGAAATCGATTGATTTTTCCAACTCCTCTCGATTTTTTATTGCTATATACTTTGATACTATTATCGTAGGGCAATAAATTTGTTTTGGTTCAGGATTGTAACTATGGTTGGATTCTGTTTCATTTAAAAAACAATAAATACAAAATCATTCCATTTTTTCCTTTTCGTGTTAGAGACTATTGGCGAGGCCCTTATGTCTCTTGGCTGTTTTTATCCTTCGGCTGGGGTTATGTGTTTTCCTTCAAAGGCCACATTCGTGGACCTTCTACGAAACGTACAACCCCAGGTGAGCGTGGCGGTGCACGCATTCACACGATATGAGCCACATAATTCCTGGTTGTTTTGGCTGGGGATTATGTGCCTTCATGGACTTGCGAAGAAGTGCGCACACTCACCACAGAGGGGCATAGGACCTCAGCCACTATAAAAATATTGGAGGTACTATGAATGAGTTTTATCTTCGTAGGGATAGATGTATCGAAGAACAAGTTCGATGTATGGCGTGCCCAGATAAGCTTGCAGGTGCTTGCAGGTGAAAGTCCTGCTTTGGTAA
>CBFCWH010000028.1:0-1555 GCA_965601585.1 uncultured bacterium
AGCTAGCTATAAATAAATCAAGTAAACATTTAGATTAACTGTTTTTTTGTAGCTATGACATACTTAAAAGAGATTCAAAGAACCTTGGTTTAAGTAAAAAAATAAAGGTTAGATTTATTTGTTATCGTCAAATGTATCGTTTTGTTTTAATAAATGATATATTGAATGAACTATGTTTTTGGCCACTGCACATAAAGCTGAATCGTGATGCTTTCCTGATTTCATAAGTTTCGTATATTTTCTTTGAAACTTGTTGTTTTTACACCTTACACATGCAATACGAGAAATGCTCACTGCTGCGGTTCTTAAATACTTGCTACCACGTTTTGAAATCTTGGATCTTTTAAGTTTGTATTTCCCTGATTCATGAACGACGGGATCAAGCCCAAAATAAGCGTAATACGCATGTTTATTAGGGAAACGATTGATACTTCCTGTTTCACCTAGAATAGTTGCTCCATTAATTGGACCTATTCCTGGGATCGACATAATCTTAGGAAATACTTTCATTTTCTTGGTAATCTCTTTCGTGATCTGTTTCTTTTGATCACTGTAATGAAAGATATCCTCGATACACGATTTAATCAAAAAAATGTGAGTGTACTGACACTTGCCTATTGAATCTTTTGCTAGATTCTTAATGAGGATTGCTTTGTGATGTCGATCACCATGACATCGCAGTTTAGATTGAATAGTACTAATGTGTACTCCGTTGAATTTAGTTGGTACTGGATAGTCATAAAGAAGCCGTAAAGCCCAATCAACGAGAGGGTTGAAGTGTTTCTTGAACTCAGGAAATGAAATGTGTAATAATCGTTTTAATTCAGATTTACTTTTGGCTAGAAGGCGTTTCTTTGTGTGATAGTTTCTAGTAATTTGTTTTAATTCATCAATATAGTATAATGAAGGCGTATAGGACTGGAGATTCCTAACGTTATTCATTAAATAGATACAGATAGCGGTCGAATCTATCTTATCTGTCTTCGTTCGTCTGACTGATAAAGACTTACGAGTAAATGCTGTTAATAATGGGTTGATAGTATACACAGAATAACCTTTAGATATCAGAAAATCTCGCAGATTTTCATGATATATTCCGGTTTCCTCCATTCCTATATGAATGTCTTTAATAGGCTTCATACAGGATTTAATCTCTGTGTGAAGCTTTTTAAATCCTTTCAAATCATTATTAATCGTAAAATGATCTTTGATGATTTCTCCATAATCATCAATAATGATGATGTCATGCTTCTCTGAAGCGACATCAATTCCAATAAAAATCAAAATAAAAAACCTCCTTGTTTGTTTTATCAAACGTTATGAAACCCACAAACTGACATGAATGTAACCTTGTAAATGCACACTCGAAGTGTAACTAGCTAATTCACATTTATCATATTAGTTGTGGTTGTATCCTACTTAACACTCTCGAAGAGTAGGTGAAATAATGTCACACTCCACAACGTTTGTAATTTCATTATAGGAGATTGGTTTTAAATCTTAAAGAAAGGCAAGTATAGTTAATTTAATACAATTTAATTATACAAGGTGAAAT